>CAVVIQ010000010.1:0-258891 GCA_963748385.1 uncultured Pseudomonadota bacterium
CGGTCCCGCGCGAAACCCTCGCCGTTCATTATCGCGCCAGCCGATGGGCTCGTCACGCCCCTGCGCGACGGCATGAATCTCGTGGCGAAGGAGTATATCGCCGCGCAGGACATCCCGATCCTGGAATCTTGATCCCCTCGCGTTTCGCCGGCGCCGCCGAGGATCTCCAGGAAGCGTTGATCGTCAACCCCTACGACATCGACGAGGTGGCGCACGCCATGCGCCGGGCAATCGAAATGCGAAAGGAAGAGCGGATCGAGCGCCATCACGCGCTCATGAAACGCATTCGTCAGCACGACGCTTGCCATTGGATGCTGAGTTTTCTGCGCGCGTTGCGGTCTTGCCGCGGGCTATCCGCGCCAAGCTGGTCGTCGGGCCGCCTTTGGCGCTGGCGAAAGCGCCAGCCACGCGCGTTGCCGGATGAGGGCTTTTCCGTGCGCCTGCTTGGGTAAATTCCAGGCTTGTCGCCGATCTGCACACCACCATCGCCATCGGACCGCGACGTTACGGGGATAAGGCCAAGCGAATGAGGGAAACAGACCCACGATCAAAGCCGGCGCGTCCACGACCATGGAAGTGGACGGCCGTGAACAGATGGTCAGGCCAAATTTTCAATATGCCGGAGCAAACGGAGCACGATTTCCTGCGCGACATCGACCGCCTCTTACGGCGAGCGCGAACAGGCGGCCAAGGACAATCACCTGCGGTTCGGACGGCAATGGCTTTCCGACGGCGGTTCGGCCTCCAAGACCGCCCCGGTCTGCCGGTCCGTCTCCGTCACGCCGAAACGCTGCGCCAGTTGCGCCGGAACTCAACAATCAGCGCAGGCCGCCGAGGAGCCAGAGAACCACAAGGATCACCAGAACCGTTCCGAGAACGCCTCCAAGCCCCACGCCGCCGTAGTGGCTGTGCGCGTAATAGCCGCCGCCTCCGCCGAATAAGATGATCAGGATGATGATGATCAGAAGAGTGCTCATGGGACGCCCTTTCGTCGGGTCCGGCTTCGGCCTCGCCTTTGACGCCGTCCGGCTCGGAACTTTTCCGATCGTCTTAAATCAACACGCGAGCGGCGCAAAAGATCATTGCGTTGGGTAAATGGTAACAAAGGAAAGTTCCGTGCGTGAGCGCCGGAAACTACCTATGCGGCTCACGACGATCAGGTCGACGAGCCCGCCTTTTGCGCCTGGGCCGCGTCGGTGTTCAAATTGTCGTGCCGAACAAGGCTCCGACGCCTGTTGTCACCCCCATCGCCAGCGCGCCCCAGAAGGTGACGCGCAAGGCGCCCAGCGCCATTGGCGCGCCGCCCGATCGCGCCGCCAGGGCGCCGAGGATGGCGAGGAAGATCAGGGATGCGGCGGCGACGAAAAGGATCAGCTCGGCGCGGGGCGCCAGCGCGGCAATGACGAGCGGCGCCGTCGCTCCCGCAGCAAAGGCCGCGGCGGAAGAGAAGGCCGCTTAAATCCGGCGCGCCTTGAGCGTTTCGGAAATGCCAAGCTCGTCGCGCGAATGTCCCATTACGATGAGTAACTCGATGCACGAGGCTTGGTGGGGGCGGCCGCTGACGTTGAGCCGGAAATCTCAGTCCAAGCTCGGTGGCGGCGATGGTGGATAGTCAGTGACCAATTGGGGAGCGCCGGTCCATGGAGTCGAATGGCAAAAATCCTGGGGCGCCGTCGCCGTTCGGTATTCTCAACTCGCGTCCTAAGGGGGCGGCCGCTCGCCAATCGGGAAGGCCGCTCGCGCGAGATAGGCGTCGCCGAAGGCGTGCCGGCGCTCGGGCTCGACGGCCTGAGTTCGTCGGCGTACGGACCGGAAGCGGCTCTCAGCATCCTGGTCGCGGCGGGCGCGGCCGGGCTCGCCGACCTCGGCCCGGTCATGCTGGTCATCCTCGCCTTGCTTGCGATCCTGTTTGTTTCCTACTGGCAGACCATCAAAGCCTATCCGATAAGCGGCGGCGCCTACACGGTCGCCAAGGAAAACATTGGCGTGAACGCCAGCCTCCTGGCCTCCGCCGGCATCATGGTGGATTACGTCCTCAACGTCGCGGTCGGCATTTCCGCAGGCGTGGCGGCCCTGGTTTCGGCCGCGCCGGCGCTACACCCATATACGCTGTGGCTTTGCCTTGGCGTCCTGGTCCTACTGACGATGGTCAACCTGCGGGGGACGATGGATGCCGGGCGGCTGTTCGCACTACCCACTTATCTGTTCATCGCCTGCTTCATGATTGTTCTCGCCCTTGGCGCTTATGCCGCCATGACGAGCGGCGGACATCCGCAACCGGTTGTGCCTCCGCCGCCCGCCCAAAGCCGTCGAGCCGGTCGGCCTATGGCTATTGCTGCGGGCGTTCGCCAGCGGCTGCACTGCGATGACCGGCGTTGAGGCGATCAGCAACGGTGTCGACGCATTTCGCGAGCCGTGTGTGGCCAACGCCCGCCGGACGCTCGCTGCGATTGTCGTAACCTTGGCCATCCTGCTCGGGGGCATCGCCTACCTGGCGGTGTCCTATGGCGTCATGGCCACTGACCAGACGCAGCCTGGTTACCAGAGCGTGCTGTCGCAACTCGTCGGCGCGGTGGCGGGACGCGGCATCTTCTATTACGTGGCGATTGGCAGCGCGCTTTGCGTCCTTTGCCTGTCCGCGAGCACGAGCTTCGTCGGTTTGCCGCGTCTATACCATGTTGTGGCGCAGGATGCGTTCTTGCCGCGGTCGTTTGCGATTTTCGGACGCCGACTGGTGTCTTCGGTCGGCATTGTTTTTCTCCGCTAACCGCCGGACTGCTGTTGACCGTTTTGACGGATCACCGACCACTGATTCCGCTTTTTGCCATCGGCGCGTTTTTGACCTTCACCATATCGCAGGCGGGCATGGTGGCGCACTGGCGGCGCGAGTTGCGCGACAAGCGCCACGCGGCGGAACGCCGGCGGGTCTGGGTCAATCTCGTTATCAACGCCATTGGCGCCTCGGCGACCGTCACCGCGCTTGCTGTCATCATAGTGGCCAAGTTCGCTCAGGGCGGCTGGATCACGATCGTCGCCATTCCTTGCGTCATCGTGCTGCACAAGGCGATCAAGCGGTATTACGACGACATCGACGATCAACTGCGGGACAATCAGCCGCTCAAATTTCATCGGAGCGAGCCGCCGATTGTCCTGGTCATAGTACGAGAATGGAATTTGATGGCCGACAAGGTGCTCGGCCTCGCCATGGAGCTATCATCGGATGTGACGGCGGTGCGTCTGGCGGCGCTCGAAGGACCGGACGTGAAGTCGGAAGAGCGGAAGCTTCGCGAGCAATGGGCCAAGAACGTCGAAGAGCCCGCGCGCGCCGCGCACTTTCCTCATCCGCCGCAATTGGCTTTCCTGAGCGCTCCGTATCGTCGCATTCACGCGCCGTTTTTGAAATTGATCAAAGAGATCGAGGATAAGAATCCCGATCGGACGATCGCGGTGCTGATCCCGGAGCTCGTCAAACAACACTGGTGGGACTACCTCCTGAGCGCCCAGCATGCCCGACGGCTTCGCTCCGCGGTGCTCGCATATGGCGGCCCGCGCGTGGTGGTCATCGCTGTGCCCTGGTATTTGACGCCGCCAACGATCGAAGATGCGATGACCGAGGAAGAGGCCGCGGAACCTTTCAGGATACGAAACGTGTTTCGCTTCCGTTTGCGCCGCTCACGTCGCAAGCAAGCGTAGCGGCATCCTGCCCCCTTCCACCGCGCCGAGTTGGATGTAAGCCGCCAACGCGCCAAATCCCAGGCTGATGGCTCCGAACACGGCCGCGATCGCGACAATGGCCGCGCCGGGCAGGAAGGCGCGAAGACGCCGCCTGATTGCCCGTTTCAAAGGGCCGAACAGCCGCGCGCCATGGGCGCTCATCCACGCGATCTGCTGATCAAGCCGATGAATATTCCGACGCCAAGAGCGACCAGAACCGCAGTCAATGGATTTCGGTCGATGGCCGCCCCGATTTCGCCGCTCGCCGCTCGGACGTTATTCTGAGCGTCATCGGCCGCATTCGAGATTTTGCTTTTGGCGTCTCCCATTGCGCCCGACAGGCGAACGCCGGCGGCATGGGTCTGAACTCCGACCAACCCGCGCATCTCTTCGGCCAAATGCGCGATGTCGCGCCGCAGGGCGGCCAGATCCGCGCCGATGTCCGCCGTGGCGCCTTCAACCTTGGGGGTCATACTTTTCTCCCTTGAAATCGGCCGACGCCGGGCGCCTTCCGTGGAAAGTGGAGCCGCGCCAGGCTAAATTCGCCCCATGACAAGCAAGACGATGACAATGAGTAAGACGAGGCCTAATCCGCCGCTTGGAAAATAACCCCAATTTGCGCTGTGTGGCCATGTCGGCAATGCGCCGATGAGAAACAGCACCAGTATGATGAGCAAGATTGTGCCGAGCATCGGAAAAACTCCTGGATAATGACGCGCGGCGCTTGGAAGACTTCCAATCTGTTCGCGCGGCGCGAGCGGCGACAGGGCGTGGCAAGCGCCCCCGAGCATTATTTCTTCAGCGCTTCCGTCAGCACGTCCTTCACGCCGCCGACGGCGTTCTGGATCTTGCCTTCGGTTTTGTCGTTCTTGCCTGCGGCAACAAGCTTGGCGTCGCCGAGGGTTTTGCCGGCGGCTTCCTTGATGGCGCCCTTGGCTTGCTTGGCGACGCCGGCGATACGATCCTTGTCCATGTCAATGGCTCCTGTTTGTCGATGATTTCGCGATGAACTTTTGACCGAGAACCGCCGACCGCAATGACTCGGCGGTGGGGAATCAATCGCGACCATCAGGATGGTTCAACGAAGGCGGAGCCAACAGAGTCGGAATATACTCACGCTGAAAGACGGGATGCGATATTGGAAATGATGGGTGGATGAAAAGAGCGAGACGTTTCAGATCGCTCAACAGGAATTCAGGCTTCGAATTAGCGACAAGGAAACATCGACAATGCGCGGGCCACACGGGGAACGGCACCGGACGGGAAACATCGGCTGGCTGCGCGCTGCGGTCCTTGGCGCGAACGATGGGCTCCTTTCGACAGCGAGTTTGGTGCTGGGCGTCGCGGCCGCGCATGGAACGCGCAGCTGCCATATTGGTCGCAGGCGTTGCGGGCCTGGTCGCCGGGGCCATGTCGATGGCCGCGGGCGAATATGTGTCCGTACATTCGCAATCCGACGCCGAACATGCCGACCTCGAACGCGAGCGCCTGGAGCTCAAGGCTGACGACCAGGGCGAACACCGGGAGCTTGCCGCCATCTATGTCGGCCGGGGTCTCGATCCCGCGCTCGCAGAGGCGGTCGCCGGGCAGCTCATGGCCCATGACGCGCTTGGCGCCCATGCGCGCGACGAACTCGGCATTTCCGAAACGCTCATGGCGCGACCGATTCAGGCGGCCTTCGCTTCCGCCGGGAGTTTTGCCGCCGGGGCGGCGATGCCGCTCGTCGTCGCCGCGCTGGCGCCCAACGCCGAGCTGATCCGCTTCGTGGCGGGGGCGTCCCTGCTTTGTCTTGCCGTCCTGGGCGCCTTGGCGGCGCGCGCGGGCGGCGCGAAAGTGGCGACCGGCGCGGTGAGGGTCACGTTCTGGGGCGCTCTGGCCATGGGCGTGACCGCAGGCGTCGGAGCCTTGTTCGGGACAGTGGTGTGAGCGCGATCGAAAACGTTTCCGCGCGACGTTGGCGTCGGCTACGGAACAGAGGAAGATCCAAGCAGCGGAAGCAACCGGGACACGATCGACCCCAGACAGATCAACACCACCAACAGCTTGAGAAGCTGCGTCAGCCGCCTTTCGGGAGAGAATTGATCGATGATCCAGAACAAGATCGCGCCAATGACGACGGTAATCAGGATGCCAATTGCGAGTGCGAGCACGACGGTCTCCTCCCAATCCTAGCGGCAATCTTTTCAAGATTACCATCAGCGCCGTTCGTTGACGAGTTTAAGAATGATCAAAAGCAAAATGGCGCCGATGGTGGCGGCGACTGTCGGCATCGACTTGTTGTTGGGCGGCGCGTCGCTCATCGCCATAGCTTTGGAAGCGCGCAAGGCCAGTAACAATCAATCGGACAAGTGAGCCGACCAGGTCATTGGAAAGGGCGCCTTTTCTCAGCCTGGTCTGCTTTGGACGCCGCCCGGCCGTCGAACTCCGCGTTCGTGCGTGAGCAAGCGTTGTATGCGCCGCGACGAAACAGCCTTGCGGCTCAGGCTGACTGTCCGGCATGCGGTCGGGCGCGCAGCTTGTCGAGCAAGGACTTTGCCGCAAGTTCTGATGACGCGGGATTCTGCCCTGTGATCAGCCGCCCATCGACGACGACATGGGGCTGCCAGTCGCCAGCCTTCGAATAATCTCCGCCGTTGGCGCGAAGCATGTCCTCGACAAGAAAAGGCACGACCTCGGTCAGCCCGACCGCCTGTTCCTCGCTGTTGGTGAAGCCGGTGACCTTCCTGCCTTCCACCACGGATCGCCCCTGCGGCGTTTTCACATGTCGGAGCACGCCTGGCGCATGGCAAACGGCGGCGACCGGCTTGTCTGCCGCAAGCGCGCCTTCGATGAGCGCGATGGACGACTTGTCCTCCGCGAGATCCCAGAGCGGGCCATGGCCGCCGGGATAAAATATCGCGTCGAAATCTTTTGGGGAAAGGTCGCCCAGTTTGAGCGTGTGGGCCAGCGCGGCTGCTCGCCGCCGGGTCTGCTCTGAAACGCCGGGTGGCGTCGGTCTGCGACTCCGGCGCGTCGCTTTTCGGGTCTTCCGGCGGTTGCCCGCCGAGGGGCGAAGCGAGCGTGACATCGGCGCCCGCATCCACGAACACGTAATAGGGGGCAGCGAACTCCTCCAGCCAGAATCCCGTCTTCTGGCCGGTTGCGCCAAGTTTGTCGTGGGAGGTCAGAACCATCAGAATTTTCATGTCGGCTCCTGCGAGGTTTGGGCGGCGTACTCCTCAAGTCGCCGCATCACGATGACGCGTCGATCCACGTTACGGGATGTGAGATGGCGCCACTTCGTCGGTGAGCACCTCGAAGCGCACGAGATTGGCGACGCCGAAGGCTGTCGAGATCGGAACGTCGGCCGCGTCGCGGCCGCGTCCCATGACGATGCGGCCGATGCGCGGATGGTTGTGACGCGCGTCCATGGTCCACCACCGCCCGTCAAGAAAGACCTCGGCCCAGCCGCTGAAATCCATCGGGTTGATATCGGGTGGCACGCCAATGTCGCCCAGATAGCCGGTGCAATAACGCGCGGGAATGTTCAGGCAGCGGCAAAGCGCGATCGCGAGATGGGCGAAGTCGCGACAGACGCCAACGCCTTCATGCATGAAATCGCTGGCGCAACGCGTCGGGCGCGCGTCGGGATAGCTGAAGCGGATTTTCGAATGAACAAAGTCGCAAATCGCCTGAACGCGTCGGTAGCCGCCAACTATGGCCCCAAACGTCGACCAGACGAAATCGGCGAGCTTGTCGCTGTCGCAATAGCGGCTTGAAACGAGGTACAGCAGCACCTCGTCAGGGAGATCGACGATCGGCGTCAAATCCTTGTCGGGCGGCGTTTCATCGGGCTGGCCGGAATCATGGATCACGAAGCGGTCGCTGAAGGTAACCAGGCCCGGCGGGACTTCCAGACGCGTCACGCGATTGCCGAAAAGATCGAGATAGGACCGCATCGGCAGAGGCGGAACCGAGGTGATGACATCCGACGAAAGCAGATCCGCTTCGCGCGACGGATGGACGTTGAGCTGAAGCAGCATTGGCGTCCGCGCTGGGCATTCGAACGCGATGTCAAATCCCGCCTGGATGAGCATCTAGCAATCCTCGTGTTTGCGTTGCGCTGCCGTTTCGTCCGCACCCCATGATGCGTTCGAGCGGCGCGCCTTGTCGGAAATTCCGCCCTGTCGCGAAAGGTTCCGATCGTCCGTGGCCAAAGGCGCGCTTTCGGGGAGCCGTCGAACAAGGACGGAGACCTCCATTCCCCCATCGTCCGCGGGGTCGCCGAAATAGGATCCGTGAAGGGGAATGGCCTGATGCGCCTCCCTTGCCACGGCCACGCGAATGAGATCCCGGCTGCCGACGATGCCATTGGTCGGATCGAATTCGACCCAGCCGGCGCCGGGCAGATAGATCTGGCACCATGCATGCGTCGAGCCGCCGCCAAGATAACTTTCGCCAACGTCGCGATCCGGCACATAGATATAGCCCGACACGAAGCGGGCGGCGAAGCCCAGGGCGCGCGCCGCCTCCATCATCAAGGTTGCGAAATCGCGGCAGGCGCCGCGCCCTGAGGAAAGCGTCTGCAAGGGGCTGCGCGTTCCCTTGGTGGCGCGGCGCTCATAGGTCAGTCCCTCCTTGATCGCATAGGTCAGGGTCATCAGCAGCGTCCCCGTCTCCGTTGGCCGCCCCGGAGAGAGGAAGCGCTGAACCCAATGATCGAGCTCGCGGGAAGGGTCGGGATAGCGCCGCTCGGTCAGACGAGCCAGATCCGGAATTTCGTCGGAATCATAGGGGAACGGGTAATGCCGCGCGCGGTCCTCCAGCAGAAACTCCGGCCCCTCGTAGGGGGTGTGTTCGAGCGTCAGATTGTTCTCCACCCGGAGGCTCTGCGTCACGCCGGAGAAATTCGCAATCGCCACGCAATTGTCGAACACGTCGTAAATCCAGCGCAGGTTATGGGGCCGCGGTTCGATATCGAGCGTGGCGTTGAGAAGGCGCTGATCGTTGCTGTCGCGTGGGCGGAGCATCATCCGGTGTTCGCCGAGCCGCACCGGCGTGGCGTAGGAATAGGTCGTGACATGCTTCACGGTCAAAATTGTCATACGCTCTAGGCCATTGGCCGAACTGTTGAATCGCTGTGGACGCGGGGCCTGCCCAAAGGGGGAAGCCGATCGTCGCGCGAGCGCAAAGGGCTGGTGGCCATCGCATGCCGCTGGGTAAACGCCGCCATGCTGGCCATGATCAGGACAACGGCCGCCGTAGCCCAGGACGACGACCACGGAGTGACAATCAGAAGCGTAGACATTTGTGGTCCTCTCGGCGATCTGGAGTCGCCACGGCGAAAGCGCCGCAGCGGTCCCGGCGCATAAATATCGCGCAGGTAGAGGTTTAAAGGATGCAATCGTCGCGCGGCAGCGTCGGAAAACACCTATGGAACTTGTGGCGACAGCCGGGACTCAATCGCATTGCGAAACCTTGGTTCGCCGGCCGCGCCGGCATCGGAACGAAGATGCGCGCGGATGACGTCTCGACTGGAAGAGGATGAGTAGAATTCCGTCTCTGTCGCGACCTCCGACTCATCGCCAAACTGTAAAGCTGGCGGCGGAGAAGGCAAAATTGAGGATCTCCCTGACTACCAGCGATCGGAACGGGACGATAAGATGTAGGCTCCAGGGAACGGCGTGATGAGCATGAGTCTTTTTTGACGTCGGCTTCGGTTTTTTAGTTCCGGTCAGCGGTTGGATCGGCGGCGTCGCCGATTTCGGCGGAATGCTCGAAAGCGCATAGCGTTTGGAAAGCACGAATTGTGGCTTGGTCCAGGCCGAGGCTGTCGGCGACGTCGTGATCAGGATTTTGACGCGACGTTCGATCTCACGATTGGCGCAGCCCCATTGCTTCCCGTTTTGATCGCCATGTGAGGAGGAGGACACGATGCGTATGCTTATCGCCCTGTTAGTGATTGCTTATCTAGTCGGCGTTGGCGTCATGCTGGCGCCGACGATTACGGCAAACTGGAGCGCCGGCTCCGCATCGCAATTTGTCGAGAAGGTAGTAGCGGAACTGCCGAGAGCGTTATCTTGGCCGGCGGCGGCTTATCGCAGCATTGCACAGAAGCCTAGCGCTCCTGAAAAACCAGGCGCCGCCGAGTAGCGCGTCTGACGAGACGCAGACATTCGCCCCCGGGCTGACCGAGAAAGCTTTCCGACGCCATTGGCGGCCTGTTGCTATTTCTGCCGGGCTTGATACGCCGCGGCTGGGGAAGCGGCGCTTAAACAATCGCAACATCGCCGCAGCGCCTGTGAGTATTTTCCGAGTCTGGCGGCCGTCTCGTCGACCGTTACGATGCGAAAATCCCAACCAGCCCCGATAGCCAAGGATTTCGAGTCATGGCCAACCCGACCGAAGACCAGATCTCCAAAGCGAGCGCCGCCCTATCCAAGAGCGCCGACGCCGTAGGAAAGATCATGAAAGAAAGTTCCAACACCCTGACCGAAAGCGGAAAAGGCTCTGCTGCCGCCGTTCAGGAATTGACCAAAGCGTATCAGGAATTGGCGGCAAAGAATGTCAAGAACCTGACCGCCGCCATGGAGGCGCTTGTCGCCGTGAAAAGCCCGGCAGAGTTTATGGAATTGCAGCAAAGGTTGATCAAAGACGGCGTTGAAGCCGCCGCCAATGACAGCCGTCGTATAGCCGAATTGACGAGCGCCGTATTCACCGCAGCTTTCGAGCCAATGAAAAAGCAGTTCGAAGCGGCGCAGAAGACGTCTCACAGATAGGGCAGGATATCTATCCCGCCCCCAATGCTTTTTTCGAGTCACGCTTCGTCACCGAAGTACGACTTTTGCTCGTGAAAGCTAAGGCTCTTCGCCCAGGATAACGCTGAAACGCCCAGCGGCCATTCGCTGGCGACAGCGACCGAGGGCTCGGCGCCAGGCGCGGTAGGTCGGCGACGGGTGAACGAGTTCGTGCTTTCGACGGAAGACGGCCATGGCTCTCGCTTCGTCGACGGCGCGCATGGATTTGGAAAGGGAAATGCAAAAGCGCCTTTCCGGCATTCTCATTTCGAAAATGGTCTTATCGCCCGGTTTCGGATTTCGCCCCCGGAATTGAAACGTATATCGATCGGGGCGCCATCTTCTCTCGTCGCAAATAAATTGCCGCCACAATCGCAGCGGCGACGCCCGAGGCGGTCCCGACCGCCAAGGCCAAGCGCGGCCCGAATTGGTCGGCGACCCACCCGACAACGGGCGCGCCGAGCGGCGTTCCGCCCAGGGCGATGGCCACGCGGATCGCCATCACGCGCCCCCGCATTTCCGGCTCGGTCGAAAGCTGCATCAGGCTGTTGGTGGCATTGCTGAAAGTAAGCGCCGCCGCGCCAATGATGACGAGGCTGCCGGCAAAGAGCCAGTAGCCCGGAGCGATGGCGGCCAGCGCGAAGCCGAGCCCGAAGATCGCAGCTGCGAACAGCAAGGTCCGAAATTGCGGCGTCTTTGACCCTGCGGAGACCAGGGCGCCGCCCATCGCCCCAGCGGCCAAGATCGACGACAAAAGACCATATCCCACGGCATTGGCGTGAAAGACCGAGACGGCCATCGTCGAGATGAAAATCGGGAAATTCCATCCGAATGTGCCGATCAGGAAGAGCATGACGACTATCGTCAGCAGGTCGGGCCGCATCCAGACATAGTGCAATCCCTTGACGAAGCTTCCTTTGGCGCGGGGCGCCCTGGCTCTAGAACGAAGCTCCTGGACACGCAGGAGACAGAGAGAGACGAGAACCGCGATAAAGGAGGCGCCATTGATCAAAAAGGCCCAGCCGGAGCCGATCGACGTGATGACCAGCCCGGCGACGGCGGGTCCGAGCATCTGGGCGGCGTTGAACGACAAGGAATTGAGCGCCACCGCATTCGGCAGATCGGCGTCGCCGACCAACTCCGCGACGAAGGTCTGACGAACGGGGGCGTCGAACGCCGCGGCGCACCCGGACAGAAATGCGAACACATAGACATGCCAGAGTTGGACGACGCCGCCGACAGTCAGGACGCCCAGTCCCAACGCGAGGACGCCCATCGCCGCCTGCGTGGCGATCAGCAGCTTTCGCTGGTCGAGATGATCGGCCGCGAACCCAGTCCAAGGCAACAAGAGCAGCATCGGGCCGAACTGGAGCGCCATCACCACGCCAACGGCGGAAGCACTGTGGTCGGTAAGCTCGGTGAGCACCAGCCAGTCCTGGGCAATGCGCTGCATCCAGGTTCCGACGTTGGAAACCAGCGAGCCGGCGGCCCAGACCCGATAGTTGAAAATCCTGAGCGAACGGAAGACGCCCGTCGTCGAAGCGCTCATACACGCTCCGGCGCATTGCCGCCATGAAACCGTCCGAACGTGCGCGCCGACACAAGACCGATCAGGAGAGACCCCAGTCCCACTGCGACGACATGCGGCGCGGATCGCGGATCGAACGTGCCGACGCCTTCGATCAGGCTGTAGCCGATGGCCACGTTGAAAAAGCCCCAGAGAACGTTGACCGTCGACGACGACAGGCCTTCGCCGGGCGGCTTGGCGAACGGGCTCTGGAACGGCCGCCCCATGAGCCCGCTGACGAGGTGCGGAATGGCGTTGGTGAGAAAAGCGCCGGCGAAGAAATAAGATGCAGCGTGAGTCCATTCCATGTTCAGGCGCTCCTTGCCAGAAGGTCGATGATCTCTTGTGTCGCGCCTGTTTCCCCCAGTCTCGGAAACACCTTCGCGATGCTGTAGTCGTGAGCCTCCGGGCGCATGTCGGTCATCGCGTCGACTGCGAGCGTGACGTTGAACCCCTGCTCGTAGGCTTGCCGCGCGGTCGATTCGACACCGGTCCCGGTGGCCACGCCGACGATCACGACCTGTGTGACGCCCCGCGTCCTCAGTTGGTCTTCGAGGTCCGTGCTTGCGAAGGCGCCCCAGGTCCGTTTGGTCACGACGATATCGTCGGGATGCTGGTTGAGTTCGGGGATGAGGTCGGTCCATCCGGCGGGAAATGGCTGGCTATTGCGCGGAATCTCGGTACGGCCGGGCGCCGATCCGGCGACATTGACGAGCGCGACCGGGAGGCCACGCGCTCGGAACGCATCGGCCAGCAATCGAGCCCGGCTCACGACCTCGTCGATAGAATGCGCCAATGGATAGGCGACAATGCCTTTTTGCAGATCGACGACGATCAGCGCCGTCGTCGGGTCGAGCACCGTTAGAGCCATGCCATTCTTTCCTATTGACGATTTTCGCGACCGCTTTCGCCTTGCGATCGGCTCAGTCGTCGGCGATGCGCTTGAGCAGTTCGACGCCCTTGGCGAGCGCCTGCTGCTCCTCTGGCGAAAGCTTCGCTTCGATCTTTCGGGTCAACCAATCGTGCCGAGCAGCGCGACCCTCGCTGATCCACTTTCGGCAGGCGTCCGTGAGCGAAAGGATCGTCTGCCGCCCATCGTTTGGATCGGGTTCGCCGCCGATGAGGCCGGCCGCTTCGAGGGTCGCGACAGTGGCGCCCATCGATTGTGGCCGCACGCCTTCCCCTCGCGCGAGCGCCGACACTGTCGCTGGGCCTTCTCGCTCCAGGCGAAGAAGCGCCGCCGCCTGAGATGGAGTCAGGTCCCTGGAATCCGCCTGTTCGCGCAACCGACGCCTCAGTTTGCGTACCAAAGACCGAAGCTCTGCCGCCAAGGCGGAGGCCCGCGCGATCTCGGGGGCGTCGTCTCGTTGAATTCATGCGCCTTTTCTAAATATATGAAGGTAACCTGTCAAGCTAACCTTCATATGAGCGCGGCGCCGCGAAAGCTGTCGGCGGTGGAGCGACATCCGCAAACTGAACTGGCCTTGTCGGCTAGTGGCCGCGCCGATGGCGTCGTGACGACTTCGAACCCGCAGCTTGTTTACGCAGAACGTCCGGAGCAGGTCAAAAGCGCTGGCTCATTTCGCTTTCCGAATTCCGCCAAGCGTTAAACAGCCGCCGACGGGACTCGATGTCGCGGGACTGTAATGGGTCGAACTCTTGTCAACGAAGCGACGGGGGCCTGCTTGGTTTTTTCGATCGGGGATTTCCCGTGGCGGGTCTCGACAGAGGTACGACGCGTTGATACAAAGCTCAAACGCGGCACATCAATAACTTGCTGATTTTGTTTGGATAATTAGCGCGAGTGGACAATCCCTCCCTCTCCGCCACCTGAAAACTGTCCGACCCCGAGACACCAAATCCCGCCTCATCAGCATACTCGCGCCTTTTTGAAAGCGCTCTTCAGTTTGGACGCATTCGGTGGGAGAAGATCACGGCCCGACAATTGCTTGATCTGAGCCGGCCAAAAGGAACCGGCAATGGATCAACTGGGTTTTCGGGCGCTCTATGCGCCCACGGCGCGCAAATTCGCGATGGTGCTCGGAACCAATGAGATCGCCTCCGCAGTCGCCGCGCGGCTGGCGCGCGCCCGTTTTGCGGTGGCGATGAGCCATGATCCCTTTCCGCCGACGATCCGGCGCGGCATGGCCTTCCATGACGCGCTCTACGGCGACCGGGCGCGGGTCGACGGCGTCGACGGCGTTCGGGTCGATACGGCGATGGAGCTGGCGTCTGCGTCGATGCGCGACAAATGCGTCGCGGTGACGACAATGCATTTGTCCGATCTGCTGGCCCTGCGGCCGATCGACGTGCTGGTCGACGCGCGCATGCAGAAAAACCGCGTCACGCCGGATTACCGCCATTACGTGCGGCTGGCCATCGGCCTCGGCCCGAACTTCATCGTCGGCGAGAACTGCGACATAGCGGTGGAGACGCGGCCGGACCGAACCGGAGGGCTGGTCGAATTGGGCGAAACCCGCATGGACGACGGAAAGCCCCGATTGCTCGGCGGCGTCGGCCGCGAGCGTTTCGTCTACACCGACCGCGCGGGACTCTGGCGCACGCCGCTCGATATCGGCATGCGCGCGTTTCGCGGCTATGTCGTCGGCCATCTCGACGCCGCGCCCGTGCGAGCGCCCCTGGATGGAATCCTGCGCGGCCTGGCGCGCGACGGAACGATGATCGCGGCCGGCGTCAAGCTGCTGGAGGTTGACGGACGCGGCCGGCGGGCGCAATGGACGGGAGTTGACGCGCGCGGTCGGATGATCGCCGAAGCCGTGCATTTCGCCGTCAAAGCCAGGACGATCGAAAGCCGCGCGGCCGCGCGCCAGACCGCCGAAAATTAACATCGCGCTGGAGCCGTCATGGCGCTCTGCCTTCCCCGCGCCGCTCTGGAGGCGCTTCTGTTCGAGGACGCGCCCTACGGCGATCTGACCACCGAGGCGCTGGACCTGAACGGTCCTGGCGTGATGCGTTTCGAGGCCCGTGCGGAGATGGTCGCCGCTCTGGTCGAGGAGGCCGCCTGCCTGTTGGAACTGGCGGGCGCGACCGTCGAAATCGCGGCCGCCTCCGGCGCCGTTCTTGCGCCCGGCGCGCAGATTCTTGCGGCGCGGGGGCCGGCCGCCAGCCTGTTGCGCGGCTGGAAAGTCGCCCAGACCCTGATCGAAATCTGGTCCGGCGTCGCGACCGGCGCGAGGGAAATTGTCGAGGCCGCGCCGGGCGCGGTCGTCGCCTGCACGCGCAAGAACAGCTCCGGCGCCAAGGCTTTCGCCGTCGCCGCTGTCCGCGCCGGCGGCGCGACCATCCACCGGCTCGGCCTGTCCGAGACGATTCTGGTCTTTCCCGAACATCGCGCCTTTCTCGAAGGCGAGACGCTCGCGGAAACGGCGGCCCGCCTGCGCCGGGCGGCGCCGGAAAAGATGCTGGCGATCGAAGTCAAGACTCTCGACGATGGGATCGCCGCCGCCCTTGCCGGCTTCGACGTGATCCAGGCGGAAAAATTCGCGCAAGAGGAAATCGCCCGTTTCGCCGAAGCTCTGCGCGCCTTGCCGAAGCCGCCGCGCCTCGCCGCCGCCGGCGGGATCACCGCCGCCAACGCCGCCGCTTTCTCGCGGGCCGGAGCCGAAATCCTCGTGACCTCTTCACCCTATTTCGCTCCGCCACGCGATGTTCAGGTTGTGCTTGAGCTTCAGTCATCCAAGTAAAGCTGCACAAACTTATGAAATCGAATGATTGATTTTTGTGCGCTCAAAATGCCGCACCGGTCGAATACGCCATTCTTTGAGCGATCTGCCCATTTGTTGAAGTTTACGTCGCATGTCCGACATTGTACATTTCCCTCAATGAGATGGCGACGATAAGCGCCCTCGGGAGCAGACCTTCGGGCCTCCTTTTTATGGGCCGCGTCCAGTGAGCGGTCAGAGGAAAGGCGCAAGCCGGCTGAAGCCAGCCGCATCCAGTCGAGGGCGATCCCGCGCGCGGCGATAAGGAGACGCCATGGCTCATTCACAGAAACGCGTCATCCATTCCCCGGCTTACAAGGACATAGCCTTGGCCGGAATCTACGAGATTTCGAAAATCCTCACCGGACCGCAGCCGCTGGAGCGCTCGCTTGGCGCGGTGATCGGCGTGCTCTCCTCCTTCATGCAGATGCGCCGCGGATCGATTCTGGCGCTCGACTCCCAGGGAGAGCCGGAAATCGCCGCCTCGACCGGCGCGAGCGCCAAGGAAGGTGACAAAGAGAGTCCCAAAGAGGGCCCCAAAGAGAACCCGAAATCCCTGCTGCCACAGAAAGTCATCGACCATATCGTCGCCACCGGCATGCCGCTGGTGATCGAGAATATCGCCGCCCATCCCTATTTCACCGGCTCGGCCTATCGCTACATGCTGCCGCCGATGACGACCGTCAGCTTCATCGGCGTGGCGATCAAGGTGGACGGCCACGCGCGCGGCACGCTTTCGGTCGATCGCGAATGGACCGGGGCTTTCGATTTCCGCCTCGAGGACGACGTGCGCCTGTTGACCATGGTGGCCAATCTGGTGGGACAGACGATGCGCATGCACGAATTGGTGACGCGCGACCGCGACCGGCTGATCGGCGAACAGCATCGGCTGCAAAAAGCGCTGTCGGAAGCCCGCAGCGAAAGCGCGCCCGCCGCGCCGCCCCGCGCGCGCGCGAAATCCGACGCCATTCTCGGCGATAGCCCGCTGATGCAGGTGCTGATGGGCCGCGTCGAGGCGGCGGCGCGCTCCAACGCCACCGTCCTCATCCGGGGCGAGACGGGCACCGGCAAGGAGTTGATCGCCCGCGCCATCCACGACAATTCGCCGCGCCGCAAGGGTCCCTTCGTCAAGGTCAATTGCGCCGCCTTGCCGGAAAGCCTGATCGAATCGGAATTGTTCGGCCATGAGAAAGGCTCCTTCACCGGCGCCGTGGGCCAGCGCATCGGCCGTTTCGAACTGGCCAATGGCGGCACGCTCTTCCTCGACGAGATCGGCGAGATCTCCGCCTCCTTCCAGGCCAAGCTGCTTCGCGTGTTGCAGGAGGGCGAACTGGAGCGCGTCGGCGGCGCCAAGACGATCAAGGTCGACGTGCGCATTGTCTGCGCCACCAACCGCAATCTCGAACAGGCGGTGGCGAGCGGCGCCTTCCGCGCCGACCTCTATTACCGCATCAATGTCGTGACCCTGCTCGCGCCTCCCTTGCGGGAAAGGCCGGGCGACATTGCAATCCTGGCGCGACGGTTCCTTGAGCAGTTCTCACAGGAGAACGGCCGGCAAATGTCTTTTTCCGCCAAGACGCTGGATTTGCTCGGCCAATGCGCCTTCCCCGGCAATGTGCGCGAGCTGGAGAATTGCGTGCGCCGCACCGCCGCCTTGGCGGCGGGATCGGACATCCAGCCCAGTGACCTCTCCTGCGCCCAGGGCTCCTGCCTGTCGGCGACTTTGTGGAAAGGCCACGCCGCGTCCGCCGCCGCCGCGCCGCTCGCGCGGCCGCATCCGGCGCCGGCGGACGAATTGCCGATCTATGCGCCCCAATCGGCGGCGCCGGCCGCTTGTCCGGCGCCCGACGGCTGCCCGGTCGGCAAGCCGGTTAAATCGGAGCGCGAAGTCCTGATCGAGGCGATGGAGAAGACCGGCTGGGTGCAGGCCAAGGCCGCCCGCCTGCTCGGCCTCACCCCGCGCCAGATCGGTTACGCCCTGCGCAAGCAGGATATCGACATCAAGCAGCTCTGATACGAATTCCGAATGAATCATTTGGAATTCGTATTCCTCTGGCGCGCAAATCCGCCCGCGAAATAGAGGATTTTCGCGCCATGGCGTTTCCGCGCATTGCGAAGCAATCTTGCGGAAACCGTATGAGGCTGAGGCGCGCCGATAGCGACAAACGATGTCGCAACAGCGACACGCGTCGCTCCCAGGTTTGCGGCGCCCTCGCTGAAACCCTTGCATTGCATGGACCCGCCGCTGGCATGGCGCTTGCGAATGGCTGTTCAGACTTCCGCGGAGGCGAACATGCTTTCTCTCGACCAATTGCAACCCATCGACCTTGAATCGATGCGCGCCAAGCTCTCGGACAGCGGCTGTTCCTCATCCTCGTGCGGCTCCTCGGACAAGCCGTCCGACATGGCGCCGGACGTCTGGGAGAAGATCAAGGACCACCCCTGCTATTCGGAAGAGGCGCATCATTATTTCGCGCGCATGCATGTCGCCGTCGCGCCGGCCTGCAACATCCAGTGCAATTACTGCAATCGCAAATATGATTGCGCCAACGAGAGCCGGCCCGGCGTCGTCTCGGAAAAGCTGACGCCCGGACAGGCGCGGCGCAAGGTGGTCGCCGTCGCCAACGAGGTGCCGCAGCTTTCCGTGCTCGGCATCGCCGGGCCGGGCGACGCCTGCTACGACTGGCGCAAGTCCAAGGCGACCTTTTCCGAGATCGTCAAGGACATTCCCGACATCAAGCTGTGCATCTCGACCAATGGCCTCGCCTTGCCGGACCATATCGACGAACTGGCGGAGATGAATGTCGATCATGTGACGATCACCATCAACATGGTCGACCCCGAGATCGGCGCAAAAATCTATCCGTGGATCTACTACAAGAACAAACGCTGGTTCGGCGTCGAGGCGTCGCAAATCCTGCACGAGCGCCAGATGCTCGGCCTCGAAATGCTCACCGCGCGCGGAATCCTCACGAAAATCAACTCGGTCATGATCCCTGGAATCAATGACGAGCATCTGATCGAAGTGAACAAATGGGTGAAGGCGCGCGGCGCCTTCCTGCACAATGTCATGCCGCTGATTTCGGATCCCGCCCATGGCACGCATTACGGCCTGACCGGCCAGCGCGGTCCGACCGCCATGGAGCTGAAGGCCCTGCAGGACAAGCTCGAAGGGGGCGCCAAGCTGATGCGCCATTGCCGCCAGTGCCGCGCCGACGCGGTCGGCCTGCTCGGCGAGGATCGCGGCCAGGAATTCACCCTCGACCTTTTGCCCGAGGAGGTCGCCTACGATCCTTCCAGACGGGAGGCCTATCGCGAAGTGGTGGCGAAGGAGCGCGGCGACCATGTCGCGGCCAAGACCGCCGCGATTGAAGAGGTCAAGGCGGCGGCGGACAAGAGCCTGCTCTTCGCCGTGGCGACCAAGGGCGGCGGCCGCGTCAACGAGCATTTCGGCCACGCCAGAGAGTTCCAGGTTTACGAAGTCGGCGCCAAGGGCATCGCTTTCGTCGGTCATCGCAAGGTCGAGCAATATTGCCTCGGCGGCTTTGGCGAGGACGCGACGCTGGATGGCGTGATCGCGGCGCTGGAAGGCGTCTCCTTCGTGCTGTGCGCCAAGATCGGCGACTGTCCCAAGGACATGCTGAAGGCCGCCGGCGTCGAGGCCAGCGACAAATGGGCCTTCGAATATATCGAGACCTCGCTGGCGGAAGCCTATCGCGAAAAATTCGGCGGAGCCGAAATCGCGCTGACGGCCTGATTTCAACCCATTTCGCGGCCTCTTGCGGCCGCGAAAGCAATAAGCAAGATGGAGCAATCCAATGGCCTACAAGATCATCGTTTCGCAATGCACCGTCTGCGGCGCCTGCGAATTCGAATGCCCCAACGCCGCGATCAAGATGAAGGGCGACACCTACATCATCGATGCGAAAAAATGCACCGAATGCGAAGGCAGCTTCGACAAGCCGCAATGCGTCGAAGTCTGCCCGGTGCCCAAGACCTGCGTGCCCGCCTAGTAAGGCGCGACATGGCAGAGGCGGCGAACGGCTGCTGCGCGGTGGAACAGGCGACGGACTGGACCGGTCGCGCCTTCTCCTGCGAGGACTGTCCGCACCGGGAGATGCGCGCGCTCGGCCGCTGCGTGCTGGGGCGCGTCTGCGTGCGCGACGTGCGCGCCAGGCGCATCGACAAGTTCTTCGCCGGCAATCCGGAACTGGCCGGCCGCTACCTCGACCATCCCTATTTCGAGGTGCGGACGCTGGCCGCCAAACACGCCTCGCTGTTCGAAATCACCCGCCTGATGTCGGACAAGGAGGCCGAAGTCCGCGCCATGGTGGCCATGCGGCTGCCGCTGGCGCGGGTCAGGGAGATGCGGCGCGACCGCGACCGCAAGGTGCGGATCGCCTGCGCCATGCGGCTCGAAGGCGCCGAGCTTTTGGCCATGGCGCAGGACGAGGATTATTACGTGCGGCTCACCGTCGCCCGGCGTCTCGATCCGGCCCTGCTGCCGATCAAGATCGACGACCCGGAGCCGGAGGTGCGCCGGACCGTGGCGCGGCGCCTGCCGGTCGAAAGGCTGGCGGCGCTGTCCGGCGATCCCGATCCGCTGGTGCGGCGCGAGGCGGCGGAGCGCATCGTCCCCGCCGCCCTGATCCTGTTCGCGGCCGATCGGGATCTTCGCGTTCGTCATGTCGTGGCCGAACGCGCGCCGCTCGACATCGTCGCCCGGCTGAAGAACGACCCCGACGAGGCGGTCGCAGAAATGGCGCGCAGCCGCCTCGGCCAAGAAGAGCGCTGAAATGGAGGAGGACTGATATGGGCCTGGGACGCGAACAGACGGTCGAAATCTTCGACGACCCTCTCTACATGCCGGGCGCCAAGGTGGTGTCGCTCAAACATATCCGCAACGACGGCACCTATCCGCTCAAGGACATCGGCGAGATCATCGTGCGCAAGGGCGATGTCGGCTATGTGCGCGACATCGGCACATTCCTCCAGCAATTCTATATTTACGCGGTCGAATGGGTCGAACGCGGAACCATCGTCGGGATGCGCGGCAAGGAGCTGAAGCCCTGCGAGCCTCTAACCCAACAGAAAGGCGCCACCCCATGAAGGTCATGATCCGCTCCACGCCGAAAGGCCTGTCCGTCTATGCGCCAAAGAAAGATCTGGAAGAAATGATTGTCTCGACCGAGCGCGATCCGATCTGGGGCGGCAAAATCACCCTGAAGAACGGCTGGATTCTGCTCCTTCCCGACATGCCGGCGGACACGAAACTGCCGGTGACGGTCGAAGCGAAAAAGCTGGAATCGGCCGATGCTTGAGCCCACCCTCCCCGTCTCCGCCAGCCTGCCGGAGCCCGGCTGGCTGATCGACGAAATCGCCGCCGGCTTGAAGGAAGGCGCGCTGATCCCCTATATCGGCCCCGGCGTTTACACCGCTTCCGACGTCAAGAGCGAGGCGCCGACGACGCCCGAAGCCGTCGCCGCCGCGCTGCATCTGCGCGCGCCGGCGCCCGGACGCATTCGCACCAATATGTGGAGCGTGGCGCAATTCATCGAACAACGCCGCCATCGCAAGACGCTGACCGCCTTCATGGCCGATATTTTCGCTCACGAGGCGACGCCGACGCCGCTGCATCGAGCATTGGCGAAACTCAAGAACCTGCCGCTGATCGTCGACGTCTGGTACGATTCCGCCATGCGCCAGGCCCTGGCCGGGCGGGCCGACTGGCGCGAAATCCAGGGGGTTTCGCGCGCGCTGGAATTTTCGGACATCTGGCACCGGGCCTATGATCCGGCGGGCGTGGAAATCGCCGGCGACCCGCCCGCTGGCGGGATCCTGCTCTACAAGCCGCATGGCGGCGTGACGCCGGCGAAGAATTTTCTCGTCGCCGATTCCGATTATGTCGAGGTTCTCACCGAAATCGACATCCAGACGCCGATCCCGGCCGCCGTGAAGGAAATCCGCACGACGCGCGGCTTCGTCTTCATCGGCTGCCACTTCCACGACCAGATGCTGCGCATTTACGCCCGACAGATCGCCAAACGCTCTTCCGGCCCGAACTACATTGTTGTCGGTCCCGACAAATTGACGCGCAACGAGACAAAGTTCCTGAAGGAAATGAACATGATTGTCGTGAAGGCCCCGCTGGCGGAGCTGGTCGCGAAACTGGCGTAAAGAATCCCCGCCCGAGAAACGCCCCCGGCGCCAGCGCGAGCCGGGGGCTTTTTTTATGTCGCTTCAAGCGCCGCCCGGCGCGCCCGAAAACTTCACCAGAATGTCCTGGTCGCGGACGATGTATTGGCAGGCGGAGCGCCAGCGCGGCGCGATGTCCTCGACTTCGGCGCGGCGAATGTCCTCGGCGGTGATCTTGCCGAGCGACTTGAGCAGATCCTTCTCCTTCTCGGTCAGCATCGAGCCCATGGTCTTGCCGGTAAGGGTGATGACCTCGACCAGGCACGAGCCGCAATTTCCGTCCTTGCATTCGAAGGGGATCGGAATCTTGTTGGCCTCGGCCACGGCGAGGATGGTCTTGGTGTCGCCCGCGACCGCATAGACGGTCACGTCCTTGTGCAGCAATGGCGACGAAAAGGTGACATTAGGCATTTTACGCTCCTTGGTCCGGATGGACTGGTGAGCGCTGCAAGGCGCGTTCCACAGGATTCTCCCGCCATTTTCGCCGCCGAACCCTGGCGCCAGGCTTCAAACGTGTCGGGTTTGTTGCAGTCGCGACACGAGCGTCGAACCGGCCGCGCTCCCGCCGCAAGTTATATCTCACTGTTTTAACACGTGTATTTATCGACGCCGCGATCTGGCACGGCCGTTGCGACCGATGGGCCAGAGCGAAGGCATTGTTCGCTCTTCAGTTCCATCCGCAACCGGAGACACTCAATGGCTAAGCTCCGTCAAATCGCCTTTTACGGAAAAGGCGGCATCGGCAAGTCCACCACCTCGCAGAACACCCTGGCCGCGCTCGCCGAGCTCGGTCAGAAAATCCTCATCGTCGGCTGCGATCCCAAGGCGGATTCCACCCGCCTGATCCTCAACGCCAAAATGCAGGACACCGTCCTGAGCCTCGCCGCCGAAGCCGGTTCGGTCGAAGATCTCGAACTCGAACAGGTCATGAAGGTCGGCTACAAGGACATCCGGTGCACGGAATCCGGCGGTCCGGAGCCGGGCGTCGGCTGCGCCGGCCGCGGCGTCATCACCGCCATCAACTTCCTGGAAGAAAACGGCGCCTATGACGACGTGGACTATGTGTCCTACGACGTGCTCGGCGACGTCGTCTGCGGCGGCTTCGCCATGCCGATCCGCGAGAACAAGGCGCAGGAAATCTACATCGTCATGTCCGGCGAGATGATGGCGCTCTACGCCGCCAACAATATCGCCAAGGGCATTCTGAAATACGCCCATTCCGGCGGCGTGCGCCTGGGCGGCCTGATCTGCAACGAGCGCCAGACCGACAAGGAGCTGGAGCTGGCGGAAGCTCTGGCCGCGCGCCTGGGCTGCACGCTGATCCATTTCGTGCCGCGCGACAATATCGTCCAGCACGCCGAGCTGCGCCGCCAGACGGTCATCGAATACGCCCCGAACTCGAAGCAGGCCGACGAATATCGCCAGCTCGCCACCAAGATCCACGGCAATTCCGGCAAGGGCATCATCCCGACCCCGATCACCATGGAAGAGCTGGAAGAAATGCTGCTCGATTTCGGCATCATGAAGACCGAAGAGCAGGCGCTCGCCGAGCTTCAGGCCAAGGAAGCCGCCAAGGCGGCCGCCGCCGCGCAATAGGTCGCGCCGCTCCCGCCCGGCCCCGCTCAGGCGGGGCCGGCCCAAGCCATAGCAGGAGAAAGCCATGAGCCTCGATACCAAGAACGACGGCGCCAAGATGGAAGAACTCATCACGGAGGTCCTCACGGCCTATCCGGACAAGTTCGCCAAGCGCCGCAAGAAGCACCTCAACGTCGCCAAGAACACCGAAGAAATCGGCGACGAAGGCAAGGTGCTGACCGAATGCGACGTCAAGTCGAACATCAAGTCGGTTCCCGGCGTCATGACCATTCGCGGCTGCGCCTATGCCGGCTCGAAAGGCGTGGTCTGGGGCCCGATCAAGGACATGGTCCATATCAGCCACGGCCCGGTCGGCTGCGGACAATATTCCTGGTCGCAACGCCGCAATTACTACATCGGCAAGACCGGAATCGACACTTTCGTCACGATGCAGTTCACCTCCGACTTTCAGGAGCGCGACATCGTGTTCGGCGGCGACAAGAAGCTGGAAAAGGTGATCGACGAGATCAACACCCTCTTCCCGCTCGCCAAGGGGATTTCGATCCAGTCCGAATGCCCGATCGGCCTGATCGGCGACGACATCGAAGCCGTCTCCAAGAAGAAGGCCAAGGAATCCGGCAAGACCATCGTTCCCGTGCGTTGCGAGGGTTTTCGCGGCGTGTCGCAGTCGCTCGGCCACCATCTGGCCAATGACGCGGTGCGCGACTGGGTGTTCGACAACAAGGGCGGCGCGACCCAGACCGACCTTTCGGGCTTCGAAACCACTCCCTATGACGTCAGCGTCATCGGCGACTACAATATCGGCGGCGACGCCTGGGCTTCGCGCATCCTGCTCGAAGAAATCGGCCTGCGCGTGGTCGGCAACTGGTCCGGCGACGCCACGCTGGCCGAAATCGAGCGCGCGCCCAGGGCCAAGCTCAATCTCATCCATTGCTACCGGTCGATGAACTATATCTGCCGCCACATGGAAGAGAAATACGGCGTGGCCTGGATGGAGTACAATTTCTTCGGTCCCTCGCAGATCGAAGCCAGCCTGCGCAAGATCGCCAAGCATTTCGGTCCCGAAATCGAGGACAAGGCCGAAGCGGTCATCGCCAAGTACAAGCCTCTGGTCGAGGCCGTGAAGGACAAATACGGTCCGCGCCTGAAGGGCAAGACCGTGATGCTCTATGTCGGCGGCCTGCGCCCCCGTCACGTCATCACCGCCTACGAAGATCTCGGCATGGAGATCGTCGGCACCGGCTATGAATTCGGCCATGGCGACGACTACCAGCGCACCGGCCATTATGTGAAGGACGGCACGCTGATCTATGACGACGTGACGGGCTACGAACTGGAAAAGTTCATCGAAAAGATCCGTCCCGATCTGGTCGGCTCGGGCATCAAGGAAAAATACCCGGTGCAGAAGATGGGCATTCCGTTCCGTCAGATGCACAGCTGGGACTATTCCGGCCCGTATCACGGCTATGACGGCTTCGCCATCTTCGCCCGCGACATGGACCTCGCCATCAACAACCCCGTCTGGGGCCTGATGAAGGCGCCGTGGAAGAAGAAGAGCGAACCGGCCCCGACCCTGGCCGCGGCCGAATAAATCCCCGGCCGCTGAATGCGGCCGGCTTCCAAATCAACGCCTGACCGAAAATGGGTCAGGCCGTGGCGAAAACGGTGGTTTTCGAGCACCGAAGCGGAGCGTGCTTCTGCACGTGAGCATCGGAGCGCAGGAAAGCGCCGTTTGCAGCCCGGCGTCACCCATTTTCCCTCGCAAGGGCAGCCGTATGGCGCTGCCTTGTCAGAACAGGAGAATTGTTATGCCCCAATCAGCCGATAAGGTTCTCGACCACGCCCCGCTGTTCCGCGAACCCGAATACCAGGACATGCTGGCGCGCAAGAAGGCCGAATTCGAATGCATGCCTGAGGCCGCCAAGGTCCAGGAAATCGCCGACTGGACCAAGACCTGGGAATATCGCGAGAAGAATCTCGCCCGCGGCGCCCTGGTGGTGAACCCGGCCAAGGCCTGCCAGCCGCTCGGCGCGGTCTTCGCCGCCGCCGGCTTCGAGAAGACCATGTCCTTCGTGCATGGCTCGCAGGGCTGCGTCGCCTATTACCGCTCGCATCTGTCGCGCCACTTCAAGGAGCCGTCCTCCGCGGTCTCCTCGTCGATGACCGAAGACGCCGCGGTGTTCGGCGGCCTCAACAACATGATCGACGGCCTGGCCAACACTTATTCGTTGTACAGCCCGAAAATGATCGCCGTCTCCACCACCTGCATGGCGGAAGTCATCGGCGACGACCTGCATTCCTTCATCGAGAACGCCCGCAAGAAGAACTCGATCCCGGAAGATTATTCGGTTCCCTTCGCCCATACGCCCGCCTTCGTCGGCAGCCACGTTGACGGCTACGACAACATGATGAAGGGCATTCTTGATAACTTCTGGAAGGGCAAGGCCCGCACGGCCGGGGAACAGATCAACATCATCCCCGGCTTCGACGGTTTCGTCGTCGGCAACAATCGCGAATTGAAGCGCATCCTCGACCTGATGGGCGTCGATTACAAGATTCTGTCCGACGCCGCCGACCAGTACGACACGCCCGCCGACGGCGAGTTCCGCATGTATGACGGCGGCACCAAGATCGCGGACATCGAACCGGCGCTCAACGCCAAGGCGACGATCTCGCTGCAGGAATGGTGCACCCGCAAGACGCTGGATTACTGCAAGGAGTCCGGCCAGGAGACCGCCTCTTTCCATTATCCGCTCGGCGTCGGCGCCACCGACGAGCTGCTGATGAAGGTTTCCGAACTTTCGGGCAAGGAAATCCCGGCCGAAATCGAGAAGGAGCGCGGCCGTCTGATCGACGCCATGGCCGACAGCCAGGCCCTGCTGCACGGCAAGAAATATGCGATCTACGGCGATCCGGACTTCGTCCACGCCATGGCCCGCTTCGTGATGGAGACCGGCGGCGAGCCGACCCATTGCCTGGCGACCAACGGCACGACGAAATGGGCCGAGCAGATGAAGGAGCTTCTGGCCTCCTCGCCCTTCGGAGCCAAGGCGCAGGTCTGGGCCGGCAAGGACCTGTGGCACCTGCGCTCGCTGCTGGCGACCGAGCCGACCGATTTCATCGTCGGCAGCTCCTACGCCAAATATCTCGAGCGCGACACCGGCATCCCGCTGATCCGCCTCACCTTCCCGATCTTCGACCGGCACCACCACCACCGCTTCCCGGTGTGGGGCTATCAGGGGGGCTTGCGCGTGCTGGTCACCCTGCTCGACAAGGTGTTCGACACGCTCGACCGCGAGACGATCGTCCCCGGCGTCACCGATTATTCCTACGACCTCACGAGGTAACGCATCCCATCGGGGCCGGCCCAGGCCGACCCCGGTTTTCCGTTCGAGCATGATCTTTTCCAAAAACCGGGAACCACTTTTTGGGATCATGCGCGCCGGCACGGCGATTGCACCGCCTGTCGGCAAAGCCGCCTTTTCGGGCGTCCGTGTCGGAGATCCGACAATTCACACAAGCCAGCGGGGTTCGGACATGTCGGAACTTTCCAAAAAAGTTCAGGAGGTCTTCAACGAGCCGGCTTGCGACAAAAATCTCAAGAAGAGCGACAAGGAGCGCAAGAAAGGCTGCTCCAAGCCGCTGACGCCCGGGGCCGCAGCCGGCGGCTGCGCCTTCGACGGGGCCAAGATCGTGCTTCAGCCGATCGTCGACGCCGCCCATCTCATTCATGGTCCGCTGGCCTGCGAGGGCAACAGCTGGGACAACCGCCACGCCGCCTCCTCCGGCCCGCAGCTCTACCGCACCTCCTTCACCACCGACATGTCGGAAATCGACATCGTCATGGGCATCGGCGAGAAGAAGCTGTGGAGGGCCATTCAGGAGGTCGTGAAGGCGCATAACCCACCCGCCATTTTCGTCTACACGACCTGCGTCACGTCGTTGATCGGCGACGACATCGAATCCGTCTGCAAGCATGCGACGGAAAAGCTCGGCCTTCCGGTCATTCCGGTCAACGCGCCGGGCTTCGCGGGCTCGAAGAACCTCGGCAACAAGCTCGCCGGCGAAACGCTCTACGCGCACGTCATCGGAACGATGGAGCCGGAAGTCTCGACGCCGACCGACATCAACATTCTCGGCGAATATAACCTCGCCGGCGAGTTCTGGCAGGTGAAGCCGCTGCTGGACAAGCTCGGGATCCGCGTCCACTGCTGCATCACCGGCGATGCGCGCTACGCCGAAGTCGCCTCCGCCCATCGCGCCAAAGTGAACATGATGGTCTGCTCGGCGGCCCTCATCAATCTGGCGCGCAAGATGGAGGAGCGCTGGGGCATTCCCTATTTCGAGGGCTCCTTCTACGGCGTCTCGGACACGTCGGACGCCCTGCGCAACATCGCGGGCCTGCTGGTCCGGCAAGGCGCGCCGCATGATCTCATCGCACGCACGGAAGCTTTGATCGAGCAGGAAGAGGCTCGCGTCTGGGAACGTCTCAAGCCTTATCGCGAGCGCCTCAAGGGCAAGCGCGTGCTGCTCTATACCGGCGGCGTCAAATCCTGGTCGGTCGTCTCCGCCTTGATGGAGGTCGGCGTCGAGATCGTGGACACGTCGCTGCGCAAGGCGACGCCCGAGGACAAGCAGCGCATCAAGGATCTGCTCGGCGACGATCCGCATGTGCTGGAAAACATGGCGCCGCGCGACATGTACGCCTTCCTCAAGGAGGGCAAGGCCGACATCATGCTGTCGGGCGGACGCACCCAGTTCATCGCCCTGAAGGCCCGCACGCCCTGGCTCGACATCAACCAGGAGCGCCACGATCCTTTCGCCGGCTACGACGGCATGGTCGAACTGGTGAAAAAGCTCGACGCCACGATCAACAATCCCGTGTGGGCGAAGGTCCGCGCGCCCGCGCCCTGGGACGAAACCGGCGCGCTCGCGCCGCAGGACTCCGCCATCGACCCCAGACATGTCGCCCGCTTCCGCAAGGCCTTCGCCGAGACGGAAGCCCAGGATTTCGAGGAGTGCTGAAGCATGAACGCCGTCGCGCCCATAGCGAAATCCCTTTCGACCAATCCGCTCAAGAATTCCGCGCCGCTTGGGGCGGCCCTCGCCTGGCTCGGCGTGGACGGCGCGGTTCCGCTGTTCCATGGCTCGCAAGGCTGCACGGCTTTCGCCCTCGTTCTGCTGGTGCGCCATTTCAAGGAAATGATCCCGCTCCAGACCACCGCGATGAACGAGGTTTCGACGATCGTCGGCGGCGCGGATCACGTTGAAGAAGCCCTGCTCAACCTCAAGAAGCGCATGAATCCGCGTTTCATCGGCATCTGCTCCACGGCGCTGACCGAAACCCGCGGCGAGGATTTTTTGGGCGACCTGCGCCTGATCCGCGCCCGGCGCGCCGAAGAACTCCAGGGTACGGAAGTGGTCTTCGCCTCGACGCCGGATTTCTCCGGCGCGATGGAGGAAGGCTGGGCCAAGGCGGTGACGGCGACCATCGAGGGGCTTGTCCCGGAATCCGAGGCCAAGCCCGTCAAGGGACAGATCAATGTCCTCGCCGGACTGCATCTCTCGCCGGCCGATGTCGAGGCCCTGCGCGAAACGATCGAAAGTTTCGGCCTGACTCCGATTATCCTGCCCGACCTCTCCTGTTCGCTGGACGGGACGGTGGCGGACGATTGGCGCCCCACAGCGCGCGGCGGCGTCACCCTCGAACAGATCGAGCAGATGTGCCGGTCGGAAGCCACCCTGGTCATCGGCGAACATATGCGCGCGCCCGGACAGGTATTGGAACAGCGGACCGGCGTCCCGACCCTGCATTTCGATCACCTGACCGGCATCGAGGCTTGCGACCGACTCTGCGTCGAGCTGTCCCATCTCGGCCATCGCCCGGTGCCACTGCGGCTGCGGCGCGAGCGCACGCGTCTGGTCGACGCCATGCTCGACGGCCATTTCTTCTTCGCCGGCCGGAAAATGGCGGTCGCCGCCGAACCCGACCTGCTGCTGGCGACGACGGAGCTGATGCATGATCTCGGCGCGGAAATTTCCGCCGCCGTCACCACGACCGCCGGTTCGGCGGCGCTCGCCCACGTTCCGGCGCGCGAAGTCGTTGTCGGCGATCTTGGCGATCTGGAGGCCCGCGCGCGCGGCGCCGATCTGATCGCGACGCATAGCCATGGAAGGCAGGCGGCGGAGCGGCTGCACATGCCGCATCTGCGCATCGGCTTCCCGGTTTTCGACCGACTCGGCGCCGCCTACCGCCGCGCCGCGCTCTACGACGGCACGCGCGCGGCGATTTTCGAGATCGCCAATCTGTTCCAGGCCGCGCCTCACGCGGTCACGCCGGCCTCCCTCAATCCCTTCCTGCTGCGACAAAAGGAGATGCGCGAATGAGCGCCGCCCGCTTCAGCCTCGTCGATAACGAGATAGCCCCCAAGCCTTCCGGCCAACCCGCCGTGCGCGTCGCCATCGCGACATCCGACATGAAATCGCTCAACGCCCATTTCGGCTCAGCCAGCCGATTCGCCGTCTATGACGTGACGACGGAAGACTGGCGCTTCGTCGAGGCCTGCGCCTTCGACAACGTCTCGGACGAGAGCGGCAGCCACAAGCTGGAAGGCGACGACAAGATCGGCGCCAAGGTCGAGGCGCTGAAGGGCTGCCATCTGCTGTTCTGCCTCGCCATCGGCGGGCCTTCCGCCGCCAAGGTGGTGGCTGCGAAGATTCATCCGATCAAGATGCCGCAGCCGCAGCCGATCGAAACCGTGCTGGAGCGCACCCGGACGATGCTGAACGGCGCGCCGCCGCCCTGGCTGCGCAAGGTTCTGGCGGAAGCCGGCTTCGCGCCGAAACCATCCTTCCTCGAAGAGACGGTCTGAAAGGACGCGCCATGGTCGCCGTGCAAGACATCACCGCCGAAGACGCCGCCGCTCTGCAGAGCCCCTACGCCAAATCGCTCATCCTGCTGATGCGCGCCCAGGACACGCATGGCGCTTGGGAGCGCAAGAACGACGCGCAACTGCTGGCCGATTTCATCGTCACCAAGGAGCAGCGGCGCGAGATTCCGATCATCGGCGATCCCGATCCCGACGTGTTGTGGCGGATCGAACAATTCTACACCGCTGTCGGCCTGGCGGTGGAGAAACAAACCGGCGTCATGGCCGGGCCGATGATGAAGATGAGCCACGAGGGCTTCGGGCGGCTGGTGCTGATCGCCGGCAAGCTCATCGCTTTGTCGCGCCATTTGCGCGACGTCCATCGTTTCGGCTTCGAAAGCGTGGCGAAACTGGTGACGGAAGGCGAGAAATATGTCGCCCAGGCCGTCGCCGAAATCGAAGCCCATCCCGAAGTCGCCAACCCCTGACCGGAGATCGCGATGTCCGACGTCGAAACCCTGAAGGCCGAAATCAAGAAACTCTCCGCGCGCGCCACAACGGCGAAGATGAATCTGCATGATTTTTCCGAGGAGCTTCCCGTGAATTGGGCCAATGCGCCGCAAGTCGCGCAGGACGTGGTCGACGCCTATGAGAAGCTCGACGCGGCGCGCAAGAAATTGAAGCAGTTGGAGCAAGCCTGATGACGATTTTCAAGACGCGCGGCGGCGACGATTGGACGCCGGTCTATCTCACCCAGATCAACGGCGAGACCTGCATCGGCTGCGGCCGTTGCTACAAGGTCTGTTCGCGTGACGTGATGCATCTCTATGGCGTCGACGAATCCAGCAATGTGCTTGGCGCGGCGACCGAGGACGACGACGACGACGATTTCGACGGCGAACTGAACCGCAAGATCATGATGGTGGACAACGCCGACGCCTGCATCGGCTGCGGCGCCTGCGCCCGCGTCTGCCCCAAGAATTGCCAGACCCATGTTCCCGCCGGCGAGCTTGCGGCCTGACGCCATGGCTGACGCCTCGCCCTTCCTCGCGCAAGTTTTCGCCTGCATCTGGGCGATCGCTGCGCGGGAGGCGGAAGCGAAGGGCGTCGACATTTCGCAAACCATCGGCCTCGCGCGTGGCGATCTCGTCGCGCTGGCCGCCCGTTGGCTCCCGGCGCCCGACGCTGGGGCCATCGCGCAAATGGCGCGCGCCGAAGTCGTTCTGGACGATGAGGAAGGCATGTTGCTGGCCCTGCTCGACGCGCATCGCGCCGACCAGGGCCGCGATTCCGCCTGGCTGGCGCGGATGGTGACGCGCCGCGCCATGCAGCCGAACCATCTGTGGCAGGATCTCGGCCTGCCAGACCGCGCCGCGCTGAGCCGGCTGCTGCGGGAAACATTTCCCAAGCTCGCGGCGCGCAACGTCAACAACATGAAATGGAAGAAATTCTTCTACCGGTCCTTGTGCGAAATGGAGGGCTTCCATCTCTGCACGGCGCCGAGTTGTCGCGAATGCGACGATTTCGACGCCTGTTTCGGTCCCGAGGACGGCGAAAGCCTGCTTGCCCGGAACAGGCGCGAAAATATGTCAGGATCGTTGTCGCATCCCTGACCATTGTCGCGAACCCGACAGCACCTAGGCAGCTTTTTCATTATAAATCAGCGATTTGATATCTGGCACGAGGGTTGCTGCGTCATCCGCATGTCTCGCTCGCAGGGAGTCGGAATCATGATCACGCTGACGCCAAACGCCATTTCCGCCGTCAAGACGGCCCTGTCCAACGCGGCGACGCCGGCCGAAGGGCTCCGCATCATGGTCGAGGCCGGGGGCTGCGCCGGCTACAAATATCTGATGGGCCTGGAGCGTCAGGCGCGCGAAGGCGACGCGGTGATCGAAACCGACGGCGTCAAGGTCTTCATCGACGATGTCTCGCAGGGCCATGTCCATGGCATGACGGTCGATTTCGTCACCGGCCTGGAAAGCTCGGGCTTCGTCTTCGAAAACCCGAACGCCGCGTCGAAATGCTCCTGCGGCAAGTCATTCGGTTGAGGAGTACGCGGCATGTGGGACTATACCGACAAGGTCAAGGACTATTTCTTCAACCCGAAGAACGCCGGCGTGCTCGATGACGCCAACGCCGTCGGCGAAGTGGGCGCGATTTCCTGCGGCGACGCGCTGAAACTCATGCTGAAGGTCGATCCGGTCAGCCAGGTCATCCTGGAGGCCAGGTTCCAGACTTTCGGTTGCGGCTCGGCCATCGCCTCGTCTTCCGCTTTGACCGAACTGGTCATCGGCAAGACGATCGAGGAGGCGCTGAACCTGTCCAACCAGGACATCGCGGATTTCCTCGGCGGCCTGCCGCCGGAAAAGATGCATTGCTCGGTGATGGGCTACGAGGCGCTCCAGGCGGCCGTCGCCAATTTTCGCGGCGAGACCTGGCATGACGACCACGAGGAAGGCGCGCTGATCTGCAAATGTTTCGGCGTCGACGAGGGCATGGTCGAGCGCGCGGTGCGCATGAACCGCTTGACGACGATCGAGGCGGTCACCGCCTATACCAAGGCCGGCGGCGGCTGCCTGACCTGTTTCGACGCGCTGGAAAGCGTGCTGGCCAAGGTCAATGCCGAGATGGTCGCGGAAGGCGTGCTGGCGCAAGCCGAAGCCTACAGGATCGGCGGCGCCGATCCGATCGTCCTCAAGCAGAACGTGCAAGCCGCGAAGGCCGCGGCGAAGGCCGAGGCGCCCGCCCCCGCGGCCAAGCCGCAACCCGCGCCCGCGCCGGTGCAGATTTCGCCATTGGCGGCGCCGCCAAAGCCGCTGACCAATCTCCAGCGCATTCGCCTGATCGAGGAAACGATCGAGGAAATCCGCCCGCTGCTGAAGAAGGACGGCGGCGATTGCGAATTGATCGACGTCGATGGCGCGAATGTCATGGTCAAGCTTTCCGGCGCCTGCGTCGGCTGCCAGGCGGCGAGCATGACCGTCAATGGCATCCAGGAGCGGCTCTCCGCCCGGCTCGGCGCGCCGGTGCGTGTCATCCCCGCCAAAAGCCATTGAGGACACGCATCATGAGCACGGCCTATCTCGACAACAACGCCACCACCAGGGTCGATCCGCGCGTGGTCGAAGCCATGCTGCCGTTTTTCACCGAGCAGTTCGGCAACGCTTCGTCGATCCACGAATTCGGCGCGCAGGTCACCGGCGCCCTGCGCCAGGCGCGCAAACAGGTTCAGACCCTGCTCGGCGCCGAATTCGACCATGAGATCGTCTTCACCTCGGGCGGCACGGAATCCGATTCGACGGCCATTCTCTCGGCGATGGAATGCCTGCCCGACCGCGACGAGATCGTCACCAGCAAGGTCGAGCATCCGGCGATTCTCTCCGTCTGCCAGCATCTGGAGAAGATCGGCCGCGCCAAGGTCCATTATATCGGCGTGGATTCCTTCGGCCGGCTCGATCTCGAAGCCTTCCGCGCCGCCTTGTCGCCGCGCGTCGCGCTCGTCACCCTGATGTGGGCGAATAACGAAACCGGGACGATCTTCCCCATCGATGGCCTGGCCGATCTCGCCAAGGAAGTCGGCGCCCTGTTCCACACCGACGCCGTTCAGGCGGTGGGCAAGGTTCCGATCTCGCTCAAGGACTCGTCCATCGACATGCTGTCGCTGTCCGGCCACAAGCTGCATGGGCCGAAGGGCGTCGGCGCGCTTTATGTCAAGCGCGGCTCACGCTTCAAGCCGCTGCTGCGCGGCGGCCATCAGGAGCGCGGACGCCGCGCCGGCACGGAAAACGCGCCGGGCGTTGTCGCGCTCGGCCTCGCCTGCGAACTCGCCGGCCAGCACATGGCGGAAGAGAACACGCGGGTGAAAGCCCTGCGCGACAAGCTGGAAAAGGGCGTGCTCGCCGCCGTGCCCAATTGTTTCGCCAATGGCGATCCCCACGACCGGCTGCCGAACACGGCCAATATCGCCTTCGAATATGTCGAGGGCGAAGCGATCCTGCTGCATCTCAATCGCGCCGGGATCGCCGCCTCGTCGGGCTCTGCCTGCACTTCCGGCTCGCTGGAGCCGAGCCACGTGCTGCGCGCGATGAACATCCCCTTCACCGCAGCGCATGGCTCGATCCGTTTCTCGCTGTCGCGCGACACGGTGGAGGAGGAGGTGGACCGCGTGATCGAAGTCCTGCCGGGGATCATCGAAAAACTGCGCGCGCTCTCGCCCTTCTGGGCCGGCGCGCAGAAGGAAGCCAGGGACTTCAAGCCGGTCTACGCATAAAGCCGCCCCGCAAGGCGCGGCTAGGCGCGAACGTGCCGCCGAGCTGACGCGAGGGATGCGATGACCGCCTCGCGGTCATCGCCAAAAGGAAGAGGCGCCATGACCGCCAGCCGCGTTTTCATCAACGACACCACCCTGCGCGACGGCGAGCAGGCGCCGGGCGTCGCCTTCTCCCCGGCGGAGAAGGTCGCCATCGCCCGCGCTCTGGCGGCGGCTGGCGTCGACGAGATCGAGGCCGGCGCCGCCGCGATGGGCGGCGGCGAGATCGAGGCCATGGCCGCCGTCAGGGAAGCCTGCCCCGACGCGCATGTCATGGCCTGGTGCCGCCTCCACAAGGCCGACATCGACGCGGCGCTGGCGGCCGGCCTGCGCCGGGTCAATATTTCCGCGCCCATGTCGCGCCTGCAGATGCAGGTGAAGCTGAAATGCGGCCCGGAGGAGACGGCGGCGCGCGTCGCCCGCATGGTTTGCTACGCCCGCGACAAGGGCCTTGAGGTCGCGCTCGGCGGCGAGGATTCCTCGCGCGCCGAAATCCGCGACATCGGCCTCGTCGCGCGCGCGGCGGAACAGGCCGGCGCCTTCCGCCTGCGCTTCGCCGACACCCTCGGCGTCCTCGATCCTTTCGCGACCTTCGACGCGATCACGGCCCTGCGCGAGGAAACCGGCCTCGAAATCGAATTCCACGGCCATGACGATCTGGGCCTCGCCACCGCCAATACCTTGGCCGCGATCCGCGCCGGGGCGCGACACGCCAGCCTAACCGTGCTGGGACTGGGCGAACGCGCCGGCAATGCGCCGCTGGAGGAAGTCTGCGTCGCGCTGACCCGCTTCGGCGCGCTGACCACCGGAGTCGCGCCGCAAAAGCTCGGCGCGCTGGCGCAGATCGTCGCCAAAGCCGCAAACGAAATCATCCCCCGCGCCAAAAGCATCGTCGGCGCGGATATTTTCACCCATGAATCCGGCATCCATGTCGCCGGCCTGCTGGCCGACGTGCGCACCTATCAGGGCCTCGACCCCGCTTTCCTCGGACGCGCCCATAAAATGGTGATCGGCAAACATTCCGGCGCCGCCGCCTTGCGCGCCGTTTGCGCGCCGGCCGGGCTCGATCTCGACGCCGAGACCGCCGCCATCGTGCTGAAAAAGATCAAGTTGCTGGCGCAAATCGCCAAAGCCCCGCTGCCGGAACACACGGTGCTGCGGCTGGCGCGCGAGGCGGTTGAGCTGCGCCAGAGCGAGGACGCATGAGCGGCCCGGGCCTTCGCGCCATTTTCGCCCAGCTGCGCGAGGACGTCGCCTGCGTCGCCGGCCGCGACCCCGCCGCGCGCGGAAAGCTCGAAATCCTGCTGACCTATCCCGGCGTCCACGCCGTCATCCATTACCGGCTGGCCAACTGGCTGTGGCGGCGTGGCTTCCGCTTCGCTGCGCGGTTCCTGTCCTGGTCGTCGCGCCTCGCCACCAATATCGACATCCACCCCGCCGCGACCATCGGCCCCCGCCTCTTCATCGACCATGGCGCCGGCGTCGTGATCGGCGCCACCGCCGAAATCGGCGCCGATGTGACGCTCTACCATGGCGTGACGCTTGGCGGCGTGTCGTGGAGCGAGGGCAAGCGCCATCCGACGCTCGAGGACGGCGTGCTCTGCGGCGCGGGCGCGAAAATCCTCGGGCCGATCCGGATCGGCAAGGGCGCGCGCATCGGCGCCAATTCGGTGGTGGTCGAAGAGGTTCCGCCCGGCGCGACCGTGGTCGGCATTCCCGGCCGCATCGTGCGCAGCCAGGATCAGCGCCGCATTCTGGCCGGCGGGCGCGTCGATCTCGAACATCATCTGATGCCGGACCCGGTCGGCGAAGCCCTGTCCTATCTGATCGACCGCGTGAATTTTCTCGAAGTGCGCCTGTCGGAAATGCGAAGCGGCCTGCGTCCGGTCGACGCCGGCGAGGCCGAAGCTCGCGAAACTTTCAAACAATAGGAGCGTGACATGAGCGGGATCGTCGAAAAACTGCAAGGCCTTGGTTCGGCGGAGGAATTCTTCGCCGAACTCGACGTCGACTACGACCCGAAAGTGGTTTCGGTGAGCCGTCTCCACATTCTGAAGCGAATGGGACAATCGCTCGCCTCGATCGACGAGACGGGCGGCGACGACGCGGCGATCAGGGAAAGCTGCCGCGCCGCCCTGCGCGAGGCCTATGCGGAATTCCAGACCAGATCGCCGATCGAGACGCGGCTGTTCAAGGTGCTGAAAGACCGCGATCCCAACGCCCCCAAAAAGAGCGCCCGCGCCTTCGTGCCGCTCTCCGACCTCACGCCCTGACGTCTTTGTCGCTTTGTCGACACGAGGGATCAAAGACCGACGCAACAAGGCCGGAGGCTATAAATATTATAAATATAATTCAATGAGTTACGGTCTGGTACGGAGCTTGCGACGCTTTTGCGCCAACGGCGAAACGTCAACGGAGACGCGCGATGCATATAGTGGTCTGTATCAAGCAGGTGCCGGATTCCGCGCAGATCCGCGTCCATCCGGTGACCAACACCATCATGCGGCAGGGCGTGCCGACGATCATCAATCCCTATGATCTGTTCTCGCTCGAAGAAGCCCTGCGGCTGCGCGACAAGTTCGGCGGCGAGGTGACCGTCCTGACCATGGGCCCGCCCATGGCGGCGGATTCGCTGCGCAAGGCGCTGACCATCGGCGCCGACCGCGCCGTGCTGCTGACCGACCGCTTCTTCGCCGGTTCCGACACCCTGGCCACCTCCTTCGCCCTCGCCCAGGCGATCCGCAAGATCGGCGAGACTTTTGGCGCGCCGGACCTCGTCTTCGCCGGCAAGCAGACCATCGACGGCGACACCGCCCAGGTCGGCCCCGGCGTCGCCAAGCGCCTCGACCTGCTGCAGCTCACCTATGTCTCCGCCATTTCGGAACTCGATCTCCAAGACCGTTCGATCACCATCGAGCGGCGCTCGGAAGGCGGCGTGCAGATCCTCAAGACCAGGCTTCCCTGCCTCATCACCATGCTCGAAGGCTCCAATGTCGTGCGGCGCGGCCGGATCGACGACGCCTTGCGCGCCGCGCGGGCCGAAGTGACCACCTGGAGCGCCAAGGACGCCGGGATCGAGGATGTGACCCAATGCGGGTTGCGCGGCTCGCCGACCGTGGTGAAACGCGTCTTCGCGCCGCCTCCCCGCGCGGACAAGGCCAAGCAGATCGACCTTGCCGCCAACAAGACGCCAAAGGACATGGCCGAGGCGACGATCGAGGCGATTTTCGCCCTTACGCCGTCACTCGAAGCCGACATGACCAAGCTTGCCGCCGGATTTTAAGGAGAGCCCAGATGTCCGACCAGAAGCCCGCACCGGCCGCCGGCGGCCGCGCCTCGATGAAGAAGGAGTTGCCGGAAAAGTTCCGCGACTACAAGCATGTCTGGGTCTTCATCGAAATGGAGCGCGGCGTGGTCCACCCCGTCTCCTTCGAACTTCTGGGCGAAGGCCGCAGGCTCGCCGACAAGCTCGGCGTGGAGCTGGCCGGCGTGGTGCTCGGCGCGCCGGGCGAGGAAGTCAAAGAGGCCGCGAAGGAAAGCTTCGCCCATGGCGCCGATCTGGTCTACCTGGTCGAGCACCCGACGCTGGCCGACTATCGCAATGAGCCTTATTCGAAGGCGATGACCGATCTGGTCAATGCGCACAAGCCGGAAATCCTGCTGCTCGGCGCGACCACGCTCGGCCGCGATCTCGCCGGCTCGGTGGCGACCACCCTTCTCACGGGCCTGACAGCGGACTGCACCGAGCTGAATGTGGACGACGACAAGTCGCTCGCCGCGACGCGTCCGACTTTCGGCGGCTCGCTGCTGTGCACGATCTACACGCTGAACTATCGCCCGCAGATGGCGACCATCCGCCCGCGCGTGATGCGCATGCCGCCGCGCGTCGAAGGCCGCGAGGGCCGCATCGTCCCCTTCGCGCCCGATCTCGACGAGACAAACATCATCACGAAAATCCTGCGCTTCCTGCCGGACCGCGATTCCAACAAGAGCAATCTCGCCTTCGCCGACGTGGTGATCGCCGGCGGCATGGGATTGCAGAACGCCGAAAACTTCCAGCTGGTGCGCAATCTCGCCAAGACGCTCGGCGCCGAATTCGGCTGCTCGCGCCCGCTGGTCCAGAAGGGCTGGGTTCCCGCCGAAAGGCAGATCGGCCAGACCGGCAAGACCATAAGGCCGAAGCTTTACATCGCCGCGGGAATCTCCGGCGCGATCCAGCATCGCGTCGGCGTCGAAGGCGCCGACCTGATCGTCGCCATCAACACCGACAAGAACGCGCCGATCTTCGACTTCGCGCATATCGGCATAACCAGTGACGCCATGCGCTTCCTGCCCGCGCTGACGGAAGCCTTCCGCCAGCGCCTTTCGCCCCATTCCAAGGACCGGCTGGCCGGCTAAGCAGGAGATTCCGCCATGATCGACGAGAAATTCGACGCGATCGTCATCGGCGCCGGCCACGCTGGCAACGCCGCCGCCTATACCATGGCCTCGCGCGGCATGAAGGTGCTGCAGCTGGAGCGCGGCGAATATCCCGGCTCGAAGAACGTCCAGGGCGGCATCCTCTACGCCGACATGCTGGAGAAGATCATTCCGGACTTCCGCGAGGAAGCGCCGCTGGAGCGGCATCTGATCGAGCAGCGCTTCTGGTTCATGACCGACAAGTCGCATACCGGCATGCATTACCGGTCCGACGACTTCAACGAGGACCGGCCCAACCGCTACACCATCATCCGCTCGCAATTCGATCGCTGGTTCGCCCGCCAGGCCCAGGCCAAGGGCTCGATATTGCTCAGCGAAACCACGGTGGTCGAACTGATCCAGGACGCCTATGGCAAGGTGGTCGGCGTGCGCACCGACCGCAGCGGCGGCCCGGTCCATGCCGAGGTGGTGGTGCTGGCGGAAGGCGTCAACGGGTTGCTCGGCGCCCGCGCCGGCCTGCGCGAAACGCCCAAGCCCGCCCATGTCGCGCTGGCGGTCAAGGAAATGCACTTCCTGCCGCCGGAAGTCATCGAGCAGCGCTTCAACATCAAGGGCAACGAGGGCGCGGTGATCGAGGCCGCCGGAACCATTTCCAAGGGAATGGCCGGCATGGGCTTCATCTACACCAACAAGGAAAGCATCTCGATCGGCATTGGCTGTCTGGTTTCCGATTTCGCCGAAAACAAGACCTCGCCCGCCGAACTGCTCGACGCCTTCAAGAAGCACCCGTCGGTCGCGCCGCTGATCGAGGGCTCGGAAGTCAAGGAATACGCCGCCCATCTGATCCCGGAAGGCGGCTACAAGGCGGTGCCGCAGCTTTTCGGCGCCGGATGGGTGATCTGCGGCGACGCCGCCGGCCTCAACAACGCCGTGCACCGCGAAGGCTCCAACCTCGCCATGACCTCGGGACGGCTGGCCGGCGAGGCGATCTTCCAGATCAAGTCGCGGCGCGAGCCGATGACCGCCGAGAACCTGTCGCGCTACAAGAAAGCTCTCGACGACAGCTTTGTCATGAAGGATCTGCGCAAGCACAAGGACATGCCGGCGCTGCTCCACACCCAGGCGTCGAATCTTTTCCTCACCTATCCGCAGCTCGTCTCCAAGGCGATGGAGAATTTCGTCCGCGTCGACGGAACCCCCAAGCTGGAGAAGGAAAAGGACACATTCCGCACGGTGCGCAAGGCGCGCGGGCTTGGCGTGATCGGCGACGCCGTGCGGCTCGCTTTGGCTTGGCGATAATTTTATCCCATAAGGAGGATGATATGGCGCAGGAATTCCAGAGGGTCGAGGAAAAGCTCTATCAGAACCGTTATGTGGTCGATTCCGGCAAGCCGCATATTTCCGTCGCCGAGCACAAGACGCCGTCAGCCAATCTGCTGGCTCTGACCACGATCTGCCCGGCCGGCTGCTATACGCAGAACGAATTGGGCCAGGTCGAGATCGCCGCCGACGGCTGCATGGAATGCGGCACCTGCCGCGTGCTCTGCGAGCCGGCCGGCGACATCGTCTGGAACTATCCGCGCGGCGGCTACGGCGTCCTGTTCAAATTCGGCTGAAGCGACAAGGCGCATGCCTGCGGGGCCGGTCCGGGCGGACCGCGCCTGAGCGCGTCTCATCGACAAGAAGGAAGAAAGCGATGAACTCGGTCGAGGAATTCCTGGCCTATGCGATCCATCTCGAAAAGGAGGCGGCCGATCGCTTCGGCGAACTGGCCGACGCCATGGAGTCTTGCGGCAATCGTGAGGCTGGAACGTTGTTCCGCCGCCTGTCGCATTATTCGACCCTGCATCTCGCGGACGCCCGCGCCCGCGCGGGCTTTCATGACATGCCGGAGTTCAAGCCGGGAGATTTCACCTGGCCCGATCTCGAAAGCCCGGAACGCGCCGCCATCTGGGCCGCCGACCCGATGATCGGGCGCGAGGAGGCGCTGGAGATCGCGCTTTCCGCGGAACAGGCCGGCCTCGCCTATTACCAGTCGGTGCTGGACACAACCGACGATCCCGAAATCATGGCCATGGCGGCGGAATTCGTGAAGGAGGAAAGCGAACATGTCGCCGAACTGAAAAAATGGATCGCGGCGCATCAATCCGGCGGGCTGCTCCCGGTCGATCGTTGACGGATCGGCGCCGCTTGCTGCCTGTTTTTTACTCTTGCGGCGCGGATTGCGCGGGGAATAGGCTACGCGGCTCTTAACCGGAGTCGCAGCCATGAAAATTTCCGCCCGCAACATCCTTCCCGGCAAGGTCGTCGAAGTCAAAAAAGGCGCGACGACCGCCCATGTGCGCATCGACGTGAATGGCGTGATCGTTACGGCTTCGATCACCAACGAGTCGGTGGACGAACTTGGATTGAAAGTGGGCGGAGAGGCCTATGCGGTGATCAAGGCGTCGAACGTCATGGTCGCGGTCAAGTGACGGTCGCGGCTCTCATCGCTTGAGGACCATCGCCAACCGCTCGACCAGCCGACCCTGTTTCAGGTGGTTGTCAAAAATCTCATCGACATCGGCGGTGGTCTGCGGCCGATACCAGACGCCTTCCGGATAAACCACCATGAGCGGGCCTGCGCTGCAAAAGCCCAGGCAGCCGGCGGGCGTGAAGCCGATGACGCCGCCGCCCTCCGCCTCGACGCGCCGGCCTAGCCGATCCCAAAGGGGCTGCGCGCCGGCCGCGCCGCAGGAGCCGCGCGGATGGCCCGGCGGTCGCTGGGTGAAGCAGGCGAAAACATGCCGTTCATAGAGTTGCGGCAGGTCGAAAGTCTCAATGGTCATGCAACGGTCCTGGGTCTGCTCAGCTGCGCCAGAATCACGCCCGTCGCCATTGCAGCCGACGCGACGATCTTCATGCAGTGGTCGCTGTTGTCGAAAAAATGCAGGTCGAAGCGCGGAGTGAGCGCACCGGGCTCGTCCTCGATGTCCGAGGCGTCGCAGCGCGCGAAGGCGAGGTGCGGCAGAGCCTGGCGCAACAGCGACAGAACCTGGCCGTCCGCCTGCGGGTCGACGAGAATCCTGTCGATTTCCATCAGATCGCGTTCCGTTATCGCCATGGCGCCGCCTCAGTCTCTCATCACGCCGGCGAGGCTGCGCCCGTCCAGCTCGGCGATCTCCTCCTCCAGGCAGCCGATCACGCGCGATTGTTCGAACTCGACCAGATAAATCGGCGTCTCGGTCTCGGCCATCATTCCCGCCTTGACGATTTCCCCGACGGCGCCAGCCGGCGCGAGCAGCGCATTCGGCGGCGCGTCGGGAAAGGAGCCGTCGTTGAACAGATCGGCGAGGACACGCACTTTCTGGCCGACGTCGAATTTCGGCAGACGTGGAAAATCCATCGGTTAAGCCTCTCGGCCGAAGACCGGCGCGTGGCTGGAGCAGGTCGTCGCCTTGGGATCATGGAAGACCAGGCCCGAATGGCCCGCGCCGTCCGCGAAATCGACGGTGACGCCCTCCAGCAGCATTCGGCTTTCGGCCGGCAGGAACAGACGCAATCCGTTGCGCTCGACCACGGCGTCGCCGGGCTCCGGCTGCGCCTTGACATCCATCGCGGCGGAAAGGCCGGAACAGCCGCCCGGCTTGACGACGAGGCGAAAGCCGGCGCCGGGGCCGCCGTCAACCAAAATCATCAGACGAATGAATCGTTCCGCTTTCGGGGTGATCTCAAAATTCATAAGGCCTCCTCGCGCCCTCGGTCGGCGCTGACGCTGTGGCGAATCTCAGCAAGGTTGGCGCCAGCCGCCAACGCTGGCGTGCGATGACATTTCGCGGCCATAGGGCGTCGATCATGTCGGCATCGACGCAATTTCTGTCGGAAAAGCGACGCGGTTTTGGACGGCCAACCGGAATTCCGGCGCCGCTCGCCGCGCGACGGTCGCGGCGGTCACGACGGCGGAAGTCAGGGAGCGGATTCATCGCTTTCTCAGGCTGCGACGGTCAGCGGCTCGATGACTTTCTTGGTAAGACCGGCCATCGGCTTCAACGCTCCTGAAAACGCCGCCGGGCGATTTCGTGTGACAATTTTATCACATCACACGTCAAAAAACGGCATAGACTTTATTGTGCGATTGATCTGCTTAAACTTTTGCCTTGTTTGCGCTATTTTGCGTAAATAGCGTTCAACGCATGTAGCGTTTGCGGAATTTAACGGCTTTACGATACGCGACATCATTGCTAACAGAATCAACTATAAGTAGCTCACATGCCGTTGGCACTATAGTCGAATTACCGCATGTGTGGATTCCCGCAGATCGTCGCGCCCAGCCAAAATGGAGTCTGGAATGAACAGGAAAGCCTTGCTGGCCGCCGCGGCGGCCTCCGTGATCGCGATCGCCGCCGCGCCTGCTCGGGCCGACGACGCTCAGGAAATCGCCGCACTCAAGGCGCAGGCGGCCGCGCTCAATGCGCAGGCGGCCGCGCTTAAAAAGCAGAACGCCGAACTCGCGGCGCGGATGAGCCGGCTCGAGCGAAAACAGGCCGCCCGGCAGCAAGAGCAGCAGAAGCGGGAGACCAACATCGCCTCGGCTCCGGCGCCCGAATCCTTCCTGGGACAAGTGACCAAGGGCCCGCTCGACGCCCTCACCGATGAGGGCCCGCTGACCTGGCATGGCATCACCCTATATGGCGCATTCGACGCCGGCCTCGGCTGGGTCAGCCATGGCTTGCCGGAAAACGGGTACAATTACGAAGGCAAATCGCTGGTCAACCGCAACGGCAATCATGCGCAGTTCGGCATCGCGCCGAACAATTTGTCGCAGACGGGATTCGGCATCAAGGGCGAGGAAGAATTCCTGCCCGGCTGGGCCGGCGTGTTCAACGCCTCGACCGGCGTCAATCCGCAGTCCGGCCAGCTCGCCAACATGGCCGCCACGATGACCAGCAACAACGGCCTCCCCCGGAGCGCCTATTCGTTCAACGGCGACGGCGCGCGCGCCGGCCAGGCCTTCAACGACCAACTTTATGTCGGTCTGTCCAACACGCAATTCGGCACACTGACCTTCGGTCGCCAACGAAGCCTCGGCACCGACACGATGCTTGCCTACGATCCGGCCGCGGGCGCCTATTCCTTTTCGTACATCGGCTACAATGGCACCATGGCCGGCGGCGGCGACACCCAGGACACACGTTGGGACGACGCCGTGAAATATCGCGTCGAATATGGCCCCGTTCACTTCGCCGCCATGTATAAGTTCGTCGACGGAAACGGCGGCTGCTATTCCCCGATCGCCGCCCTCAACTCCGCCGGCCTCCTCAACAAGGCATGGACCGCCGCCAGCTGCACGCCGGAAGCGCCGCACAATGACGCCTATGGCTTCAACCTTGGCGGAACTTACAATAACTTCTCCGCCGACGTTGTCGTCCAGCACATCAACCAGGCGATCAGCGTCGTCAATCCCCTGCTTGGTCCGTCGACTCTGGCGAAAGGCGGGGCGAGCACACAGTGGATCTTCAACAGCATCGACACAATCGCCATCACCGGACCCAATCTGATTTCGCCGACCAATACCCTGTATGGCATCGTCACCGACAACACCGCCGTCATGGGCGCCGTCAAATATGTCTGGAACCAGTTCAAGTTCTTCGGCGGTTATGAATATATCGTGCAAGTCAACCCGGCAAACCCGTTGGGCGTCGGAGCCACAGCGCAGGGCGGTTATCAATTGAGCGGCGTCGAGGACAACAACCTCAATTCTCCAAAGATCGTTCAAATCTTCTGGACCGGCGCGAGATACGCCTACGATGCCAAGACGGACATTACCTTGTCCTACTATCACCAGTTGCAGAACACCTTCTATATGGCGACCTCCTTCGGAGGCGGCTGCCCGGTGGCCAATTACCGCAGTTCCTGCTCGGGCACGCTCGACGAAGTGTCGCTCTATGCCGACCATCACTTCACCAAGCGTTTCGACGTTTATGCCGGCTTCGCCTATTCACAAGTCACCAACGGCCTGTCCGTCGCCATTCCTCACGGCTCCCACCTGCCCAGCGGCAATGGCGTCCCCTATTACTACGACAACAACTGGGCTCCGACGATTGGCGCTCGTTACACCTTCTGATCGTTTTCGCTGGAAGGCGGTCAGCACCGTTCAGGTGTGAAATTCAGGTCCCGCGAGCTTCGGCTCGCGGGATTTTCCTTGTGCTCCGCCAAGGCCCCAATTCCTCGCCACGCCGCCGCGACCGTCGAACTGCTTGAGCAATTAACCCGCCCAGCGAATAGCGCATTTGCGAATTCGTCGGTCGTGGCGCCGTTTTCGCCCGGCGAAAAGTTGCGTGCTCGGGAATGGAGAAGAAAGTGCGTTTGCCGTTCGTCGCTTTGGCCGTCACAACTTTGCTCGGCGCCCGACCACGCTGCGTTCCACGTTCTTTTGCGCAATTTGTAATCAAAAGTTATATTGCTGTTGCGGCGCAGCGACGAGCGTGCATGATCTGGCGTGCAGGCCTTCGAGCCAAGTGCGGCCACAGGATTTCGCTGGAGAATTTCATGAGATTGAAGACGCTCGTTCTGGGCTGCGTTCTGTCGCTCGTCGCCCTTCGCGCCGAGGCGGCGCAGGTTCAGGCCGCTGTCGCGGCCAATTTCACCGAACCGGCCAAGGAAATCGTCGCGCTGTTCAAGCAGAAGACCGGAAACGACGTGCTCCTGAGCTTCGGCGCCTCGGGCGTTTTTTACAGCCAGATCACCCACGGCGCGCCTTTCCAGATCCTGCTCTCGGCGGATCAGGATCGTCCGAAACAGGCGGTCGAGAATGGTTTCGGCGTCGCCGGCAGCCGCTTCACCTACGCCATCGGCAAGCTCGTGCTGTGGAGCAAGGTGATCGACGTGACCAAGGGCGAAAAAGCCCTCAAGAGCGGCGCCGTTTCGAAACTTTCGATCGCCAATCCCAAATCCGCGCCCTATGGGGCGGCGGCGATCGAAACCATGCAGGCGCTCGGCGTCTACGATTCGCTCAAGCCGAAAATCGTCGAGGGGAACAGCATCGCCCAGGCTTTCCAGTTCGTGGACACCAGGAACGCCGAGGCCGGATTCGTCGCGCTCTCGCAGATTTACGGAATGAAGGAGGGAACGCGCTGGGTCGTCCCGGCTTCGCTCTATGCGCCGATCCGCCAGGACGCCGTGCTGCTGAAAAACGCCGAGCATGACGAGGCGGCGAAAGCCTTTCTCGCCTTTCTCAAGGGGCCTGAGGCGCGCGCCATCATCGAGCGCTACGGCTATGCCCTGCCCTGAACGGCGATGGACGCGCTGCAAAACATCTGGGAGCCGGTTCGCCTGACCCTGGCGCTTGCGAGCGTTGCGACGCTCGCCCTGCTGGTCGTGGCGACGCCGCTCGCCTGGTGGCTGGCGCGCTCAAGGGCGCGATGGAAGGAAGTCGTCGCGGCTGTCGTCGCCTTGCCGATGGTGCTGCCGCCGACCGTGCTCGGCTTCTATCTTCTGATCCTGCTCGGACCCGACGGTCCCGGCGGAGCGCTCGCCGGCCTGTGGGGCGCTCGCACCATGGCTTTCACTTTCACCGGCCTCGTCATCGGCTCGGTCGTGGCGGGTCTGCCTTTCGTGGTCCAGCCGATCCGCAACGCTTTCAAAGCGATTGGCGACCGGCCGCTCGAAGCCGCCGCCACTCTGCGCGCCTCGCCCCGGCGGGCTTTCTGGGCGGTCGCCTTGCCGCTGGCGAGTTCCGGCCTGCTGTCGGGCGCGGTGCTCGGCTTCGCCCATACCATCGGCGAATTCGGCGTCGTGCTGATGATCGGCGGCAATATCCCAGGCCGCACCCGGGTGCTGTCCACCGCCATTTTCGACTTCGTCGAGACCATGCAGTGGCGCGAGGCCAATCTTCTCGCCGCCGGCATGGTGGGCTTCGCCTTTGTCGTGATCCTCGCCATGATTTTCAGCGAAAAGCTTTTCGCGAGGCTGAAGTGACGGACGGAGACGCAATCCGCGCCCGCTTTCGCGGCGCATTCGGCGCATTCGCCCTCGACGCCTCTTTCGATGCGCCGGCTCAAGGCGTCACCGCGCTGTTCGGGCCTTCGGGCTGCGGCAAGACCACGATCCTGCGCTGCATCGCCGGGCTGAACCGGATCGCGGACGGTTTTTTTTCCGTTCGTGGAGATGTCTGGCAAAAGACTGACGCGATCTTTGTCCCAACCCACAAGCGCCCCTTGGGCTATGTGTTTCAGGAGGCGAGCCTTTTCCCGCATCTTTCGGTGCGCAGGAACCTGCTGTTCGGCGCGCCGAAGGAAAAGCCGTCCGACCGCCCGCGCGTCGATTTCGATGAAGTCTTGGACCTGCTGGGCCTTCGCGCGCTGCTTGACCGCTCGCCGCGCCATCTCTCGGGCGGCGAGCGCCAGCGCGTCGCCATTGGCCGCGCCTTGCTCACCCAGCCCAAATTGCTGCTGATGGACGAGCCGTTGTCGGCGCTCGACCATGGCGCCAAGGCCGAAATCCTGCCCTTCATCGAAGGCTTGCGCGATCGTTTCGCGCTGCCCATCGTCTATATCAGCCACGACCTCGCCGAGGTCGAGCGTCTGGCCGATCACATCGTTCTGATCGAACAGGGCCGCGTCATCGGCGCCGGCGCGCTCGCCGAGGTGCAGGGCGACCCCGCCTCGCCTCTGGCGCGCGCGCGCGAGGCGGCGGTCAGCCTGAAAGGCGTGGTCGAGGCCGTCGATACGACCTATGGGCTGATCGCCGTGGCCGTGCCCGGCGGCCGCCTGCTCGTCCCGGCGCCGGCGGCTTCTGTCGGCGAGGAGCGGCGCGTCCACATTCTCGCCAGCGCCGTCAGCCTTGCGCGCGAGGCGCCGGGCCGAAGTTCGATTCTGAACGTCCTGCCGGCGCGGCTTGTCGCGATGAATCCGCTTGACGCGGTCGAGGTCGTGGCGGCGGTCGCGCTCGGCGAGAACGGCGACGGAGCGCGCCTGCTGGCGCGCATGACGCGAAAGTCATGGGAGGAACTGGCTTTCGCGCCAGGCCAGAAAGTCTTTGCCCAGGTCAAATCGGTCTCGCTCGACGCCGGTCGCGCCGAGGCCAAGGGGGTTTGACCCCGAGCCGCCTCAGGCGATGATCGAGGATTCAAGATCACGAATTCCAGCATGGCGCCAACACCTGCTCTCTTGCCGATCCTGTTCTCTCATGGGTCTTGGTTGTGTGAGAACGCCGACCAGGCCGGTGGCGAGAACGTTTCCTGAAGCGGCTGTCTTCGGCTCATTGTTTCGTATCAGGATTTGCGCGGGATCGGCGGGCTACCTGTTGCAATCTTGCAGGTTCGAGGACGCGGTGGAGCGTCGCGGCTTGTGGTCTTCACCCCGTTGGGATCGCTGCGACCAGAGCGGGCCTGCCGAGGATATTCATCATCCTGGTCAGTTCATGAGCGAGCACGCGCAACGCCATTTCTGCGGCGACGTTCGGAAGCCGCTTCATGAGAAAGCGCGTGGCGCCCATCCTAGCCTTGATCGCGCCGAAGGGGTGCTCGACGGTTTCTCTTCGCGTGGGCATGGCGCCCGAAGAAGAAATTTTGAGCGCATATTCCTTTCTCAGAGGTCGTCGAGTTGGTTCCATTCGCCATCGCCAGGCAGCGAGTGGAGGCGCGCAAAACCGGCGTCATTGTGCGTGGATGGCTAACCTATGGACAAACAACATTCATTCTCCAACATTCCCGTCCTGCTCCAGAGCGAGAACCTGAAAAAATTGCAGGCCGATTCCGCCGCGAGAGGAGAACATAAATTAAAAAAAAGACACTTCCGTCGGCTGACATTTTTTCAGTTTCGGTCGGTTGGCGGTTGGCCTAAGATTTTTTGAGAACAGCGGATTGGGCGCGGGCGCCTCTGACCTCCTCAATCGCTTTGAATTCCGGACGGCGCCGGAGGCGCGATGCGTGGAGTGTGCGAAACTTCGACCGAAGACAAAAACGGCGCGCGGCGTCTTGTCGATCCTTTCGGACGCGCGGTTTCCTATCTTCGTTTGTCGGTGACCGATCGCTGCGATCTTCGTTGCCATTATTGCATGTCCGGCGAAGTCGCCTTCAAGGCGCGCCAGGATCTTTTGTCGCTGGAAGAACTGGACCGGGTTGCGTCCGCGTTCGTCGATCTCGGCGTCGATCGAATCAGGCTGACGGGTGGCGAACCTCTGCTTCGCCGGGGTTTCCTGACGCTCGCGCGCGCCCTGTCGCGGCATCTGGTCTCGGGAAAGCTGCGCGAACTGACCTTGACCACCAATGGCGGCCGCCTGGCCGAGATGGCGGCCGACCTTGCCGATTGCGGGATCAGGCGCGTCAATGTTTCGCTGGATACGCTCGATCCGGGGCTCTATCGCCAGATCACGCGCGGCGGATCCGTGGCTAATGTCCTTGCCGGAATCGAAGCCGCGCGCGCGGCGGGCCTCAAGGTCAAGATCAATTGCGTGGCGCTTAAGGGCGTCAACGAGGACGAATTCCTTTCCCTCGTCGAATGGGCGCATGGGCTCGGCATGGACGTTTCCTTTATCGAGGTCATGCCGCTCGGCGACGACGCCGACGCCAATATTGACAGTTTTCTCCCGCTCGACGCCGTCGCCGCGGCTCTGGCCGAGCGGCTGACGCTATCGCCCTCGACCCATGCAAGCGGCGGACCGGCGCATTATTTCGATGTCGCAGAAACCGGCGGCCGGGTCGGCTTTATCACCCCGCTGAGCCAGCATTTCTGCGACAGCTGCAACCGCGTCCGCGTCACCTGCACGGGCGCGATTCATACCTGCCTGGGCCAGGAGAACCAGACCGACCTGCGCGGCCCGCTGCGCTCCTCGGAGAACGATTCCGCTCTCCATGCGGCGCTCGACGAGGCGATGCGCCGCAAGCCGCGCGGCCATGACTTCGTCGCCCAATGGTCGGGCGCGCTCACGCCGTCGCGCCGGCCGATGAGCCTGACCGGCGGATGAATGCTTTATTCTTTTTGCGGAACAACGACCATTCCGGCGTTTGAATCGATCGGCTTCATGGATTCGACTGTGAAAGACGGCGGCGCAACTTGGCCGTCCGCAAGGATTGACGCCGCGGATTGCGGAAACGCCCGGACTACGCCGAAAGGAAACCTTGCGAAAAAGCGCGATTTGCGCATGATTCAACGGCGCGCGAAGAAATGCCCCGCGGCGGGGGAGTTTGTCGATATTCGACAGGCTTTTACGCGATGTGCGTGGGTCTGGCCCGCTCACGGCCACGCGCCAAAACGAAATCTTCAAATGGCGCGCTGAGGCGGAAACGAAGGGCGTGTTCGGCTGATCCAGCGAGTTGAAGGCTGAAAAATGGTCTCTTCCATTCAGATGATCGACGTAGGCGGCAAGCCGGCCACGCGCAGAATCGCGGTGGCCCAAGGCGCGATCCACGTCGGCCCTCGGGCTTTCGCCATGATCGAAAGTCGGGCCCTGCCGAAGGGCGACGCGCTGGTGCTGGCCGAAATCGCCGGCATTCAAGGGGCGAAGAACGCCGCCGCGTCGATTCCCTTGTGCCATCCCTTGCCGCTCGACCATGTGTCCCTGCGCCATGAACTGGACAGAGAGGCCAGCGCCATAAGTGTTTTCTGCAAAGTTTCGGCTTTCGCCAGAACCGGCGTCGAAATGGAGGCGATGGCCGGCGTCCAGGCCGCGCTGCTGACGATTTACGACCTGACCAAGATGGTCGAAGCCGATCTCACGCTCCGGGATTCCTTCCTTCTCGCCAAACTGGGCGGAAAGAGCGGGCTTTACCTGAGCCCCCGCGGCGTCCCCGACTGGCTGCGTCAGGAACTGGGGCTGGATGCTCCACCGCTTTTGCGCGGCGTTTCGGCGGCGGTCGTCACTCTCAGCGACCGGGCCGCCGAGGGCGTTTACGAGGACCGGTCCGGCCCCGTCCTGCGCCAGCTCCTCGAAGACGCCGGAGCCGTCGTCGCGACGGCCACGGTCATCCCCGACGAACGCGAAATCATCGCGCAGAATCTCGACCGCATCGTCCGCGATTTGTCGCCGCAACTGATCGTCGCCACCGGCGGAACGGGCGTCGCCCCCCGCGACGTCACGCCCGAGGCGCTCGCCGACCTCGCCCCGCGCCTGGTTCCGGGCCTGGGCGAGTTTCTGCGGCGGGACGGATCGCGTTTTACTCCGCATTCCTGGAGCAGCCGGTCGCTCGCGGCTGTGCTCGGCCGCACCCTGATCGTCGCATTGCCGGGCGATCCCAAAGCGGTTCGCGAGGGATTTCAGGCCTTGCTGCCGCTGCTGCCACATTTGCTGGATACGATAGCCGGAAAGCAACATGATTCCCTACGCTCAAGCTAAGGCCTTGTTGCTGGCCCACGCCCTCGACCTTCCGGCCGGGCGCGCTGCCCTCGACGAAGCCGTCGGCCGGGCGGCCGCCGAAGATGTGTTCGCCCCGTTCGACGTTCCCTCGTTCGACAATTCGGCGATGGACGGCTTCGCCGTCCGCGCCGCCGATTGCGCGATCGAGGCCGGGAAAACGCAGGCGCGGCTGCCGGTCGGCGGCGTTGTCGCCGCAGGCGGACCGAAAGCGCCCTGGCGCGCGGGACAGGCCATACAGATCATGACCGGCGCAGCGTTGACCGAAGGCCCCGACGCCGTCGTTCCCATCGAGAACGTGTCCGTCGAACGGGATGCGGCGGGGAAGCCGACTTTCGTCACGTTTCATCAGCCTGTCTCGCCCGGAGCCAATATCCGCCAGCGCGGCCAGGATTTCCGGGCCGGCGACCCCCTCGTCCACAAGGGAGAATGGATCACGCCGCGCCACGTCATGGCGCTGGCGGCTTTGGGTTTCGGCGGCGTGGCCGTGAAAGAGCCGCCGCAAATCGCGATCCTGGCCACGGGCGATGAAATTCGCGCAGTGGACGCCTCGTCCGAGGGGCTGCCGCCGGGCGGGAACACCATTTTCGACGCCAATACCCCCTATTTGCTGGCTGTGGCGCGACAGTACGGCCTCGAAGCGGCGGACGGTGGCCAGGCTCCCGACACAAGAGAGGCGTTGGTCGAAGTTCTTCGCCGCTTCATCGAAGTCCCGCGCGGCCCCCGGATGGCGATTTCCACCGGAGCCGTGTCGAAAGGCGATTTCGACTTCATCCCGGCGGCGCTGGCGGACGTGGGCGCGCGCATTGTTTTCCACCGCGTCGCCATCCGGCCCGGCAAACCGGTCCTGTTTGCAATCCTGCCGGGAGGAATTCCCTTTTTCGGCCTCCCCGGCAATCCCATATCCTCGGCCGTCGGCTTCCGCTTCTTCGTCATGCCGCTTGTGCGGGCGAGCCTTGGCTTGCCTGAGGAGCGGCCGTGGCGCCTGCCCTTGCTTGGCGATTATCAAGGCCCGTCGGGCCTGAAACTCTTCCTGAAAGCCGCCCTCGAATTCGACGCCAGGGGAGCGCCCGCCGCGGTCGTGCTGCCGGGGCAGGAATCCTTCCGCATCAAGCCGATGCTGCAGGCGTCCGGCTGGATCGCCAGCGACGAGAATTCGCCGCGAATGGAGGCCGGCCAGCTGGTCGACTTTTATCCGGCCCTTCCTCAAACCGCGATGCGAGACTTTCAATGGACGTAAAGCTTTGGATGTTTGGCGCCTACCGCGGCCTGGTCCCGCAGGGGGAACTGCTCGTCAGCCTGCCGCCCGACGCAAAGATCGCCGACGTGAGGGCCGCGCTGACCCGCGCCCTGAAGGAGGCCCACGGCTCGTTCGATGTCGACGGACTGGTCAAAGTGTCGGTCTTCGCCGACAAGGTCGCCGTTCTGAAAGATGACGCGGTCGTGGCGAACCGTACGGAACTGGCTGTCATTCCTCCCATCTCCGGGGGCTGATCTTGAATAAGCGCGTTCACATCGGGATTTCCGAAACGCCCCTGTCGGTTGAGGCCGCCCTGTCCTTTGTCGCCGATTCCGGCCACGGCGCGGCAGCGAGCTTCATCGGCCAGGTTCGCGACCGCAATCACGGGCGCGACGTGACGGGCGTCAGCTACGACGTATTCGACGCGCTGGCCCTGCGCACTTTCGACGAAATGTCCCAGGAAGCCCTGAGCCGCTGGGGGAGCGATCTGAGGATCTGGCTCGAACATTTCAAGGGACGGCTGGAGGTCGGCGCTCCGAGCATTGTCATCGTCGTCAGCTCGCCCCATCGGGACGAAGCCTTCCAGGCGTGCCGCTACCTCATCGAGGAGGTCAAGCGCCGCTCTCCGATCTGGAAGCAGGAGCACTATCGGGACGGAGACAGCGAGTGGGTTCAAGGCCATGCCCTTTGCCAGCATTAGAGCCTTTGCTAACCGGTCGAAGCGGGCTATTCAGGGGGCATGACCGGCAACAAGATCAGCGCGCTTCTGGCCCTGCACAGCGAAGGCCGATTCCTCGTCGGCCGCGACCGCATCGCGCTTCTCGCAAAAGTGGCCGAACTCGGCAGCATCGCCAAGGCGGCCAAGGCGACGGGCTTCAGCTACAAGACGGCCTGGGATTCGGTGAACGCCGTGAACAATCTTCTGCCAACGCCGGCTTTCATCACCCGGCCGGGCGGACGTTCCGGCGGCGGAGCCGAAGTCACCGAGGAAGGACGCCGATTGATCGCGGTCTTCCATCGCCTGGAAGAAAGATTGTCGCTGATTTCCAATCTCATCTCGGAAGAGGGCGTTGCGGGACAGGAAGAAGCGCTGCTCTGGGCGGTCGGCGCGCGCACCTCGGCGCGCAATGTCCTCCAGACCGAGGTGCTCCAGGTCAGGCGTTGGCCGGTGGACGTCGAAGTCACGCTGAAATTCGGCGCCGACCGGCGGATCATGGTTCTCGTCACCAATGAATCGGCGGAAGAACTGGAGCTTAAACCCGGCCGCAAGGCGCTTGTTTTGATCAAGGCGCCCTTCATCAAGCTTTTCGCCCCGAACGACGTCTCCGAAGCCGGCCGCAACCGCTTCGAGGGGACAGTGACATGGCGCGCCGATTCGGAGCGCAATTGCGAAATCCTGCTGGACATCGGTCAAGGAAAGACTTTGCACGCCGTCGCCCCGCGCGAGCGGGTCGAGGATCTCGGTTTGACGCCCGGCAGCCCGGCCGTCGCCAGCTTCGAAGCCAATCAGGCGATTCTGGCGGTGAATTGAAGACTTGTTCGCTCCGGGCTGAAAACGGAGCGCGCGATGACGGCGGAGCGAAGACCGACCCTGGCGGGATCTTCGCCGGCGGCGAGGGGCGTCGCCTGGGAAGGCGGAAAAAAGCGCTGATCGAAGTCGGCGGAAGCAGGCTGTTCGGCCGCGCGGTCGCCTGCGCGCGAGCAATGCGGCGCGGTCGCCGTGGTCGTCGGCGATCCGGCTCGGGAAGCCTTGACGCCTTCTTTTGCGTTCCTCGGGCTGCCTGTGCTGGCCGGCGCTCTGTCCGGCCGCGCGGGCCCGCCGGCCGGCGTCCTGGCTGGACTGGACCATGCAGCGCGACTTGGGCTGGACGCCGTTCTCACCCTTCCCTGCGACGGCCCGTTCCTGCCGGGCGACCTCGTCTCGCGCTTGAGCATGGCTGGCCGCCTCGCCTGCGCCGTTTCGGCCGGCCGAACCTATCCGGCCGTCGCGCTCTCGCCGACGCGGCTGCGTGAGCCCTTGCGCCGCGCCCTCATCGATGAGTCCTTGCGCAAGGTCGCCGAATTCCAGCGAAGATTCGATTGCGTCGCGGTCGAATGGCCGGCCGAGCCGCGCGACCCGTTCTTCAATGTCGACACGCCGGAGGACCTCGTCCGCGCCGAGTTTCTGGCGGGGGATGAAGTTCGATGACCGCGCGGGCGGCGGACAACGCCGCGCGACGTTCGACGCAAAAGATCGGCGCCGCGATCCGAGGCGTTCAAGCTCGGCCTACATTTCGTCAGTCCCTGGCCGCGCCCGCGCGCCGTTCACTTCTCCCACGAGATGAAGGCCCAGTGGCTTGGACCGCTGCGAAACCGCCATTGGTCTTCGGGCAAAGTCTCGCGCCAGGCCATCAGCCGGCGCCTTTCCTCCTCGATCAATTCGCCGAGCGAAGACGACAGGGCGCGGACCAACGCCTCGAAATCGAGCGGCTCGACGAGCTGGCTTGAATTGGCGATGAAATCGACCCTCGGCAGGCGGCCCATCCGGTACAGCATGTTGAGGGCGTAAATGTAATCGGGCGGCGGCGGACGAGGCGGCGGCGGCGCCCGGCCAAGGGCTTCGAAAATTTCCGGCGGGATATGGCGACCTCCGACCGGGCTGGTCAGGCAGACCCGTCGCCGGGCCTGGGCGTCGAGTTTTTTCAAGGCGGCGTCGAGATCCATCACCGCCGTGGAGCGCGAGGCGACGACGAGGTCGCAGGCGGGAATGTCGGACCAGTCGTCCTCCCATGAGCGCAAAATCCCCGAAACATTTTTCAAGCCCGCCGCCGCTGCGGCGGCCTCCATCCGCGCCAGCATGGCCGGGCTGTAATCCAGCCCGAAAACCTTGCTCATGCTCGGCGCCAGGGCCAATGCGATCGCCCCCGGCCCGCACCCCACGTCGAGAAGCGTCTCGCAATCGCCATGCGGCGCCAGCTCGATGAATTTCGCGACATAGGCATTTGGCGCCGAGCCGAATTTGTCCACGTAACAAGCGGCGCGGCGGTCCCATTCCTCCGGCGGCTTGCGGCGGCCGCCGGCCGCCTCCATGTGGTCGCGATAGAGTTGAGCGAAATCGATATCGTCGATGGTCATCTCGCCCTCGAACGCGGTGAAGGGAACAGGCGCGCCCAAAGTCGGACCATGGCGCCGGCGGCCGACCGCCCTCCTGACCGCATCTGTGTTGCAAGCCCGTGCCAGACGCCGGCGGGCGCCACGACGATCAGCGACGCCGTCGCGCCAATCGCGATAGAAAATGAAACTCAGGCGCCACCGAAGTCTCGTTCGAAAGAAAGGTCGCCCGCGAATTCGCGCCAAGCGGCGAGATTGCGGCGCGGGACGGCGATCACCACGGGGACGCCCAGGGCGAAAGCCTCTGCAATGACGCCGCGCGATCCGCCGCCTTCGGCTTCTGTCTTGCCGAATTTATTGAGCAGGATGAGGTCGCAATTTTCCAGCCGCGACAAGACCAGCGCGCAGACGCGGGTCAAACCGTCGAGGTCGAGACTGCAGCCGCGCGCATGGGCGCCCCGGTTTTCGGAAATATTGAAGATTTCGCCGTCGGCGAGGTTTTCAAGCAGCATGTCGCATCTGCGGCCGGGCGGCGGGGGCGGACCCGCCTTTGCGATGGCGCCGCCCAACCGCAACCCGGCGTCGCGCGCGCGTTCCGCAATCGCTCGAAGAACCGGGCCGATATCGAAATTCTCGTCATAGACCAACGCCGTCAGCGGATGGGCGAGCGGATCGAGATCCACGAAATTTGGCGGCTGCTGCGTCGTTGAATCTTCGATGGCCAGCTCCAAGGTCACGCTCCCCTGCCCAGGGCCGACAACGACATCCCGCGGAAATCCGCCTGCTGCGCCAGACGGGGGATGAAACCCGCGATGGCGGTTCATCGCCCCTGGCGTTCGCCCGTCTCGGAAAGGAAAGACGCGACGCGCGCCCACGCCCTTTGAAAGGCTATTCCCGTTCCTCGATCTTGCGATCGAGCCGAATGGATCAGCCCCCGCTGATTGGTCCGGGTTCAATATTAATTCAGATTTGGCTTCGGGGCTAGGGCGGACGCCGGAGCTGGCGCGGGTTGCGCGGCCGCCCGCCCTGGCTGCGTCGGGACCAAGACCTCGAGCGCATGGGGTGAGGCCAAGGAGTCGCTGTCGTCGCTCGACACGCCTGCGCCGGCGACTGGCGTCGATGGCGTCTCATCAATCGAGCTCGGCGCCTCCAATGGGTCGGCGATCATGTGACCAATCGTCGTCGGCGTCGGCGGAACGCCGGATTGACGAGCAGACGCTGGCATGACCGATTTTTTCTTTCGCCCGTTCGGGCGCGCGCGGTGAACCGCTCGCCGTCTCGTCGCGTAACAACATTCGAACAGGTGACGGGAGCCGCGGTCATGGACGAATGCAGCCGAGAAAGCGCGGCGACGAAGCTCTTCGCCGATCACGTCGGCGTTCGAGGCCGCGCCGCCTTTTTTGTCAGCGTCGCCAACCGGCCAGCCCTGGCGTTTTCAAGCGGTTTCCGCGACGATGTCGGCGCAGGGACGCGGCTTTTCGCTCGCGGGCGGGGCCGATGATCGCAGCTTCGGTTGACGGCTTGACACTGGACCTCGCCGGCGTTCTTGGCTTAAGCCTTCAAAAGCGGGGCGCGGCGCGAAGAAAAGGCGGGACCCTGGTGCGGGCGGAAGGCGATGGAGCGCAGGTCGAAAAGCCGCGGGCGGAGGAACTGGCCGCCTGGCTCGACGCCGTCGCGCGCGGCCAGGACCGTGACGCCTTCGCCCAGCTGCACCGCCATTTCGCGCCGAAACTCGCCGCCTGGATGGCGCGCGCGGGCATGAGACCCGCACAGATCGAGGACGTGGTGCAGGATTGCATGGTCGCCATCTGGCGCAAGGCGCCGCTCTATGATCCCGCGCAAGGCGGCGTCTCGACCTGGATTTTCACCATCGCCCGCAACCTCCGCGTCGATCATTCCCGCCGCAAGGCCAATCGCGAAATGCTGCCGCTCGACGACTGGGACGCCATGGGCGACGAGCCCGACGGCGAAAGCCGCCTGCTCGCCGCGGAAAGCGAGACGCAGGTGCGAACGGCGCTGGAGCAATTGCCGCAAGAGCAGAAGCAGGTGCTGATACAAGCTTATTTCGCCGACAAGCCGCAATCCGCCATCGCCCAGGAACTGGGCCTGCCACTCGGCACGGTGAAATCGCGTCTGCGGCTCGCGCTCGCCAAATTGCGCGGTCTGCTGGAGGATGCGCGATGACTGACGCTTTCAAACATCCCAGCGACGAGACGCTGCAACGTTACGCCTGCGGCGGGCTTCGGCCCGGCCTGGCTCTGGTGATGCGCGTCCATCTCGGCGGCTGCCCGTCGTGCCGCGCCGCGCTGCGGCGTTTCGAGGCCGTCGGCGGCGCGCTGCTCGACGATCTTCCGCCGGCCGCAATTTCGCCCGCCCTGCTGGAGAAGATTTTCGCGCGCATCGATTCCGGCGCCGCGCCGCAGGAGGCGCGTCCCGCGCCCGCCGCCACCGCCGACGGTTTCGCCCTGCCCGCCGCCATGGCCGGCTGCAGGATCGGCCCCTGGCGTTTCGTCCATCCGAAATTGCGGTGGGCGCGGGTGGAGGTTCCCGGCGCGGAAAAGGATCGCGTCATTCTGCTGAAAATCGCCGCGGGTTTCGCCGCCCCCGCCCATGGTCATGGCGGTCTGGAGCTGACGCAGGTTCTGGCGGGCAGCTTTACCGACGGCCGCGCGCAATATCGGCCGGGCGACCTGATCGAGGCCGATGAATCGCTCGACGATCACGAACCGCGCGTGACGGGCGACGAAGACTGCCTCTGCCTCGCCGCCGTCGAAAGGCCGCTGCGCATTCACTCGCTGCTCGGGCGATTGTTCCAGCCGCTGATGGGCATTTAGAGCGCTCTGACGCTCAGCATCGATCGGCCGCCGGCCGGAGCCGGGCCGCGAAGATCCAGGCGAGGAAAAAGCTGAGCGAGGCGACCGCGACGAGATTGAGTTCGCGCAGCCGGGCCAATTGTTCGGCCGGCCAAACGCGCAGCGGCGCGCCATAATGGCCGTGCAGCAGCAGTCCGACGCCCAGGACGACGCCCGCCAGGACGCGGGCGGCGAGAATTTCTCCCGTTTCAGGCGCGAGAAGCGCAAGCGTCAGGCAGGGGAAAAGGAAAAGCTCGGCTCCGCTGGCCGGACCGAAGAGTTTGGTGGCGAAAATCGTGTCGGCGAGGCCAAGGAGGGGCAAGCCCAGGCGAAGCAGAAGCGGGTTCGCCCGTTTCATCGAGGCCAGGGCCACGAAGAACGGCAGGCTGAGCGCCGTGGCCCCGGCGGCAAGCGCGCCCGACCCCGCGAACCAGCCGACATAAAGCGGATAGAACGGCTTGTTGGCGGCGATGAGCCAGGCCGTCGCGGCGCTGGCTTCGCTTTGCGGCGAGGGTGGCGAAAGCGCCGGCAGGGCGGAGCTAATCCGCCGCCGGAGAAAGCAGGTCATGGCCGTCTCCCCGTTCGTTCCCGCCCCCATGGCCAAACAAGCCGGCGACGGCCGGAAAGAACAGCCGCCAGCGGCGCCGCCACAAGCGCGCTTCCGCGCCGCAGGCCTGTTCGAGGATCGGATCGCTCGTCGTCCTGCGGCCGTCGAAATTCACGGAAAGCCTCCCATCGAACATGAAACCTGGCCGCTCCCGGCGCGGCGCGGGCGCCCGGGACAAAAGCTGCTACGCGGCGGCGCGCCAAAAATCTCACTGTCGCGAAAGAAAATTTTTCCCGCCGCCGACAAAACCGATCGCTGCGCCCGCTCGTAACCGTCATGCGCCCCCGAAAGGGCGCGCAGGCCAGAAGGGGGCGCGCCAATGAGGACCGACTTGCATGGGCGGATGGAACGCCGGCAGAGGATCGCCATTGTCGGCGCGGGCATTTCCGGACTTTCCGCCGCCTGGCTCTTGTCGTTCGCCCATGACGTCACCGTGTTCGAGGCCGATGACCGCATCGGCGGTCATTCCAACACGGTCGAGATCAAAACGGGGGGCCGCCGCATCGCCGTAGACACCGGCTTCATCGTCTATAACGAGCCCTGCTATCCCAATCTGACCGCGCTTTTTTCGCTTCTCGGCGTTGCGACCGCGCCCACCGAAATGTCCTTCGCCGTTTCTCTTGACGCCGGCCGCGTCGAATATGCGGGTTCGGACCTCGGCGGTCTGCTTGCGCAGAAGTCCAATCTCCTGCGCCCGCGATTCTGGTCCATGCTGCGGGAGCTCCTGCGCTTCTATCGCGAGGCGCCGCGCGACTATCCGCACATGGGCGACGAAAGTCTCGGCGCCTATCTCGACCGGCGCGGTTTCGGCGCGGCCTTCCGCGAGGACCACCTTTTTCCGATGGCGGCGGCGATCTGGTCGACGCCGGCGGCGGAAGTCGGCGATTATCCGGCCGCGGCTTTCGTGCGCTTTTGCGCAAATCACGGCCTGTTGCAGCTCACCGAACGGCCGCAATGGCGGACGGTGATCGGCGGCAGCCGCGAATATGTCCGCCGCCTCAGCGCGCCCTTCGCCGACCGCATCCTGACCGGAACGCCGATCCGGCGCATCGAGCGCGACGCCGCGGGCGTCACGCTTTTCGACGCGCGCGGCGTCGCCCGGCGCTTCGATCAGGTCGTCATCGCCGCGCACGCCGACCACGCGCTCGCCATGCTGGCCGAGCCGAGCGGCGAGGAGCGCCGCCTGCTCGGCGCCTTCCGCTATTCGCGCAACGAGGCCATGCTCCATGGCGATGCCGGGCTCATGCCGCGCCGGCGCGCCGCTTGGGCGAGCTGGAACTATCTGTCGGACGGGACCGGACATGACCGCAGGCTCTCGGTCAGCTACTGGATGAACCGCCTGCAGCCGCTCGGCCCCGCGCCAGAGCTTTTCGTCACGCTCAATCCCTTGCGCGACATCCCCGAAGAAAGCGTCTTCGCCCGCTTCGATTACGAGCATCCCTTGTTCGACGCGGCGACTGGCCGCGCCCAGACCGAATTATGGTCGCTGCAGGGGCTGCGCCGAACATGGTTCTGCGGGGCGCATTTCGGCGCGGGCTTCCACGAGGACGGGCTTCAGGCGGGGCTCGCCGTCGCCGAGGATCTGGGCGGTCTGCGCCGCCCGTGGCGCGCGAAGGACGACAGCGCGCGCATTTTCCGCCTTTCCCCCCAGATTTTCGCGGAGGCGGCGGAATGAGCGCGTCCTTTTCATCGGGCCTGTACCTCGGCGATGTCACGCATCGCCGCCTGCGCCCGCGCGAGCACAGGCTCTCCTATAAAATCTGGTCGTTGCTGCTCGATCTCGACGAACTGGCTTCGCTCGACGCGCGGCTGAGGCTGTTTTCCGTCGACCGCTTCAACCTCGTCTCCTTCTACCGGAAGGACCGCGGCGACGGATCGGGGCGCGACCTGCGCCAGCAGGTGGAAGAAGCGATGCGCGGGGCAGGCCTCCATCCCGACGGCGGCGCGATCCGCCTGCTCACCATGCCGCGCATTCTCGGCTACGCCTTCAACCCCCTGTCCGTTTTCTTCTGCTTCCGGCGTGACGGCGAGATCGCGGCGATCCTGTGGGAAGTGGACAATACATTCGGCGAGCGTCACGGCTATCTGCTGCCGGCGCGGCGCGACGGCGACGGCCTTGTCCGCCAGCGTTGCGGCAAGGACTTTCACGTCTCGCCCTTCATGGACATGAACCTGACCTATGATTTCGCCGTGCGGCCGCCGGACGAGAAATTTTCGCTGGTCATCGACGTCAGCGACGGCGAGGGCCTGCTGCTGAGCGCCCGCCATCTCGCGCGGCGCGCCGAACTCAGCGACGTCGCCCTGCTGCGGCAGTTCCTGAAAATTCCTTTGATGACGATGAAAGTCGTCGCCGGCATCCACTGGGAGGCGCTGAAGCTCTGGCTCAAGGGCGTCCGCCTGCGCCGCCGGCCCGAGCCGCCGCGCCAGGCGGTCTCCTCCCAATTCTCCGATCGCCATGGAGTTGGACGATGAGCGTGATCGACAATGCCGGATATCCCGCGCCGGATTTGGCGGCGTCTTTCGACGGCGCCGCCCTGTCGGGCCTGGACGGCCGACTGTTCGCCAGGCTGCTGTCGCCGCTGGCGGAAGGCCGGCTGAAAATTGTCCTGCCCTCGGGCGCCTCGTTTGTCTGCGACGGCGCGCGGCCGGGGCCGCGGGCGGTGATGCGCCTGCGCCGCTGGCGCGGCCTGCTGCGCATTCTGGCTGGAGGCGACATCGGCTTCGCCGAGGGCTTCATCGCCGGCGACTGGACCACGCCCGACCTGCTCGGCCTCATCCGTCTGCTGGCGCGCAACCGCGTGGCCCTGCGCAAGGCGATCGACGGCTCAGCCGTCCTCCAGCGCGTCGAGCGCCTGCGTCATCTGCTGCGGCGCAATTCCCGGCGCGGCAGCCGCCGCAACATCGAGGCGCATTACGATCTCGGCAACGATTTCTATCGCCTGTGGCTCGACCCTTCGATGCTCTATTCCTCGGCGCTTTACGACGAATCGACGCCCGATCTCGAATCGGCGCAGGCGGCCAAATTGCGCCGCATCGCGGAATGGCTCGATCCGCCCGAACAGGCGGAGGTGCTCGAAATCGGCTGCGGCTGGGGCGCGCTCGCAGAGCATCTCGCAAGGGATCGCGGGTCGCGCGTCACCGGGGTCACCCTATCGCCGGCGCAGCTCGCCTTCGCCCGCGCGCGGCTGGCGGGCGAGGAAAAATCGGGACAGGTCGAACTGCGCCTTCAGGATTATCGCGACATCGGCGAGAGCTACGACCGCATTGTCTCGATCGAAATGTTCGAGGCGGTGGGCGAGGCTTACTGGCCGGCTTTTTTCTCGACCCTGCGCCGCGCGCTCAAGCCGGGCGGACGCGCGGCGCTTCAGGTGATCTCCATCGCGGAGGACGAATTCGAGACCTATCGACGGGGCGCGGATTTCATCCAGAAATATATTTTCCCCGGCGGCTTTCTGCCTTCGCCTTCCGCGCTTTCGGCCGCCGCGGGCCGCGAGGGCCTGTGCGTCGCGCGGCAGATGTTTTTCGGCCCGTCCTATGCGGAAACGCTGGCCGAATGGCGGCGCCGATTCAACGCCGCCTGGCCGCGCGTCGCCGAGCAGGGCTTCGACCGCCGCTTCCGCCGCCTGTGGAATTATTATCTCGCTTATTGCGAGGCGGGATTTCGCGAAGGCCTGATCGACGTCGGGCTCTATACGCTGGTTCGGGAGGAGGACGCGCCATGAGGGCGGCCGTCGTCTTTCTTGCCGCGCTGCTGGCTTCGGGCGCTTCCAGCGCCGAGCCTTCCCTCTACGGCCGATGGGCGCGCGGCGACGGCGTCGCGCGCGTGCGCATCGCGCCTTGCGGGACGGCGATCTGCGCCGTCAACACCTGGATCAGGCCGGGCGTGACCGATGAAAAGACCGGCGACCGCCTGGTGATGAACGTCCAGCCAGAGGGCGCCCGGCGCTGGAACGGCGAGGCGTTCGACCCGCAACGCGACCTGAGTTATCGCATAGCCATCGCCGTCTCGGGAAAGACCATGACCACACGCGGCTGCGTCCTCGCCCGTCTGTTGTGCAAAAGCGTCGGCTGGACGCGGTTGACCGGAGACTGAGACATGAAAAAGCTCGCCATCGCCTATGCGGCGACCCTGATCGCCTTTCTCCTGTTCGACGCGCTATGGCTTTCCGCCATGAGCGGGCGGATTTACCGCCCGGCGATGGGCGACATGCTGCTCGACGGCTTCCGGCCTGCGCCGGCGCTGCTTTTCTATCTGATCTATGTCGCCGCGCTCGTCCATTTCGGCGTGCGTCCCGGCCTGTCGGACGGCGCGGCGGCGACCGTGATCAATTCGGCCCTGTTCGGTCTGGCCGCCTACGCCACTTACGATCTGACCAATCAGGCCACCTTGAAGAACTGGTCCACCCTGCTCACATTGACTGATCTCGCCTGGGGCGCGACGGTTTCCGCGCTTTCAGCTTCCGTTGGGCGCGCGGTCGCGATATGGGCCGCGGGGCGTTGAAGGGTCATGCGCCGGCGTGGGGTGGTCAGGCTGATGTTTTCCATCGCGATTTTCGTTGTGGTCGGCGGCGCGGTTTCGCTTTGGGCCATGCAGGACCGCCGGGATGGCGCGCGGCCGGCGGCGGAGCTGATCAATTTCCTGCTGGCCGACTCGCGGATCCGGGTCGACAGGGGAATCGCCTATGGTTCGCTGGCGCGGCAGAGGCTCGATCTGTACCGTCCGCGCGCCGACGCGCGGGGACCGATCGTGCTGTTTCTCCATGGCGGCGGCTGGACCTCGGGATCGCGCGGCGATCACGGCTTCGTCGGCGCGACGCTCGCCGCGCGCGGCTTCACCGTCGTCATCCCCGATTATCGCCTCTATCCCGAAGCGCGCTTTCCCGATTTCGTCGAGGACGCGGCTTTGGCCTATCGCTGGACAGCCGCTCATTGCGAGCAGGACGGAGCTTCGCGTCCCATTTTCATTATCGGCCATTCGGCGGGCGCGCATATTGGCGCGCTGCTGACCTACGATCCGGACTATCGCGCGCGTTTCGCGCCGCGGGCCGTCTCGCCGCAAGGCTTCATCGGACTGGCCGGCCCCTATGCTTTCGACCCGACGACATGGCCCGCCAGCCGGGAGATTTTCGCGCCGGCCGCCGGAAATCCCGATCGGGCGCGGCCCGTCGCCTTCGCCGGGCGCGGCGTTGCGGCGCCCGCGCTCCTCCTCTACGGGCGCGACGATAAAGTCGTCGGGCGTTTCAACCAGCTCGATTTCGTGAAAGCGCTGGGCGACGCTCATGTCCGGGTCCGCTTGCGCGAATATCCTTCTGTCGGCCATGTCGCGATCATCCTCGCCCTGCTGCCCATCCTGCGCTCGCGCGCCCCGGTGCTGGACGACATTCTCGCCTTTCTGGAGGATGAGACGCAAAAGGCGCTCGCGCTTCCGGCGGGGGCCCGAAACGCCGCGCTGTCGCATTCGCCCTGACGCGGCCTTGGCGAAAATGTCCGGCGCGTCATGGCCAAGAGGAGAGAAGCGCGATGCCTCCGATGATGCTCCTGTGGATCGCCGTCGCCCTGAGCCTCGCCATGAGCCTCGCCTGGCTCACGCGGATCGGCTCGGGGCAAAGCGGCTGGATCGACGCCATCTGGGCGGCGGCGACCGGCGCGGCGGCGATCGCCTTCGCCGCCCCCCAGGGCGGACGAAGCCTTTTCGCCGCCGCTCTCGTCGCGTTCTGGGCCTCGCGCCTAGCCGTCCATATCGCCTGGCGCACGCGCGGCGCCGGCGACGATCCGCGCTATGCGGCGCTGGCGCGGGAATGGGGCGATGATTTTCCCCGCCGCCTGTTCCTGTTCCTGCAAATCCAGGCGGCGGCTTCTCTGCCGCTCGTCGCGGCGGTCGGATTGGCCGCCCGCGCGTCGCGTCCCTTTCCCGATTTTTTCGACGCCCTCGGCCTGCTGGTCGCGCTCTGCGGCCTCGCCGTCGAAACTGTCGCCGACGAGCAATTGCGCCGCTTCCGCAAGAGCGCGCCGCGCGGCGCGCTGTGCGAGACGGGCCTGTGGGGCGTCTCGCGCCATCCCAATTATTTCGGCGAATTCCTGTTCTGGTGCGCCTGGCCCCTGATCGGCTTCGGCGGCTGGCGCGGCATGGCGGCCCTCGCCGCGCCGGTCTTCATCTATCTGCTGCTCGACCATGTCAGCGGCGTTCCGCCGCTCGAGAAACATCTGCGCGCTTCGCGCGGCGCCGCTTTCGCCGATTATGCGGCGCGGGTCCCGCGTTTCTTCCCCGGCCGGCCGCGTCGGAAATCAAATCGGACGCCGCACGAAAAGACTGGCGTAAGCCGCCGCTGAGTTGGCTCGAAACGGCCCGTGAAAAGGACTGGGCCGCCTGCGATTCCACCAAGCTCGGCGCCAATCCGATCCTGCTCCAGGCGGCTTCGGCGATTCCCGCGACAGGTCTCTTCATTCCGGCCCCTGCGACGGCGGCCGGAGCCCTAATGCGGCCGCCTTGAATCAAATGAGCCGGAGCGGCGGTCAAGTTTTTGCGCAGCCCTCCCGACGCGCGCCGCGACGAGACAAACCTATTGGTCGGGCCTGACCAGTTTCGCCCGCAGCGCCGCCGCATACTGGCTCCATCGCGGGTCGTCGGGCTCGAGCTTTTCGAGCGCCTGCACATGGCCGAGCGCGGAGGCGTCGTCGCCCGCCTCCGCCTCGTAGGACGCGAGCGCCGAAAGGATTTCGCGGTTGTTCGGGCGCCGCGCGAGGGCGCCGCGCAGGACTTCGACGGTCTTGGCCGGCGCTCCCGTGTCGTGCAGCGCGACGGCGTAGACATAGGCGTAATGGGGGTCTTCCGGCGCAAGCTGCGCCGCCAGCGCCAGCTTGCCGACGCCCTCCTCCAGGCGCTTCTGGCGGACCAGGCTGAGGCCCAGAGCATGGGCCAGCGCGCCGGAGCCGGGATTGTCGGCCAGGGCTTTCGTCAATATCGCTTCCGCCGCCTTCTCATCGCCGCGCCGGCGCGCGATTTCGGCCAACTGGATCGCGGCGGGGGCGAAAGTCCTGTCGAGTTCGAGCGCCTTGGCGAATTCGGCCTGCGCCCGGTCAGTCCGGCCGCGCGCGAGAAAAAGCGCGCCGAGATTGGCGCGCGATTCCGGGCGTTCCGCGGTGAACATCTGGCCCGCGACATATTCGTCGAGCGCTTGTTCGAAAGCGGCGAGATCGGCTGGCCGGAGCGCAGCCTCGCCCGCGCCGGCGAGGCTGCGCGCCGCCTGCATGCGGACGAGCCGGGCCGGATCGCGCAGCAGCGGCGCCAGGGCCTGCGCCCTGGACGCCGGATCGGCGGCGGCGAGAACCTCGGCCGCTGACGCGCGGATCATCGGGTCGTCGGCCCTGGTCAGGTCGGCGGCGGCGGCGATCACCGCCGGGGACTCCTCGCCGTTCAGGCGTTCGAGGGCGCTGGCGCGGGCCATCGCCGACTGGCCGCCGTCCTTCGCCACGCCGAGCAGTGCGTCTGTCGCCCCGGCGCCATCGTCATCGCCGAGCGCCAACGCCTCGGCGAAGGTCTGGGCGCCCGGCTTGCCGCCCATGCCCCAGCGCTTGAGCGCCTCGACGGCCCAGGCTGGATCCTTGTCCTTGTGGCATTCATTGCAGGCGTTGGGCGTTCCCATGCTCAGTGTCCGGTCCGGGCGAGGAATGCGAATGGAATGATCCTGGCGCGCGTGGACGACCATGTAATCGGTGGTCGGCATGTGGCAGGCGGCGCATTGCGCGCCGGGCGAGCCGCGCCGATGGCGGCTGTGGGTCTGCGTATCGAAAATTTTCGGCGCATGGCATTGGCCGCAGACCGCATTGCCGGGAAGGCGAAGCTTGCCGGAATGGGGATTGTGACAATCCGAGCAGGTGACGCCGGCGGCGTGCATCCGGCTCTGGGCGAAGGAAGCGAAATTATAGACTTCGTCGCGCTGCTGGCCGTCGGGGTAATAGAGGCCCGGCGCGAGCGTCGAGGGATGGAAGGCGTCGTAATAATGCGGGACGTCATTGGCTGAGTCGGAAACCTGGCCGCGCCGCGAATGGCAGCCGGCGCAGACCAGTTCCTCCGTCCGGGCGCCGGGCGGCCGCGCGCGCGCGGCGGTTCCTTGCGGGTTCGGCGTCCAGTTCACGCCCCGGCGCTGATCGAAGCGCAGGGAAAAGCCCTTGCTCGTCGCTTCCTCCGCGCTGACGCCCTTCTCGCCTTTGGCCCAGGCGACATGGCGCGAGGCCGGGCCGTGGCAGGCCTCGCAGCCGACGCTGATCTCGCTCCACCGGGTCGCGTAAACATTCCTGGCCGGGTCGTAGTTCTTCTTCAGATCGGTCGAATGGCACCAGGCGCATTGGTAATTCCAGTTCTGATCGACGCCCGTCCAATGCAAGGGGTCGCCCGCCGCGAGCTTGCGGCCGGGGTAAAGATCGAACCATCTTTGGCCGCCCTGCTCTTTGGGCCGCGAATCCCAGGCGATCCCGAAGGCCTGCAGCCGCCCGCCAGGCAATTCGATCAGATATTGCTGGAGCGGATAAAGCCCGAAAGTGAATTTGATCTCGAAATCGGCGAGCTTGCCGTCCGGCCCGTCGGCTCGAACGAAATATTCGCCGTCGCGTTTGAAGAACGTGGTTTCGACATCGCCCTTGCGGAACCGGGCGTCGTTGAAATCGCCCAGGACATTCGCCGCATTGGCGACCTGCATCGCGGCGGCGTGGTGGGATTTGCGCCAGTCCTCGAACTGGCTGCGGTGGCAGGCTGCGCAGGTCGCCGAGCCGACGAAACCCGCCGCGTCCTGCGCGCGCGCCGGGACGGGACCGAGGATGAGCAGCAGGAGCGCGAAGAAAAGAGACGGCATGCAAATCCAGAGAAAGGCGCGTTCAACCGACGCGAAGGGGACAGTTTCATATTATTTCGATCGCGAACGCTTTCGCCATGTCGATTTCCTGCGCGCTACGTGAAATCCGCGATCGCAGCAAAAACGGCGGGCTTTCGCCCGCCGCCGCAAGTTTTTCCGGACGCGACCTGCCTTCAGCTTTCGTCGAACTTCGGGCCGCCGCGCATCACGACATAGATCGCCGGGATGACCAGGACGGTCAGGGCGGTCGAGGAGGCGAGGCCGAACAGCAGCGAGATCGCCAGACCCTGGAAGATCGGGTCGGACAGGATCACCGCCGCGCCGATCATCGCCGCCAGCGCGGTGAGCAGGATTGGCTTGAAGCGGATGGCGCCGGCCTCCAGCAGCACGTTGCGCAGTCCCTGTTTCGGATTGGCGTTGCGCACGAAATCCACCAGCAGGATGGAATTGCGCACGATGATGCCAGCCAGCGCGATGAAGCCGATCATCGAGGTCGCGGTGAAGGGAGCGCGGAAAATCATGTGCCCGAACATGATGCCGATGAAGGTCAGCGGGATCGGCGTCAGGATCACCAGCGGCAGCTTGAACGATTTGAACTGCGCCACCACCAGAATGTAAATCCCGACCAGGGCCGCCATGAAGGCGGCGCCCATGTCGCGGAAGGTCACCCAGGTCACTTCCCACTCGCCATCCCACAGCAGCGCCGGCTTGGACTCGTCGAGCGGCTGGCCGTGGAAGATGATCCCCGGCTTGGCGAGGCCGTCCGGAAATTTCATCTCGTCCAGCTTCTGGTCCACCGCCAGCATGCCATAGAGCGGCGCCTCATAGGCGCCTGCGAGCTCGGCGGTCACCATTTCGGCGAAGCGCCCATTGTGGCGGAACACCGGGAAGGACGATTTCTCGTCCACCACCCGCACCACATCGCCCAGTTCGACCACCGAACGGCTGCCCGGCAGGCTGTTGGCCGGAACCGGCGTGGTCAGCGCCGCCTCGTCGATCTTGCGTTCGTTCTTGGCGAGCGCCAGACGGATCGGCAGGGGCTCGCGCCCGCCGCCGCGATGCGAATAGCCGACCACCGTGTCGCCATAGAGCAGGCTCAGCGTCTGGAACACGTCGCTCTGCTGGACGCCGAAGAATTCGAGCAAATCCTGGTCGATCTCGATGCGCTTGCGCGGCGCCTGGACGCCATAGGAATCATCGACGTCGACAATGAAGGACGCGCTTTCGAAAGCCTTGCGCACCTGCGCCGCCAAAGCGCGCCGGGTGTCGGCGTCTGGCCCGTAGATTTCAGCCAGCAGCGTCGCGAGAACCGGCGGCCCCGGCGGCGGCTCGACCACCTTCACCGAGCCATGCGGCGGCAATTGCAGGCCCTCCAGGCGATGACGGATCTCCAGCGCAATGTCGTGGCTGCTGCGCGAGCGCTCGTCCTTGGAGGCCAGGTTGATCTGCACGTCGCCCATTTCCGGCGAGCTGCGCATGTAATAATGGCGCACCAGGCCGTTGAAATTGAAGGGCGCGGCCGTGCCGGCATAGGTCTCGAAGGAGGTGATTTCGGGAATGTCGCGCACCCGTTCGATCGCCGCCCGCAGCACCCGGTTGGTCTCTTCCACCGACGTGCCGAAGGGCAGATCGGCGACGATGGCGATTTCCGACTTGTTGTCGAAGGGCAGAAGCTTGACCGTCACCAGCTTGAAATAGAACAGGCTGAGCGAGGCGAGAGTCGCCACGCCGACGATGATCAGGAATTTTTTCGCCGAACGCCGCGTGCGCAGCACCGGCGCGGCGAAGACACGGTAAAGATCGCCGAGCTTGCCGCCGTCGCTCGCCTCGTGATGGGCGGGCGGCGCCTTGCCGGCGATCTTGATCATCAGCCAGGGGGTGAGGATCACCGCGACGAAGAAGGAGAACACCATCGCGGCGGAGGCGTTGGACGGGATCGGGCTCATATAGGGGCCCATCAGGCCCGACACGAACAGCATCGGCAGCAGCGCCGCCACCACGGTCAGGGTCGCGACGATGGTGGGGTTGCCGACCTCCGCCACGCCGTCGATCGCCGCCTGGATGCGCGTGCGCCCGTCGTGCATCGCCCAGTGCCGCGCGATGTTCTCGATCACGACGATGGCGTCGTCGACGAGAATGCCGATCGAGAAGATCAGGGCGAAGAGGCTGACCCGGTTGAGCGTGTAGCCCATCAGCCGCGCCGCGAACAAGGTCAGCAGGATGGTCGTCGGAATGACGATCGCCACCACCAGACCCTCGCGCCAGCCGATGGCGAAGACCACCAGAGCCACGATCGAGATCGTCGCCAGACCCAGATGGAAGAGAAGCTCATTGGCCTTTTCGTTCGCCGAATGGCCGTAATTGCGCGACACTTCGACATTGATGTCGCGGGGAACCACCGTTCCCTTCAGGGTTTCGAGGTGATCGATGATCTGCTGGGCGATCAGCACCGCATTGGCGCCGGCGCGCTTGGCGATCGCCACCGAAACCGCCGCCGTTCCCTGCAGGCCGCCCTTCCCGTCCTTGACGAAGCGCCCGACCCGCGTCTCGTTGGGATCGCCGACGATCTCCACCCTGGCCACGTCGCGCAGATAGACCGGGCGATTGTCGCGGGTGGTGATCAGAAGGTTGCCGATCTGGGGAATGGTCTGCAGGGTGCGGCCGGCGACCGCCTCGATCTGCAGGCCGCCGTCGCGGATCAGGCCGGCCCTGAAGGCGCTGTTCGCCCCCTCGACCTTGGCCCCCAGCTGCTGGAGCGTCACGCCATATTTGGCCAAAGCCTCCGGGTTCGGCTCGACCCTGAGTTCGTCAGCCTGGTCGCCCACCAGATAGGTCAGCCCCACATTGTCGAGCTTGGAAATGTCCGTGCGCAATTCGCGGGCGACCGCAGTCAGCCCGTCCGCGCTCCACCGCGCCGCGACGTCGGGTTTGGGCGACAAGGTCAGCACCACGATCGCCACGTCGTCGATGCCGCGCCCGACGATCAGGGGTTCCGGAATTCCCGCGGGAATCTTGTCCATATTGGCGCGCACCTTGTCATGCACGCGCAAGATCGCCGCGTCGGTCGAGGAGCCGACGAGAAAGCGCACCGTCACGATCGCCCGGTCGTCATAGGTCTTCGAATAGACATGCTCGACGCCGTTGATGCCCTTGACGATGGTCTCCAGGGGCTCGGTCACCAGCTTGACCGCGTCGGCCGCCTTCAGGCCATTGGCCTGGACGATGATGTCCACCATCGGCACGGAGATCTGCGGCTCTTCCTCACGCGGCAAAGTGACCAGCGCAATCAGGCCGAGCGCCATGGCCGCGATCAGCAGCAGAGGCGTCAGCGGCGAGGTGATGAAGGATTTGGTCAGCGACCCGGCGATCCCAAGCGAGCGGTCGCGAGCCGGTTCAGCCTGATCGCGCGGATTCCGAGGCGGAGTCTCGTTCATGTCGGAAGAACTCGTCTGCCCCGGATTCATGGAACCAGCACCTTGTCGCCGGGCGCGAGGCCGGTGAGAATTTCAACCATGCCGGGTTCGGAGGATGCGGCGAACACCACCGCCACGCCGAGCGGTCCTTCGGGGCGCAGCACCCGCACATAATCGACGCCGGAGCGCGTCGTGACCGCCGAGCGCGGAACCAGCATCGCCTCGCGCTCGCCCACCGGCGCATAGACCTGCACCCGCTCGCCGACGAAATAATCGTTCAGATCGGCGACTTCGGCGTCCGCCAGAACCCGGCCATTCTCGATTTCCGGGTAGATCTTCACGATCTTTCCCTTGCGCATCGCCTCGAGACCGGTCGCGACATCGGAGCCGGCGTCCTCGCCGCGCGGCGTCAGCGCGACCTGCGAGCCGAGCTTCAGCAGCGCCGCGTGGCGCTCCGGCAGGCTGAGGCGCAGGAAGAGCGAGCCGGCGGCGATCCGCGCGATCGCTTCGCCCGGCATCACCACCGAACCGGGAATGACCGAGATCGTCAGCACCCGCCCGTCCCTGGGCGCGAGGACGTTGCCCTCGCTCATCTGCTGCTGGACCACGTCGCGCTGCGAGCGCATCGAAATCGACCTGATGCTGCAGCACGTCCACATTGGTCTTGGCCTGATCGAACGCCGCCTTGGTGATGAAGCCGCGCGGCAACAGGTCCTCCGCCCGCTTCAAGGCGACACTTGCGTTGTCGAACTGCGATTGCAGCGCCTTGAGCTGGTTGTCGAGCGATTGCGCCTGCAGGGCCAGCTTCTGGTCCGCCACGGTCGCGATCACGTCCCCGGCCTTGACCTGCGTCCCCTCGTCCGCCGAGCGGCTGGCCAGAACGCCGCCGATCCGCGTGCGCGCCGGCACGATGTCACGGCTCTCGACCTGGCCGAACATCGCCTTCATGTCGGTGATGGCGCGCTTCTCGACGACAAACTCCCCCGCTCGCGCCGCGCCGGAAAGCGCGGTGCAGACAGCGACGGCCGCAAGGCCCAGAACGAGAGGAAGGAAGAGCTTTCGGCTGCGCATGAAACGTCTCGCGGTCACGGTGGTCCCTTGGGAAGCCCGCCGGCGGGCATGTAAATTCGGATTTACATATATTCAAATATATGCAAATAATGGCCGATGGATGTCAAGGGGCTCGAAATCGACCTTCTGGATTCGGCGGCGGACGAGGCTTGCGACCTCATCAAGGCGCTGGCCCATCCGGCGCGTTTGCGCATCGTCTGCGCCCTGTCGGGACGCGAATGCAACGTCACGACGCTCGCCCAGGCCGCCTCGGTCCCGATCTCGACCATCTCGCGTCACCTCGCCTTGCTGCGCAAGGACCATATCGTCAAGACGCGCCGCTCCCGACAGACCGTATTCTATTCCCTGAGCGGCGTGAATGTCGGCAAATTCGTGTCGACCCTCGCGGAAACCTTCTGCGCGGTCGCGCCTCCCGAGCCACGTCGAAGGAAAGCGTGAATGACCTTGAAGCAGCCGCTGAAAAAAGGCTTCAAACAGATGCTCGCGGAGGCCAACGCGTTCATCGAGACGATTTCCGTCCATGACGCCCTCCCGCTCGTGAACGACAAGTCCGTGCTTTTCCTCGATGTGCGCGAGGCGTTCGAGCTCGAAAAGGGCGAAATCGAGGGCGCTCTCCACGCCGCCCGCGGCTTTCTGGAATTTTTCGCCGATCCCGAATCGACCATGCACAAGCCCGAAATGGCGCGGGCCGAAAAGATCATCCTTTATTGCGCCACTGGAGGCCGCTCGGCCCTCGCCGCCAAAATGCTGGTGGACATGGGCTACGACTTCGAAAACGTGTTCAACCTCGCCGGCGGCTTCGAGGCCTGGAAGGCCGCCAACGGCCCGATCGAGATCATTTAGAGCGGGGAACCGCTCTTGATCAAGGCACGGCGGAAAACAGAAGAAAAACGCCGAACAGCACGAGATGGACCGCGCCCTGGAGGATGGTGGCGCGGCCCGTGGCCAGCGTCAGCGTGCTGACGAAAAGGGTCAGCATCAGCAGGGTCATGCCCTCGGCGTCGAGGCCAAGGGTCAATTCCTTGCCGAAATAAAGCGACACCGCGGCGACGGCGGGAATGGTCAGGCCGATGCTGGCGATGGCCGAGCCGAGCGCGAGATTGAGGCTGGTCTGCAACTTGTCGGCCCGCGCGGCGGCGACCGCCGCGACGCTCTCGGGCAGCAGGACGAGCGTCGCAATGACCACGCCGAGGAAAGACACCGGCAGGCCGGCGGCGCGAATCGCATGTTCGAGCGTAGGCGAAAGGGTCTCGGCGAGCAGGACCACGCCCGCCAGCGACAGAACCAGCATGAAGCCGCTGAAAGCCGTCACGCCGGCGGAGGGCGGCGCATGCGCCTCGTCGGCGTCTTCGCCCGGATCGGCCAGGAAATAGTCGCGGTGGCGGATCGACTGCACGAAGACAAAAACGCCGTAAAGAATGAGCGACAGGACGCCGACGAAGATCAGCTGGGTCGGAGAATATTGCGGCCCGAGCCGGCTGACCGTGAAATTGGGCAGGACCAGCGCGATGATGGCCAGGGTCGCGAGCACGCTCAAAGCCGAAACCGTGCCGTGGACGCGAAACCCCTGCTCGTGATAGCGCGCGGCCCCGGCCAGCAGGCACAGACCCACGACCCCGTTGAGCACGATCGACACCGCCGAGAACACGGTGTCGCGCGCCAACGTATTGTCCCCGGACGCCGAGCCGGCCATGGCGGCCACGATCAGCGAGGTCTCGATCGCGGTCACGGCAAGGGCGAGCAGGATCGAGCCCATCGGCTCGCCGACTTTGAGCGCGACCATTTCGGCGTGATGCACGGCGGCGAAGACCGAGGCGAGCAGCAGAATCGCCGCGGCCACGAAGACGGCGAGGCTCTCCGCCTGCAGCAGATGCGCGTGCTCCAAACCCGCGAGACCCAGCGCCGCGACCGGCGGCGCGACGGTCGTCGCCCAGATTTTCCACCCGCCGCTGTGCGCGGCGCTCGACGAAGCCATGTCGGGGCGTCACCCTTTCCGGTTGAAATCGCGGGTTACCGCCGCAAGGCTTTGGCTTTCGCGAGACTGGCTGTCAATAGCGCCTGTCGATCGGCTGAGCAGCCCCGACGCCGCGGCGTCGAACCGGGCCAATGGCCCTTCGAGCGCAAGGCGCGGCGCACGAAAAGGCGGCCGCCGGGTGGCGGCCGCCTGCGCTCGACGCGCCTATCGGCGCCAGTGACTCAGTCCGGCGAGCCGCCGGAGGGCTCCTTCAGCTTCTCGAGGATTTCATCCATGTTGAAGCTCCCCGCCTTCTGGCGCGGCGGGTAGTCCTTGAAGGTCATCAGGAACTTGCCGACATAATCCTGCGCCGGAACGAGCAGGAAGGCGTGGTCGAGCAGCCAGTCGTAATAGGTGTTCGACGTGATCGTCGCCCGCTCGTAAGGATCGGTCCGGAGATTGTAGATTTCGGGAACCCGCAGCGTCGTGAACGGGTTGGCCCAGACCGCGAGCGTGCCGGGCGTTTCCTGCTTCATGAACACAAGTTTCCAGTTGTCGTAGCGCAGGCCGACGAGCTGCTGGTCGTCGTTGATGTAGAAGAACGATTCGCGCGGGTCCTTGTCGCTCTGGCCGGTCAGGTAGGGAGCCATGTTGTAGCCGTCGAGATGGACCTTGTAGGTCATGTCGCCGACCGCCTTGCCCGTGAGCAGTTCGTTCGCGACGTCGGGATCGCCCGCCATCGCCAGGATGGTCGGGAACAGGTCGAGATGCGAGACGATGCCGTTCGAGACACTGTCCGGCTTGATGTGGCCCGGCCAGCGGAACATGGCCGGCACCCGGTAGGCGCCTTCCCAGTTCGAGTTCTTCTCGTTGCGGAACGGGGTCATCGCCGCGTCCGGCCACGAGTTCATGTGCGGGCCGTTGTCGGTCGAATACATGACGAAGGTATTGTCATCGAGGCCGAGGTCGTCCAGCGCCTTGAGCACTTCGCCGACATTCTTGTCGTGGTCGATCATCGTGTCGTGGTAGGGGCTTTGCCACCGCCCGGCCTGCCCAATGCTTTCCGGTTTGGTATGGGTGCGGAAATGCATGTGGGTGAAGTTCACCCAGACGAAGAACGGCTTGCCGGCCTCATGTTCGCGCTTGATGAAATCGACCGCGCGATGGGCGATGTCGTCGTCGATGGTGACCATGCGCGCCTTGGTGAGCGGGCCGGTGTCCTGGCAGACCTGCTTGCCGACCCGTCCGAAACGCGGATCGACCGTCGGGTCGTCCTTGTCGGAGGCCTTGCAGTCGAGCACGCCGCGCGGGCCGTATTTGGCGCGGAAAGCCGGGCTCTTCGGATAATCCGGCAATTCCGGCTCTTCTTCGGCGTTCAGATGATAGAGATTGCCATAGAATTCGTCGAAACCGTGGACGGTCGGCAGGAATTCGTTGCGGTCGCCGAGATGGTTCTTGCCGAATTGCCCTGTGGCGTAGCCGAGCGGCTTCAGAAGCTGGGCGATGGTCGGGTCTTCCTTCTGGAGGCCGAGCGCGGCGCCGGGAAGGCCGACCTTGGTCAGGCCGGTGCGCAGGCCGGACTGGCCGGTTATGAAGGACGCGCGGCCGGCCGTGCAGCTCTGTTCTCCGTAAAAATCGGTGAACATCACGCCTTCCTTGGCGATCCGGTCGATGTTGGGCGTCTTGAAGCCCATCAGGCCGTGCGAATAGGCGCTGATGTCGGACTGGCCGATGTCGTCGCCCCAGATGATGACGATATTCGGCTTTTTCGCCGCCGCCTGGCTTGCCGCCAGAGCGGCGGCCGGCGCCAGCGCGCCGGCCAGACCTAGCGACAGGGCCATGCGCTTCATGAACCGACGATTAAAAGTCATTGAGCTTTCTCCTCCCGCAGGTAAAGCGTGGCGGAGCTTAGCTGTTCCCTGTGATCGAATTGTCCGCGGACGCACAATTGGGGTTTCAATTTTTGTTTATCCCGGCGAAATTCATGAAAAACGGTGCGCCGCATGCTGACGCTCGAAGAAGCCAGGGAACTTGTTTCAGCGCGCGGCTGGCTCAGCCAGACCTCGAACGAGTTCCGCAGCGCCATTCTTTGCCGCGTCTCCCTGCAGGCTTTTGCTCCTGGCGCATCCATCTATTCGGTCGACGATCCGCCGGGCGGCATGTACGGGCTCGTCGCGGGCGGCGTGAAGGTCGCCATGGCGCCGGGCGAGGACGGCCCTTTCATCGGCCACATCATGACGCCCGGATCGTGGAGCGGATATGGACCGGCGATCGCCGGCGGCAACCGGATTATCGGGCTGACCGCTGGGCGGAACTGCCAGGTCCTGTTCTTGCCCTTGCACGCCCTCAATGAAATTCTGGCGCGCGATCCCGCGTCCTGGCGCCACATGGCCGGATTGGCTCTGATCGATACCCAGACGGCTCTCGGCGCGATGAACGATCTGATGATTCGCGACGAATTCCGCCGCTTCCTCGCGGCGCTCCTGCGCGTCGGCGGCTTTCGGCGCGGCGGCGGCGATGACGACGGGCTGGTCTGGCTCGATCTCAACCAGAGCGAACTCGCCCATATGAGCAACCTTTCGCGCACAACCGTCGGCGTCTTCCTGCGCCGGCTGGAGGCGGAAGGCCATGTCAGGATCGGCTATGGCCAGATCGGCATTCGCGCTCCCGAGGCGTTGCGGGCGTTGTTCCGGCGCGGCGGCTGACGCGGCTCCACACGATTTGGCCGGCCGCCCGCGCTCGCGGGCGTTCAGCGGCGATCTTTTTCATCTCCCTCCGTCGTGGCGGCGCGACCCGCCCTTGCGCGCAACGTCCGTCCGGCCCAACCTGATGTCGCGCGTCCATTCCCGGTCGCCCGCGCTGGAGATGGGCGCCACGCAGCAAGCGAGGGAAAAATGCCCTGGACGCCCGAAGACGCGCCGCGCCACACCCACAAGGCCGACACCGAGGGCCTGTGCGCGGTCTGGGCGGAAGTCGCCAACAAGGTTCTGGCGGAAACCGGCGACGAAGGCCGCGCCGTCCGCTCCGCCAACGCAGTGGTCGCCCGATTGCGGGCCGGACGGGCGCGGAGGGAAAGGTTCGAATGAAACCGATTACATGCCGCCGTCATCTTGCCGCGGACGCCGCGAATCCGTATATTCCGACTGTCATCCTCGGATGGCTATGATGGTAGACGGCTAAACTTGCTAGGTTTTACGGACCCCGGGGCGGTGCCGGGCGGGTCCACCCCAGCCTTTCGGAAGAGATTTCTCCGTTCCAAAGAGATTTTTCCGGCGGAAGGTTGCGGGGGCCCGAAATAGGATCGACGTGGGCTGAAGGGTTTTGCTTGCTGTCCGGCATGATACCGCCGTTATCGGGTCAACCTTATAGTTGCCAACGACAACTATGCTCCGGTCGCCGTCGCCGCGTAATGCGGCGCTAGCACCGAAATCAAAGCCCTGAGGCTTAGCCGCTTCAGGCGGGGCTCGGAGGCGCCTGGCAACAGAAGCCTCCACTTTTCTTTCATGCCGGCGCGCGGCGGCGGCGACAACGGGTGCGACGCGCTCCATGCCGACAGATTTGATACGCTATGATCTTCAAGTTCAGGACGCGTTGCGGGGCGTGGTGCGCAAGGTGCTGGCGGACGCCGCGCGGGAAGGCTTGCCCGGCGAGCATCATTTCTACATTACCTTCCGCACTCTGGCGCCCGGCGTCAAACTCTCGTCCCGGCTGCGCGAGCAATATCCCAATGAAATGACCATCATTCTACAACATCAATTCTGGGATTTGCAGGTCGATGACGAAGGCTTCGACGTGGGCCTGCATTTCAAGAACGTTCCCGAGCGCCTTCACGTACCCTTCGAGGCGATCGCTGGCTTCTACGACCCCTCGGTGCAGTTCGGCCTGAAATTCGAGGTCTCGGACGAGGACAACGACGAAGATGTCGTCGGCGAGGAGGCGGACTCGTTCGAGGAAACCGCGCCCGGCCCCGTCGCCAACCTGCCCCGCCCCGCGCCGGAAGCCGTAAAGGCCAGACCGCGCGGCGCCGGATCGGAGCCGGCCATGGTTCCGGGCAAGGCTGCGCCCGCCGAACCGGCGCGCGCCAAGGCCGGCAAGACCAGGGACGACAAAGCCAAAGACGACAAGGCCAGAAGGACGGCGGACGACAAACCAGCCGCGCCGGCCCCGGCCGCTGGCGGCGAATCGAAAGTGATCTCGATCGACGCTTTCCGCAAGAAGACCTGAGCTTTGGGCGAGATCGTCAATCTCCGCCGCGCCCGCAAGTCCCGCGCGCGCGTCAAGAACGAGGAAAAGGCGCAGGAAAACCGCTCGCGCTTCGGCGCCACCAAGGCGGAGCGGACCTTGGCCGAAAAAAGCCAGTCCCTCGCGAAACGCCGGCTCGAAGGCCATCGGCTGGGCGAGGCGCCCGGCGACGAGACATGAAGGCGCCCAGCCGAGTCCGCAAACATTCCCTGGTCATCGCCGGCCACAGCACAAGCGTCTCGCTCGAAGCCGCTTTCTGGGACGCCCTGCGCGAATGGGCGCAAGAGCGCCAAATCAGCGTCGCGGCTCTGGTCGCGGAAATCGACTCCGCGCGCGGCGAGGCCAATCTCTCCTCGGCCCTGCGCGTGCGCCTGCTGGAGTTTTACCGGGAAAAAGCCGCTCGGCTTTAATGGCCGCCCGGTTGCGCCGAAAGGGCGCGCAGCCTTTCCCGGTCTTCCTTTTTCTGCTTCTCGATTCGAGCCTGTTCGCGCTCCAGAGCCCGCGTCGCCACCGCGTCGACGAAGGCTGAGGCGTCCACCTTTCGCGCCGGCGACCGCCACGGCCCGGACCAGGCCGCCGACCCCCGCGGCGCGGGCGCCGTCCAGCCGGCGGGCAAATGTTGCGCCGTGGCGGAAAAAACCAGCGACAGAGTCGCGTCGCGCAGGTCGAAACCGGCGTCGACCCCCTGCCCGCCTTCGTCGGCGGGCGTCAGCGCCAGTTGGCCGCCGGCGAGGCGGACGGCGAAACCGGCCTCGGCTCGGCGCAATGGAGCGCGCGCGAAAGCGGCGTCGAGGCGCTTGGCGACCGCTTTGGCGTCGAAAGGCGCATCGCTGGCTTCGCTGGCCCTGAGCGCCTCGTCGGCGGCGGCTGCGGCGGCCTGCCGGATCACCAGATCGCGCAAGCGGACGGCGCCTTCGCCCGCCAGCGAAGCGGCGAGCGCCGATGCGCTGACGCCGCTTCCGGCGAATTTCAGCCTGCCGTCGAGCCGCGCGGAGAAAGCCGGATTGTCGAGCGCGAGATCGCTCGCCTCGACATCGCCGCTCACGGAGACCTGTCGGCCGTCGCGGCGCAGATCGAATCCGCCGCGCGCGGCGCCGCCGAGCACGGCGGCCTGGGCCCGCGCGACCGAGAGAGCGCCGGGGCGCAGCCCGAGATCGAACCGCGCCTTGCCGCCGAAAGGCTCGAGATCGTCGGTCGTCACCGACAATTGCGCCGGCGGCGGATCGAGCAGGACAGGCGCGAAGGACAGGCTCGACCAGAAAACGCCGGCCCTGGCCGGCTGCGGCGGGCCGAGCACGAGCGCGACGAGGGCGCCCGCCCAAAGCCGATCGCAATGCAGCGCGCCCTTCAGACCCGTCGCATCGGCTGACATGTCGCCCTCGACCCTGGCGCCCGCCCAGTCGCCGGCAAGGTCGTGCAGGGCGAGCGCGCCGTCGCGCCAGCCGACGCGAGCGACGAGGCGCAGCGGCGACGGATCTGAACCGAGGGAGTAAAGGGCGAGGATCGCGCCGGCGTCGCCCGAAAGATCTGCCTCGCCATCCAGGGAGAAATCTTCGGCGAGTCCGCCGCGAAATTCGCCATGGAGCCCGGCGAGATCGGCCGAGGCGGAGAGACGTCTCGCGCCCTGCCGCGCCGGGTCGGGCTCGGCGCGGGCGGAAAGGCGCGCGGGGCCGAGGTCCTGCGTCCACAGCACCGGCGCGCCGAGCTGGTCGAGCAGCGTCCCCGCCTCGGGCGCGCTCAGATCGAGCGTGACCGGTCCCGCGCCGCCATTCGCGGGCGGAAAGGTCATGGCGATCCGGGTGGCGCCGAGCGCGCCATTGACCCAGAAGCCGCCGTCCTCCGCCTTGCCGGCAAGATCGGCGGGCGAAAGGATTTTCGCCCGCGCGGCGAGCGCCCGCGTCAGCACATCGGGCCACAGGCGCGCCAGCGTCCGGGCGAGCGGGCCGAGATCGCCGGCCTTGAGCCGCGCCTCGCCGCGCAGTCCGGCAAAATTCCTGGCCCAGGCCGCGGAGGCGGAGAGATCGGCGCCGCCGATATTGCGCATGTCCAGCCGCTCCAGCCGCACCGCCTCGCCCTGGCGCAGCAGATGAGCGTCGATCCGCCCGCCCGCCCCCGACAGGGCGTCGGCGCGCGCCGATTTCAAGGTCAGGGCATGGAGCGAAAGGTCCAGGTCGAGGCCGTCAAATCCGCTGAAGGCCAATTCCGGCGCGGAGTCGATATCGAGCGCGGGCGACGACAGATTCGCCACCAATTCCGGCCGCTTGTCCGCGCCCGCAAGACGCAGCCGGACGTCGCCCGAAAAACGATTTCCGCCCATCAGGAAATCGCCGCCGGCCAGCGCCCATTCCTGCGGCGTCGCGACGAAATCGCCGGAGGCCTCGACGACTTCAGGATTCGCCTGCGCGCCCGCGCCGGCCGCGTCGGGATGCAGCGCCGCCGCAAAAGCGGCGAAATCCTTCGCCTTCAGCCGCGCCTTGCCGCGCCAGCCGCCGTTTTGCGGCGTCGCCAGGATTTCGATCCGCGCCTCGCCCGGCCCGGTCGCCTGGAGTGCGGCCGGCGCGCCGGTTTGCCATGTCAACCGCGCATCCGACCAGGACGCGCCGCGCCAGGTCAGATCCCCGACGCCGACCCGCAGGTCGAGGGACGCGTCGCTTTTCGCCGCCCGCATCAGCGGCGCCGCCAGAAACTCGGCCCAATCCTGCGCCAGATGCGGCGCGTCGAACGCAAGGGCGATTTTTTCGCCGCCAGTCTCATAGCTCAGGCCGCCGGATAGGCGATCCGCGAGCGGCCCGTCGCCGAGCCGCGCCGAAACGTCGCGCGCCTGCGCGCCGTCGAGCGACAAACGCGCCGAGCCCTGCGCCGTCCATGGCCCCGGCGCCGCCTTGCCCGAGGCCTTGGCCTCGCCCTCGAAGGCCGGCGCCCCGGAGAAATCGGCGCGTCCGTCGATATCGACGCGGCCGATGTCGTCGGGCCAGATCAGGCTCGCCTTGAGCGGCAGGACATTTTTCGCCAGCACGTCGGAGGCCAGGGTGAAGGCCACGCGCCGTCCCCGCCATCCGACGGTTCCGCGCGCCTCGAACGGCCCCTGCGGGCCGGGAATTCGCGCGGCGAGATCGAGGCCCTCGACGGTGACCGCCGCCGCGCCGCCATGCAAGACCGTCACTTTGGCGCCGCGCAGGGCGAAATCGTCGAATTGCATGTCGCCCGAGAGCGCCGGCGCCCGGGCCGCATCGGCGTCGAGGACGACATCCGCGCCATCGAGCGCGGCGTTGGCGAATTGCAGCTGTCCCCGCAGCAGGCCCGGTATGGCCAGCGCGAAGACGGCTTTCTTGGCGCGAAGGCGACCGAAGTCGCCGGAAATTTCGATGTCTTCGGCGCTGAAACGCGGGGTGGGCAGGAAATGCAGCGCGATCGGGCCGTCAAGCCGCGTTTGCGCGCCGATGGCGCGCGACAGTTCGGCGGCGACGCCGGGGCGGTAGGCGTTGAAATCGATGAGCAGAGGCGCGGCGAAGGCCGCGCTGAGCAGGGCGATCAGCGTGACGCCGATATAGGTCAGGAAATCGCGCATCGCTCGATCCCCTCGCCTCAGCCCCGCAACTCGACGAAAGCGTCGAGAACCAGTTTGCGGCCGGCCTTGTCGAAGTCAATCGTCAGCTTGGAGCCATCGACGGCGGCGACCGAGCCGGAGCCGAATTTCTGGTGAAAAATCCGCGCGCCGGGCGCGAATTTGCCCGTCGGCGTCGCATGCGAAAGAATCTCGCCCTCGATCGTTCTCGGCCCGCGCGCCGCGCTTGCCCGCAGGTCTTCGGCGCGCGTTTGCGCCCGTTTCCAGCCCGGCGTCTCATAGGTCGAGCCGAAAGCGTCGAGATTGGCGAAACGCGACCGCGCGTAGGCGCCATAGGAGCCGCCGCTCTTCGCCTCGTCCACCACCTCGACATGATCGGTCGGCAGATCGTCGACGAAACGCGAGGGAACCGTGCTTTGCCACAGGCCATGGATGCGGCGGTTGCTGGCGAACAGGATTTTCACCCGCCGCCGGGCCCGCGTCACGCCGACATAGGCGAGGCGTCGCTCTTCCTCCAGACCAGCGCGGCCGCTCTCGTCGAGCGCGCGCTGGTGAGGAAACAGCCCCTCCTCCCAGCCGGGCAGAAAGACCGTTTCGAATTCGAGCCCCTTGGCGCCGTGCAAAGTCATGATCGAAACCCGCGCGCCGCCCTCCTGGCTGTCGGCGTCCATCACCAGCGAGACATGTTCGAGAAAGGCGCCGAGATCGGGGAATTCCTCCATCGAGCGGATCAGCTCCTTCAGGTTTTCCAGCCTTCCCTCGGCGTCGGCGCTGCGCTCCTGTTTCCAGAAATCGGTATAGCCCGATTCCTCCAGCACCTGCTCGGCAAGTTCATGATGCGGCTTCTCGCCGGCCAAGCCCGACCAGCGCGCGAAATCGTCGAGCAGCGTCCGCAGCGCCCCGCGCGGTCTGGGTTTCAGCTCCTCGGTCTCGACCAGGGCGCGCGCCGCCTGCATCAGCGGAACATGCCGGGCCCGCGCGTAGCCATGCACGGTCTGGAGCGTGCTTTCGCCAAGGCCCCTTTTCGGCGTGTTGACGATGCGCTCGAAGGCGAGATCGTCGGCGGGCTGGGCGACGCAGCGCAGATAGGCCAGGGCGTCGCGGATTTCGAGCCGCTCATAGAAGCGCGGCCCGCCAATCACCTTGTAGGGCAGGCCGAGGCTGATGAAGCGCTCCTCGAATTCGCGCATCTGGAACGAGGCGCGCACCAATATGGCCATTTCATCCAGCGACGCGCCCTGGCGCTGCAGCTGCTCGATCTCCTCGCCGACGACGCGCGCCTCCTCCTCGGAATCCCAGACGCCGGCGACCTTGATCTTCTCGCCCCATGCGCCGTCGGTGAACAGGGTTTTTCCCAGCCGGTCGCGGTTGCGGGCGATGAGATGCGAGGCGGCGGCGAGAATATGCCCCGTCGAGCGGTAATTGCGCTCCAGCCGCACCACCTTGGCGCCCGGGAAATCCTTCTCGAAGCGCAGGATATTGTCGACGTCGGCGCCGCGCCAGCCATAAATCGACTGGTCGTCGTCGCCGACGCAGCACAGGTTGCGGGGCAGGCCTGGATCGGCGCGCTGGGTCAGAAGCCGCAGCCAGAGATATTGCGCGGCGTTGGTGTCCTGATATTCGTCCACGAGAATATATTTGAAGCGTTGCTGATATTCGCGCAGCACGTCGGGGTTTTCGCGCAGCAGGCGCAGGGTTTCGAGCAGAAGATCGCCGAAATCGGCCGCGTTCAGCGTTTTCAGCCGCTCCTGATAAAGCGCGTAGAGCGCCGCGCCGCGGCCATTGGCGAAGGCCTGCGTCTCGCCGGCCGGAACATGTTTCGGGTCGAGGCCGCGGTTCTTCCAATTGTCGATCAGAAAGGCGAGAGAGCGCGCGGTCCAGCGCTTTTCGTCGATATTTTCCGCCTTCAGCACCTGTTTCAGCAGGCGGATCTGGTCGTCCGTGTCGAGAATGGTGAAATTCGACTTGAGATCGACCAGTTCGGCGTGACGGCGCAGGATTTTCGCCGAAATGGCGTGAAAGGTGCCGAGCCAGGCCATGCCCTCGGCGGCGGGGCCGATGAGCAGCGCGACCCGCTCGCGCATCTCGCGCGCCGCCTTGTTGGTGAAGGTGACGGCAAGGATTTCATGCGGCCGGGCGCGCCCCAGCGCCAGAATATGGACGATGCGCGTGGTCAGCACCCGGGTCTTGCCGGTTCCCGCGCCGGCCAGCACCAGCACCGGGCCGTCGAGCGTCTCCACCGCCTCGCGCTGCTCGGGATTCAGGGCGGCGAGCCAGTCGGGCGCGCCGCGCCCGCCCGCAAGGGCGCGCGCGGATATGCTGGACTCGGCCGGCGTATCGCCGGCCGATGGCCCGTCCGCAAGGGCGCGCGCGGATATGCTCCCCGGCCTCGGCGGAGACAGGTCGTCGTCGTCTGGCGCAAATGGAGCGGTCAACAGGCGGTCCCGGGCGAAGACGTTCGAATCGTCGCAGCCAATGTGGGGCCTGGCGCGGCCCTTGTCGAATCCGGCGCGCGGCCCGGCGCAAGGAGGATTTGAATAAAATTTTAACGATCGATTTCGGTCAATTTAAGGAAATTTCCCGTAAGGCTCGACCAGAGAGCCAGCGCCGCGCCCGGCGCATGCGGGAAGCAATGGAGGCGAGGTCGTGGGACGGGAGCATTTTCGTGGGAAACTGACCCGCCTTGGCCGCGATAAATCCGGCGGCGTCGTGGTCTTTTTCGCTGTGGCGCTGATCGGCCTCACCATGCTCATCGGGCTGGCGCTCGACTACGGCCGCGCCATTCTGGCGAAAAGCACCTTGAAGTCCGCCGCCGACTCCGCCGCCTTGACGGCGCTCAGCACGGCGGAACGGGATTACATCAACAATGCCGGCTCCGCGCAGATGATCCAGGACGCGACGGCGGCCGCCCAGCGCGCCTTCGTCGCCAACGCCGGGAAATATTATTCCGATCTCTCGCCGTCGCCGACCAACGCGACCTGCGCCAATCCCTGCATCGCTGTCACCGTCAATGGCCTGACCGTGGCCGCGAATGTGGGTTTCCAGGCGAACGCGGCCAGCCTTTTCGGCGGTTGGACCAATATCCCCTTCATAAATATCTCGCAGGTCGACGGCAAATCGAGCGTCGCCCAGGAAAAGCTTCCGGCCTACGCCAATTTCTATTTGCTCCTCGACAATACGCCATCAATGGGCGTCGGCGCGACCTCGACCGACATCCAGAACCTGGTCAATCTGACCACCAATCTGACCGCAACGGTCAATCATAAAACCTACCAGAACCCGAACGAAGCCTCCTGCGGCTTCGCCTGCCATCAAACGAATCCATGCTCGGCGCCGTCGCCCCCGAGCGATTGCGGGACGACGACGACGTCGAAAAATAATTACCAGACGAATGTTTTCGCGCCTTATTTCGATTATTTGACCATTGCGCGGAACAACAATGTCACGCTGCGCATCGACCTGCTTCGGCAGGCGACCCAGAATTTGATGGCTCTGGCGGGCAATATCGACGTCGCCAATCAGATACCCAACGAACTCCAGTTCGCGGTCTATTCGTTCGGCCCCAGCGCGACCGCCGCGCAAACCAACGCCATCACCGTGGTGGCGCCGCTCAGCGCCAACACCAGCTCCGTCGCGAGCCAGGCGCAGTCGCTCGACCTGATGTCGATCGATTATCAGAACGAATACGGAGACCAGCAGACCTCGTTCGACACGGCGGTGCCCGCCCTCAACGCCCTGCTCCCCAGCCCGGGCGACGGAACGAGCGCGAGTTCGCCGCAGGAATATGTGATCATCGTTTCCGATGGCGTGACCGATGAAAACCTCAACGGCTCAAGGACGATCGGTCCCATCAACACCGCCCTCTGCACGGCGATCAAGAACCGCGGCATCCAGATCGCGACGCTCTACACGACCTATTACAATATTCCCGACAATTCGTTCTTTACCACCTATGTCGCGCCCTATTTGCCGCCGGTGTCCTCCAGCGACCGGTTCGCCGCGGCGATGCAGTCCTGCGCCAGTTCGCCCGATCTTTTCCAGCAGGTCGGCATCGGCGGCAGCATATCCCAGGCCTTGCAGAATATTTTCGAACAACTCATGCAGAGAAGCCGCCTGACCCAGTAGCGCAAGATCACGCCCTCGGCGGCGTCCGCGTCGACCGGCCGCGCCTTGGCCCATGACTTCGCCACGCTTTGCCGATAAACAGGAGCCATGCTGCTCTCCTGGCTCGTCGGCCCCTTTCTCGACTACGAATTCATGCGGCGCGCCCTGGTGGGCGCGATGGCGCTGGCGCTCTCCGGGGCGCCGCTCGGCGTTTTCCTGATCCTGCGGCGGATGTCGCTGTCCGGCGACGCCATTTCCCACGGCATTCTGCCCGGCGCGGCGATCGGCTATCTCATCGCCGGCCTGTCGCTGCCGGCCATGACCATCGGCGGCGTGCTCGCCGGCTTCGCGGTCGCGGTCGGCTCCGGCGCCGTCGCCCGCGCCACCGCCCTGCGCGAGGACGCTTCGCTTGCCGCCTTCTATCTGCTGTCGCTGGCGCTCGGCGTCACCATCATTTCGGTGCGCGGCTCCAATGTCGATCTGATGCATGTGCTGTTTGGCAGCGTGCTGGCGCTCGACAACGCCACAATGATCCTCCTCGCCACGATTTCGAGCCTGACCCTGGTCGGCCTCGCTTTGATCTATCGTCCCCTGGTGCTGGACACGCTCGATCCCGGTTTTTTGTCCTCGGTGAGCCGCGCCGGCGCCTGGACCCACGCCGCCTTTCTCGCCCTGATCGCGCTCAATCTGGTCGCCGGATTCCAGGCGCTGGGCACGCTGCTGGCCGTCGGCGCGATGATGCTGCCGGCGATCAGCGCCAGGCTGTGGACCCAGGACATTACCGGAATGATCCTGCTCGCGGTCCTGTTCGGCATGGCCGGCGCCTATGGCGGTCTGTTGGCGTCCTTCCACTGGGGCCTGCCCTCCGGCCCGATGATCATTCTCGCCTGCGGGGCTTTCTATCTGGTCTCGCTGGTCGCCGGCCCGACTGGCGGTCTGTTGCGCAGGATCACGCCGCGCTCGCACCTGCGGGGCTAACCCTCCGAAGACCCGCCGCCTTCCGCGGCGCAATCGGCGCAAAGACCCTGGATTTCGATGGCCACGCGCTCGGCGGCGAAGCCGCCGCGCGCGGCGACGTCGGACAGCAGGCGCCCGATCTCCTCGTCGCCGAATTCCTGGGTGCGGCCGCAGGCGCGGCAGATCATGAAGCCGGCGCGATGGCGATGGCCGCAGGAATGGCCCTCGTCGCGGCAGGCGACATAGGCGTTGCGCGTCTCGAGCCTGTGGGCGAGCCCTTCGTCGATCAATTTCTGCAAGGCGCGATAGACCGTCGGCGGCGCGATGCGGCCATGTTCGCGCAGGGCGTCGATGACGTCATAAGCCGACAGCGGCTTTTCCGCGCGCGCCAGCAAATCCCGGATCCGGATCTGCATTTCGTTCAAGGGCGCGGGCGCCGAAGGGAGGGACATTTCGACCTCTTGACGGATGTTATAATATACGAATAGCCTTTCAGCCAATCCCAAGCCAGAATAGGAGGTCGCCATGCGCCTGAAAAGTTTCCTTGTCCTCGCCCTGCTGCTGGCCTGGACGCCGCTGCATGCCGTGGCGGCGACGACGAAACTCCCGGTCGTCGCCAGCTTCTCCATCCTCGCCGATTTCGCGCGCCAGCTCGGCGGCGACAAGGTCGAAGTCAAGTCGCTGGTCGGCCCCAATGGCGACGTTCATGTCTATGAGCCCACGCCCGCCGACGCCAGAAGTCTCAGGGAGGCCAGGCTCATCGTCGTCAACGGCCTCAATCTCGAAGGCTGGATGGCGCGCCTGATCGCCGCCTCGGGCTCCAGGGCGCCGGTCGTCATCGCAACCGCGGGAATCGCCCCGCGCGAAGGCGTGATCGAAGGCGCGAGGGGAATCGATCCCCACGCCTGGCAGAGCGTCGCCAACGCCAAGATCTATGTCGCCAATATTCTCGCCGGCCTGGTCGCCGCAGATCCCGCTGACGCCGATTATTTCCGCGCCCGCGGAAAAGCCTATGACGCGGCGCTCGACGCGACCGAAAGGGACGTCCGCGCGGCGGTCGCCGCGATCCCACCGCAAAGGCGCATGATCATCACCACCCATGACGCCTTCGGCTATTTCGGCGCGGCTTACGGCTTTGAATTCATCGCCCCGCAGGGCTTCTCGACCGAATCGGAGCCCTCGGCGCGGGATATCGCGCGGCTGATCGCGCAGATCAGGCGGGAACATGCGCCCGCCGTATTCCTGGAAAACATTTCGGACCCGCGCCTGATGAAACGGATCGCCCAGGAATCCGGGGCGAAAATCGGCGGCGAGCTTTTTTCCGACTCGCTTTCGCCGCCAAATGGCCCCGCAGCCACTTACATTGACATGATGAAGCACAATATCATCGAGTTGAAGAAGGCCCTCGCGCCCAACAATTGACCGGAGATCGCATGTCGTCAGAAAAAATTCCCGTCACCGTCCTCACCGGCTATCTCGGGGCGGGAAAGACCACCTTGCTCAACCGCATCCTCACCGAGGACCACGGCAAGAAATTCGCCGTGATCGTCAATGAATTCGGTGAGATCGGCATCGACAACGAGCTCGTCGTGAACGCCGACGAGGAAGTTTTCGAAATGAACAACGGCTGCATCTGCTGCACCGTGCGCGGCGACCTCATCCGCATCATCGAGGGCCTGATGCGCCGCAAGGGCAGGTTCGACGCGATCCTGGTCGAAACCACCGGCCTCGCCGATCCGTCTCCCGTGGCGCAAACCTTTTTCGTGGACGCCGACGTGCAGAACCAGACCCGGCTCGACGCCATCGTCACCGTGGCCGACGCCAAATTCCTGGCCGCCCGCCTCAAGGACGCGCCGGAAGCCAAGAACCAGATCGTTTTCGCCGATGTCGTCCTGCTCAACAAGATCGACCTTGTGAACGAGGCGGAACTGGAAGAGGTCGAGGCCCGCATTCGCGGACTCAATCCCTACGCCAAAATTCACCGCACCCGGAAATGCGATGTCCCGCTCGGCGCCGTGCTCGACCGCAAGGCCTTCGATCTCGACCGCATCCTCGAACTGGAGCCGGAGTTTCTGGAGGCGGAAGACCACGATCACGATCACGATCATGACCATCGCCACCATGATCACGGCCGCCACGACGACCACGCCTGCGGCCCGGACTGCGATCATGACCATCACGACCATGACCATCACGGCCATCACCATCACGAACATCATCACGCGCCGAAAGTGCTGCATGACGAGGAAGTGCGCTCGGTCGCCTTCCACATCGACGGCCCGGTCGATCCCGACCTTTTCATGCCGTGGATCAGTGAAGTGGTTCAGCGCGACGGCCCGGACATCCTGCGCTCCAAGGGCATCCTCGCCTTCCCCGACGAGCCGAGGCGCTACGTCTTCCAGGGCGTCCACATGATTCTCGACGGCGACCTCCAGCGCGACTGGAAACCGCAGGAAAAACGCTCCAGCCGCATCGTCTTCATCGGCCGCAAGCTCAAGGAAGACGAATTGCGCGCAGGCTTTCTGGCCTGCGCGGCCTGATCGGCGCCTTCAACCCTCCGGCGCATCCATAATTGGGTCGCGCTGGCTGACGTCGAAGCCGAACATCTCAAAACTCTTGCGCATGTGCGGCGGCAGCGGCGCGGTCACGTCGAGCACGCCGCCCTTGGGGTGCGGCAGGATGAGGCGGCGGGCGAGCAGGTGCAGTTTTTGCTCGACGCCGTCGGGAATATTGCGGTTGGGGTCGGCGCGGCGGCGGCGGTCCTCGTCGCTGTGGCCGTATTTGGGATCGCCGACGATGGGGCAGCCGATCGCCTCGGCATGGGCGCGCAATTGATGGGTGCGGCCGGTCAGCGGCTTCATCGACAGCCAGGCGAGACGCGGCGCCAGTTTGTCCACCACGGCGTAATAAGTCACCGAATGCTGGGCGTCCTCGTCACCGTGTTTCGCGACGCGCATCTTCTCTATGTCGCGGCGCTCCTCCACGCCATGACGGCCGCGCGGCGGTCGATTTTCGCCCCGAGAATCCCCCATCGCCTCGCCCTTGGCGAGATAGAGCGAAATACGCCCCTGCGCCGGGCGCGGCACGCCCTCGACCAGCGCCCAGTAAATCTTCCTGGCCGCGCGCGAGCGGAAAATCTCGCCGAGATCGGCGGCCATCTTGCGGGTCTTGGCGATCAGCAGCACGCCGGAAGTGTCGCGGTCGAGGCGATGGACCAGAACCGGGCGCTCGCCGCGCGCATTGCTGAGCGATTGCAACATGCCGTCGAGATGGATTTTCGTGCCCGATCCGCCCTGGACCGCGAGGCCGAAGGGCTTGTTGAGCACCATCAAGTCGCGGTCGTCCAAGAGAATCATGTCGCGGATGGCGCGGGCGTCGGCCTCCGACTGCTCGGGGCGCTTCACCGCCGGCGCCTTGGGCGCCTCGACATTGAGCGGCGGCACGCGAACATTCTGCCCCGCCGCGACCCGCGACGACGTTTCGACCCGCTTGCCGTCTAGCCGCACCTCGCCCTTGCGGCAGATCTTGGCGAGATGCGACAAAGCCAGCGTCGGGATGCGGCGCTTGAACCAGCGGTCCAGGCGCATGCCGTCCTCGTCCTCGGTCACGACGAGATTTTGCACGCCGAGCGCCTGGGTGACTTTTTCCGGGGCCTTCGTGGCGGCGGAAGGTTTCGGCGCCGCCGCGGCGCGCGGGCTTTTCACGAAAGCGCCCTCGCCACGAACAGACCGCCGAACACGCCGGCCAGCGCCAGAAACACCGAGCCGCCGATATAGGCCGCCGCCAGCATCATCTGGCCGCGCTCGAACAAAAGCGCCGAATCGAGCGAGAAAGCGGAAAAGGTGGTGTAGCCGCCCAAGACGCCGGTCAGCAGGAACAGGCGGGCGTGCTGGGTCCAGTTGGCGCCCGTGCGAAAGGCGAGGAAACCGGCGAGCAGACCCATGACCAGCGAGCCGGAAATATTGATCAGAAAAGTCCCCCACGGGAAACCGGTTCCGAGCAGCCGCGCCGCGAGAAGATTCACGGTGTGCCGCAACATGCCGCCGAGCCCGGCGCCGAGGAAAACGAGAAGATAGGCCTGCATGGACTTTCTATAGCCAAAGCCTGGCCCGGCGTCATCCGCCGATTGGGCGGGGCGGTCTCAATCACTGCGCTCAGGACTCCCCGCGCTCCCGCCGCAGCTTTTCCCAATAATCCAGCCGCTTGCGAATCTCGCGCTCGAAGCCGCGCTCGACGGGCTCGTAGAGCTTCTGGCGCCCCAAGGCCTCGGGCCAGTAGTTCTGGCCGGAAAAGGCGTCGGGCGCGTCGTGGTCGTACACGTAACCCGCCCCATAGCCTTCCGATTTCATCAATTTGGTCGGGGCGTTGAGAATGGTTTTCGGCGGCATGAGCGAGCCGTGTTCGCGGGCGAGCTTTTGCGCCGCCTTGTAGGCGAGGTAACTGGCGTTGGATTTGGGGGCGGTGGCGCAATAGACCAGGGCTTCAGCGATCGCCAGTTCGCCCTCGGGGCTGCCAAGAAAATCATAGGCGTCCTTGGCGGCGTTGGCGACGACCAGGGCCTGCGGATCGGCGAGGCCGATATCCTCGACCGCCATGCGCACCACCCGGCGGGCGATGAACAAAGGGTCCTCGCCGGCGTCGAACATGCGCGCGAGGTAATAGAGCGCGGCGTCGGGGTCGGAGCCGCGCACCGTCTTGTGCAGCGCGCTGATGAGATTGTAATGGCCCTCCTGGCCCTTGTCATAGATCGGCGCCCGGCGCTGGACGATTTCCGTCAGTGTCTTGGCGTCGAAAATCTCGTCCGGTCGCGCGGCGCGAAAAATTTCCTCGACCAGAGTGAGGGCGGCGCGGCCGTCGCCATCCGCCATCATCGTCAGCGCCGCGCGCGCGTCCGCGTCGAGCGGCAGTTTCCTGCCCTCCTCGGCCTCCGCACGTTGCAGCAATTTCTCGATCGCCGCCGCATCGAGGCTGTGAAAAGTCAGGACGCGGGCGCGTGACAGCAGCGCGGCGTTGAGTTCGAAAGACGGGTTTTCGGTGGTGGCGCCGATCAGGGTGATCGTGCCGTCCTCCATCACCGGAAGAAACGAATCCTGCTGGGCGCGGTTGAAGCGGTGGATTTCGTCGACGAACAGCAAAGTCCCCTGCCCCATGGCGCGGCGCCCGCGCGCCTCGTCAAAGATCTTTTTCAGATCATTGACGCCGGAAAAAATCGCCGAGGCCTGGACGAAATGAAGTTTGGTCTCGTTGGCCAGCAGGCGGGCGACGGTGGTTTTTCCCGTGCCGGGCGGCCCCCAGAAGATCAGGCTCCCCAACGAGCCCGAGTCGATCAGCCGCGTGAGCGCGCCATTGGAGCCGAGCAGATGGTCCTGGCCGGAGACTTCTGCAAGGCTTTTGGGCCGCAACCGCTCCGCCAGCGGGCGCGGCGCGTCCTTTTCCAGTCCGGCGCTGGCGAAGAGATCGGTCATGGCCTCTTTTCGCGCGTCTGGCGGGCGTGAGCAACAGCCGATTGACCTGTGCGCCCATCCGGTTCAAATCAGCGCCAAAGCCAAGAGGTGAGTGATGTCCGACCTTTCCCCCGCAGCAGCCGAAAAGCAGCTGATCGCCGAAGAAACCGCCAAAATGCTGCTGGAGGTCGGCGCCGTCCTGTTCAATGCGCAAAAACCCTTCATCTTCACCTCGGGCTGGGCGAGCCCGGTCTATACCGACATGCGCAAACTGATCGCCTTTCCCCGCCTGCGCAACGCGCTGATGGATTTCGCGGTAAAAACCATCCAGCGCGAGATCGGCTACGAGAGCCTCGACATCATCGCCGGCGGCGAGACCGCCGGCATTCCCTTCGCCGCCTGGATTTCCGACCGGCTTTCGCTGCCGATGCAATATGTCCGCAAGAAGCCCAAGGGGTTCGGTCGAAACGCCCGGATCGAAGGCGAAGTGCGGGACGGCGGCCGCACGCTGCTGGTGGAAGACCTCGCGACAGATGGCGCCTCGAAAGTCAATTTCATCTCGGCGATCCGCGAAGCGGGCCAGAAATGCGACCATACTTTCGTGTTCTTCTTCTATGACATTTTCCCGCAGGCGCGGGAGGAATTGCGGAAAGACAACATCGAGTTGCACCAGCTCACCACCTGGTGGGACGTGCTAAAGGTTGCGCGCCGGACCGCTTATCTGCCCGGCGCGACGCTGGACGAGGTGGAAAAATTCCTGCACGCCCCGGCCGAATGGTCGGCCGCCCATGGCGGCGCCAGCGAATTCGGCCAAAAAGCGTGAGCACGATGCGCCGCCTTGCCCTCATCGGCGCGACGGCGCTTTGCGTTCTCCCCCTCGCCGCGAGCGCACAGAACAGCGAAAGCTTCTGCTCGGGCGTTTCCTTTTCCGATACGCCCGACCTCGCCATCGGCCGGATCAAGGCGGACGCGGGCAAGACCTATTTCCGCAAGAACGGCGACAGAAAAAACGCCTGCCCGTCCGCGGCGCCGCAATGTCAGGACAAGGCTTTTCTGGTTCCCGGCGATCTGGTCGTGCTCGGCGCCAAAAAGGGCGATTTCGTCTGCGTCGATTACGACAACGGCAAGGGGAGCCGCGGCGGCTGGCTGCCGTCTTCCGCGCTCGAGCCGGCGCCGCTCCATAGCGATCCCGCCGCGTGGGTCGGCGCCTGGAAACGCGTCGAAGCCGACATCACCATCGAACAGGCCAAGGACGGGCTGAAGGCGAGCGGCGAAGCGACCTATGGGTCGCTCGACCCCGAGCGGGTCAAGCGCGGCGCGGTCAATCTCGGCTCGTTTTCCGGCCCGCTGGCGCTCAAAAACGGCCAGGGCAGGATCGTGGACGACGATTCCGTCAGCGGCTGCAATATAAAACTCGCCCGCGCCGGAGAGTTTCTGTTCGTGCGCGACAACAATGTCTGCGGCGGGATGAATGTGTCGTTTTCGGGCCTCTATAAGAAGGCGGCGCCCTGACGGCTTGGTTCCCGTTCGTTAATGGCCGCGAACGGCTCGAACGCGTCTTTCAAGCTGTTCTCGTAATGGCCGGAGCGACGTCGTCAGCGGACTTTCCCGGCATCGGTTGAACGCGTATTCGTGGCCCTGAGCCGTCAGTTACGAACCTGCCCGCTACGCCAAGGAATGTGTCTCTAAGCTGCCCTTCACATCGTCACGGCGGCCACTTGGCGTAGCTCCAGCTTGAGCGGCCGTCGCGTCAATGGATCAAGATTACGGCGCGCGCGCCGGTCCGATCTGCGGCGACTTCACCGGCTTGGCCATGCCGTAGAAGACCGTCATGCCCTGGCCGCCGCAACGGGTCGAAATCGACTCGTCAGGCTTGCCGTAGCAGGCTTCGGGGTTTTGCCAGTTGTTCGACGCCCAGACATTGCCCGCGGGGTCAATCGAGGCGTCGACCAGCATTTGCATGCCGCCGCCCTTCCAGCCGCCGGGCGGCGAAATCGCGTCACCCATCTTCATGCCGGCAGGACAAGTTTCGGTCCGCGCGCCGCACAGCTCGGTGATGCCGCCGTCGGGCGCAAAGTTGGAGACCCAGGCGTGGTCGTTGCCGTCGATTGACACCGCCCAGGCGCCCCAGATGCTGCCGGTGGGATTGAACGGCGACCCAGGCGCGGGGCTGCCGTCAGCACGCAACACGGACACGCTTCCCAAGCCCGGATGGGTGAGCAGATCATGGAGCGCGATCTGATCCATCCCCGAGAGCGATGCGCCGGTCAATTTGGCCGCGAGCAGGCGTGCGTCCGTTTCCAGGCTCAGTCCGGCCCCCAGAGTGTTGGTGATCCAGACATTGCCTTTGCTGTCCACCGCCATACCCTTGCCGCTATGGCCACCCGATGAAAACACTTCGACTTTGCCCGGATCGCTCGCCGGGAATCGCGTGACATGATCGCCAATGGCGCTGTCGACCCAGATGCGGTTCTGCTGGTCGATCACGAGATGAAACGGCGCGTTGAGCTTGCAGGGGCCGTCCTTGTTCGGCGTGCCGGCCGGAGCCTCACAATAGAATTTCGCCTTGGAGGGGTCGCCCTTGGGCATGAACACGACGCGGTCGTTGGTAAAATCGACCGTCCAGACGTCGCCGCTTGGCGTGACGATGATCCCTTGCATGAAGCCGAGTTTGCCGCCGAAATCATAGCCCTCGGGAGGCGACAGCGGTTTGCCGGTTTTGTCGAACAGCGAGATGGTCTTGCCGCTGGTGCTGTTGATCCAGACACGGTCGTTGGCGTCGATCGCGGTGCCGAACCCCGGCCCTTGCAAGCCGCCGCCGGAAAAGCCCGTGGTCATCGGCGAAAGCGGGCGGCCGTCCGAAGCAAATTCCGCCATATTGCCGTCCCAGAGCGAGTCATGGCCGACGGAGCCGACAATGAAGTTGGCGCCGCTCCAGGCGTTGCCCTTGCTGTCGAACATCACCTTGGCGCCGCCTGTATAGCCTCCGCCGGTGAATTTGAGCGGCAGCACCCAGGCGCTGGGCGCAAAGCTGAGATAGGGCATGAAAGGCGTTTCGCGCAGATTTTTCCCTTTGGGAACGGGATAGAAGGCGTCGAGCAGCGCGAAGACGCGCTCCGGCTTGTAGCCCATGTCGTGCGCGATCGAAACCGCGGCGGTCAGCGTGTCGCTCGGCGCGGTCCCGCCGCGCCCGGTCGCAGCCGCAAACAGTTCGTTGCAGGCGTCGGTCTTGACCCGGGTCGCGCAGCCCGCCAGCACGCTGGAGAGCGTTGCGAAGTTAGCCATGGTCGGCGTCTGCGTGGAGTTGAGGTCGCTCTGGATCATCCCGCCGTAGCCGCCCGTTTGCAGATCGACGAAATTCGGCACATTGCCGGCGGCGATGCGCAGGCCGAGGGCGTGGCCCTTGATCTCGGCGCCTGCGATGAATTGGGCGTGGGTCCAGACCGAGGCGACAGTGGTCATTTCATTGATCGTCACATGGGGCGGCGGCTTGTTCCCCAGCACGGTCAGTAGCGTGAGCGCCGCATTGTCCCCGTTCATCTTGTCGGCGGCGGAATGGCCGCCCTTGGCGACGAGATAAAGCGAGGCGTCCGGACCGGGCGCGCGAACCGAGTTGAACGAGAAATGGCCAGCCGCGTCGGTGCGCGCCTGCGCCAGTTTTTGCGGCGCGCCTGCGCCTGCCGCCCAAAGGGTCACGGTCGAACTGGTGACCGGCTGTCCGCCGCCGAGGACCTGCCCATCGAGAGACTCGGCGGCGGCCGGGCTGGCGGCCAAGCCGAACATGGCGGCCGAAAACAAACTAGAAGCCAGATTTGCCTTGCGGACCTTGCGCATCCCAACCCCCGGTTACGGAAAACACTCAAAATCAGAGCCGAACGACCAAACGTCGGCGATGTCGCCGGCGCCGTCCGGATTGGGACGGCATTTCAGAACGCTAACACGCGGCTTGTTTTCACGTTGCACAAATTTGGGTAATTAGCGGCGTGCGGCGTCAAAATGATGACGTCCGAAAAGGCTTCTTTGAGATGGATCACGAAGAAGGACTGCGAATTCTGGCTAGCCGCGGATGGCTCAGCGTGACACCGGTCGACTTCCAACGCGCCATCCTGTCGCGTTGCCGCTGGCAAGGCCTTGAGGCGGGCGAGCCGATCCAGGCGGGCGGCGAAGAATTGGGCGAATTGATCGGGCTTGCTCAGGGCGCGATCGAAATGCGGACTATCCTCGGCCCCGCGGAAACACCTCTCATGCATATCGCGCATCCGGTGTTCTGGCTCGGCTATGTCCCGCTGCTCCTTGGCCAGCCCCGGCGCCTTTCCGCCAGCGCGAAATCACATGTCTGGCTGGCGCGCATTCCGCAGGACGCGGTCAAAAAGTGCTTGTCGGAACGGCCGGAGTGGTGGCGGTTTTTCCTTCAGCCCGCGATCATCTATGGCGACGTCTCCCAAACCGTCGCCGCCGATTTGCTGATTCGTGACAACGAGAGGCGATGCGCAGCTGTGCTGCTCCGCATGGCCGGCCGACGTTTCGCCGCGCCGGATGACAATGCTCCGGTCGATGCGCCTTTGACCCAAGATGAATTGGCCGGCGCCGCCAACATGTCGCGCAATTCCGTCGGCACGATGCTCAAACGACTGGCGGCGCGTGGGCTGATCAAATTAGGCTATCGCATCATGATCGTCGTTTCGCCCTCAGCAATGCGCGCCTTTGTCGAACATGGGTAACAACATTTTCGTCAAATAGAGGTGCAAATTCGCGCGGTTAAACGACTGCCTTCCGGGGGAAGCGCGACCAATTCGTCCAGCACCAAATTCCCGCAATGGCCCATCCTTCTCCTTCGGCCGTAGACCGGTCCTTCGCGCTATTCCCGCTTCCTGCCGAATGCCGCCATGTGATCAGAGCGCCAAGCATAAGGTTTTCATCCCTATGGCGCTGTTCGCCACGAAACCGCTCACCACATGTCGAGCGCGATTCTCGCCTCTTCCGACATGCGGCTTTGATCCCATGGCGGGTCGAACACCATAGCGACCTCGACCCCTGCGACGCCGGGCACGGCGGCGACCGCGTTTTGCACCCAGACCGGCATTTCGCCCGCCACCGGGCAGCCCGGCGCGGTCAGGGTCATGTCGATATTGACGAAGCGGCTCTCGTCGATGTCGACGCGGTAGATCAGGCCAAGTTCGTAAATGTCGGCCGGGATTTCCGGGTCGAACACCGTCTTGAGCGCGGCGATAATGCCGTCGGTGAGCCGGTCGAGCTCTTCCGGCGAAATGGCGTCCTTGACCGCGAAAGCGGGGCGGTTCGGCTGAATTTCGGCTTCGGCGTGCTGGTTCATCGCGCGTTCCCATTCAGGCAAAAAGACGGGCGGCGCGCTCCAGCGCCGCGACAAGGGCGTCCACTTCCGCGCGCGTGTTATAGAGCGCGAAGCTGGCCCGGCAAGTCGAAGTCGCGCCGAAACGCGCCAACAGCGGCTGGGCGCAATGGGTGCCGGCGCGCACCGCGACGCCGGAGCGGTCGATCACGGTGGCGACGTCATGGGAATGCGCGCCCTTCATCTCGAAGGAGAACAAGGCCCCCTTGCCCGGCGCGTCGCCGATCAGCCGCAGAGAGGGCAATTCGCTCAGGCGCTTCGCCGCATAGGCGGCAAGGTCGGCCTCATGGGCATGGATCGCCGGGCGGCCGATGCTTTCCATGTAGTCGAGCGCGGCGCCCAGGCCCGCCGCCTGGACGATCGGCGGCGTGCCGGCCTCGAACCTTTGCGGCGGGACGCCATAGGTGACATGGTCGATCGTCACCGTCTCGATCATCTCGCCGCCGCCGGCGAAGGGCGGCAGCTTTTCCAGCCATTCCTTCTTGCCGTATAGCGCGCCGATCCCGGTCGGGCCATAGAGCTTGTGGCCGGTGACGACATAGAAATCGACATCGAGATCGCGCACGTCGACGTCGCAGTGGACCGCCCCCTGCGAGCCGTCGATCAGCACCGGAATCCCGCGCTCATGGGCGAGGCGGACGATGTCCTTCACCGGCGTCACCGTGCCCAGAACATTGGACATATGGGTGATCGCGACGATCTTCGTCTTTTCGGTCAGCGCCTCGGCGAATTTTTGCAGCGAGAACGAGCCGTCGTCCTCGACATCGACCCATTTGATCCTCGCGCCCTTGCGCTCGCGCAAAAAGTGCCAGGGCACGATATTGGAATGATGCTCCATGATCGAAAGCACGATCTCGTCTCCCTCGCCGATATGGGCGAGGCCGAAGGACGAGGCGACGAGATTCAGCGCTTCGGTGGCGCCGCGGGTGAAAATGATCTCGTCCGCCGAGCCGGCGTTGAGAAAGGCGCGCATTTTCTCGCGCGCGCCCTCATAGGCGTCGGTCGCGGCGTTGGCGAGGAAATGCAGGCCGCGATGGACATTGGAATATTCGTGGCTATAGGCGCGAACCATGCGCTCGATCACCGCCCGCGGCTTCTGCGCCGAGGCCGCATTGTCGAGATAGACCAGCGTCTTGCCATAGGGCTTCTCGCTGAGAATCGGGAAATCGGCGCGGATTTTCGCGATGTCGAGGGCTGAGATCTTCACCGGCTGATTCATGAAAAAGCCCCCCCGGCAAGCAGTCGCTTGAGGTCAAGCTTGAGCAGGTCGCGCAATTCCTCGTCGTCGACGATGTCGAAGGCTTCCGCCGCGAAGGCCTCGACCAACAGGCCCTGGGCCTGCGCGCGCGGAATGCCGCGCGATTCCATGTAGAAAAGCTGGTTTTCGTCGAGCCGCGCGCAGGCCGCGCCATGGCCGCAGGCGACGTCGTCGGCGAAAATCTCCAGCTCCGGCTTGGACGACATGGCGGCCTCGTCCGAGAGCAACAGGCCGCGGCACAACATCTTGCCGTCGGTCTTCTGGGCGTGCGGCGGGACCACGATCTTGCCCTGGAACACGCCGTTCGCCTGATCCGCCAGCACATATTTGAAAGTCTCGCGGCTGACGCAGGACGGCGCGTCGTGGGTCAGCGTCAGCGTCGTGTCGACATGCTCGCGCCCGCGCAGAAGAACGCCGCCGGAGAGATGGGCCTCGGCCTTTTCCCCGGCGCAGGAGACGAAAAGCTGGCGGCGCAGGAAAGGCGCGCCGGCGACAAAAGCGGTCGCGCGCAGCCGTGCGTCCTGTTCCAGCCGCGCGACGACAGTCTGCACCTCGACCGCCGCGCCGCCGGCAGGGGCGCCGCCAGCAGAATCAAAATTGCGGCAGGCGTAGTCCAGTTCGGCGCCGCGCCCGAGCGACAGGAAAATCGCGCTGTTGGAAAAGCCCTCGCCGCTTTCGCCGCGCGTCTCCAGAAAAGTGGCGCGCGAATTTTCGCCGACAATCACCATGGCCCGGCCGAAACGGCCCTGCGCGCCCGTCCCGCCGTCGAGCGCGACCAGTTCGAACATGGCGTCGACGCGGCCGCCGGGCGCGATTTCCAGCACAAAGCCGCCCTCGGCATAGGCGCCGTTGAGGTCGAGCAACGAGTCGCCGGCGCCCTGAACCAGGCGCTTCAGCCGCAGATCGTCCTCCAGCAGGGGGCGCAGCCGGACGCCGGGCACCAGGGACAATTCATCCGACAATTCGCGGCTGAAAAAACCGTCCACGGTCACGATCCGCAAGCGGTCGACCGGCCCCAGCTTTTCTTTCGCATGCGCCAGCGCCGCGGCGTCCGGCTTTTTCGCGCGCGGCGGCGCCGCGCGCAATTTGGCGCGCAGGTCGGTGTAATGCCAAGCCTCGACGCGCCGCGACGGCAGGCCGACACCGGCGAAGCGGTCGAAGGCCGCCTTGCGCTCGCGCTCCGTCCTTCCCGCGGTAAAACGAGCGAGCAGGTCCTGTTCGGCCTGGGTCGGATTTTGCAGGATCGCGTCCATCACGCGGCCTCTTCGGCATAATCGGCATAGCCGCTCTTTTCGAGTTCGACCGCCAGTTCCGGCCCGCCGCTGCGCACGATCCTGCCCCTGTTCATCACATGCACCGTGTCGGGCGCGATATAGTCGAGCAGGCGCTGGTAATGGGTGATGACCAGCAGGCCGCGCTCCCCGGAGCGCAGCGAATTGACGCCCTCGGCGCAAACCCGCAGAGCGTCGATGTCGAGGCCTGAATCCATCTCGTCGAGAATGCCGAATTTGGGCTCCAGCAGCGCCATCTGAAGGATTTCCATGCGCTTCTTCTCTCCGCCGGAAAAGCCGAAATTCACCGGGCGCTTGAGCATGTCCTGCGAGATGTTCAGCTTTTTCGCCGCCTCGCGCACGCGTCGCATGAAATCCGGCGTCGCTAGTTCCTCCTCGCCGCGCGCCTTGCGTTGGGCGTTCATCGCCGCCTTGAGGAAGGTCATGGTGGTGACGCCGGGAATTTCCAGCGGATATTGGAAGACCAGGAACAGGCCGAGCGCGGCGCGCTCGGCGGCGGATTTTTCCAGGAGATCGACGCCGTCGAGCCGGATCGAGCCTTCGGTGACTTCATATTCCGGCCGGCCGGCGACGACATAGGACAAGGTCGATTTGCCGGAGCCGTTGGGCCCCATGATCGCGGCGACCTCGCCGTCCGCGACTTTGAGGGTGAAGCCGTCGATGATTTTCTTGCCGGCGACGGAGACATGGAGATTTTCGATTTCGAGCATGACCGAACCTTGAAAAGAGTGAAACGCGAGAGCGGCGGGCGATCAGCCGACGCTGCCCTCAAGCGAAATGGCGATGAGTTTCTGCGCCTCGACGGCGAATTCCATCGGCAGTTGCTGGAGCACGTCGCGCACGAAACCGTTGACGATCAGCGCGGTCGCCTCTTCCGCCGAAAGCCCGCGCTGCATGCAGTAGAACAGCTGGTCGTCGGAGATTTTCGAGGTGGTCGCCTCGTGCTCGAAAAGGGCCGAGGAATTCTTGGCCTCGATATAGGGCACGGTATGGGCGCCGCAGGCGTTGCCGATCAGCAGCGAGTCGCAATTGGTGAAATTGCGCGCGTTGACCGCCTTGCGGTGGGCCGAGATCTGTCCGCGATAGGTGTTCTGCGAATGGCCGGCGGAAATGCCCTTGGAGATCACCCGGCTCGACGTATTGGCGCCGAGATGCAGCATCTTGGTGCCGGAATCGACCTGCTGATAGCCGTTGGAAATAGCGATCGAGTAAAACTCTCCGCGCGAAGCTTCGCCGCGCAAAATGCAGGATGGGTATTTCCAGGTGATGGCCGATCCGGTCTCGACCTGGGTCCAGGAGATTTTCGAGCGGTCGCCACGGCAGTCGCCGCGCTTGGTGACGAAGTTGTAGATGCCGCCCTTGCCCTGGCTGTCGCCGGGATACCAGTTCTGCACCGTCGAATATTTGATTTCGGCGTCGTCGAGCGCGATGAGTTCGACCACCGCCGCGTGAAGCTGGTTCTCGTCGCGCTGCGGCGCGGTGCAGCCTTCGAGATAGGAGACGTAGGAACCCCTGTCGGCGATGATCAGCGTGCGCTCGAACTGGCCGGTGTTGCGCTCGTTGATGCGGAAATAGGTCGAAAGCTCCATCGGGCAACGCACGCCCGGTGGAATATAGACGAAGGAGCCGTCGGAATAGACCGCCGAATTGAGGGTGGCGAAGTAATTGTCGGTCACCGGCACGACCGAGCCGAGATATTTCTTCACCAGTTCGGGGTGGCTGTGCACGGCTTCCGAGATCGGGCAGAAGATCACGCCGGCCTTGGCCAGCTCCGCCTTGAAGGTCGTGGCGACCGAGACCGAGTCGAACACCGCGTCGACCGCGACCCTGCGGACGTTCGGGTCCGCCTGCACCCCGGCCAGGATTTCCTGCTCGCGCAAAGGAATGCCGAGCTTTTCATAGGTGCGCAGAAGTTCGGGATCGACCTCGTCGAGCGACTTCGGCCCTTCGGCGGTTTTCGGCGCCGAGTAATAATAGAGATCCTGATAGTCGATCGGCGGATAATGGACCCGCGCCCATTTCGGCTCCGTCATGGTCCGCCAGCGGCGGAAGGCGTCGAGCCGCCATTGGGTCAGCCATTCGGGCTCGTTCTTCTTGGCGGAAATGAACCGGACGATGTCCTCGTTCAGGCCCTTGGGCGCCTTGTCCGATTCGATATCGGTGGTGAATCCGTATTTATATGCGTCAACGTCAAGCGTTTTGACCTTGTCGACAGTCTCCTGGACAGCCGCCATTTCGTTTCTCCCAGCCTAACGCGGGTTCAAGGCCCGCTGGTTGAGTTATGTGGCGATGCGGATCGGGTCCGGAGCCTTCTCCGCATTCGTTCATGCACTTTAGCGAATATTTCGAGAAAGCGCATCCCCTCTTCTTGTGTCGAGCCCCAGCCCAGGCTGACCCGCAGGGCCGATCCCGCCAAGTCCGGCGCGACGCCCATGGCGGCCAGCACATGGGACGGGGCGACCTTGCCCGACGAGCAAGCCGAGCCGGACGACAAGGCCACGCCTTCGACGTCGAAAGCCGCGACCAGGGTCTCGGCGGCAAGCCCCGGCAAAGCGAAAGCGAAAGTATTGGCGAGGCGCGCCGCCTTATCAACGAATATGGCGGTTTCGGGCGCGATTTCCAGAACGCGTTCCTGCAAAAAGTCGCGCATTCGCCCGAGCCGCGGCGCTTCTGCCTCGCGCTGCGCCTCGGCTTCCTGGAGCGCGGCGGCGAATCCGGCGACCGCCGCGACATTCTCGGTGCCGCCGCGAAAGGACCGCTCCTGCCCGCCGCCGCGAATCAACGCTCTTTCCGGCATCAGGTCGCGCCGGAGATAAGCCAGCGCCCCCGCCCCCTTCGGCCCGCCAAGCTTGTGGCTCGAAAGAAAGAGAATGTCGGCCCCGGTCGCGGCGAAGGAGCAGGGAATGCGCGAAAAGGCCTGAACCGCGTCGCAGACCACGATCCCGCCCGAAGCATGGACGATTTCGGCGGCCTCGGCGACCGGCTGGACGGCGCCGGTTTCGTTGTTCGCCGCCTGAAGCGCCAGCACGGGCCGCGCTGCGGAATCTTCGGCCAGGCGGGCGCGCAAATCGTCAAGGTCCAGCCGGCCCTGCGCATCGAGACCAACGGCCGTCACATCGGCGGCCGGGAAAGAATGTCCGCTCTGCACGCAGGCGTGTTCGCCCGCCCCGATGAGCAGGCGCTCGCCGGCGCGGGGCCGCAGGGCGGTCGCGGCGGCTTCGGTCGCGCCGGAGATGAAGATCACTTGATCCGTCCGCGTCCCCAAAGCTTTGGCGACGGTGACGCGGGCGCTTTCGATGAGGGAGCGCGCGGCGCGGCCTTCGGCATGGACGCTCGAAGCGTTTCCGGCGTCGAGCGCGCGGAAAACGGCCTCGCGCGCGGCGGGGCGCAAGGGCGCGGTGGCGTTATAATCGAAATAAATGCGGCGCATCGCAAATCGACCCGTCAGTCCTGACGGGTCTTATCCCGCGCCGAAACCGAGGTTTCAACCGGCTTTCGCGCCGGATCGCGAGCCACGCGCCTGCGATCGTGGTCAGGTCACCGGCTTGTCGGTGACGATGACCTTGGTGCCGAGATGGACGCGGCCGTAGAGATCGATCGCGTCGATGTCGCGCATGCGGATGCAGCCCGAGGAGACATGCTGCCCGATCAGCTCCGGCTCATTGGTGCCGTGGATGCGGTACATCGTGTCCTTGGGGCCCTGGAACAGATACATGGCGCGCGCCCCGAGCGGATTGTCGGGGCCGCCGGGCAGGCCGCCGGCCTCCGCCGTCGGACGCAGGTGCGGCCAACGCTCCAGCATATCGGACGGCGGCATCCAATGCGGCCATTCGGCCATCTTGCCGATCGTGGCCTGGCCGGTCCAGCCGCTCGCCTCGTTGCCGGTGGCGACGCCATAGCGGATCGCCTTGTGGTTGGGCATCGAGTAGTAGAGATAGTTCTTGAATGTGTCGATGGTGATCGTGCCCGGCTGCTGGCCGGTCGGATCGTCGACAATATAGCGGCGATAATCGCCCGGCGGCTGGCCGCTCGGCGCCAGCGACATGAATTCGCGGTCCTTCCCGCTCAAGTTCGGATCGGGCGTGGTCTGCATATTGCAGCCGGCCAAAACCGCCGAAACCAGGCCTACTCCCGCAATCACACGCAGTTTCATCAAATCGCCCCGAAATTGACCCCGCCGCCCGAGCGGCGAGCCTTCATCAAACAATTACCATATTCCGCGGAATCGTCACGCCTGTCGGCGCGCGCCAAGGCGCTTGCCGGGCAGATTAACAGAACTTGTGGCCCCCCGGCAACAGTGTCGCCGCTCGGCGAAAGGCGCGGTCTGATCCTGGCGCAGGACTCCGGGCGCAGAAACTTTCGTCAGGAGGCGCAAACTTTGTTGGACAGGAGCGCGGATTGGCGCGATGTTCAGGACGAACGCGATCCCCGCGTCAGCCGCCCGCGGGTCGTCTCGCGGAGCTTCGCGATCGGTTCGCCGGAGGATATCAACTAGTTTCGGTTTGTGAGCCTGAATTGAACACTTTGCTGCTGACCCATCCCGCCAGCCTCACCCACGACAACGGCCTCTGCCATCCCGAGCGGGCGGATCGCATCCTGGTCATCGAGCGCATGTTGGAGACCGAGAAATTCACGACCCTGATCCGCGCGCAGGCCGAGAACGGCACGCGGGAGCAGGCGCTGCGGGTCCATCCCGAATCCGTACATCCTGGCGCTGGAGCAGGCTTCGCCGCGCGACGGCCTATCCCGGCTGGACAGCGACACCATCATGAGTCCCGGCACGCTGGCCGCCGCCTTCCGCGCGATCGGCGGCGCCTGCCAGGCCGTGGACGAAGTGATGCGCCGCGACGTGGCCAACGCCTTCGTCGCCATGAGGCCGCCCGGCCATCACGCCGAGCGCGCGACGCCGATGGGCTTCTGCTTCTTCAACAACGCCGCCGTCGCCGCCCGCCAAGCGCTCGCCGTCCATGGCGCGAGCCGGGTCGCGATCATGGATTTCGACGTCCATCACGGCAACGGCACCCAGGACATTTTCTGGTCCGATCCCAATGTGATGTATCTTTCGACCCATGAAATGCCGCTCTATCCCGGCACGGGTTCGGTCGCCGAGCGCGGCGAATACAACAACATCGTCAATGCGCCGCTCTGCGCCGGCGACGCCGGCCCCCAGTTCCGCGAGGCGATGGAAGTGGCGATCCTGCCGCGGATCGAGCAGTTCCGCCCCGACCTCCTGATCCTTTCCGCCGGTTTCGACGCCCATCGCCGCGACCCGCTCGCCAATATCAATCTGGTCGAAGCGGATTTCGCCTGGGCCACCGCGAAATTGATGGATGTCGCGGAGCGTTGCTGCGGCGGGCGCCTCGTGTCGGTGCTCGAAGGCGGCTACGATCTCGACGGGCTGTCGCGATCGGTCGCCGTCCATGTTCTCACCCTGATGGGCGCCGTCTGAATCTTTGGCTCAGAAACCCGACAGCCGCGCGGTTTCGTCTTCCGCCGCGCCCAGTTCGACCTCGACGATTTCCGGCGGCCGCAACAGGCGGACCGGCGCGACGGATTCGCCGAGCCCGCCGGAAATGATCATGTTCCGGCCGCCTTGCCGGACATGGCCGTAGACATATTTCGGGCCGAATCTCAGATCGCCGACGACCGGGCCCAGCAAAGGCAGATTGACCTGCCCGCCATGGGTGTGGCCGCACAGGGTCAGGGCGACGCGGTCCGGCACGGCGGTGAAGATGAACGGCTCGTGCGCCAGAAGGATCACCGGGGCGTCATCGCTCACTTTGGCGAGGGCCCCGTCAAGATCGTCGCCGCCGAGCTTCCGCGCGTCGTAGTCGATCTGCGCCATGGCGTCGATCAGCTGGTCGGCAAGGCCGACGATCCAGAATTTCCGGCCGTCCTTGACCAGCGCGACCGCGTCGTTTTCGAGCACGACGATCCCCGCCTGACGCAAGGCCCGGCGGATCGCGACCGTGCCGTCGGAGGGCGCGGTCAGCACGGGACCGTGCCACCAGTCGTGATTGCCGAGCACCGAATAGCAGCCGAGCGGGGCGCGCAGGACCGACAAGGCCTCGCCGATCTGCTCGGGCCCGACCGCTCTTGTCACGAAAAAATGGCCGGCGTTATAGTCGCCAAGCAGCAGGACCGCGTCAGGATTGAGCGCGTTGGCGGCCTCGGCGATGCGGCGGACGCGCGCCGCGCTCATATAGGGCTCGCCGGCGTGGATGTCGGAAATGACTGCGAAACGCAGACGCAGGCCCGCCGGCCAGCCCGCCGGGGTCAAGCGGTAGCGTGTGACGCGAAGGATGAAATTGGGCTCGACGCCGATGGCGTAAACGGCTGTCGCCGCGCCGATCAGGGGAAGCGCCACGCCTCCGGAGAGGCCGCCGGCGAGAAAACGGCGACGATCGATCATTCCCTGCGCCCTGTCGCGATCCGCCCCGCCCGATCCATGCCCTGCCGAGATAGGCGTCGGAAAACTGGATGGCAAGGCGGAAGGCGGCCAGCGCTCAGGCGGCGTCGCGGCGGATCCGGACCGGCTCGGGCGCGCGCTCGGCGTCAATTTCCTCGATTTGATCCGACGCGAACAGGGCCGCCTCGACCGCGGCGAGGGCGATTTCGCGATAAAGGCGCATTTGCAGGTCGCGTGCGTCCTCACGGCGCGGCTGCGACGGCGGAAGGATGATCTCTTGCTCGCTCATGACAGGACTCTTTTTACGCCAACCAACCCGAACAATCGCGGCGCATGGTTCACCGCCGCTGAATTCCGAGCGTCAATTTGCGCCGGTAAGATAAATTCCGGGTTAAGCCTGTCGGGAAAAGCGTGTCCTGATTTGAGGTTTCACTTCGGCGCGCGAAAGCCGCCGGCCGCTTTCTCGACCATGCCCGCGAGCGCGACCGCCATGCGGTCCTCGCCACGCGCGCAGATGATCTGAACGCCGGTCGGCAGGCCCGCCGGCGTCATCGCGACCGGCGCGACCGCCGCCGGCAGAAGGGCGAGCGAGGCGAGGCCCGCCCATTTCAGCAGATCGTGATAGGGCAGCGCGCCCACGCTGGTCGGCAGACGGCGCGCAAAGGGGTCCGGCGCGAGATCGTGGGGAAAGGCGAGGCAGGGCGCCGGCGGGCAGAGGATCGCGTCGAAGCGCTCGAAAAAACCGGCGAATGCGGCGCCGATCGCCTTGCGGCGTTCGGCCAGCCGCGAAAAGGCCGCCGCGTCGATCTTCGCCGCCCGAGCGCGCAGCGCCGGATAGGACAGGTCGTCCGGCTCGAAACTTTCCGCCTGCGCCGCGAAGCGCGCCTTTTCCTGCTGCGCCCCCGCGAAACCGATGGCGAAATTGAGCGTCACGTATATCTCGAAGGCGTCGGCAAAGGCGAAGGTGGGACTGGTCTCGACCACCGAGGCGCCAGCGTCGCGAAAGATCTGCGCCGCGCGCCGCACGCCGGCCTCGACCTCGCGATCGACCGGCGCGAAATCGGGATCGAGCCACAGCGCCAGCCTGAGTTCGGCGGGATCGTTCCGGCGCGGCGCGTGGCCGGCGCGGTTTTGATCCTCCGCGAGCGAAAGGACCAGATCGAGATCCTCGGCCGAGCGCGCGAGCGGTCCGGCGCCCGCCAGATCGGGCGGGTTTTTCAGGCGCAGGGGCGGGAGCGGCGGAATATGGCCGTCGAGCGAAATCCTGCCCCAGCTCGGCTTGAGCCCGAACAGGCCGCAAGCCTGGGCCGGCCAGCGGATCGAACCGCCGAGATCGGAGGCGAGGTCGAAGGCGGAAAACCCGCAAGCGACCGCCGCCGCCGCGCCGCCCGACGAGCCGCCCGGCGTCAGCGCCTCGTCCCAGGGATTGCAGGTCAGGCCGAACAGGGGATTGAAAGTCTGGAAATCGGCGGTGAGGCGGGGAACATTGGTCTTGGCGAGAACAATCGCCCCGGCGGCGCGCAGACGCGCCACCGCCTCGGCGTCCCGTCGCGGGACATATTCGGCGAGGGCCGGTTCGCCGCAGGTCGTCAGCAGACCCGCCGTCTCGAAACTGTCCTTGATGGTGACGGGCAGGCCTTCCAGCGGCCTCGCCTCGTTGCGCGCGTAAGATCTTTCGGCCTCGCCCGCCTGGCGCAGGGCGGCGTCGTGATCATAGGCGGCCAGCGCGTTGATCCGGGGATTGCGCTCGAGAATGCGCTCCCAGACCGCGCCCAGAAGTTCGCGCGGAGAATAATAACCTTTTTGCAGTCCTATAAGCCACTTGCACGCAGAATTTGCGAAAAAGGATTCATCGAAACCCGCCGCCGATGTCATTTGCTCATTGGCCCGTCGCGCCGGAAAACCTCACGCCTCCGCGCTTTCGGCAGACGCCGCGCGGTCGCGCGCCCGGATGAAATCGCGCGCCTCGACCAGCAATTGCTCGAATTGCGCCAGACGCTCGGGCGCCATCCGGCCGAAAGTCTCGGCGACGAAGGCCTTCTGCGCCTCGATCGCCCGGAGCGCCAGTTCCCGCCCCAGGGGCGTAAGATGGATCGCGTGGGAGCGGCGGTCGCCGGCGAAGGAGCGGCGCTCGACCAGGCCATTGGCGGCCAGACGGTCGATCAGGCCGGAAATATTGCCTTTGGTGACATAAAGCCGTGAGGCCAGCTCCTGCTGCGACAGGCCTTCCTTTTCGGTCAAGGTGGTCAGCACGTCGCATTGCGGGACGGAAAGATCATAGGCGCGGAGACGATTGGCGATCGCGAGGCGGGAGCGTGTTTCAAGACGAATGAGACGAAACCACACCCGCATCGCGTCAATTTCGCTGGCCATTCTGTCGCCCGGCTTTGTCCTGGATCGGCTTGAATAGTGAGGTTACCCCGCGCATCGCGCTGCGGCAAGCGCGGCCGAAGCCCGGTCGCGCCCGCCTGGCGGCGCCATCGCCCAGGCGAGGCCCGGAAGATCGCGCGCGGCTGAATTCCATTCTTCCCGTCCACCCGCTCACATAAGCGGGCCGTCCTGCGTCACATGCCGGGTCGGCGCGGCAGGGGCGCCGGACCATTCGGTGTGGGCGGGGATGGATTCACCCTTCATCACGATGGTCAGCGGCCCGAGCCGGGCGTAATCGCCGACATGGGAATCGTAGAGCACGGTCGAGCCCGCGCCGACGGTGACGCCCGAGCCGAGCTTGACCCGCCCGACCTTCATCACGCGATCTTCGTAAAGATGGGTCTGCAAAGCGCAGAGCGCGTTGAGATTGCAGTAATCGCCGACCTCGATACAGTCGAATTCGGTGATGTCGGTCATGTCGAGCACGCAGCCCTGGCCGAATTTCGCGCCGAAAAGGCGCAGGAACCAGGGCAGGAAAGGCGTGCCGCGCAGATGGTCGAGCAGGACCTTTCCGGCGAGACCCCAATAAAGCACGGCCACCGCCTCGGTGCGCATCGCCCACCACGACCACATCGGCTTCGTCACCGGCTGGTAGCGGCCCATGGTCGCCCATTTCACCCCGATGACGATGAGGGTCATCACCGCCGCGATGATCGTCGAGGCGGCGATGAACATCCAGAACACCCGGAAATAGGCGCCCTCCAGCATGGCCGACCCGAACCATTCGATCGCCCAGGTGCCGAAGGTGATGAACAACATGGTCGGCAAGGAAATGTGGACCGCCTCGAAGACGGCGCGGGCGAATTTCTTCCACCGCGGCGCCTCGTAAGTCCAGGCCGAGCCGCCGCCGTCGAATTGCTGGCGAACCGGCAACTTGATCGGCGGCGAGCCGAACCAGGTGTCGCCGGGCGAAATCTCTTCATTGGCCGGCGGCTTGGACTTGATGCCGATCAGCGTCCCGTCGGGGATGTCGGCGCCCGGCGGCGTCACCCCGTCGTTGCCGATGAAGACCCGCGAGCCGGTGCGCAGCTTTTCCAGCCGCATCCATCCGCGCCGCACGTCCTCGTCGCCGAGGATGACCTCGTCGGCGATGAAACATTTCTCGCCGATCTCGACCAGATCGTAGCGGCCGGAGAGATTGGTCGAGATTTCCGAATCCTTGCCGATCTTGGCGCCCATCAGGCGGTACCAGGCGCGCATATAGATGGTGGCGTAGAGCGAGGAGAGCGTCTCCAGGGTGATCTCGGTCGCCAGCGACACCGCCCATTTGCGCAAATAGAACCAGGAAAAGACCGAATAGAGCCCCTCGCGCACGCGCGGCAGCACGATCCAGCGCACCGCTGCGATGAAAGCGACCGTCACCAGCACCATGACGAAAGAGGTCGGCCAGGCCATGATCGGGATCGCGGCCATGTAGAGCGAGCGGCTTACCGCCGCGAGGCCGAGATAATCGTCGATGCGGTCGAAGACCCAGAAGGCCGGGAACAGCGGCAACAGACCGACCGGCGGAATCGCCAGCAGCATGATGGTGTAGAGGAAGGTCTGCGCGGCGCGCTTGACCGCCGAAACCTCCGGGAAGGCGCGCAGGGACTCCTTGTCCACCGAACCGACGAAACGGCCGGGAGAGCCGTCCCAGATCTCCCAGGCGTTGACCCTGGTGAAGGGCGCGAGCGCGGTGAGGTCGCGCAACTCTCCGCCCTCCTCCAGCACGACGTCGTTTTCGAGCACGCAGGACGAGCCGATATAACAATCCGGGCCGACCTCGATCTTCCCGATGATCATGTCGGCGCCGATAAAGCTGACATTCGAGAAATTCGCGCGGGCGCCGACGGTCGTCCGCGCGCCGATGGTCAGGAGATCCGTGGCGCCGATCTCCAACTCGGAAATATTGGCGTCCTGGCCGACTTTCACGCCGAGCGCCACGCAGATAGACGCGCATCAGCGGCGAGCCCTGGAACCATTTGATATGGGTCAGGGTCAGCATGCGCTGGACCAGCCACCAGCGGAAGTAATAGACGCCCCAGATCGGATAGCGCCCAGGCTTGAAACGGCCGATAACCATCCATTTGGTGGCGATGGCGAGCAGCACCGTCACGATATTGACGGAAACATAGACGCTGAGCAGCGAGACGATTTCCTGCCAGATCGTGGCGTCGGTGTCGGTCAGCAGCATGTAGGAGACGAAAATGCTCAGCCATTGCGCGGTCGAAAGCGCCAGCAGGAACGGCAGGATCGCCGCCTGCGCGAGGCCGCACAGAAAGCGGCGGTAGAGCGGCGGCGGTTCGAAGGACAGATCCTTCGGCCCGCCGCGTTCGGCCGCCTTTTCGTCGAGCAGCGCCGCGATCGCGCGCACGCTTCGCCCGTTGTAAACGTCTTGGAGAGTGATCCCCGCCAGAGCCTGGGTCTGGCGCACGATCGAGATGAAACGCGCCGCGAGCAGCGAATGGCCGCCGAGATCGATGAAGAAATCGGCCTCCAGCGGGATGGTCTGCGGCGGCAGGACTTTCTGTGCGGCTTCGAGCAGCAGGCGCTCGGTTTCGGTCTCCGGCTCCTCCTGCGCCTCGGCGGTGGCGGACGGCGCGCTGAGCGGCTCCTTTTTAAGGGCGTTGCGGTTGATCTTGCCCGAGGCGAGACGCGGCAGGACGTCGCGCGTCTCATAGCGCGACGGCACCATGTAGGGCGGCAGAACGGCGCGCAATTCGGCGCGCATTTTTTTCGGATCGAGCCGTCGCTCCCCTTTCGACGACGAGAAAGGCGACGAGCTGGTCGAGGCCGTCGTCGTTGCGCAGCACCACCGCCGCCTGGCTGACGTGCCGGCTGGTCCGACAATCTCGCCTCGATCTCGCCCAGTTCGACGCGGAAGCCCCGGATTTTCACCTGATCGTCGATGCGGCCATGGAAGGCGATCCTGCCGTCGGCCTCCATCACCACGGCGTCGCCGGAGCGGTAGAGGATCGGGTCGTGTCCCGTCGAATCGAAGGGATTGGCGATGAATTTCTCCGCCGTCAGGGCTTCGCGCCTGAGATAGCCGCGCGCCACGCCCGGCCCGCCGATCAGCAGTTCGCCCTCTTCCCCGCGCTCGAGCAGATTGCCGGCCTCGTCCGCCACATAGCAGGTGTAATTGGCGATCGGGCCGCCGATGGTGACCGGCTCGTCGGGCCGCACTTCCGCGACTGTCGCCACAACGGTGGCTTCGGTCGGGCCATAGGAATTGAAGATCGTGCGGCCCGGCCTGCTCCAGCGCGCGGCGACCGCCGGCGGGCAGGCCTCGCCGCCGAGGATGATGACCCGCAGCGATTTGATGTCGCGCGGCATCAGCGACAGAAGGGTGGGCACCGTGTCGAGCACGGTGACGCCGACTTCCTCCATCAGGTCGGGCAAGGCCTCGGCCTCGCCCATCACCGTGGGCGTGGCGACGAAAAGCGTCGCGCCGACCAGATAGGGAATCCAGATTTCCTCCATCGACAAGTCGAAGGCGATCGAGGCGCCCTGGAAGACGATGTCGGATTTGTTGGATTTTGTACGTTTCGTTGGCCGAGCGCAGGTAATGGCAGATGTTGCGTCCGGTGATGACGATGCCCTTGGGCGTCCCGGTCGAGCCGGAAGTATAGATCATATAGGCGGGCGTGTCGGGCGTCGCTCCCGCCTTGCGCGGATCGAGCGGGGTCTGGTCGGCGCGGTCGATCAGATCGACCTCGGTCAGGACCGGCGCGGTGATCTCGCCGCGCGCCTTGGCGGCGAAGCTTTCCGAGGTCAGCAGAGCGTCGGCCTCGGCGTCGAGCAGGGAGATTTCGATGCGCTCGAGCGGCGCGTCGGCGTCGAAGGGCAGCCAGGCCGCGCCGGTCTTGGCGATGGCGATCTGGCAGATCAGAAGCTCCGGCCCGCGCGCGCCCCACAGGCCGACGACGTCGCCGGGTCCGATCCCGCGCCGCACGAGGCCGCGCGCGATCGCGGCCGCCTCGTGATCGACCTCGGCGTAGGTCAGCTTGCGCTCCATCGTCTCCATGGCGACGGCGTGCGGCGCGGCCGCGACCGTGGCGGCGAAGATTTCCGCGAGCAGCTCGTCGCGGATCAGGTCGGGACGGGTCGCCCCGCGCAGGGCGGAAAGCGCGCCATGCGCGCGCGCCGGCGTGGGTTGTTCCTCCGCCAAGAGTTCCGTATCGAATTCCGTCATCGCCTGATCCCACTCGCGCCGATTGCGCCCTCGCCTGCCGCCGGCCGGCCCGCCATAGCACAGGATCGCCCGCCGTCCTACCCACAGCGGCAGGCGCGCGGACCATCCTTGGTCGTGGCGCCGAAAACCCGATCCTGCGTTTTGGCAAGCGACAAAAGCCGCAATTCCCTTGCGGCGCAACAGGGGAAGTTTAGGATTCGCAACCTGAACGCCAGCCAAACAGATTGGAGCGCGCCATGCCGCAAAAGCGCAAGCCGGTCTGGTTCATCACCGGCTGTTCCACCGGATTCGGGCGGGAGCTGTCGAAAATTCTGCTGAGCGAAGGCTATAGCGTCGCCGTCACCGCCCGCGACCCGGCGAAAATCGCCGATCTCGTCGCGGACCATCCCGAAACCGGCCTGGCGCTGGCGCTGGATGTCGACGATCCGGCGCAGATCGCGGCTTCGGTCGAGGCGGCGAAGAAGAAATTCGGCCGCATCGACGTGCTGGTCAACAACGCCGGCTATGGCTATCTCTCGTCGGTCGAGGAAGGCGAGGACGCCGAAATCCGCGCCATGTTCGAAACCAATTTTTTCGGCCTCGCGGCCATGTGCCGCGCCGTCCTGCCAATTTTCCGGGCGCAACGGAGCGGGACGATCGTCAATATTTCCTCGATGGGCGGCGTCTGCGGCTTCCCGGGCGTCGGCTATTACAATGCGACCAAATTCGCGGTTGAAGGCCTGTCCGAAGCCATGGCCCAGGAACTGGCGCCGCTTGGCGTCAAAGTCCTGATCGTGGAGCCGGGGCCGTTCCGAACCGATTGGGCCGGGCGCTCTCTGAAAACGCCGAAAAAAGCCATCGACGCCTATGCCGGGACGGCCATCGCGCGGCGCACGGCGATCCAGACCTACAGCGGAACCCAGGCTGGCGACCCGGCGCGCGGAGCGCGGGCGATCATCCGGGCGGTGGAGCAGGAGAACCCGCCGCTGCGGCTGGCGCTGGGCTCGGTCGCCCAGGACGTGATCGCCGCCCGGACGGAAGCCTTTCTCGCCGAACTCAAGGCCGGCAGGGAGGCTGCTCTCGCCTGCGACTACCCGCAGGAAGCGACGCCGGCGGGCTGACTCTGTTCTCGCTTCACGGCTCGAAGGAGAGCATCCCCGCGACCTTGGCCAGAGCGGGATCGAGCGTGGTCAGCGTCAAATTGGAGCCACTGGAGACCGCCGTCAGCACGATGCGCTGATCGGGCGCCTGGAAAATGCGATAGAGCGTCGCCTGATCGGCGGTGTCGCGCACCAGAATCGCGGTCGGCGCCGGAAAATCGTTCCCGCCGATCCGGTCGGCCGTCAGAAGAACCAGCGAGGAATTGACCGCGATGCGGTCGAGATCGCGCGCGGCGCTGTTGCCGGCGAGCGGCAGACCCTCGGAATCGCTGAGCGCGACGGTGGAGAAATTGCCGACCTCGGCGATCTTGTCGAGCAGCAGCGTCAGGTCGCGCGAACCGCCGCCGGTCTTCAGGCTCGACAGGTCGAGGGACAATTTCTGGCTGCTGACCAGAGGCGCCAGGGCCTGTTCGATCGTGGCGCGCAGTCCCTGTTCCTGCTCCTCGACCTTGCGCGAGATTTCGCGATGAGCGAGTTGCAGCGCCTGTTTCTGCTGGATGGTCAATTCGCGGAGGCGCTCGCGCGCCTGGCCGCCGCGCCGCACGCCGATCAGATAGCCCGCGGTCAGCAGCAGGACGGACGCCGCCAGCGCCACGATCAGGGGAAGTGGGGTCATGGCTCGCCCGCCGGCGCGGCGCCTTCGCGGCACACTGCGACGCCTTCGATCTGGAGAATGACCTGACGATTGTTCTGCATGTCCGCTGTCCAATGCGCCGGCGGGCGCGTTCCCGCCGCGCGCGTCGCGATTTGCGCCGCCGGCGCGCCGAACTGCGCCAGCCAGGCGGCGACCTTTTCGGCGCGCTTGTAACTCAACAAGACGTTGAAAGCCTCCGGGCCGCTGGCGTCGGCATGGCCTTCGACGGAAAGCACCGCTTCCTTATGCGCCAGCAGCCAATCCCGCAAGGGCGCCGCCCTGTCGTCCAGTCCCGTGTCCTTCAGCCGCGCGCTGTTGAGATCGAAAGCAATCGCAACGACCGGCAGACAGACGGCGGTCGCGGGCGCGGCCGGAGCAGCGGCGGGCGCCGCGGGAACGGCGGCGGGCGCGGCGGGAGCAGGCGCCGGGGGAGCCGCCGGCGCGGGGGGCGCGGCCACGACTGAAGCCGCGGCGGGCGCGGGAGCGGGCGGAGCCGCGGCTGTGGAGGGCGCCGGCGCGACCTGCGCCGGAGGAGAAGGCGGCGACGCCGCGCTGGCCGGCGTCGGCGCGGGCTTTTCGGGCGCGGGCTTTTCGGGCGTGGCGGCGGGCGGGGGAACGTTCGGCGCCGGCTTTGTCTCCTGGCCTTCCGGCGGAGCGGAAGGCGCGGCCGCGCGTTCCGCTGCGGGCGGCGGCGGCGCGACCCATTCGTTCATGAATTGCGCGCTGGCGACGGTCGCGAGCAGAAAGCCGAGCGCCGCAAAGGCCGCGGCGACAGGGACGGGCGCGTCCTCCCCGGCGAGCCGGAACAGCCGGTCGCCGCTCTTTTCGGCGGCATTCATCGCCATGGGCGCCGTTCAACCTCGTTTTGATCAGGTTCAGACGCTGGGGACGCGGAAGGTCGGGGTGATCAGATCGACCCCGCATTCCAGATCCGCGCACCAGTCGATGAATTTCTTGACCATGTCCTTGCCGCGAAAAAAGGCGCCGTGCTGCGGCGCGATGATCTCGATGTCGAGGTCGCGCACCATGCGCGCCCAGGCGCGCATCACCACGCGCGAGCACATGTAGCGGCGGTGGAACCCTTCCATATAGCGCAGATGCGCGTCGAAATCCTTGACCTCCCGATAGTCATTGCCGATCGAGGCGCCGAGATCGCCGCTGTAGAGGATTTTCGAGGTCGGATCGTAGAGCTGGAAATTGCCCTCGGAATGAAGGAAATGCGCCGGCAAGGCCAGGAGCCTGGCGCCGCCGAGGTCAAAGATCGTCCCCTCGTCGGGAATGGCCTTGAGCCGGTCGGACACCAGCCGGTCGAGGCCGAAATGGGGAACGAAACGCACCCAAAGGCTCGACACATAAGCTTCCGCGTCGGTGGTCATCAGCCAGCCGTTGACCGCCGCGACAATGTCCGGGTCCTGATGCGAAAGGAAAATAATGCGGAGCTTGGCGCGACCGAGCACGGCGAAGGTTTCGGCCAGAACCCTCGAATAGACCTTGTGGCCGCCGGGGTCGAGGATCATCCCGCTGTCGCCATGGACGATGACATGCTGGTTGGCCTGCACCGCCAACCCGCCGCCGTCGACGTCCTCGAGCAGGATGTTGCGGTGCTCGCCGTTGTTGAACAATTCGATATTGGCCATCACGAACTCCCGAAGAATCGCGCAGCGAGGCCGCCGTGGGCGCTCAAAGGACTTTCTTCAGGCTGCGGATCGCTTCGTGCATGTCAAAGAAAATCAGTCCGAGCTTGGCGGTCTCGTTGGCGAGCGCAAGTAGCAGCGCGCCCCGCCCCGCGTCAATCATCACGGCATAGCCGCGATCGCCGCGAATGATGACCTCCTTGACCTCGCCACGCGCCAGTTCGACCGCGGCGCGGGTGCCGAGGTTGAGCAAGGTGGCGGTCATGCCGGCGACGCGCGTCTCGTCGAGGTCGGGCGTCAGGGCGCTGGCGATCATCAGGCCGTCTTCGGAGATCAGCGCGCTGGCCTCCAGACCCGGCGAGTCGCTCTGCAGCTTGCGCAAGATCTTGTTTAGTTCATCAAGTCTGGACATGGAACTCTCCTCAACGCCACGCGAACGATTCTCACCTTGATCCTGGGCAGGCGGCCTTGTGTCCGTCAGGCGGCGGGATGCGTCGCGCGCCAGGTTTTCCGGCGCGCGTTCGGGCCACGCCAGCGGAAATTTGCGAAGGGCCTCGGCTTCGACCCGCGCGACCGCAGTGTCGAATTCGCCGTGTTCCCGGTTCAACAGCGCGTTCGAGGCGTTGGGTCCGGCGCCGACAAGCGCCTGCACCATCGCCCGCCGCGCGGAACGATAGAGCGTTTGCCGCGCATGCGGGTCCGACGATCGCGACGCCGCGACCGCGCGCGAGAGCACAGGGTAATAATCCGTCATCCCGGAATTCCGAGCGGCGAGGCCGACTGTGATGGAAAAGTTAAGCTATTTTAACGTTATCGCGTTTTTCCGCCACATCCAATTGATTTAGCGCAATCGGCGGTGGCGGCGCGCGTTAATTCTTTTTTAGGGTTAATGGCCCCTGCGCCCGCGGCTTGACTTTCGGCCCCGGCCCGACGCAAGGAGGGTTCGTCGCGACAGGAGAGGGATCGTGAAGACTTATATTCGGCTCGGCGCGCTTCTTGCGCTTTGCGCCCTCGTGGCAGGCTGCGATCCCTGCGGCGGCCCGATCAAGTTCAACAAATTCCCTGGCGCGTGCAATTACGACCAGGCGAAGTGAGTCCGCTGGACGGGAACAGAACGTGAGCGAGCGCCTGACAAGGCGGCCGGGAGCGAGGCCGCGCACCACCATCGGCCTGATCGGCTACGGCGCCTTCGGCCGGCTGGCCGCTTCGCATCTCGCGCCTTTGTTCCCGGTTTTCGCCTACGACCCGGCCTGCGCCGCCGACCGCGGCGCCGAATCCGCGCGGCGGACGGCGTCAAAAGGCGTGAGCTTGACCGACGCGGCGACCGCCGCATCCTGCGACCTCGTCATACTCGCCATGCCCGTGCCGCAACTCGGCGCGGCGATCGCCGCCATCCGCCCGCATCTGCGCCCCGGCGCGACGGTGCTCGACGTCTGCTCGGTCAAAGTGCTGCCGGCCCAGATCATGCGGTGCGAACTGCCCGATCATGTCGACCTTATCGGCACCCATCCAATGTTCGGCCCGCAAAGCGCGCGCGGCGGGATCAAGGGGCTGAAGATCGTGGTCTGCCCGATCCGCGGGGCCGGCGCGCGGCCGCTCGCGGCTTTCCTGCGCAAGACCTTCGGGCTCGACGCCATACTCGCCACGCCCGAGGAGCACGACCGCGAGGCCGCCATGGTGCAGGGCCTCACCCATCTCATCGCCAAGGTTCTGGTCGAGATGGAGCCCCTGCCCCGCAACATGACCACCGCCAGCTTCGACCTGCTGCTGCGCGCGGTGGACATGGTCCGCCACGACGCGCCGGAAGTCTTTTACGCCATCGAGCGGATGAACCCCTACGCCCCCGACGTGCGCCGCCGGTTTTTCGCGCTGGCGGCGGAACTGGCGGAATCGCTGGAGCGGAACGGGGACAGCCGCTGAACCCGCCGCCGAAAGCTCGGGGTCAAACCCAGTCGAACCGGTCCCTCGAAAACACCAGCACCCGGCCCTGCCAGATGTTCGCCATCGGGGCGCGTTCCATGGCGAGGCCGCCGATCATGCGCATCAAGGCGCGGGCGACGCCGCCGTGGGAGACGACCACGCTCGGATGCTCCTGTTCCGCCAGCCAGGGGCTAAGCCTGTCGGCCAGCTGGGCGTAGCTTTCGCCGCCGGGAGGGCAAAAGTTCCATTTGTCGGCGCCGCGCGCCGCGGCCAGTTCAGGATCGCGGGCGCAGACCTCGGGCCAGGTCAGGCCCTCCCAGCGCCCGAAAGTGAATTCCTGCAATCGGTCGTCGAATACGCAGCCTTCCGCCGGCAGGCCCATTTCGCGGCGCGCGATTTCCAGCGTTTCGCGGGCGCGCGTCAGCGGCGAGGATTGAAAGGGCGTCTCCTCCGGCCGCAGGCCCGCCGAAGACAGCAGCAGTTGCAGCGTCCGTCCGGCGCGGGCGGCCTGGGCGCGCCCGAGCGCATTGAGCGGAACGTCCCGCCGGCCCTGCAGCCGCCCTTCCACATTCCAGTCGGTCTCGCCATGCCGCAGAAAAAACAAGCGCGGCGCGGAACCGGCGGACATGGGACGAATCAGGATTTTTTCAGGATTTCGCCGATGTCGGGGGCGCTGGGGTTCTTCATGCCGACGATGTGATAGCCGGCGTCCACATGCAGGATTTCGCCGGTGACGCTGCGCCCCATCGGCGAGAGCAGGAAGACCGCGCTGTCGCCGACTTCCTCGATGGTCACGGTGCGGCGCAGCGGCGCGTTATATTCGTTCCATTTCAGGATATAGCGGAAATCGCCGATGCCGGAGGCCGCGAGAGTCTTGATCGGGCCGGCGGAAATGGCGTTGACCCTGATGTTCTTCTCGCCGAGATCCGCGGCGAGATAGCGCACGCTCGCCTCCAGCGCCGCCTTGGCCACGCCCATCACATTGTAATGCGGCATCCATTTCTCGGCGCCGTAATAGGTCAGGGTCAGCAGCGAGCCGCCGTTCTTCATCAGCTTTTCGGCGCGCTGGGCGACCGCCGTGAACGAATAGCACGAGATCAGCAGCGAGGTTTTGAAATTCTCCTCGCTGGTGTCGACATAGCGGCCGGTCAGCTCGTCCTTGTCGGAAAAGGCGATGCAATGGACGACGAAGTCCAGCCCGCCCCATATCCGTTCGATTTCGTCGAAAACCCGGTCGAGGGATTCTCTGTTGGTGACGTCGCACTCGCCGACGACCAGGGCGTCGAGATCTCCGGCGAGCGGCCGAACCCGGCGCTCCAGCGCCTCGCCCTGATAGGTGAGCGCGATTTCCGCCCCGGCCTGCCGCGCCGCCTTGGCGATGCCCCAGGCGATCGAGCGATTGTTGGCCAGGCCCATCACCAGACCGCGTTTGCCGCGCATCGCGCCCGTCTGAAGATTGGCAGTGGCCGCTTCCGCTTCTGTCATCGTCATCATCTGTCCCAACATGGCGTGTCGGGCCATTTAGCCTTGGCGGGCGCCGGAGGCAAGCCCGCCGGCGGGGAGTCGGGAAAAGCCCCGCGGCGCATTCTTGTTGAAGAAACCGCGAAAGTCCGGGCGCAAAGCGCCGCCGACCTGTTCAGGTCGAACCAAAACGGTTAAAATTCGTTAACAACATGTGACCGTCCGGCTCCCGACGCGCGGAGCCAAGGGGGAGACGAAGGCGTTATGGGCGAGCGAATTGTCGGCGCGACGCCGCGACTGCGGCGTTATGCCCATGCGCTGCTGGCCGCCTGGCCGCGCGGCGACGGCGCTCTCTCGCCGCGCGCCGACCAGGATGCGCCGCGCGCCGACCAGGACGCCGACGATCTCGCGCACGAGGCGCTGCTCGCCGTCTGGCGCGCTGGCGGGCGCGGCGCCGAAAAGGATCTCGACGCCGTCCTTTTCCGGCGGACGACGATCTTGGCGCGCCGGCGTTTCTCCGCCAGGGCGGCGCAACTCCTGGCCGGCGACCAGGGCCGGGGAAAAGACGTCTCGAGCGAATCGGCGGGCCATTTCGCCTGGGCGCCCGAGGCGCGCGCCCTGCCCCGCCTCCCCCTCGACCTGCGCGCGATTCTCGCTCTGGTCGTGCTGGAGCGCCTGAACTACGCCGACGCCGCCCGCGCGCTCGACATGCCGGAGCAGCGCGCGCTCGCGCGTCTGTCCGTGGCGCGCGCCCGGCTGGCCAGCGAAATTTCTGGCGACGGCCGCCGGCGCCTGATCGCGCTGGCCCCGAACGAACGAATGGTGGCCGAAAGCGACCTCCATCGCTTCGCCGACGATCTGCTGGACGAGGACCGGAGCGCGGAAATCGCCGCTTTTCTCGAAACCAGCCCGAAGGCCGCCCGACGCGTCGCCGAATGGCGGCGCCAGAGCGAGCGGCTGCGGCGCGCCTTCGCGCCCCTGATGACGCTGCCCCTGCCCCCGTCTCTCGATTTCGCCGCGCCCGAGACCGGCGCGCGCGCAGGCCCGGCGCGCGGCGTCCTGAGTCGCCTCGGCGCCCTGTTCGGCGCGCCCGCCGGAGGGATGGCGCGCCGCTCGCTTTGAATTGTCAGTGTTTCACCGCGACGGTGAATTCCCCCGCCTTGATGCGTTCGGGCAGACGCCCGGCGAAATCGGCGACCGCCTCCTCGCCATAGGTTTCGACCAGCTCCTGCAGGGCCGCGAAAAGAGCGGCATGGGCGAAACTCTCGCTCTCGACGCCGGCGAGAATCGCCTCGGCGAAAGCCTCGGTGACATAGGCCAGGGCGGCGCGGCGTTCGTCTTCGGCGCTGGAGAATTCGGGAAGGGGCGTTGCGCGAAAGGTCATGACGGAGCGACCTTATCGGGAGCGCCGGCGCGAGGCGAGTTGCGTCTTAAGAAACGGTTAACAGGGGGCCCGGCATTGTAGTTAATTAGGATTAAGCTGCTTCCCGGCCTTGGCGCCGCGCGGAAAGGAAATTTGCCCCAAGACCGAAGTCCGCCACAAGGACGCCCATGGTTGTCGCCGACTCACTCCGCCTGAGAACGCGTCCGGCCCTGATTCAACGGCGCCGCAGAACTTATTCGGAATCCATTTCAATTTCGGACGGGTGCTCCAGTTCCTGCGCTTGAGCCTCGTCAATCGCCTTCGGCATCTTGATTTTCTTGTGCCGGCCGCCCTGATGCAACATCTCGATCTGCACCTGCTGGATTTCCGACAGGCGCTGCCATTGCCGCGAGATGAGGTAGTCGATCTTTTCATGCAGATGGCGAATTTCGAGTTCCGCCTTGAGATTTACGCGATAGTCGTTGAAGGAGCGCTGGCGGTCTTTTTCTTCCTGCCGCTTCTGGCTCATCATGATGACGGGGGCCTGGATCGCCGCGATGCAGGACAGAACAAGATTGAGCAATATGAAAGGATAGGGGTCGAAGGCCGACTTTTCGCCTCTGACAAAATTGTATGCGATCCAAATCGCCAGCACGACTCCGAACAATATGAGAAACGACCAACTCCCGCCGAAGCTCGCCAGGTGATCCGAAAGGCGTTCTCCGAACGTGCGATGTTCGTCATATTCGTCTTCGGTGTTCTCGGCGATCGTTTCCTGTTTGGCGATGCTTTCCGCGACCTGCCGGTCGAGTTCCGTGAACTCGCCATGCTCCTGCTGGAGCAATTCTTCCACGTAAAGCATCTGATAGCGCGCAAGTTCGCCATAGCTGATCTTCGCGTTCACCGGCAGGTCCGGGTAGTCGCGCCGGATGCGCTCGGCGAGCGAAGGCCGCAGGCTGTCGATGCGCACCAGCTGACGCTTGCGGTATTTGCGTCCGCTGATCGCCGAAGCCGCCTTCTTGACGCGCTGCTTGACCTCGGCGGCCTCATCATCACCGTCAATGAAGTCCTGCTCGTCGTCAAAGTCCTGCTTTTCGATCTCCTGATCCTCGAGATCGTCATCGAACGAAGGTTTCTCGCTATTTGGCGTCGTGGACAAAGTCATCTCCGGAACAAACGCGCGAGCGCGCACAAGGCGGCAAGCCGATTGCGGGTATCACAAATCGCAGGCGCGCCAAAGCAGTTCAAACGCCGCCGCCGCTCAGCCGTTTCCATTTTGGCGACCCGGCGTTCGATTTTCACCGCTCGCCGTCAGTTGGCGCGATATCTCGCCGAAACGTCATGAGCGATCCGGGCGCCCTCGTCGAGGAAACGCGCGCTGACCAGACGGGCGGTGGGCGTGCAGACGCGATAGGAATATTGATAGCCGCGCAGGCCACGATTAAAGGCGCCGGCGAGTCTTTCCCGCCGCGACGGCCCGACGTTCTCGGCGCTCATCAGATCTTGCATCTCCGCGCGCCAGGTCGCGGCGGCTGCGTCCGGAGCGCCGCAAAGAGGCTGGAGATAGCTCAAGGCGCCCATGATCTCCGACAGGCGCAGCAATTGCGGCTCATAGGGCGGCGGCGGCCCTTCGACCGCCGGCGCCGGGTTGGCGCCCGGGGCGGCTCCCGGCTGGCCCGATTCGGGCGTCTTGCCCTTGTTGTCGGCGGCGGGCGATTTCCGTCGATGGACCCGCGCTCCGGTCGCGGCGGCTCCATGGCGCGAACGATGGCGATAGCCGACATCGGGCTGGGTGGTCGGCCGGTTGTCGAAGAAAAAGGGAAAGAAGAACTGCGCGCGCGCGGGCGCGCCAGACAGCGCGGCAAGGCCCAGCGCCCCGGCGAGCAGGCCCAGGACCGGCAAGAACGGCTGCGTCAGTCGCCGAATCGCCTTCATCGCGCTGTTTCCAGGATTCGTTTGGCGTCGGCGACTATATGGACAAGTCCGGGCGTCAATGAAAGCCCCCCGTAATCGCCAGGCGTCCGCCACACCGTCTCGGCGGCTTCCGGACCCGGCGACGCCTCCCCCGCCAGCCATCGGCCGACGAACGAGAGAATGACGTAATGGCGCTCGACCCGGCCGGCGTCATCGCGCGCGATGTGCTGGAAGATCTGGTTGAAGCCAACGAGCCGCGCCAGAACCCCGGTCTCCTCGCGCAATTCCCGCAGGGCGGCGGCCTCGACCGTTTCGCCGGTCTCGACCAGCCCGCCCGGCAGGGTGAACATCCGCTCGTATGGCGCCTCGGCGCGGCTCGCCAGCAGCACCTTTCCCTCGCGAAACACCGCGATGCTGACCGCGAGCGCCGGGTGCGCCGGATAATGGCGGCGGGACGAAGTCACGGATAGAGCGCCTCGCTCACCCAGTCGCCCTCCGGCTTTTCGCGCGTGTAGCGGATGCGCTCGTGCAGGCGGAACGGCTTGTCCGACCAGAATTCGATCTCGACCGGGCGAATGCGATAGCCGCCCCAAAAAGGCGGGCGCGGCACCGGGCCGACATTGAATCGCGCGGCCTGGACCGCCACCGCCTTTTCCAGGGCGAAACGGCTCTCCAGCACCCGCGACTGCCGGCTCGCCCACGCGCCAATTCGGCTGTCGCGCGCGCGGCTGGCGAAATAGGCGTCCGATTCGGCGTCGCCGACCAGCTCCACCGGGCCGCGAAAGCGGAACTGGCGGCGCAGGCTCTTCCAGTGCAGCACCCCCGCCGCGTTCGGATGCGCGGCCAGTTCGTTCCCCTTGACGCTTTCGCGATTGGTATAGAAAAGGAAGCCTTCGTCGTCGAAACCCTTCAGCAGCACCATGCGGGCGTTGGGCATGCCCTGCGCGTCCACGGTGGCGAGGCACATGGCGTTGGGGTCGTTGACTTCGCGCCTTTCCGCTTCGTCCATCCAGGTTCTGAACAGAGCGAAAGGCTCATGGGCCGGCTTATGGTTACGCCCCGTTAATGCGTTCATCGGAATATGGCCTTCCCAGAGTTTTTCGGTCCGGATCACGCCCGGTGCGCCCACCCTCCTTTCAGCATAGTGAACCGCCGTTGCCCGGGCATCAATATTTTCGCCTCGCGCGCCGCCTGATCGCCTGCGCGCTCCTGTGCCGGAGCCTCGCGGCCTGCTCGGTGGCGACGCCGTTCGGCGAGGGAATCGACGCCCAGCCGACCGGCTCGATCTCGGCGTCGGCGCCCCAGGCCGACGCTTCGCCCCGCCTTCTCGCCTGGCTCGACAACGAGGACCGCCGCCGCGCCCTCGGCGCTCTGGCCATCGCGCTCGACCCGCAGGGCAACGGCGCCTCGGTGCGCTGGGACAATCCGGTGAGCAAGGCCCGCGGCCAGATCACGCCGATCGGCTTCGCCTTTCCCTCGAACGACCTGATCTGCCGCAAATTCTCGGCCCGGTTCGACACCGCCGCCGGCGACCGCGTCGAGGAGGGCTCCGCCTGCCGCGACAAGAACGCGGAATGGACGATCGCCGAACTGCAGCCGGCGAAGGCCGGGCCGCAGCCGGTGAAAGCCGAGCCGCAGCAGGCGAAAGCCGAAGCGCCCCCCTTGCGTGAAGCCGTTCTCTCGCCCAAATAGGGGCGAAGACATGGCGGCGGCGCCTTGCGGGGGCCGCCGGGAAATGGGCTTATAACGAGAATGCGCGATCCCTACCAAGTTCTCGGCGTCGCCAAGAGCGCCACGCAGGCCGATATCAAAAAGGCCTTCCGCAAGCTCGCCAAACAGCACCACCCCGACCAGAATCCCAAAGATCCCAAGGCGAAGGAAAAATTCGCCGAGCTCAACGCCGCCCATGAGATCGTCGGCGACGAGAAAAAGCGCGCCCAGTTCGACCGCGGCGAAATCGACGCCGAAGGCAAGCCGCGCCATCCCGGTTTCGAAGGCTTTGGCGCGGGTCCCGGCGGATTCGGCGGCTTCCGGCGCGGCGGCGGGCCTGGCGGCGAACATTTCGAGTTCCATTCCGGCGGCGGAGCCGGCTTCGAGGCGGCCGACATTTTCGCCGATCTGTTCAGCGGACGGGCCGGCGGCCGAGGCGCCGGGCGGTCTGGCTTCGGCGGCGGCGCGCGCCAGGCGCGCGAACCGGGCGCAGATGTCGCGCTCGAAACCGCTATTCCGCTCGAAACCGCCATCCATGGCGGCAAGGCGCGAGTGCTCACGCCCAATGGCCGGACGCTGGAAATCAATGTCCCGGCCGGCATCGAGGAAGGCAAGCAGATTCGCCTGCGCGGCCAGGGCCAGCCCGGCCCCGGCGGCGGCCCGGCCGGGGACGCCCTGGTGACGGTGCGTTTCGAAAAGCACGGCCTGTTCCGGATCGACGGCCGCGACCTGCGGCTTGATCTGCCAATCACGCTTTACGAGGCGGTGCTGGGCGCCAAAGTCGAGGCGCCGACCCTCAGCGGAAAGGTCGAACTGACCTTGCCGCCGCAAAGCAATTCCGGCCGCACCCTTCGCCTGCGCGGCAAGGGACTTCCCGCCGCCGGCGGCAAGCCCGCCGGCGACCTGCTGGTGATCTTGCGCATCGTCCTGCCTGAAGGCGCCAGCAAGGAGCTGGAGGAGCTGGCGAAAAACATGCGCGCCGACACGCCCTATAATCCGCGCAGCGAACTGACGAGATAGGCCTGGCCGCGAACGGGCGCGTTTGCCGCCTCAGCCCCCGACCGTGTCGATGTTGTAGACGTCGTCGCGGAAATGGACCATGCCGTCGGCGGAGGCCCAGCCGGTCATGTAGACCCACACCACCGGCGCCGGCTCGGGCAGGATGAGATCCTCGCGGACGCCGGCGTCGATCCGCTCCTGAATCAGCCGCGCGGTCCACACGCCGAGATCGGACGAGACCGCCGGCTCCGGCGCGTCCGTCACGGGCGGCGCCGTCACCGGAACGCCCCGGAGCAGCCAGGCGGCGAGGTCATAGACGCCCTGCACCCGCACGCAGCCGTGGGACAGGAAGCGGTAATCGTTGGCGAACAGGTTCCGCGTCGGCGTGTCGTGCATATAGACCGCGTCGGGATTGGGCATCTGGAGGCGGATCAGGCCGAGCGCGTTGCCCTTGCCGGAATCCTGGCGCAGGACGTAATTCGTCGCCTTGTCCGAATTCCAGTCGATCGAGCGCGGATTGATCTCCTTGCCCTGGTAATTGAGGATGCGGATATGGGCGCGCGCCAGATAATTCGGCTGCTTGCGCATTTTGGGGATGATCTCGTTCTTGATGATCGAGACCGGCACCGTCCAGGTCGGATTGAGATTGATCGCGATGATCTTTGCGGTGATTTGCGGCGACTGATGGTCCGGCTCGCCGACAATGGCGGCGTAGCGATGGACGACGCGGCCATTTTCCACCGCATCGACCGCCAGCGACGGGATGTTCACCGCCACATATCTGTCGCCGAAGGGAAAATTCAGCCCGGCGAGCCTTTGCGCGCTCGAGGCGAGTTGCTTGAAGCGGACATTGGCCGGCACGTTCATCGCGCGCAGGGTCATGCCAGCGACGACGCCCGTCTGCCTCAGGCCGTTGCGGAACTGGAATCTCTTGACCGCCGCGGTGAGCGCCGGGGTCCAGCGCTCTCCATTGGCCTCGGCGCCGGCGAGGTCTCCCTCGATGGCGAGGCGCCGGCGCAGGATTTCGACCGCCGGGCCGTGTGAACCGGGCCGCAATTCGCTCGGGACCGTCGGCCAGCCGCCAGCGTCGACGATCGCCGCATAGCGCTCCGAGGCCTTGGCGGTGGTGTAAAAGGTTTCCGGCTGGAGGACGGGAGTCGGATCGTCCGAAAGGGCCATTTCGCGCGGAACCGGTTTCGGACGCGGCTTGGGCTTCGGCTTGGCGGTCGTGGCCTGTTGCGGCGCCGCTCCTGCCGGCTTCGCCTGAACCTCGGTTCTGGGCGCTTCAGCCTTGGGCGCTTCGGACTTGGGCGCTTCGGCTTTCGGGGCCTCGGACTTGGGCGTCTGGGACTTGGGGGCTTCGGACTTGGGGGCTTCGGACTTGGTGGCTTCGGACTTGGGCGCGGCGGAGGAAACAGGCGCGGCCGCTGGCGGCGCCAATGGCGACGCGTCGATGGCGTCTTCGGCGGGCGCGGCGTGTTTCGGCGCGGGCGGGATCGGGGCCGGGGCCGTCGCCGGCGGCTGGTCCGCCGTCGGCTCGGGCGAAAGCGGACTTTGCGCCCACGATGTCAGGGGCGCGACAGGCGCCGCGCCGAGCATGACGGCCAGAACAAGAGCCGGAGTTTTTCGCGCGCGCCACATGATTCGCAATTTCCCCGAGAGGCGTCGTTCCTTAAGAACGATCGAGACGGCTTTGCCAAGCGTTTCGCCGGCTCTCGCGCAAATTCCCCGGTTCTGTGTCCTTTTTGCGACCGGCTTCCCCTCGCGGCGAAGCCGATTACTTGTCGCCGGTGTAGAGCCGCCGCAATTCGACCTTCAGGATCTTTCCGGTCGCCCCGTGCGGCAATTCTCCGGCGACGATCACCCGGTCCGGAACGGCGAAATTGGCGACCTTGCCCTTGAAAAAAGCGCGCACGTCTTCCGGTTGCGGTTCATGGCCCTCGCGCGGCACGACGATCAGCAGCGGCCTTTCGCCCCATTTCTCGTCCGGCGCCGCGATGGCCGCCGCCTCCGCGACATCGGGGTGGCCGACCGCGATATTTTCGAGTTCGATCGAGCTGATCCATTCGCCGCCCGATTTGATCAGATCCTTGGAGCGGTCGGTGAGCAGCATGTAGCCGTTTTCGTCGATCACCCCGACATCGCCGGTGGGAAACCAGGCGTCGTCGCCGATCTCGCTGTCCGGGGCTCGGAAATAGCCTCTGGCGATCCAGTGGCCGCGACAGGAAATGTCGCCCTGGCTCTTGCCGTCCCACGGCGTTTCCCCGCCGTCCCGTCCGACGGCGCGGATATCCGCGCCGAACAGGACGCGGCCCTGCTTGATCGCATGGTCCAAGCGCGCCTCGCCGGCGAGCGACGCGGTCGCGGCCTTTACGGTGTTATAGGTGACGATGGGGCTGGTCTCGGTCATGCCCCAGCCCTGACAAGCTTCGACGCCCAATTCCGCGAAGGCGACGACCAGGGCGCGCGGCAGCGCCGCCCCGCCCGACATGATTCTCTTGAGCGTCTTGAAGCGGGAGCCGGTCTGTCGCATGTGATTGACCAGAGCCAGCCAGACCGTGGGCACGCCGACCGAAAGATCGACCCGCTCGCCGTCCATCAGGCCAAGCAGCGAGACCGGGTCGAGATGGCGCCCCGGCATGATCAGCGCGGCGCCGACCATGGGCGCGGCATAGGGCAGGCCCCAGGCGTTGACATGGAACATCGGCACGACGGGAAGAACCCGCGTCGTCGCGCGCAAGGCCACGGCGTCGGCGCTGTTGGCGGCGTAGGCGTGGAGCAGCGAGGAGCGGTGCGAATAAAGCACGCCTTTCGGCTTTCCGGTGGTCCCGGAGGTGTAGCAAAGGCCGCAGGCGGTGTTTTCGTCGAAGACGGGCCAGTCCGCCTCCTCACGCGCCGCCTCCAGCAGGCTTTCGTAACAAAGCTGCGTCATGCCGGGCGGCAGGTCGAGCGGCTTCATTTCAGCCGGATCGGCGAGCACGACGATCGTGCGCAGATTGGCGGCGACCTTGGGCGCGATAGCGGCGGCGAGCGGCGCGAAACAGGCGTCGACGAACAGCACATGATCTTCGGCGTGGTTGATGATGTAGGCGATATCGTCCGGCGCCAGGCGCGGATTGATGGTGTGGCAGACCGCGCCTATGCCGGAAACGCCGTAATAAAGTTCGAGATGGCGGTCGCTGTTCATGGCCAGCGTGGCGACGCGGTCGCCGAAGCCGACGCCCAGCTCCCGCAGCGCAGCCATCAGCTTTCGCGCGCGCAGCTCCAGCGTCCGGTAGGTCGTGCGCGCGATGCTGCCGTCATCGCGGCGCGACACCACTTCGGCGTCGCCGTGGTGGCGGGCGGCGTGCAGGATGATCGATGAGATGAGCAGCTCGCGCCGCTGCATAAGGCCAAGCATGACGTTCCTCCCCAATTTTTCCCCGGATTATCGCCGCTTCGGCTTGTGGCGCCAAGGGGCTGAATTTTTGGGCCGCGCCTCGCCGCCTCCGAAATTATGCGGCCCCATGTCTTCGTCGGTCGGCTTGCGGACGCGAGTCGGCGGCAGATTGGCCTTTTCGCCATATCTGCGCGCGCCGGCGAACTGTCCGCCGCCCGCCTCCACCTCGCTCTGGCGGGCAAGCGGATCGTCGGAAACGGTGAGCTCCACCGCCTGAAGGCGCCTGATTTCGTCGCGCAGCCGCGCGGCGGTCTCGAAATCGAGATCGCCCGCGGCCGCCTTCATCCTCTTTTCCAGATCGGCGATGGTCGCCCCGAAATTATGGCCGATGGCCGGCGCGGCGAGGCCGATGTCGACGCTGACATGATCCTGCTCGTAGACCGAGCCCAGAATGTCGGCGATGCCGCGCTTGATCGTCGCCGGGGTGATATTGTGTTCCGCGTTCCAGGCGAGCTGTTTTTCGCGCCGGCGCCGCGTCTCGCTCATGGCGCGGTCCATCGAGCCGGTGATCGCGTCGGCGTAGAGAATGACCTTGCCGTCCACGTTGCGCGCGGCGCGGCCGATGGTCTGGACCAGCGAGCGCTCGCTGCGCAGGAAACCTTCCTTGTCGGCGTCGAGAATGGCGACCAGCGCGCATTCGGGAATGTCGAGGCCCTCGCGCAGCAGGTTGATGCCGACCAGCACGTCGAAGGCGCCGAGCCGCAGGTCGCGGAGGATCTCGATGCGTTCGATCGTGTCGATGTCGGAATGCATGTAGCGCACCCGCACGCCGTTCTCGTGCAGATATTCGGTGAGATCCTCGGCCATGCGCTTGGTCAGAACGGTGACAAGGGTTCGATAGCCGCGCGCTGAAAAATCGCGGACCTCCCCCAGCAGGTCGTCCACCTGGCTGCGCGCCGAGCGCACTTCGACCGGCGGATCGACCAGTCCGGTCGGGCGGATGACCTGTTCGACGAAAACGCCCCCCGTGCGCTCCATTTCCCAATCGCCCGGCGTCGCCGAGACATGGATCGACTGCGGCCGCATGGCGTCCCATTCCTCGAACCGCAGCGGCCGGTTGTCCAGGCAGGACGGCAGGCGGAAGCCATATTCGGCGAGCGTCGCCTTGCGCCGGAAATCCCCGCGATACATGCCGCCGATCTGCGGCACGGTCACGTGGCTTTCGTCGGTAAAAACGATGGCGCTGTCGGGCAGATATTCGAAGAGGGTCGGCGGCGGCTCGCCGGGGCGCCGGCCGGTGAGATAGCGCGAATAATTCTCGATGCCGGCGCAGGAGCCGGTCGCCTGCAGCATTTCGAGATCGAAGGTCGTGCGCTGTTCGAGGCGCTGCGCTTCGAGGAAGCGGCCCGAAGCCTGCAATTCGTCGAGCCTCTGGCGCAGCTCCGACTTGATGCCGTCGATCGCCTGCAAAAGAGTCGGGCGCGGCGTGACATAATGCGAATTGGCGTAGAATTTGATCTGTTCGAGGTCCTGGAATTTCTTGCCGGTGAGCGGGTCGAATTCGGCAAGCGACTCCACCTCGTCGCCGAAGAAGGAGACGCGCCAGGCGCGGTCCTCGTAGTGGGCGGGAAAGACTTCCACCGTATCGCCGCGCACGCGAAAGGCGCCGCGGGAAAAATCCGGCGTACGCTTGTATTGCAGCGCGACAAGGTCTTGCAACAACCGGCGCTGGTCGAGCTTTTCCCCAAGCTTCACCGAAAAGGTCATGGCGGTATAGGTCTCGACCGAGCCTATGCCGTAAATGCAGGAAACCGAGGCGACGATGATGACGTCGTCCCGTTCGAGCAAGGCGCGGGTGGCGGAATGGCGCATCCGGTCGATCTGCTCGTTGATCGAGGATTCTTTTTCAATAAAAGTGTCGGTGCGCGGCACATACGCTTCGGGCTGGTAATAGTCGTAATATGAAACGAAATATTCGACCGCGTTATTCGGAAAAAAGCTCTTGAACTCGCCGTAAAGCTGGGCGGCGAGCGTCTTGTTGGGCGCGAGGATGAGCGCCGGGCGCTGCGTCCGCGCAATGACCTGCGCCATGGTGAAAGTCTTGCCCGAGCCGGTGACGCCGAGCAGGACCTGATCACGCTCCTGCGCTTGCAAACCTTCGACCAGTTCGTCGATGGCATGGGGCTGGTCGCCCTCGCGGGGAATATTCCGAGACCAGCTCGAAGCGGACGCCGCCTTCCGATTTTTCCGGCCGCGCCGGGCGATGCGGAACCCAGGGCGCGGTGTCGCGCAGATTGGGATCGCCTTTTTCCAGCAGTTCTTCGAGAAGAGTCGCGGTAACCCCGCTCCCGGTCTGGAATTCCGTTTTCGGCGGCGCCCGCCGCACCGGTTTTTCGCGCGCAATTTCGGGCTCTTGTCCGAGCCCATAGCGCGCGGCTTCCTCGGCGGAGAGTTTTTCCGCCACATAAGGCGACGACGCCTCCTCGAACCCCTTGCCGATCAAGGCGGGGTTGAGCAAAGCCGCCAGATGCTCGTCCAGCGGCTGGACGTCAGGCTTTGACGCCCTGGCCCGAGAGGAAGGTTTTTTCGCCATGGAGGCAATATGGGGCGCGCGGCGGGGAATGGGAAGCGGGGATCGGTCGCTCGGCGGGAGGCCCGGCGGGCCCCCCCATAGGCGAGCGAAGCGACGCCGTCTCACGACGGCTGTGGCCAGGCATGACAGTTGGAAGGCGTTGGCGCGCCGCCAGAAAGCAAACGGCCGGGCGCGTCCGCCTCTTCCCGTTTCGTCAGATCGTCACTTGCGCGCCCATTTCGACCACGCGGTCGGAGGGGATGGAGAAGAAGTCGGTGGCGTTGATCGCCTGTTTCGACAGGTTGACGTACAGCCTGTCCTGCCATTGCGGCATGCCGGAGGCCGGCGAGGTTTTCAGCGTCCTTTTGCCGAGGAAGAAGGACGTGGTCATGATGTCGAACTTCACCCCGCATTTGCGCATCAGGGCCATGGCCGCCGGCACCCTCGGCAATTCCATGAAACCGAAATACAGCGTCACGCGCATGAAGTCCTCCGAGAGCTTCTCGCTCTCGAAACGATTGCGCTCGGACACGCGCGGCGTCGGCTTGGTGACCACGTTCATGATCACGATGCGTTCATGCAGCACCTTGTTGTGCTTGAGATTATGCATCAAGGCCGAGGGCGCGACATTGGGGTCGCCGGTCAGGAAAACCGCCGTGCCGGGCACCCGGGTCGGCTTGGATTTCTCCAGCATGCGGATGAGATCGGTGGTCGGGATCGAATCGCGGTGGGTCTTGCGCGCCAGAAGCTCGGTGCCGCGCACCCAGGTCCACATCACGATCATCGACAGGCCGGCGAGGCTCAACGGCACCCAGCCGCCTTCCAGCACTTTCACCAGGTTCGCGGCCATGAAGGCGAGATCGACGACGAGGAACAGGCCGACGAAGGGGATGGCGGCGGCGAGCGGCCAGCGCCACAATTTCCACACCACGAAGAAAGCGAGCGCCGTCGTCACCACCATGGTGCCGGTCACCGCTATGCCATAGGCGTTGGCGAGATTGTCCGAGGTGCGGAACAGGAACACCAGCAGCAGCACGCCGATCAGCAGGGTCCGATTGACCCGCGGAACGAAAATCTGCCCTTCCGTTGTCGCGGAAGTGTGCTGGATTTCGAGGCGCGGCAGCAGGCCGAGCTGGATCGCCTGGCGCGACAGCGAGAAGGCGCCGGTGATCACCGCCTGGCTGGCGATGATCGTGGCGACGGTGGCGAGGACGACGAAGGGAATCAGCGTCCAGGCGGGCGCCATCAGATAGAAGGGATTGGCGACCGCCGCATGGTCGTTCATCACCAGCGCGCCCTGGCCGAGATAATTGCACACCAGCGCCGGCAGGACGAAGAACAGCCAGGCGAGCTGGATCGGCTTGCGGCCGAAATGGCCCATATCGGCGTAAAGCGCCTCCGCCCCGGTCACCGCGAGGAAGACGAGGCCGAGGGTGATGAAGCCGGTCGCGCCGTGGCCGAACAGGAATTTGAGGCCGGAGATCGGATTGAAGGCATAGAGAATGCGCGGCGCGTCGGCGATGTGATAAATCCCCAGCGCGCCAATGATGCCGAAGAACAGCACCATGATCGGGCCGAAATAGGTCGCGACCTTGGCCGTGCCGCTACTTTGCACGATGAACAGGCTGACCAGAATCCCCACCGCGATCGGCAGAACATAGGGGTGGAAGGCGCTCGACGCGGTGTTGAGGCCCTCGACCGCCGAGAGCACCGAAATCGCGGGGGTGATGATCGCATCGCCGGAAAACAGGGCCGCGCCGGCCACGCCCAGGAGGAATATCCAGCGCGATCGCCGCCCAAGCGCGTTCTGCGCCAGGGCCATCAGCGACAGGGTGCCGCCTTCGCCCTTGTTGTCCGCCCGCATCAGGAAGAACACGTATTTCGCCGTCACCACGAAGAACAGCGCCCAGATTAGCAACGAAACGATGCCGATCACCTCGGATTCGACCACGCCGTCCTTCTTCATATGGTCCAGCGCCGCCTGCAACGCATAGAGCGGGCTGGTGCCGATGTCGCCATAGACCACGCCCATCGAGCCGAGCATCAGGGTCCAGAACCCCTCGCCCTGGTGCTCAGTGTCGGGCGGGGCTGGCTGGGTGACGGATTCCGGGGAAGGCGTGACGGCGGCGGGCGTGGGAATCGTGTCTTGCGACATGGGGCCATCCTGGCTGCCGCCTCGAAATGAGGCGCGACCGGGGCAGTCCTATAGACCTTTCCGCCGCGCGAGAGAAGGGGGCGCCTTCGGCCTTTCGGCACGGCGCGTTGCCGCAAGCCGCATTTGCTGGCATGAGGCGGCATGACCCTGCCGATCGACGAAGTCTTGCCGCGCCTGGCCCGGACGCTCGCGGAGAGCGCGCGGGCCGTGCTCGTGGCGCCGCCGGGCGCCGGCAAGACCACCGGCGTTCCGCCCGCCCTGCTCGACGCCAGCAAATTCGCCCCTTGGCGGGAGATGGGAAGATCGTCGTGCTGGAGCCGCGCCGCCTCGCCGCCCGCGCCGCCGCCGAACGCATGTCCAGCCTCGTCGGCGACCGGCTCGGCGAAACCATCGGCCTGAAGGTGCGCATGCAATCGCTGAGCGGGCCGAAAACCCGGATCGAGGTGGTCACCGAAGGCGTCTTCGCCCGGATGATCCTCGACGACCCCTCGCTCGAAGGCGTGGCGGCGGTGCTTTTCGACGAATTCCACGAACGCTCGCTCGACGCCGACCTCGGGCTTGCCCTGGCGCTCGACGCGCAGGCCGCGCTGCGGCCCGACCTGCGTCTGCTGGTCATGTCGGCGACGCTCGACGGCGCGCGGGTCTCGCAATTGATGCGGGACGCGCCCATCGTCGAATCGCAGGGGCGCGCCTTTCCGGTCGAAACCGTCTATCTCGGCCGGGATCCGCGCGAAAAAATCGAGGACGCCGCTTTTCGCGCCGTGCGCCGGGCCCTGGCCGAACAGCCGGGCTCTCTTCTGGTTTTCCTGCCCGGCCAGGCCGAAATCCTGCGGCTGGCCAGAAAACTCGAAGAAAGCCTGAACGATCCGGCGGTCGATGTCTGCCCGCTCTACGGCGCAATGGAGCGAGCGGCGCAGGATCGCGCCATCCGCCCCGCGCCGCACGGCCGGCGCAAGATCGTTCTGGCGACCTCTATCGCCGAAACCTCGATCACCATCGACGGCGTGCGCGTGGTCATCGACTGCGGCCTCGTCCGCGCGCCGCGCTTCGAGCCAGATCTCGGCCTGACCCGGCTCGAAACCCTGCGGGTGTCGCGCGCCGCCGCCGACCAGCGCCGCGGCCGCGCCGGCCGCACCCAGCCGGGGCTGTGCTACCGGCTGTGGGAGGAGGCCGCGACCGGCGCCCTGCCGGCTTTCGCGCAACCGGAAATCCTCGCCGCCGATCTGTCCGGCCTGCTGCTCGACCTCGCGGCCTGGGGCGCGCGCGACCCCAACGAGCTTCTTTGGCTCGATCCCCCGCCCGCCCCCGCCTGCGCCGAGGGACGCGCCCTGCTTCAGGAGCTTGGCGCGCTGGACGCCGAGGGCGCCATCACGGCGCGCGGAAAAGCCATGCGCCGCCTGCCTTTGCCGCCGCGCCTCGCCCGCATGGCGCTTCAGGCGGAATTCTTCGGCGAGGGCGAAAAAGCCTGCGAACTCGCCGTGGTCCTGAGCGAACGTGGCCTCGGCGGCGATTCGTCCGATCTGGGCGAACGGCTGGACCGCTTCGCGAGCGACAATTCCCCGCGAAGCAGGGACGGACGCCGCCTTGCCCACGGATGGAAACATTCCTTGCGCGACGCCGCGCGCGCGCTCGAGGAAAAGCGCGAGGCAAAAGCGCTTTCGCCGGGCGCCCTGGTCGCCCTGGCCTATCCCGACCGCGTTGCGCGAGCGCGGGGAAAAGCGGGCGAGTTCCTGATGGCCAATGGCCGCGCCGCCAGCCTTGAGCCGCATCTGGCGCTGGCCCGCGCGAAGATGCTGGGCGTCGCGGAAATTTCCGGTCGCGCTGGCGCGGGCCGCATTCTCGCCGCCGCCGAACTGGACGAGGCGGAATTCGAGGCTTTGTTCGGCGGCGACATCGAAACGCAGGACGAGACCCGTTTCGAACCGGCGAGCGGCGCCCTGCGCCGGCGCGAGACCCGGCGTTTCGGCGCGCTGACTCTCACTGAACGCAATCTGGCGGTCGAAGCCACGCTGGAAAACGCGAAAATCCTGGCGCGCGGCGCGGCGACTTTCGGCATCGACCGGCTCGGCTGGAGCAAGGCGCAGAGACAGATGCGCGAGCGGGTCGCTTTTTTGCGCCAGGCCTTCGCCGGCGGCGAAAATCCCTGGCCCGACCTGAGCGAGGCGGCGCTCGCGAAAAATCCGGAGGAATGGCTCGCGCCCTTCATTCTCGGGCGGCAGAAACTCGACGAGATCGACGCGGAAATTTTCGACGCCGCGCTGTCCGCGCTTGTCCCGTGGGATCTGGCGCGGCGGCTGGAGGCGGAGGCGCCGACCCATTTCGTCACCCCCGCCGGCTCATCGATCGCCCTCGATTACGGCGGCGGCCGAAGGTCCCGTCCTGGCGGCGCGGGTTCAGGAATTCTACGGGCTTTCGACCCATCCGAGCCTTGCCGGCGGCCGGGTTCCGCTGACCCTGCATCTGCTGTCGCCGGCGCATCGCCCAATCCAGATCACCCGCGACCTGCCGGGCTTCTGGCGCGGCTCATGGGCGGCGGTGAAGGCGGAGATGAAAGGCCGCTATCCGCGCCACCCTTGGCCCGACGACCCGGCCGCCGCCGCGCCGACGACCCGCGCCAAGCCGCGCGGAACCTGAGTTCCTGAGGTTATTGCGGTGGTCTCACGACCGGCGCGCGGGTCTCGTCCTGGCCCCGGCTGTATCGCGCCGGCTCCCGGCGGCGGCGGCCTCCATGGGGGAGCGCCCCGGCGTCGACGCGCCGACCACCAGTCCCGAATAAAGGCTCGGCGCGCCGTCATCCTCGAAAATCGCGCGCAGGATTCTTTTGAAAGCGCCCATGGGATCCCTCCATCGTTGCGATGGCCCCAACCAAAAAAATAGTCTTTCGCGAAAGGATTGCCAGAGGCTTAACAACAGCGCCAGCCGAAAAAGCAATACACCCCGGCGCCGGCGTTTTCCAGTGTCATTCTCGACGCCTCAAGCAATGCTGGCGCGCAAAGGCGGCCGATAGGACCGGGACTTGACAGGGCGCCGCGCGCTGCGGCCAAGCTGGCGCCGGACGCGCACGGCGCATCAGGGCGGAAAACATGCAGAATCCCATCAACTCTGTCTTTCTTTTCGTCATTCTCTGCGCCAGCGCCGCGCTCGGCCTCCATGTCCACAAACGCCTGCCAGAGAATCATCGCTCGCCCGAATCCATATCGCTGATGCAACTCGTGGTGATGCTGCTGGTGAATTTCACCGCCATCGTCCTCGGCCTCCTGACCACTTCGGTAAAGGGGGGATTTGACGCCGCCTACGCCGCGCGGGCGGACGATGCGGCCCAGATCATCCAGCTCGACCGCTGCTTGCGCGACTACGGCCCCGAGACCGACCGGATCCGCGCCCAGTTGCGCGGCTATGTCGCGGCGGTGATCGCCAGCACCTGGCCGGACGAGCCGCGCCCGACGGGAGTCGATTATCCCGACATGAAGAAAGCGCCGCGATTTGGCGAGGCCCCGAGCCTCGCGGGCGTGCTCGGCGACGTCGGCGTCGAAATCCGCTCGCTGACCCCTGCGACCTCGTTGCAGAAAAACGTCGCCGCCGCCTGCGAAGCGCAATATCGCGATGTGCTCAACGCGCGGTGGAAAGCGATCGCCGCCGAGCGCGCTTCGATCTCGGCGCCCTTCTACTGGGTGCTGGTGTTCTGGCTGGCGATCCTGTTCGGCTCCTTCGGGCTCACCACGCGGCCCAACGCCACGATCATGGCGCTGATCGCCCTTTGCGCCCTGTCGATCACCGTCGCCGTCTTCGTCATCCTCGACCTCGACCAGCCCTACGGCGGCCTGTTCGGCATCTCCAGCGCCACCATGCGCCAGGCGTTCGCCGATCTGATGCGCTGAAAGATCTTGGCGGGCGCGGCAGAGTTGGCTATCCCGAGGGAGAAATTTTCCTGCCTCACCCGCCGCGCGCCGTTCGGCGAGGCGACGCACACGACGACCGAGCCCCCCGGATTCCGCCATGCTGATCGACGGCCAGAAACGCACGGCCATCTGGCCCGACCCCGAGGGCCGGGGCGTGTTCATCATCGACCAGACCCGCCTGCCCCATGTGGTCGCGACCGTTCTCCTGGCGACCTCGACGACGCGGCGCGGGCGATCAGGGACATGCTGGTGCGCGGCGCGCCGCTGATCGGCGTCACCGCCGCCTATGGCCTGGCGCTGGCCTTGCGCGCCGACGCGTCCGACGCGGCGATGGCTCATGCGGCCGAGGTTTTACGCGCCACGCGGCCGACCGCCGTCAATCTCGCCTGGGCCTTGGCGCGGATGACCGGCTTTCTCCAGCCCATGCCTGACGAATTGCGCCGCGACGCCGCCTTCGCCTTCGCCAGACACCTGCTGGAAAAGGATGTCGCCTGCAACGCGGCGATCGGCGACCACGGTCTCGCCCTGATCCGCGCCATTTCCGAAAAGCGCGGCGGCGCGCCGGTGCGCATCCTCACCCATTGCAACGCCGGCTGGCTCGCCACCGTCGATTGGGGCACCGCGACCGCGCCGATCTACAAGGCGCAAGCCGCCGGAATTCCCGTCCATGTCTTCGTCGACGAGACCCGCCCGCGCAATCAGGGCGCATCCCTGACAGCCTTCGAACTCGGCCAGCAGAAAATTCCGCACACATTGATCGTGGACAATGCCGGCGGCCATCTGATGCAGCGCGGCGAGATCGACATGGCGATCGTCGGCGCCGACCGCATCGCCGCCAATGGCGACGTCTGCAACAAGATCGGCACTTATCTCAAGGCGCTCGCCGCGCGCGATTGCGGCCTGCCCTTTTACGTCGCCGCCCCGGTCTCGACCCTCGATTTCGCGCTTGCCGAGGGCGGGCTGATCCCGATCGAGGAACGCGCGCCGGAAGAGGTCACTTTTGTGCCCGGCCTCGGCGGCAATGGCGAAGTTTTGTCCGTGCGGATCGCGCCAAAAGACACGCCGGCGCGCAACCCCGGCTTCGACGTGACCCCGGCCCGGCTGGTCAGCGGGATCATCACGGAAAAAGGCGTTTTCGACGCCAGCCGCGAGGGTCTCGCGGGGCTGGCGTGATTTTTCCAGTTTTTTTCGCCCGAGAAATCGATGCGCTCGGCGTTCGCGCCGCTCGGTGACAACCCGGACAACACTCGCGCGGCTGACCGGATACGGGTGCGGCTTCCGCCGTATTCGAGTTCCGATATTGTCGATGTCGCGTACGTAGACCGCTCCTTCTACACGACGCTGTGAAAGCAAGAACGACCAAGCTTGCGGGCTATGCGAGATACGCCCTCCCTCCGGACACCGGCCGTCGGCGATTCGCACGGGAATGCGGCCTGTTTCAGCGGGGTGGTCGCGCATGGGCGCATTTTTGTTCGGACATCAGGCGAACGGGCTTGGGGACTCAGTCCCGAAACACACCGCAGTCCTACGTCGCGTCTGCCGGTCCGCTGCTCGCCGCAGCCAGTTTCGCGGACATGCGATCGATTTCGGACTGAAGCGCCTCATTCCGTCGCCGCAGCGCCTCATGGTCGAGCTTTGTCCAGACATCGCCCGCCAGCGCCGCGAGCTGGGCGAGCGTCGCGCGCTCATCTTCGTTGAGGTTGGCGCCCGTGGCATGAGGTCCATAGAGGGCGATTGCGTAGCATTCGAAGCGATTTGCGACCGGAACCCCGAAAACCGGCCGTGCGAGCCCGTCGGGAAGGCCATTGCGTTGCGCGACATCGGTCCCGACGTCAAACGGGCGCAACGCATTCAGGCTCTGCTGCATCCGATCGTCCGGCTCCAGCGTCCGGGCGCTCTGCCCGTCCCAGCCGCCGGCCCAGGCGCTGCGGCGAAAGATGGCGCCGTCCTTGCGGAAAACGCTGGCGGACGCCAGTGCAAGCCTCTCGCAAACCGCGCTCGCCAGTTGAGCTTCGATCGCGGCGAAATCCTGCGCCTGCAGGATCAGACTGCCGAGATCCTGACCTGCCCGGGCGACGGCTCGATTGAAAAAGCGGTCGGCGTGGTGGGTCGCGAATTCATGCAGGCGCGATATGGCGAATAGCACGAGAATGGCGATCGTCAGCCAGACCCAGCTTGGGATCGTCAGGTTTTCCCGGAATCCTTCACTGATATGCTGAAATTGTTCATGTAAAAACAATGCTGGCGCGCTCAGCAGAAGGCCGAGGATCGTCACGCGACGCAGCGGGATCGCCACGCTGACGACCAGCGGCCGTCGCACCGCCTCGAATACGAACAGGCACAGGACGCCATTCACGAGGCGGATCAGATCCCAGAATTCCTCCGCCGGCGATGCTGTCCCCCAAATGTCGGCGAGGAGCGTCGTCTGTTGTGCGATATCGGCGAGGGTCAAGGAGGGCAGTCCAATCAGACAGCCCCAGATCACCCAGCGAAGGCGTTGATAATCCGCAGGCGACTGCTCGCGGCGGCGCGCCAGAAGGATGGCCAGCGCAATGGCGGCTACGACGAATCCGCTCAGGATTCCTGCACGCGTCACCGCCTCGGTCGGCGCGCCGAAGACATTGGCGCTGGCGAGGGCGAGAAGAATCGCCAACACGATGGCGACCGCGGGCAAGGCCCTTTCGATCGGTCGCCAGCGCGGCGCGCTTTTGTCTTGCGGCGCCCGCAAGGCGAACAGCAGGAAGCCGGCCAGGCCGGCCCCCTGCGCCATGGCGCCGGCCAGGTTCTGCGCCAGCAAGGCGGCGGGCGCGGTTTGCAGCCACGCATAATATTGGTAGGACTGCCCGGGATTGAACCAGATGACGTAGAGGAAAAAGCCCCAGGTCATTCCCCCCGGCCGCGTCCAGACGAGCCACGCGGCAGCCAGAATGACAAAAATAGCCGCGATCTGATCGAGCGGCAGGACGGCCGTCACCCACCACGTGAAGGGCCTCGTCTGGGCGATGATCTCGATTTGACGCGCCGGCTTGTCCTCGGTCGCCATGATCGGAAGATCGACGCTTCGGCGATCCTCGACAAGCTGCAATCCTCCAAAGGTCGCCAGAGCGCTGGCGCATCGGCGCGTGTTGACCGGAATGCAGCGCATTTGCGTCAAGTCGAGGCGATCCCCCCGTCGCAGGCCCGCCTGCCAGGCCGGCGACGCCTTTTCATCAGGGAACGGCCCTTGCACATCGGTGACAAGGCCGTCGCCATTGGCGGTGAAGCCGAACGAACCGAGAGGATGCGCAAGTCGATAAAGGTCCGGAACGACCATCGCGAGCGCCCAGATCGTCAACGCGACCAGTAGAATACGGCCCCGGGCGCGCCAGAACCCCTTCATGTGATTGAAAACTCCTTGCGTCCGGCACATGCGACCTCCGGCATCGTTACGCCAGGGCGGACTGAACTCGACGGCGAAAACTCCTCGGCGACGCCGACGAGGCTCACTTGGCTCGCGGGCCCCATGAAGCCGACCATTCGCCGGTCCAGGCGACTTTCGCCAACAACTTACTGGCCTGCCGCCGGTTCCATTAAACAACGCTTCTAGTTGTCCACGAAACCGGCAGCGGTTCAAGCGGGTGAAGCTCCGCAATGACCCGATATTTTTCTCCAATCGGTCAGGGGCCGGCGGCTCGGGTTTGGGCGAGCTCTAATCCGATGAATTCAATCCGTATTTTCCGTGCAAAAATCGCGCGCCAAAGCGCCCGCGCCTCCGATGGGCGGGATTATTCGCCGGGCTGCCAGTGAAGGGCTTGCAGCGCCGGCCAGACCTTGCATATCGCTTTCGGCCGCCCGCTCAGCCGGAAGTCCATGAGCGCGGCGCTTCGCCGATCCCGTGTTTCAACTGCTGCTCCAACAGGATCAGCGCGTCGACCGTCATGTCGGCGTCGAGCAGGGCGCCGTGCTTTTCGTCGCGCGCCAGCGTGTCGAGCGCCAACCGGTCGCACATCGACGTCAGCGACTTCCCGGCGCCGGGATAAAGCTGGGCGAAAAGTCTTTGCGTGCAGATGTAGCGCGCCTCGTCATAGGCGCTTTCGCCCCATTGAATATTTTTCGCGCGGGCGAATTCGTAATCGAGGAAATCGCGCTCGTTCTTGTAGGCATGGGCGACGATCGGCGCCGCGCCGATGAAATCCCGCACGCGCTCCAAAATCGCGGCAAAGCGCGGCGCGCCCTTGAGATCGCCCGGACGGATTTGGTGGATCCTGATCGCCGCCGGATCGATCGGTCCGTCCGGGTTGACCAGGCTGCGCCAGCTCTCGCCCTTTTTCCATGCCGCGCCGTGGCGCAGAATTTCAACAAAGCCGAGTTCGATGACCACGCCCGGCGGCTTCCAGGCGAACGGCTGTTTGCGGATGAATTCGGCGCTCGGCGCGCGCTTGCCGGTCGTCTCCGCGTCGAAGGCGACGAGCCGGTCGAAGGAATCCAGAAAATCCGGCGTGAACATTTGTCTTTTCCCCAAAGGCGTCCTTGATAGGCCTTCCGCCCGCGGTGGTCGCGGCGAAGCGGGCAGGACCAGGCAGGCGCACACGCGAAGCCGCCCGTTTCAGCCCTTCCAGTGCAGCGCGGTGATCAAAGTGAAAATGCGCCGCGTGGTGTCGAAATCGCAGTCGATCTTGCCGCGCAGGCGCTCGCCGAGCAATTGCGCCCCCTCGTTGTGCAAGCCGCGCCGGCCCATGTCGATCGCCTCGATCTGGGCGGGGCTCGCGGTGCGGATCGCCGCGTAATAGCTCTCGCAGATCATGAAATAATCCTTGAGGATGCGGCGGAAGGGCGTCAGCGACAGGATGTGGACGACGACGAGCTCGCCCGCCTCGTCCTGGATGTTCAGCGCCAGTTTCAACTCGCGCAAGGCGATCAGAAGCCGGTAGGGGCCGCCGTCATGGTCCGGCAGGCCAAAGGAATTCTCCTCGACGAGATCATAGATGGCGACCGCGCGCTCGTGCTCCTGGTCGGAATTTCCGCGACCGATCGAGGCTTCGTCGAGCGTGACGCCGACGAGCCGATTGCGGGGCTGGCTCTCCTGACGATGCATGGCCTAGCCCTGGTCGACGCCGGATTCGAGCCGCAGGGCCACGGAAAGCGCGTGGGCGTCCAGCCCCTCCGACCTGCCCAGCACCACCGCCGCCGGCCCGATGGCCCGCAGGCTCTCCGGCGAACATTTGAGCAGCGAGGTTCGCTTCATGAAGTCCAGCACATTGAGGCCGGAGGAAAAGCGCGCCGAACGCGCCGTTGGAAGGACGTGGTTCGAGCCGCCGACATAATCGCCGATCGCCTCGGGCGTATAGGCCCCAATGAAGACCGCGCCGGCGTTGCGCACGCCCGCCGCGAGTTCTTCCGCCTTCTCGGCCATGATTTCGAGATGTTCGGCGGCGATGCGGTCGGCGAGCGGCAGGGATTGCTCGAGCTTTTCGACGACGATGATCGCGCCGAGCTCGTTCCAGCTCTTTTCGGCGATGGCCCGGCGCGGCAGGCTTTTCAGGCGCTCGGCGACCGCCGCTTCGACCGCGTCGGCCAGCGCCCGGTCGTCGGTGATGAGAATGCTCTGCGCCGCCGTGTCGTGTTCGGCCTGGGCGAGCAGGTCGATGGCGATCCATTCGGGCCGCGCGGTTCTGTCGGCCAGGATCAGCACTTCCGACGGGCCGGCGATCATGTCGATGCCGCATTGGCCGAAGACGCGGCGCTTGGCCGCGGCGACAAAAGCGTTGCCCGGACCGACGATCTTGGCCACCGGCCTGATCGTTTCCGTGCCATAGGCCAGAGCCGCGACCGCCTGCGCGCCGCCGACGCGGAAAATTTCGTCCACCCCGGCGATCCGGGCCGCCGCCAGCACCAGCGGCGGCAGCTGGCCATCGGGCGCCGGCACGACCATGACCAGGCGCTCGACCCCCGCCACCTTGGCGGGCACGGCGTTCATCAGCACCGAGGACGGATAGGCCGCCGTGCCGCCGGGCACATAGAGGCCGGCGGACTCCACCGCCGTCCAGCGCCAGCCGAGCTCCACCCCGGCCTCGTCCCTGAAGCGCAGGTCGCTCGGGCGCTGCCTCTCGTGGAAGGCGACGATGCGGTCGCGCGCCAGCTCCAGCGCGGCGATCTGCTCGTTGGAGCAGGCGGCGGTCGCGGCGTCAACTTCCGCGCGCGAAACCCGCAAGGTTTCGGGAGTGAGTTCGATGCGGTCGAAACGGCGCGAATAGTCGATCAAGGCTGCGTCGCCGCGCGCGATCACATCTGCGATGATGTCGCGGACGACATGGTCCACCTCTTCCGCCGTCTCCCGCTTCATGTGCAGGAGCTGCTCGAATTTCTGGTGAAAATCGCCGGCGGCGGCGTCGAGCCGGAACGGCATGCCCTTTACTCCCTGAAACAGGCCAGCGGTTTGGAAGCCGCGCGGGTTTTTGTCAAGCGGCGGAGGGCCCGACTCGGGCTTCAGCCGCGGTGGCCGGGCGCGTGGCGGACGCGCCAGCGCGGCCCGAGATCGGCCATGCGGGCTTCGAGGCATTCGACATCGAGCTTGACGACGCATCCGCCGGAAAAGACCAGCCGCGCTTCGCCCGAAGGCGGGTCGCCGGGGATGAATTCGATGTTCAGCAGGGAGAGGAGGTCGTCGGGCCGGTCCTGGCGGAAGCCGCGCAGGGAGACATTGCGGACATTTTCGAAATGCAGGCCGGTCAAAGCCCTTTGCGGCGGGCCGCCGGCCGAGCCCAGCCAGTCGAACCGCTTGAGCAGGAGGATGAACCGCCGCTCGCTCGGCCGATAGACCATGTCGCCGACGCGCAGAATGGCGTCCTGCAGATGGGCGGCGAGAACGGCGAGATCCTCCGCGTCGCAAGCCATCAGCCGCAGATCGCGTCCGGCCGGCGGCTCGTCATCGCGGCTTTGGCTCATGGTCCGCTCGCAGCAGGGTCAGCGATCGGCGCCGCCGAACATCGCCTCAAAGACATTGGCGGGTTGGGGCGGCGGCGGAGGGGGCGTAGCGATGGCCACGGTCTCGGCCGGCTTCACCGCCGGCGAATGGGCGTCGCGCATTTCGCCCAGCATGTGCTTGGTTTTCGCCGTGTTGTAATAGCCCGCGGCATAGAGCCGCACCGCCCGGTCCATGTCGCCGTCGGCGAGCGCCCAGGCGTTGGCGAGATAGGGCGTGGCGTAGGCGAGATTGGTTTCGGGATTGAGCAGGCCCTTGGCCGAGCCGTGATAGCCCATCGAACGGGCGGTCGCCGGAGTGATCTGCATCAGCCCGTAATATTTGCCGCGGCCGACGAGCCGGGGACAATATTTGCTCTCTCGCATGATGACGCGATGGACCAAGGCGAGCGGAACGCCGTTCTTTTCCGCATATTTGCGGGTTATCTCGGCAAGCCCGGCCCTCTCGGCGATATCGAAGCCCGGGACGTCCTCCCCGGCGGGACGGGGATCGTAATTGGGCGGACGCGGATCGTAAGGCCCCTGGGCGATCGAGGTCGCGGCGGCGGCCACGGCGGACGGCGCTTCGGGCTGGCCGGGAACGACCAGCCCGCCGTAGGGCGAGGACGCTGGCGCGGGCGCGGATTCCGCCACCGAGGTCGAGTTTTCGAGCGCCGCCTGGCGATAAACGCCCTGCGGCGTCACGGCGTTGGCCGGCGCCGCAGGCGCCGCCTCGGGGTCCGCCGGCATGGGCAGCGCGTCGTCCAGGGAAAAGGGGCGCTCCGGCGGCAGCGGCGGATGGGCCGGCGGCGCGGCGCGCGCCGGCGCCGCCCCGGCGAGGGCGAAGGCGGCGAACAGGGTCAGGCGCTTGCGGCGTTGCGACATGCCATGTTCCTGCCGCGAAATTGCGGCGATGGCAAGGCGCCGATCACTTTTGCGTGATCGGCGCGTCAAATCGTAGCCGGGCGGCGAAGAACGGGCGGGAACAGAGCCGCGGAACCCTGTCGTCGGCCCCGGGGGACAAGCCGATGACCGCGCGCGATCAGGCCAGCGCCCCAACCGAATGAATATCGCCCTTTTGCCGCAATTTACGGCAGAATGGGGTCATGACGCGCGACACGGAACAGGATCTGGATTGGACGATGCTCTTCTGGCCGGGTCTTTTCGCCGCCGAGGCCGGCCTGGCTTTCACCCGGACGATGATGGCCGGCTTTCGTCCGCCGCCGTCGCCCCCGCCCGAACCCGTCTGGGCGACCGCCAATGAGATCGTGCTCGAGCTTCCCGCCGCGCGATTGCGGCGTTTCGACCGGCCGGCCGCCGGGAGCGCAGGAACGCCGATTCTGGTCTGTGCGCCCTTCGCCCTGCATGACGCGCGGATCGCCGATCTCGCCGAAGGCCACAGCCTGATGGCGCGGCTCCGCGGCGCAGGCCGCCCGCTCTATCTCGTCGAATGGCTGTCGGCGCAAAAAAATCAGATTTTTCGCGGCATCGACGACTATCTTGCCGATCTTGTCGTCATGTTGGACGAAATCGGCGGTCGCTGCGACTTTGTCGGCCTGTGCCAGGGCGGTTGGCTCGGCCTCGTCTTCGCGGCGCGCTTCCCGGCCAAGGCGCGCAAGCTGGCCATCGCCGCCGCTCCGATCGACGCCGAGGCCGAAGACAGCCCGCTTTCGGCGCTCGCCCGCGCGACGCCGATTGAAACCTTTCAGGAACTGATCCGGCTCGGCGAAGGCTTGGCGCGCGGAGCCGAGGCTCAGCGGTTCTGGGGTTTGAGGGCGCACAGCGACGCACAGATCCACGCGCTGCTGCAAAGCGATCTGCCGCTCGATTCGCCGGCTTTCGCTGACCGCGTCGCCATGTTCCGCGCCTGGAGCGGCGCCCCGCTCGACCTGCCGGGCGCCTATTATCTCGAAACGGTCGAAAAAATATACAAGCGCAACGAACTCGCGCGCGGCGAATTCATCGCCCTGGGCAAAAGGATCGATCTGCGCGCCATCGACGCGCCGCTCTATCTGATCGCGGCGGCAGGCGACGACATCACCGCTCCTGGGCAAACCCTCGCCTGCGCGCGTCTGGTGGGGACGCCGCAAACCGCGGTGAGGCGGAAGACCGTTCCCGGCGGCCACCTCGATCTGTTTTTGGGCCGCCGGACGCTGGAAACGCTCTGGCCGGATGTCGTCGACTGGCTGGGCGCGCCAGCGCCGCGGAAGCGCGGCAAGATTTCCGGCGCCAAGATTTCCGGCGCCAAGCCTTCGGGAGTCAGGCCTTGACGCCGTCCTTGCCGGCGAGCGTTAGGCCGAGAGGCCGTCCTTTTTCGCAAGAATGTCGCGGATTTCCGCGAGCAGAACCTCGTTGCGCGGCGGCGCGGCGGGCGTCTCGTCCTTTTTCGCCATCAGCTTGTTGACGCCGCGGATCATCAGGAACAGAGCGAAAGCGATGATCATGAAGTTCAGCGCCGCGGTAATGAAGGCGCCATAGCCGAAGGCCGCGCCGATCTTCTTGGCGTCGGCATAGGCCGGGTGGTTGGCGAGTTTCGCGGTGAGCGCGATATAATAATTCGAAAAGTCCAGGCCGCCGGGCGTGATCGCCCCGATCAGGGGCATAATGATGTCGTCAACCAGCGAATTGACGATCTTGCTGAAAGCCGCGCCGATGATCACGCCGACGGCGAGATCGAGCGCATTGCCGCGCATGGCGAATTTTCTAAAATCTTCTAACATGCCAAACCTCGGGTCAGCGGCGCGAAATCGCGCCGGCGCAAGGTTAGGCCGCGGTCAAGGCATGGTCAATTCGGTGAGGATCGCAATGCGGGACAGCCGCGGGACGGAAGCGCCATGGCGCTGAGCTGGATCAATCTTTCCGCAACCCTGCTTTATTTTGCCGGCCTGCTCGGCGTCGCCGTCCTGGGCGACCGCCACGCCGCGCGCTTTTCCGGCGAACGGACGCGGCGAATCGTCTATGTGCTCGGCCTCGGCGTTTATTGCACCTCCTGGACCTTTTTCGGTTCGGTCGGGCTCGCCTCGACCAACGGCCTCGATTTTCTCCCGATCTATATCGGACCGATGCTGGTCTTCGGTTTCGGCTGGCCTCTGGTGGTTCGGGTCGCGCGCCTCGCGCGGGCGCAGAACATCACCTCGATCGCCGATTTTCTCGCCGCGCGCTATGGCAAGTCGGAGGCGGTCGCCGCGGTCGCGGCGGCGATCGCGGCGATCGGCGTCGTGCCCTATATCGCCTTGCAGCTCAAGGCGATCTCGGCGACTCTGACCATCGGGCTGGGATCGTCGGCGGCTTTCGGTCCGGAGCAGGACGGACAGGACCACCTCGCCTTCGCCGTCGCCCTTCTGCTCGCCTTGTTCGCCATGGCCTTCGGCACGCGGCGGGTGGAGGCCGGCGAGCATCAGAACGGTCTGATGACGACCATTGCCGCCGAATCCATCGTCAAGCTCCTTGCCTTCCTCATCGTCGGCGTCTTCGTGGTCTGGGGGATGTTCGGGGGCTTGGGCGACCTGTTCCATCGCGCCGCCGCCGCGCCCGGGATCAGGTCCGCGGTCCTCTCCCCGCCCGATCCCGCCGTCTGGACCACGCTGATCCTTCTTTCCAGCGGCGCCGTGCTGTTCCTGCCCCGGCAATTCCATGTCGCCATCGTCGAGAACCACAGCGAAAACGACATCAGGGCCGCGGCGGTCGTCTTTCCGCTCTATCTGCTCGCGATCAACGTCTTCGTCGTCCCGCTCGCCATCGCCGGACTGCTCGAGCTTCCCCATGCGATCGACCGCGACATAACCGTGATGGCGCTGCCGCTTGCCGCCGGCAACGGGCCGGTCGCCTTCATCGCGATGATCGGCGGCCTTTCGGCGGCCACCGCCATGGTGGTCGTCGAATCGGTCGCGCTTTCGATCATGGCCTCGAACAATCTCGTCCTGCCGCTGCTACTGCGGGCGGGACGCTGGTTTGGCGGCGGCGCGCGGCCTTCCGTCGAGGGGGAAGCCGGACGGCTGATCCTGCGGGTGCGGCGAGCCGCCATTCTCGGCGTCCTCGTCGTGGCCTATTTCTATTATCGCCTCATCGGCGAGGCCCATCTCGCCTCGATCGGCATTCTTTCCTTCGCTTGCGTCGCGCAGTTCGCCCCGGCCTTCATCGGCGCGCTGACCTGGCGGCGCGGCACGTCGCTCGGGGCCATCGCGGGCCTCATCACCGGCCTGACCGTCTGGACATTCGTCCTGCTCGTTCCCTCGATCGACTCCGAACTCGCCGCCCATGCCGAAGCGGCCTCGGCGGCCGCGATCAACGATCAGATGGCGACGATCGTCCGTGGCGTGTTCTGGAGCCTGCTCGGCAACAGCCTCGCCTTTGTCGTCTTTTCCCTGGCCCGCCAGGCGACCCCGATCGAGCGCCTCCAGGCCGATATTTTCGTCGGCGCGGACGCGGCGCCGATGGCGCAGGCTTTTCGGCTGTGGCGCGCCAGCGTCCAGGCCGCCGACGTCGAGGCGACGGTCGCGCGCTATCTTGGGGCGCGGCGCACCCGCGAAGCCTTCGAATCCTTCGTCGCCGGCCGTGGCCAGACCTACGACCCCCGCGCCGAGGCCGACATCACCCTGTTGCGGATCGCCGAACATCTGCTCGCTTCGGCGATCGGCGCGGCGTCCGCGCGGCTGGTGCTGTCGCTGCTGCTGCGGCGGCGCAACGTGTCCAGCGCCGCCGCGTTGCGGCTGCTGGACGACGCCTCCGCGGCGCTGCTCTACAACCGCGAAATGCTCCAGCACGCCCTGGATTTCACCCGCCAGGGCATTTCGGTGTTCGACGCCGATCTCCGCCTGACCTGCTGGAACCGGGAATTCCGCGACATGTTCGGCCTGCCGGCCGATTACGCGCGCGACGGCGTGGCGCTCGACGCCATCCTGCGCTTCAACGCCGAGCGCGGCCTTTACGGCGAGGGCGCGGTGGACGAACTGGTGCTCGCCCGCCTCGAGCGCCTGACCAATTCCGAACCCTTCCGGGTGCTGCTCGCGACATCCGGCAAGGCGATCGAGACCCGCTCGGCGCGCCTGCCCGACGGGGGGCTCGTCGTCACCTATACCGACGTCACCGAGCAATATGCGGCCGAACAGGCGCTGGAGGCCGCCAACGAGACGCTGGAGCGGCGCGTGCGCGAGCGCACCGAGGAGCTGACCTTGCTCAACGAGGAGCTGGCGCGCGCCAAGGCGGAAGCCGAACGGGCCAATATCTCGAAAACCCGGTTCCTCGCGGCGGCGGGCCACGACATTCTCCAGCCGCTCAACGCCGCGCGGCTCTATGCCGCGACCATGATGCAGCGCGCCGACGCCGGCGCGCCTTCCACGGAGACCGGCGCGCTCGCCCGCAACGTCAATTCCTCCCTCGAGGCGGTGGAGGACATTTTCTCGGCCTTGCTCGAAATCTCGCGGCTCGACGCCGGGGCGATGAGGGTCGAACTGAGCTCCTTCCCGGTGAGCGAGTTGTTCGACCAGCTCAAGATCGAATTCGCCCCGCTCGCCGAGAAAAAACAGTTGAAGCTCATCTTCGCGCCCTGTTCTCTCACGGTGCGCTCGGACCGCCGGCTGCTGCGCCGCCTGTTGCAGAATCTGGTTTCGAACGCGATCAAATACACCCGCTCGGGCCACGTCCTGGTCGGGGCGCGCCGCCTGCGCGGCAGGGTGCGGATCGAAGTCTGGGACACCGGCCTGGGGATTCCGCCCGAAAAGCAGAAAAGCGTGTTCCGCGAATTCGAACGGCTTGAGGCCGGCGCCGCCGAGCCTGGCCTCGGCCTCGGCCTGTCCATCGTCGAACGCATGGCGCGCGTGCTCGGCCACCCGCTGTCTTTGCGCTCCCTGCCCGGCAGGGGCTCGGTTTTCACCGTCACGGCGCCGTTGGGCGCGCCGGCGCCGCAAGTCCCGGCCGGCGACCCTTCAGCCGCCGCGCCGCGCCAGTCGTCGCTCGCCGGCATGGTCGTGGTCGCCATCGACAACGACAGATCCATCGTGGACGGAATGCGCGCGCTGCTGTCGTCCTGGGGCTGCGTCCCGATCGTCGCGGCCAGCCAGCGCGAGGTTCTCGAAGAGCTGGCGCGCCAGAATCGGGCGCCCGACGCCGTCCTCGCCGATTATCACCTCGACGAGGGCGACGGCGTGGACGCCGTCGTCGCCTTGCGCTGGCGTTTCGGCGCTTCCCTTCCCGCCGCCCTGGTCACCGCCGACCGCTCGGCGGAGATGCGGACGCGGGCGCGGGAAAAGGACGTGACGGTGATCAACAAGCCGCTCAAGCCAGCGGCGCTGCGCGCCCTGCTGGCGCAGTGGCGGGCCGCCGCCGCGATTTCGACGCCGGGCTAACGCCTTCCAGCGGCGGCTTGGCGTCGAAAGCTTCGACCTCGGCGTGAAAGTCGCAGATGCGCGGGGCGATCTCCTTGCGGAAGCGCGAGCCGTTGAACACGCCGTAATGACCAACGTCCTTCTGCAGATAATGCATCCGCAGGCCGTCGGGAATATTGACGCAAAGGTCCTGCGCCGCCTCGGTCTGGCCGATGCCGGAAATGTCGTCCTTCTCGCCTTCGACGGTCATCAGGCCGACGCGGCGGATGGCGCCGGGATCGATGAGCTGGCCGCGATGCTTCATCGTGCCGCGCGGCAGATCGTGATGGACGAAGACCGTGTCGATGGTCTGGAGATAGAATTCGGCGGTGAGGTCCATCACCGCGAGATATTCGTCATAGAAGTCGCGGTGTTTCTCGGCCGAATCGCCGTCGTTCTTGACGAGATGGTTGAACATGTCGAGATGGGCGTTGACATGGCGGTCGAAATTCATCGCCATGAAGCCGGAGAGCTGGAGGAAGCCGGGATAGACCTCGCGGCCCGCGCCGGGATAGGGGAAGGGCGCGACATGGATGCAGTTTTGCCGGAACCAATCGGGCCCGCGCTTTTCAGCGACCTTGTTGACCGCGGTCGGGCTGCGGCGGGTGTCGATCGGACCGCCCATCAGGGTCATCGAGGCCGGCGCGTGGGGGCTGTTCTGGGCCTCCATCTGCGCGACCGCCGCCAGGACCGGGACGGAGGGCTGGCAGACCGCAAGGACATGGACCGGCGGCGCCCCGGGCACATTGAGGAAATCGCAGATTTCGACGATGTAGTCGATGTAGTCGTCGAGATCGAAACGTCCGACCGCGAGCGGAACCAGGCGGGCGTCCACCCAGTCGGTGATATAGACGTCATGGGTCGGCAGGAAGGTTTCGAGCGTCCCGCGCAGCAAGGTCGCGTAATGGCCCGACATGGGCGCGACGATCAGCAGGCGCGACTGACGCGGCGCATGAACGGGGAGATGGCGCCGGAAATGCAGGAGCTGACAAAACGGCCGGATCCAGACGATGTCCTCTTCGACCGCGACCTCCTCGCCGCCGATCGTGGTCGTTTCCAGGCCGAAGGCTGGCTTGCCGTAACGGCGGGTCATGCGCTCGAACAATTCGGCCGAAGCCGCGAGATTGCGGCCCATCGGCGTATAGGACAGCGGATTGAACGGACTCTTGAAGGTCATCCGGGTCATGTCGGAAAGCGCGCGCGCCGGCGCCATCGCCATATGGACCATCTCGTAGAAATGATAGGCGTATCGGTTCATTGCCTTGCCTTGCCCAGACGCCAGACGCCGTCCGGCGGCTGGAAGTCACGAATACGAGAAATTCCCGAAGGATAAACCGAAAGTTTACGTGAAACCTATCCCCCCGGCAAATGCCCTTAAGCCCGCGCGCCGTCGTTCTTAAGTTGCAGAGCCTGTGGCAAGTCGTCTCGCCCCGGAAGCCCCCACCTTCGGAGGAAGAGCCGGCCATTTTCAGGCTAAAACTCTTATAAAACAATAGGGTGTTGGCGTAATGACCAGGTCGGGCGGCGAAGCCCCTTTCGCATCCGCGCAAAGGCGGTCTTGCGTGGCGAGCAAAAAGCCCTTCCTCTGGCGGCGCGGGGCGGGCCAGGCTAGGATGGGCGCCCGCCCTCGGAGAACCTCATGTCGCGGATCAAGGTCGCCATCGTTCCGGTCACCCCGTTCCAGCAGAACTGCACGATCCTGATTTGCGACGCGACCAAAAAGGCCGCCGTGGTCGATCCCGGCGGGGACGTTGCGCTGATCCGCCGCGCCATCGAGCAGTCCGGCGCCAGTGTGGAAAAGATCCTCCTCACCCACGGCCACGCCGACCACGCCGGCGGCGCCGCCGAATTGCGGGAGACGCTGGGCGCGCCGATCGAGGGGCCCCATGTCGGCGACAAATTCCTGCTCGACAGCCTGGAGACGGCGGGGAAAATGTTCGGCTTTCCCTGCCGGAACGTCACGCCGGACCGCTGGCTCGCCGAGGGCGACCAGGTGGCGTTCGGCGAAGCCGGTCTCGATGTCCTCCATTGCCCCGGCCATACGCCGGGCAGCGTCGTTTTCATCAACCAGCCGATGCGGTTCTGCCTCGTCGGCGACGTGCTGTTCGAGGGTTCGATCGGCCGCACCGACCTGCCGGGCGGCGATTACGCCACGCTGATGCGCTCGATCGAGCAGAAGCTTCTGACGCTCGACGATCATATGACCTTCATCAGCGGCCACGGGCCGATGAGCACCATCGGCGCCGAGAAGAAGCACAATCCCTTCCTGCAAGGACAAGCCTGAACGCTCCCCGGACGGAAAAAGCCCATGTCCCTCAGCTCCCTGCTCGTTGATCTCGACGGCGGCGAAAGATCGAAGGTCCGCCTGAAGGTCGCCGTCGATCTCGCCCGCGCGCGCGGCGCGAAAATCACCGGCCTTTTCCTGCGGACCGCGGCAAAAGCCGAGGCCGCCGACGCCAGCCGCGCCGAATTTCTCGCGGCGACGGCCAGGCTCGACGCCGAATGGATCGGCGTCGACGGCGACGACGCAGACGAAGTCCTCCGCCGCGCGATCCGGATCGCCCGTCACTTCGACATGATCGTGCTCGGCCAGCGCCGCGCCGACGAGGCGCCGGCCGAGCCTGATTTCGCCGAGGAACTGATCGCTCATTCGGGCCGTCCGGTTCTGGTGCTGCCCGAAGCGGGGGAATTCAAGGCCATCGGAAAGCGCCCGATCTTCGCCTGGACGGATTCGCCCGCCTCGGCGCGCGGCCTCACCGACGGCGTTCCCCTGGTCATGCCGAGGGTCGAGGCCCTGGTGGTCGGCTTTTTCGAAAGCGGCGACCCGGAGACGCCGGCGGTTCGGCAGGACTCGGTCAATTTCGCCGTGGCCCATCTCGCCGCGCACAAGATCTGCGCCCGTCCGGAGCTGCTCCCCTTAAGCGGCGCCCGCCTGATCGACGCGCTGCTCGGCCGCGCCGCGGAGCATCGCGCCGATCTGCTGGTGACCGGCGCCTTCGGCGCCGCCTCGCGCCAGATGCTCCAGAACCTGACCCTGCCGGTCCTGTTGTCGCAATGAAAAAGCCCCGCGCGAGCGGGGCTTCGACAATTCTTCCGCCTGGCGATCGCGTCACTCGCAGACGCGGATGTTGCGGCGGCCAATATAATTGCCCCATTCGTCATAGACGGCGCGGCGTTCGAGCCAGCAGCCGCCATAGGCCGGCTCGGCGTAATAAACCCGAGGCTGCTGGGCCGCGCTGGCCGCCACCGCGCCCAGGGCCAGGCCGCCGACGAGGCCGGCCGCCGCCGCCGCGCCGGGGTTGCCGCCGCCGCAGCCCCAGCCGTTGCACCAGGCCGAGGCGGGCGTCGCGAAGGCCGAACTCAGCGCGAGCGCCGCGACGGCGCCGATCGCGATTTTCTTCACAGGGACCGACATGCTTCTCTCCTCAAGAAAAGGTTGCGCCGTCGCGCCAAACCGGATTGATGCAAATTAGCCAGAAGAGGCTGAATGTTATCTGAACGAATTGTGGCCCGTTTCGGGCTTCGATCCATCCGACGGTTTGAAACGCATGACGCCGACCGGCTCTTCCGGCGACCTCGCCGCCGACCGACGCTATCAATGGGCGCGGGGCGCGCTTGACGCGCGCGATTTCGAGGCGGCGCGCGATCTGTTCAGCCAGACCATCGATCTCGCGCCGCATTGGGCGCCCGGCTGGTTCGGCCTCGGCGAGGCGCTGAACGGGCTCGGCCGCCGCGCCGAAGCCGCCGCCGCCTTCCGCGAGGCGCTGCGGCGCGACCCGGAGGACGCCGCCGGCGCGGCTTTGCGCCTCGCCCGCCTTTCCGGCGAAAGCCTGTCTTCGGCGCCGCGCGCCTATGTCCGGACCCTCTTCGATCAATATTCGGCGACCTTCGACCGCCACCTGACCGAGGTCCTGTCCTATCGCGGCCCGCAAATCCTGCATGACGCCGTCGAGCGGGCGGCGCCGGGACGGATCTTCGCCCGTCTGCTCGATCTCGGCTGCGGCGCGGGGCTGGCCGGCGAAGCTTTTCGCCAACGGGCGAGGATCATGACCGGGATCGACCTTTCGCCAGCGATGATCGCCAGGGCGCGGGCGAAAAACCTCTATGATCGCCTCGCCGCCGCCGACCTGCAGGATTTCCTGAGGCAGGAGCCGGCGGAAAGCGCCGATCTCGCCATCGCTGCCGACGTCTTCGTCTATATTGGCGATCTCGACCCTATTTTCGCCGCGGTCACGCGCGTCCTCAGGCCCGGCGGCCTGTTCGCCTTCACCGCCCAAAGCCTTGCCGAGGGCAAGGGTTTCGCCATCGGCGAGGATCTCCGTTTCGCCCATTCCGAAAGTTATCTGCGCGCCTGCGCGGACGGGGCGGGTTTCGCGGTCCGCGAACTCTCGCCCGCCGGGACCCGCAAGGACCGCGGCGCCGAAGTGCCGGGTTGGGCGGTCCTTCTGATGAAAAGTTAGTCGATCGAAAAAAAAAGGCCGCCGGACGAACCGGCGGCCCAAGTCTAGGGAGGAAACGCCCAAGGAGGGCTGCAGCACAAACATCGCTCGTGCTACGGTTTTGAAAGTATGTTGCGATGCACAAAATGTCAAGGCTGATTTTTGCGCCGCACCATCGCGCCGGCGCGCCGCGCGCAAGCCTTTGAGATCGTTGAATTCTCGACCAGGCGATGGAACTTTGGCCAGCCTTGCGTGTTAAACAAATGTGCAAAAAATGCGGCGCTGCGGCCCGGCGGGCGTTGTCCGCGCAGGTGAATCGCGGCGCGCGAGGAGGCGGCCATGTCGCCTGCGACCGTTCTGATCGCGCTGCTGATCGTTTGCTTTTTCGCGGTTCTGCCGACTTTTGCGCGGTTCTGCCGACTTGGCCCCATGCTTCGCAATGGGGCTATCGCCCGAGCCATCTGGTCGCGGCGCTGATCCCGGCCGCGACTTTGCTGGCGGAAATGAGCTGAAATCCTTCCTATTCCTCGCCCATCACGCGATAGGGATCGGACGGCCCGCCGCGCCGAAGCATGATCGCGCGCTCGGCCCCACGGGAATCACGCCATTTGGCGCGGCAGCGATCCATGCCGCAGAGAACTTCCGGAAAACGGTGGAACGGCTTGCCGTTGGAGAGCTTCTGGCCATAGCCGGTCTGCGGCTTCCAGCCTTCGGCCAGCAATTGCCCGCGCAACTCCTGATAATCCGCGCCGGAAGCGATGCTCGCGGCCTGGACGGGGCCGATTCGGCCGGCGCCGAGGGCGCACAAGACAAAACCAAAGGAAAAAATTGTAAGCAACTTCAGAAGCTTCGCCCGCATCTTCCGCCTCCATGAACAATTTTACCGCAGCCCGGCGCAAAAAGCCTGAATTTTCCCGCAGGCCTTGGCAAGGGCCTCGTTGGACGTCGCATAGCTGACCCGGAAATTGGGCCCCATGCCGAAAGCCGAGCCCTGGACCACGGCGACGCCCTGCTCTTCCAGAAGAGCGGTGACGAAATCGACGTCGCTTTCGATTTTCCTGCCGCCTTCGGAGGTTTTCCCCAAGGCCCCGGCGCAGGACGGATAGACGTAAAAGGCGCCTTCCGGGCGATGCGCGGAAAGATATTGCGCCTGATTGAGCATGGAGACGACCAGATCGCGCCGGCCCTCGAACACTTTGCGGCTCTCGGCGATGAAATCCTGCGGGCCGTCGAGCGCCTCGACCGCCGCCCATTGCGCGATCGAACAGGCGCCGGAGGTCTGTTGGCCTTGGATCATGTCCATCGCCCGGATCAGCTTTTCCGGCCCCGCCGCATAGCCGATCCGCCAGCCGGTCATGGCATAGGCTTTCGAGACGCCGTTCATCGTCAGCGTGCGGTCGTAAAGCGCCGGCTCGACCTCGGCCGGCGTCGTATGGACGAAATCGCCATAGACCAGATGTTCGTAAATATCGTCGGTCAGCACCCAGACCTGGGGATGGCGCAGCAGGACATCGGTCAGCGCCTTCAATTCGTCGCGCGAATAAGCCGCGCCGGAAGGGTTGGACGGCGAATTGAGGATCACCCACTTGGTCTTTGGATTGATCGCCTTTTCCAGCGTTTCCGGCTGGAGCTTGTGGGCGTGTTCCGCCCTCGTCTCGACGATGACCGCATTGCCGCCGCACAGGGCGACGATTTCGGGATAGGACACCCAGTAAGGCGCGGAAATGATCACCTCGTCGCCGGGATTGAGGCTCGCCATCAGCGCGTTGAACAGGATCTGCTTGCCGCCGGTGCCGACGATGCATTGCGAGACCTTGTAATCCAGTCCGTTCTCGCGCTTGAATTTGCGCGCGATCGCCTCGCGCAGCGGCGCAATCCCGGCGACCGGGCCATATTTGGTCTCGCCGCGTCTGATGGCGTCGATCGCCGCCGCCTTGATGTTTTCGGGCGTGTCGAAATCCGGCTCGCCGACCGAGAGGCTGATGATCTCGAGCCCCTGCGCCCGCAATTCCCGCGCCTTCTGGGTCACGGCGATGGTGGCGGAGGGTTTTACACGGGAGAGCGCGTCGGCGAGGAAGCCCATTTTCCGTCCCTGCAATGGCGATTTGCCGCGCGACCATAGTGCGGGATGCAAAAAAGGGAAGGCGGAATCTGCGCCCTTTCCCCCTCCGGGCGCCCGCGGGGGACACCTGCTGAGGGAAGAAGGCGGGTTTGAGTTTTCGCGGCAAACTTTTGGAAAGCTTCGCATTGCATTCTGCGGCCATGACCAAGACCGCATCCTTCGGGCGGCGCGGCGGCGCGGCGCTCCAGCCCGCCCCGCCCCCACGAGGCTCCGCTTTCCGGGACGAAATCGCGCTGACGCCCGAGCAGCGCGCGCTGCTGTTCGCGGAGCCGGAGCCGTCCGTCGCCGCGGCGAAGGCGCCGGCGGCGTCCCCTCGCCTCGCCGCCAATCTGGCGGCGCTCTCGGTCACCCTTCCCGTCGTCGCCCTGACCTTTCACCTGCCGCGTGGCGGCGGCGATTTCATCGCGCTCAGCCTTGGCTGGTCGTTCCTTTCGGTCGGTTCGGATCTCGTCGCCAATCTGTGGCTGACCCGCAAGTTCTGCGGCTGGTTCGGCTGGTCGGGCGTCCCGGCGTTTTTTCTCGCGGGAGCCGCGATTTCCTGGGCCTCCGCCATCGCGGCGGCGGCCATCGGCCTTGGCGACGATCTCGCGCCCGCCCTGTCGGTCCCGGCGGGCGGCGCCGCCGCGGCGCTTTATTGCCTCCTCGCCGGGCGCGCCCGGTCATAAGGATTTTCCGGCCCCGTTCCGGCGCCACCTACGTCTGCCGCAGGCGCGCATACGCCGCATTCGAGGCCGGCGCCCGCCAGATCCGGCCGGCCCCGCCTGAGAAACCACGTCAAGTCTCAACGACCGGCGGCGCCGACAAGAACCGGATCGGTCCGATATTCGTCGGGATAGAGCCGCCGCAAGGCGGCGATCTTGGGCAGGTCGTTAGTGACGATATAGGGATAATCCGGGTTGACGGTCAAAAAATCCTGGTGATAGGCCTCGGCGGCATAAAAAGCCTTGCCCGGCTCGATACGGGTGACGATCGGCGCGGCGAAAGCGTGGGCTTGGTCGAGCTGGACGATGTAATCCCTGGCGACCTTGGCCTGTTCGGCGTCGCTCGGGAAGATCGCCGAGCGATACTGGCTTCCCTCGTCCGGCCCCTGGCGGTTCAGCTCGGTCGGGTCATGCGCCACCGCGAAATAGATCTGCAGGATGCGGCCGAGGCTGATTTTCGCTGGGTCGAAGGTGACGGCGACCAATTCCGCATGTCCGGTGTGGCCCAGGCTCGTCATAAGGTAATGAGCCGTCGCCGCCGAACCGCCCGCATAGCCGGCAATCGCGCGGGTCACGCCCTTTACATGCTGAAAGACGCCCTGCACCCCCCAGAAGCAGCCGCCGGCGAGCACGATGGTTTCGGGCGCCTCATGCGCCGGCTCATCCAGCGCCGGCGCCGGAATGGCGTGCGGCTTGTCGTCGGCCCTGACCGGGCATGCGGAAGCCGCGAGCGCGAGCGCAGCCGACAGCATCCCGGCGGCCAAAACACGGTTTGATGGAGTCATGGTCGGTTCCCCTCTCAACCAAAGGTGAAGGCATAGGCGCGCACGCCCGGGTCGAGAAATTCGATCCGGAACAGGCGGTCACGGATGGTCCCGTCCTGGCGGACGAGTTGGTAAAGGCGTTCGGCCGTCACCGTCCCTTGCCCTTGCGCGTCCGCATCCGCGCCATGCGCGGCGCCGGGCGCGGCGCCGTCGATCGTCACCCTGAAGCGGACCGGCTTGCCGTCGCGGCCCGGACCCAGCACCAGATGCAGGTCGCGGGCGTGGAAGCGGAAGGCGATGGCGCCGCCCGCCTGATCGAGTTCGGCGCGTTCCTGACCGATGGTCCAATCGCCGTCGAGACTCCACTGGTTGAGGCCGAGATCGGAGCCTCGATAGAGATGGTTGCGGTCCGCGACGGCGCCGCCGGGCGAGGCGAAATTCTCTGCGCGGCCGTAGCCGATATAGGTTTCCCCCGAGCGGACGTCGGCGAAATCGGGCGCGGCTTCAGCGCCGGTCGCCTTGTTTTCGACGGCCTTGGTCGGCGCGACCGGGGCCCCGGCCTCGGCCAGCAATTGCTGGATCACTTTTTCGGTCTCGTCGTAACCGCCCTCGCCGAAATGGGTGTGGCGGATATGGCCGCGCGCGTCGATCAGATATTCCGCCGGCCAATATTGATTGTCGAAGGCCCGCCAGATCGCATAGTCGTTGTCGATCGCCACCGGATAATCGATGTGCAGGTCGGCCACCGCGCGCTTCACATTGGCGACGTCGCGCTCGAAGGCGAATTCCGGGGCATGGACGCCGACCACCACCAGACCCTTGTCGCGGTATTTTTCGGCCCAGGCCCGGACATAGGGCAAGGTGCGCAGGCAGTTGATGCAGGAAAAAGTCCAGAAATCGACCAGCACGACCTTGCCCTTCAGCGCCTCGGGGGTCAGAGGCGGCGAATTGAGCCAGGCGACCGCGCCTTTCAGCGCCGGCGCGGGGCCGTCGTCGGGCAGGCTCGGCGAGACGCGCGCGGGTTCGACCCGCGCCGCGCCTGCGTCGCCAGCCATCATCATCGCGCCTTCCCCAGGCGCCATGACGGCCGAGGATTTCGCGCTGTCACCGGCATGTGCGTGAGCCGAGCCGAATTTGTCGAGCAGCGCCTGTTCCCATTTGTCCGTGCTCGCCAGCGACAAATTGGCGAGAAAGCCCGTGTCGGCGCCGAAAGCGATCGCCGCGACCGCCGCCAGAACCGCGACGCCAAAACCGCGCCGAGCCCATTCGCCAAACCCAAGCCCGCGTTTCATCGCGGCGAAAACCTTGCCGCCGACGAGCAAGGCGAGCGCGAGCGAGGTCGCCGCGCCGAGGCCATAAGCCAGAAGCAGCAGCGAGGTTCCGACGCTCGCGCCGTTCAACGCCGCGCCGGTAAGGATGATTCCGAGAATCGGGCCGGCGCAGGGCGCCCAGAGCAGGCCGGTCGCAACGCCGAGCAGCAGGGCGGCGCCGGTTCCGGGCGTCCCTTCCGCTTGCCCTTCCGCTTTTTCCGAAAGCCGCCCGCCGAGCGCGACCAGCGGCGCCGAAATGCGTTCCGCGAGGCCAGGCCAAAGCAGAGCAAGGCCAAAAAGCGCCATCACCGCCAAAGCCAGGTCGCGGCCGATGGAATTGGCGTGGGCCGCCCAGCCGCCGCCGACGGCTGCGAGGGTGGCGACGAGCGCGAAAGTCGCCGCCATGCCCAGCAGCATCGGCAGGCCGCGCCGCCTGAAGGACTGCCCTGCCCCCGCGAAGACGAAGGGCAGGACCGGGAGAATGCACGGGCTGGCGATGGTCAGGGCGCCGCCGGCGAAAGCGAGAAGAAGGAGCAACATGTCACGCCGCCTTGAACTTGAGCGCGACGCCGTTCATACAATAGCGCAGGCCGGTCGGCTTGGGGCCATCGTTGAAGACATGGCCGAGATGGCCGTCGCAGCGCTGGCAGCTCACCGCCGTGCGGACCATGCCAAGGGAGCCGTCTTCGCGCTCGGTCACGGCGTGGGGAAGCGGCGCCCAGAAGCTCGGCCAGCCGGTGCCGCTGTCATATTTCGTCGCCGAGGAATAGAGATCGAGATCGCAGCCGGCGCAGGCGAAAACGCCCTTGCGCTCTTCGTGCAGGAGCGGGCTGGTAAACGGCCGCTCGGTGCCGTCGCGGCGCAGGATTTCGAACTGGTCGGGCGTGAGGATCTTGCGCCATTCGGCGTCGCTGCGGACCAGCTTTTCCTCCGCGCGCGCCGGGCCGAGACCCGCAAGGAACGCGGCGCAGCCGAACATGCCGAAAGTCTCTCGGCGTGTGAACATGGGTTTTCTCCGGATCATTGTCGTTTCGCACATCGGCAATACGCGCGCCACGATCTCTCGTTACGGTGCTTACGCGAAAGATTTCGATCCGGATCAAGTAATTCAGACACTGGCGTGGATGGCGAAGCCGCCGCTTTCCGGCGGCCCGCCATCCTCGATCGCCTGCACGCCGCGCACTTCCGCGAAAGGCGGCCCGGCGCACAGGGCCTCGACCAAGGCGTCGAGATCGCGCGCCGCGCCGCTGGCGCGGACCTCGACCGAGCCATTGGCGCGGTTGCGCGCCCAGCCCGAAAGGTGGAGGCGCGAACCGGCCCGGCGCGCGAATTCGCGATAGCCGACGCCCTGCACCCGGCCCTCGACGAAAATATGCAGCGTTTTCGGCTCGTCCTCCGTCAAGGCCTCAAGCCCCCGCGCGGATTTTTTACCGGCAGACGTCCCAAAAACCTTTGCGCTGGCTGGCGTCGGTGTAATACCAGCAATAATTGGGTCCGGGAGGCTGGCCCGCCCATGACGCGGCGGCGGCCGCGGTCAGGATCCCGATCGCCGCGCCGGCCGCGATGGCGCCGCCGGCCGGCCACCAATAGCTTGTCGGACGAACCCAGGCGCCGCCGCGATAATAGACATTCGGCCCGCCATAGATCCCGCGATTGACGTTGACGTTGCCATTGACGTTCGTTCGATGTTGACGTTGCGATTGACGTTGCGATTGACGTTGCGATTGACGTTGCGGTTCACATTGACGTTGCGATTCATATTACGATTAACGTTCAAATTACGATTAACGTTCATGTTGCGATTGACGTTCATGTTGCCATGGGCGCCAGCGTGATGGACGCCGCCACGATGGACGCCGCCGCCCATCGCCCGCGCAAGGACGACATGGTCGTCGAGATGGGACACATGGCCGACCTCCATCGCGTCGGACGCCGCCGGCGCGAGTGAAACGACAATGGCAAGCAAACAATTTCGCGCCAGGTTCTTCATCGGTTCGCTCCCCAAGTGATTTCGCCGTCGCGACTCCCTCACGACGCCAACGCGATTATGGCGTCGCGTCGGAGTTTTGCGCAAGCTTCGCTTCGCGCCCCACCGGCGTCAATGCGCCGCTTCAGCGTTCTTGTGCGCGTGAAAAACTTCGGCGAATCGGCGGAAGGCCGGCAGGTGGCGTTCGCGGGAGGCCAGCGTCAACCGTTCGAACACCTGCGCGACCAGGGGAAAACCCGCGACCTTGGGCAGAAGCTTGTCGACATAGAGCCGGTCGTTGTGGACTTCCTCCCTCGCCGCGATGCCGCAGGCGCAGGCGAGCGAGGCCGGGACGCTGTGGCGGATTTTTTCGTCGCCGATATAGCGATTCGCGGGAACCGGCAGGCCATAAGCCGCGAGCACGCGGCCAAGCGCGGCGACGTGACGTTCCTCGGATTCCTCGATATGGGCGAAAGGCATGGCGCCGGGAAAGCGCTCCAGCACGGCGAGATAGAAGGCCCGCGCGCGATATTCGTCGTCGAGCGCCTCCAGCACCGCCTCATGCGCCTCGGCGGACAGCGCGCCCTCGGCCGCGCCGATGTCCGGCAGACCGCATCCGCCGCCCGTTCCGCGGCCTTGGCCGCGACCGCGACCCCCGCATCCGCAACCGCCATGGGCCGCGTCTGATTCTAAATGCATGTGATCCTCCTCCACCATCGGCGCGGGCGAGCGGTCGCGGCGCGTCATGCGACGCACTTGATCTGGGACATGGACGGCCGCTTGCCATTGCCGCGAAAATAAGCCAGTAAAGTTATACGTACCATATATGTTCAAAGGAAACGGATGAGACTTAACGCCGCAACCAATGGCGCGATGCGCATTCTGATGGTCTGCCGGGCCGATCGCCCGCTCTCCATGCCGGAAATGACGCGCCGTCTCGGATTGAGCGAGGCTCTGGTCCTGAAAACATGCAACGAGCTGATGCAGGCGGGCTATCTCGTCGGTCAGCGCGGCCCGCATGGCGGCTATCGGCTGGCGAAGGCGCCCGAGAAGGTCACCGCTTTGGAAATTCTCGATCTTTTCGAGCCGCGGGAAAACCTCTTTCCCTGCCGCCTTCATCAGGACGGCGAATGCCGCATCGTGGCCTTGTGCAAGCTGCGCGCCGCCTGCGAGATTGCTTATGCCGCGTTTCGCGAGGAGCTGGCGCCGTTGACCGTCGCCGATCTCGCCTTCGATCCCGCCGACGAGCGCGCGGCTTAACTGGCCACGGCCGGCGCCCGCGCGCAGGCTCCCGCGGGGGGCTGAAGCGCGAGCATGTCGAGCAGATCGTCGCCATTCGCCGTGATGTCGGCCAGGGTGAAGCCGTCGAGCGCGTTGAGAAATACCTCGGTCGCCCGAAGAAGAGCCGGGCGCAGCCGGCAACGCGCGACGAAGGGGCATGTCGTCGCTTCGACGTCGAAACATTCGACCATTTCGAAACCTTCCTCGGTGCGGCGGATCACCTCGCCGACCGAGATCGACGCGGCGTCGCGGGCGAGACGGAATCCGCCGCCGTTGCCGCGAATGGTTTCGATATAGCCCCACTGGCCGAGTAGGTGGACGCAACGGGTCAGATGCGCCTTGGAAATCCCGAAGGCGACGGCGACGTCGCCGATCGTGGTCAAAGCGGGCCGGCGCGCGGCGGCGACCATCAGCACCCGCAAGGTGAAATTGGAAAAGCTCGTCAGTTTCAAGGCGGAACCGTTCGATGCTTGCCCGCCGGAGCGACGCCGCCGATCCCTGGCAAGGACCGAACGCCTCCGCGCCGGCTGACTCCAACGCCCGTTCCTGCATCCGGCCCGCCGGAAGGAAGGGGCCCAAAAAAACAATTTATGCCGTTACGCACGACAAAAAAAGCAGATCGACGGCGGCGCGGCGGAATGCCGCGCTTCGCCCGGCGTCGGCTCGCTCAGCCGTTTGAATCGCCTGTGGGCCGCCGTTCCGGAACCTTTGGCGGCGCCGCGGCGACGCCCGTTCCGGCGAATGTCGCGGCCGGCCGAAATTACGCTCGCCCGATTTTTCTTGCCCTTGCCTTCCGGTCGCGCTATCGCCAATATGAATAATCGCGTAAGTATGAATAATCGCGTATAAGGCCGCCCGGCGGGCAGAGTGTGGCGGCTGCGAATGGCCAGAAAGCCCGCGCCTTGGGAACGAACCGGATCATGCCGTTAGCCCCTGAACTGTCTTCATGCGTCAGTGAGGCCGCTCCATTGGCCTCGGTTGACGCGGCCGCGCTCTCCGACGCCGCCGAACAGGCCAGCGACTTTTTGAAATCGCTCGCCAATCCCGTGCGTTTGCGGATCCTTTGCCTGCTCGCGCAGGGCGAATCGCCGGTGGGCGACATCGCCGAAAAGCTTTCCGCCCGGCAAAGCCTTATCTCCCAGCACCTCGCCCTGCTGCGCAAGGACGGCCTCGTCCGGCCGCGCCGCGACGGCCAGACCATCCGCTACGCCCTGGCCGACCGAAAAGCCGAGCGGCTGATCGGCGTGCTCTACGAATCCTTCTGCCCGGTGAAGACAGACTGACGGTTTGCATTTCTGCAAACATTGAACGGGCGTTCTTGTCGCTGGCGACGGGAGCCCCGACGTCTCCATGCAAAGGAGACCACCCATGACCGTCAAACAGGACTTGAGAGCGCGAAATTTCGTCGCGGTCACGCGAGGCGAGGCGACCTCGGACGGGGCGGGGGTGAAAATGACCCGTCTGATCGGTTCGGGCGCGCAACCGCCGCTCGACCCGTTCCTGATGCTCGACTTTTTCGGCTCGGAGCGCGCGGGCGACTATATCGGCGGCTTCCCCGACCATCCCCATCGCGGCTTCGAAACCGTCACCTATATGCTGGCCGGGCGCATGCGCCACAGCGACAATCACGGCCATTCGGGGGTGGTCGAAGCAGGCGACGTGCAATGGATGAAGGCCGGGCGCGGCCTGATCCATTCCGAAATGCCCGAACAGGACCATGGCCTGATGCGCGGCTTCCAGCTGTGGATCAATCTGCCGGCCGCCGAGAAAATGTCGCCCCCGGCCTATCAGGAGTTCAAGGCCGCGCAAATCCCCGTCGAGGAGCGCGAGGGCGCGCGGGTCAAGGTCATCGCCGGCGTCGGAGCCTCCGGCGCGGTCGGCCCGGTGCGCGCGCCGCATGTCGACGCGGTCTATTTCGACATCGAGCTCGCGCCCGGCGCGCAGCTTCCGGCAGGCGACGCCGGCGGACCATCAGGCCTTTTTCGTGCTTTACGAGGGCTCGGCTTCCGCGCCCGAAGCGGCGGGCGGGAAGGAGATCGACTCGCTCGCGCTAATTACGCTTGGGCAGGGCGAGGAAGCGGTCCTGACCGCCGGCGCGCGGGGCGCGCGCGCCCTGCTGCTCGCGGGACGGCCGTTGCGCGAGCCGATCGCCTGGAGCGGCCCCTTCGTGATGAACAGCCGCGACGAGCTGATCCAGGCCTATGAGGATTTTCGGGCGGGAAAGTTCTAGCGGCCAAAAATAATACGCTTGGCGCGCCCCGCAGCGATGACCGCGTTCGGCTCGACGTCGTCATCGATGTTTCGCTGTGTCCGTCTCATTAGGGCCAGGGGGCAGCCTGCCTTTTGCGCTGCTGATGCGGGAAAGCGATGAGTCTCGCCAAGCCATTGAATGCGAGGGCGGCTCGTTTGCTCGGGTTCTGAATGTCGCGTACTCCATTGGTGACCTTCGGCAAGGAAAGCGCGTACCGCAGCGATGCGACGTAAAGTTGGCCCCCGGAAAGATCATCCCTTTCCAACCATGCTCCGTCGCCTTTGTTATAGCAGCCTGGCGTCCCTTGTCGGCAAGCAGCTCGACGCGCTCCGGCCGACGATTTTTGCGTTGTGCTCGGCTGCCTTCTGAGCGTATCAGCGCGTGCCGGACGAACTCGGCGACCCGCAGAATAAGACGCCTGAGCGACTCGCAAATGTGCAGATCGAGTCTCTGGTCGTTGTCGGTAAGCTCGGATCGACCTGATGCCGTACCATGGCTTCAGGGTCTGATTTGCGCCCTTCACCTTCAATCGCTTGATGAGCGTGTTCACGGAGTTCCCGATCGGCACAGGACATTCTCGGATCTGAATGGTGCGGACGCTTGGCCCGATCGATCATCGGCCGTAGGCTGGCGACTTCATCCAGGCGGACGCCAGGTTCGTCGCGGTCGCTCGCTCGTACACAGTCCAGGCTCATGCATCTTCGTCGGCCATATCCACCTCCACTATTCGCGGCACTAGGCCTTGCTCCTCCCTGGAAATGCAATTGGCAATGAGCCAATCGACAATACTAGGACAGATCCGCCATGGCCATCTCGCAGGAGGCTAAGCTTCAAAGGCCGCATGCTGCATCTGCGCGTCGGTTAAGAGTATCGTCTCGACATCGCATCTCACTAGATCGTTTCCGACAATTTGCAGGCCGCCGTGAATGTCCGGATTTTGGTGAGCCGGTCGCATGACGCCGGAGCGTATCCGCCGGCATGGATGAATCCAATGGCACCTAGCCGTCTCCTGCCGCCGGACCCTGGCGTCTTCCGCTTTCCGCCGCTCTCGGTCATCAGCGGTCGGAAACCACGCGTCAAATTTCGACCACTTGATCCTTTCCCCTCAAGCCGCCTCCTCGCGCCCCGACAGTTCGCGCCGCGCCGCCAGGGCGCCCTCGAGCGCGGCGGCCGCGCGGCGCCAGGCGTCCCGCAGGTCGTCGAGATAATCGTCGCCATAAAGAGCGAAGGCCTCGGGTTCGAGCGCGCGCCACGTCCGGCAGAGCCGCGCCAGCGCCGCGGCGCCGACATTGCCGGCGCTGCTTTCGAGCGCATGGGCCTCGCGCCCGAAGGCGTGGAGATCGCCCTGTTCGACCGCGACGATCATCCGTTCGGCGATCCGCCCGCCCTCCCCGAGGAACGCCTCGACCACCTGGCGCAGGAAATCCTCGCCGCCCAGAGCGGCGAGGGCGTCGATCGCCTTCGGGTCCAGATCGGCCGGCGCGGATTTTTCCGCCGCGCGGCGCCGGGCGGCGCCGGCGCTTGCGTCTTGCCGGTGCGCAGCGCCGCGTCGAGCGCGGCGAGCAGGGCCTCGGCGGCGATGGGCTTGACCAGACACGCGGCCATGCCCGCCGCTTCGCATTCCGCGCGCCGCCGCGCGCTGGCGTCGGCCGTCAGGGCCAGGATCGGCGCGCGAAAATGTCCGGCGCGGGCGAGACGATAGAGGCGCGCCGCCTCGACCCCGTCGATCTTCGGCATGTTGAGGTCGAGCAGAAGCAGGTCGAAATCCTCGCTCACCATGGCCTCGAGCGCCGCCTCGCCATCGCCGACCGCCGTGACCCGATAGCCGCCGCCTGACAGGATCGCCCCGAAAATCATGCGGTTGACGCCGTTGTCCTCGGCCAGCAGGATTTTTCGTCCCGCCCCGCGCGGCGCATCGACGGCGCAGGCCTCGTCGCGCGCCGCCTCGGCGCGGCCGCCGGCCAGTTCGGCGAGCTGCGCCGCAACCGATTGCGCCGCCGTCGACGTCGCCGGCCTCGTCGCCATGGGCGACGGCGGCGAGCGCGAAGCGGCGGGCGAGCGCGAGAGAATCGAAAGATTTCGGCGCGATGACGCTGGCGGGACCGGCCGCTTGCGGGCCTTCCCAGGCCGGCGCTGCGTCCAAAGGCAGGGGCGGCGCGGCGGCGCGCGGCGCGCGCGCCCGGGCCTCGTCAGGCTCGCGCGCGACCGCGAGTTCGAACCAGAACAGCGCGCCCTCGCCCGGCCGGCTTTCGACCCCAATTCGCCCACCGCGCGCCTCGATCCGCCGCCGGGCGATGGCGAGCCCGAGGCCGCTGCCGCCGAAACGCGCCGCAATATCCGGCCCTCCCTGCGTGAAGACCTCGAAAATCCGGCCCTGCGCCTGCTTGTCGATCCCGACGCCGGTGTCGCGGGCCTCAACGCGAAGCAGGAGGCCGCCGTCGGCGGCTTCGCCCGCCGCGACGTGAATCGCCACCGCGCCCCGGCTGGTGAATTTCACCGCATTGCCGCCGAGATTCTGTATCGTGTCGAGCAGCAGGCCGGGCTCGGCGCGAATGAAGCGCGGCGCGGCGGCGTCGATGCTGAGGCCCAGCCGCACGCCCTTCCGGTCCGCCTCGACCGCCAGCATGGCGCGCAGCGAGACCAGCAGCGCATAGAGATCGACGCGCTCGGGCGGCGGCGCCTCGGCGCCGATCTCGTCGCGCGAGACGGTCAGAAGGCCCTCGATATGGCGCAGCAGAACCCCGCCGGCGCCGCCGATGGTCTGGACCATCTGGCGTTGCTCGTCGTCGAGGCCGGTCTTTTTCAACAGTTCGGCGAGGCCGAGGATCGCCGTCAACGGCGTGCGCAATTCATGGCTCACATTGGCCAGCAGCAGGGTCTTGGCGCGATTGGCGCGCTCGGCCTCGGCGCGGGCCTCGGCGACGCGGCGCAGCAGCAGCGCGCCATAGGCGGGCATGGTGATAAGAGCCAGGAACATGACGCCCGACAGCGAGGCGTTGTGGCGCCAGAACGGCGTGGCCCAGACGGCCGCGGCGAATCCCGTCGCGTTGCAGGCGACCGCAATCGCCATATAGACCGCGCCAAAGCGCAGGCCGTTGCCGAGGATCATCCACAGATAGAGGGGAAAGAGGAAGGCCGAGACGCTCGAGCCGACATAGAGGCCATAGGAAACCATCGCGGAATCGGCGAAAATCGACAAGACGCGGCGCAGGAAGGTCCGTTTCGGCCATACCAGGATATGGAGCTGGATGAGGCAGAACAGGGCGGCGTAGGTCAGGAGGCCCGGCAACCCTTCGTCGACGAAACGTCGCGCCTCCACGCCGCCGGGCGCCTGGGCCGTGCCGGCGAACAGGATCAGCGCCGCAATGACGAAGCGGTTCAGCATGGGGCCCTGTTCGCCGGTTTCCAGCGCAAGGACCAGGGCTCGCCGCGCCCTGCCGGCGATTGCGCGCATTCCGTCGGCGAAAGAGCTCATGCCCGGCAGGCCTCCATTTCGCAACCGGCCTCGCCGGCGCGCGCGCCGAGCAGCGCCGAAAAATCCTGCGCGGCGAAAGGCGCGCCGAAACAGGATCCCTGCGCCCGATCGACGCCGACGCGCCGCAGCGCCGGCAAAAGCTCCCGCGACCCGACCTCGGTTGCGCGCAGGACCGGCGCCTTGCCGGTCGCGCGTTCAATCCGCGCCCGCAGATCGCGCGCCCGCTCCACGTCCGATCGGTCCGGGATCGGAACGCGCAGCGCGTCGCCCCAGCCTTCCTTGAGGGCGCGCAGCAGAACCGGCCAGTCGGCCGCCTCGGCGGCGGCGTCCCGCGGCGGCCCAAGGTCGATGACCCAGCGAGGCCCAAAGGGCTTCAAGGAATGCGCCACCTTTTCCAACCGGCCGGCGTCCGCGCGCATGTCGTCGATGGGGACGAGGAGATCGAGCGGCGGCAACTTGATCCGGGAATCGGCGACAAGGGGCGCCAGGCGCAGGATCGCCGCCTCGACGCCTTCGCCGCCACGGCCGAGGCGCAAGGCGACGCGGAACGCCCGCTCGGCGTCTTTTGTCCGCTCCGCGCAGGCCAGCGCCGCCCGCAAGGCCTCGGGATCGCGAAGCTCTGCTTCGTCGGCGCCGCGCAGCAGCTGCGCACCGGCCAGCGCCCCGCTGGCGAGATCGACCAGGGGCGCGAGCCGCCAGCCCTCCCCGGCGGGCGTCTCGAGGGAGGTTTCGGCGGGCGAAATCTCGCGCATCGCCTGAATCGCCTCGCGCAGGCAGGCGGCGGCGTCCTGCCCCGGGCGGGGCAAGGCCGATCCGGCGCGCAGCGCCGCGATCACGCCGAACCGCTCGCGAAGCCCCGCAAGCCGGCGCAACAGCGCCCGCGCGTCTGCGGGATTGGCGACCTCCTTCTGCACCACGGCGTAGCGCGAGGGATCGAGCCGGACGACAAAGTCGCCCTCGCGCAAATGGCCGCGCAAGGCCGCGGAAAAATCCGCGGGCTGGCCGACGGGGGCGATCTCGACGACATGGATGGCGTAGCCGCGCTCGCCGCAACGCTCGAGCAGAGCGCGCATCTCGGCCGCGACGGGGTTTTCCTCCTGCGCCGAAGGGGCCGGCCCGGCTGCGGATTGGCTGAGCTTGAGCAGGTTGCGCGCGCGGGCGATGAATTCGAAATGATCGACCGGCGCGCGCAGGAAATCCGTCGCGCCGCTTTCGAGCGCGCGCAGCTTTTTCTGGCGCTGGCCGCAGACCGTGACCATCATGATCGGCACGCGGCTGGAGCCCGGCTGGGCGCGGAAGCGGGTGATGAATTCGTCGCCGTCGATCCGGGGCATTTCATAATCGGTGACGATCAGATCGGCGCTGTGCGTTTTCAGCCATTCGAGCGCCTCGGCGGCGTCGCCGAAGGCGCTGACCGAAACGTTCTGGCCGAGGGAGCGCGCGAGTTGCGTGTAAATCGCGCGATTGGTCGCTCGATCGTCAAGGATGACAATGCTGTACATGCCAGAATCCGGTCCCCCGTTTGGAGCCCGGCGCGTTTTTCGCTTTTTTCGTCAAAAGAACGACGCCGCTCGCCAGCGTCCGTCCGCAGGCTCCAGACAGCCTATTTTCCGACAAACTCATTAAGGTATTGTTTCTGCTAAGATTTGATTTGCCGGTCCTGCGTTCAGGGCCAGAACGGCCCCAGCCGGCGAACGCCGCTTGCGTCGACGCGTCGCGCCGCCTCGGCGAGCCGCGCGCCGCCGACGCGCAGATCGGGCGCGATCTCGGCGAGCGGAACGAGAACGAAGACGCGCTCCAGAAGGCCGGGATGCGGCAGGGTCAGCCTGTCGTCGCGCCAGGTCAGCTCGCCATGAAACAACAGGTCGATGTCGATGATCCGCGGCCCCCAGCGCCGCGTCTCCTCCCGGCCCAGAGCGCGCTCGGTCGCTTTCAGGAGGTCGAGCAGGTCGAGCGGCGCGAGGCTGGTTCGCGCCAGGGCGCAGGCGTTGACGAAATCCGGCTGGTCGGTCACGCCCCAGGGCGGGGTGACGTAAAGCGAGGACAGGGCCTCGAAGGCGATTCCCGCCTCGCCCAGCGCCGCGACGGCGCGGCGCAGATTTTCCGCCGGATCGCCGAGATTGGCGCCGAGGCCGAGGCCAACAAGGCTCCCGCCGGGCGAAATTTCAGGCGCGCTCAATTTCGCTCCAGATTTTCAGGGCGCCGACATGTTCGGCGACGTCATGAACGCGAAAAATCGTCGCCCCACGCGAAAAGGCGCGCAGATGCGCGGCCAGCGTTCCCGCGAGACGATTTTCCACCGGCGCGCCGGTCAGGGCGCCAATGAAACTCTTGCGCGAGGCGCCGATCAGCACCGGCAGGCCGTATTCCTCGTGCAGGGCGCCGCAGGCGTCGATCGCCTGGAGATTCTGACGCAAGGTCTTGCCGAAGCCGACGCCGGGATCGAGCACGATCTTTTCCCGCGCCACGCCGGCTTTTTGCGCGCGCGCGAGAGTCTCGTCGAAAAAGGCGAACATGTCGGCGACGATGTCGCGCGCGGAATCGATTTCGGCGCAATGATGCATGACGACCAGCGCCGCGCCGCTTTCCGCCGCGACTTCCGCCAGGACCGGGTCGGCGCGCAAGCCGGATACATCGTTGATCATGGCGGCGCCCAGCGCCAGCGCCCGGCGCGCGACAAAAGACTTGGTGGTGTCGACCGAGACCGGCAGGGCGACGCGCGCGAGCAGCGGCGCGAGCACGGGCTCCAGCCGCGCCCATTCCTCGGCCTCCCCGACGGGAACATGGCCGGGCCGGGTCGATTCCGCGCCGATGTCGATGATGTCCGCGCCGGCGACCGCCATGGCCAGGGCATGGTCGAGCGCCGCTTCCGCGGCGACGAAAAGGCCGCCGTCGGAAAAGGAATCCGGCGTGACGTTCAATATGCCCACGACGACGGGCGCGGCGTTGAAACGGGCGGCGAGCGCGTCGGCCGCGGCCCGGGCTTTGGCGTAAGGGTCCATTGCGACGTTTGTCCACCGTCGGCTGGGTTGAGCCGGGGCCGGTTCAGGCGCGCGGCGGCGAAGCGCAGCGAGGCCGAAGGGAGCGCGCCGACCCGGATCGGACAGGCTGAAAATGGAGCGGGCGATGAGAATCGAACTCACGACATACAGCTTGGGAAGCTGTCGTTCTGCCACTGAACTACGCCCGCGCGTCCGAACTCTCTTAGCCAAATCGCCGCTCGCCTTCAACGGGGCGCGCGAAAATGTTTCGACAGTTTCAGGCCCTGGGCCTGGTAATTCGAGCCGAGGCCGGCGCCGTAAAGGTCGCGGGGGCGTTCGGCCATGCGCTCATAGACCAGTCGCCCGACCGGCTGGCTGTCCTCGAGGATGAAGGGCACGTCGTGCGAGCGCACCTCCAGCACCGCCCGCGCCCCCTTGCCGCCGTCCTCCGCCATGCCGAATCCGGGATCGAAAAAGCCGGCGTAATGGACGCGGAACTCGCCGACCAGTGGATCGAAGGGCGTCATTTCGGCGGCGTGGTCGGCCGGCACCACGACCTCTTCCTTTGAGGCGAGAATGTAGAATTCGCCGGGGTCGAGCACCAGTTCGCCGCCGGGACTGGCGAGGATCGGCTCCCAGTAATCGGCGGCGTCGCAGGAGGCCGGGCGGTCCACGTCGATCAGGCCGGTGTGGCGCTTGGCGCGATAGCCGACCGGCCCGCCGCCGAAGCCGGAAAGAGCGATCGATATCGTCACGCCGCCGAAAAAGGACGGATTTTCGATCGAGACCAGTTTTTCGCGCGCGTGAAGTTCGGCGTGCGCCGCGTCGTCCAGCCGCGCATGGCCGCGGCGGAAGCGGATCTGCGACAGGCGCGAGCCGCCGCGCGCCAGAATTGGGAAGGTGCGCGGCGAGATTTCCGCATAGAGCGGACCGTGATAGCCGGCCCCGATGGTGTCGAAGGCGCGGGCGCTGTCGGCGATGACGCGGGTGAAGACGTCGATGCGGCCGGTCGAGCTTTTCGGATTGGCGCTGGCCGCGATGTCGCCCGGCAAGGCCAGGCTTTCCATGAGCTCGGCGACATAGACGCAATTGGTCTCCAGCACCGCCCCCGGACCGAGGTCGATCTCGTGCAGGGCGTGGCGGGCGATCGCCTCGCCGACGCTGCGCGCGCCGGGCAGAAAACTGGCGCGCATCCGCCAGGCGCGCCGGCCCAGCCGCAGGTCGAGGCTCGCGGGCTGGATCTGACCCGGCGCCAGCGGCGCGGCGGGGCGGATGGCGCCGCTCTGGGCGAGCGCCGCGATCTGGTGGGCGGCGAAAACGCCTTGCGCCTGTTTAATCGCCGACGCTGCCGTCACGAATCTCTCCTCAGCCTCTTTCGGCCCCATTGCGGAAGGGCGCGCGAGCCTAATGCAACTTGGTCCTTCGGCAAAGATACAGTTTAAGCCGCGTTGACCCTGGCCGGCGCGGGCGCTACAAGAAAAACGTGGTCTTTTGAGCCGGCCGGCTTGCCGCCACGTTAAACAAGAATGCTAAAAGGCCGGATCTGCCCAAAATCGAGCAGCCGGCCTTTTCGCTCTTCGCAGCCATAGGGCGCTCCGCGCCCGTTGGGATCGCAGCCCATTGCGCTTCGCGCCCCTGAGGAGTTCGCCATGTCCGCCTATGATCGTCCGCCCCTCGACGCCGCAAACCTGCGTCCGCGCACGAAAATGGTTCATGGCGGGACGATGCGCTCAGGTTTCGGCGAAACTTCGGAGGCTTTGTTTCTCACCCAGGGTTTTGTCTACAACAGCGCCGAGGTCGCGGAAGGCCGTTTCACCGGCGCGGACGAGGGCTTCCAGTACAGCCGTTTCGGCAATCCCACCGTCGCCATGTTCGAGCAGCGCATGGCCCTGCTCGAAGGCGCGGAAGCCGCGCGCGCGACCGCGACCGGCATGGCGGCGGTGACCGCGGCGCTGATGGGGCAGGTCCGCGCCGGCGACCATGTGGTCGCCGCGCGGCAATTGTTCGGCTCCTGCCTTTACATCGTCACCGACCTTCTGCCGCGTTTCGGGGTGGAATCGACCCTTGTCGACGGCAACGACCTCGATGAATGGAGGGCGGCGCTGCGGCCCAACACCAAAACGGCCTTTCTGGAAAGCCCGACCAATCCCGCCCTTGGCGTGCTCGACATCGAAGCGATCGCAACAATCGTCCATTCGGTCGGCGCGACTCTGGTGGTCGACAATGTCTTCGCCACCCCGCTGATGCAGCAGCCCTTGGAGCTTGGCGCCGATTGCGTGGTCTATTCGGCGACCAAACATATCGACGGCCAGGGTCGCTGCCTCGGCGGCGTGGTGCTCGGCTCGAAAGAGTTCATCGAGGGCCAGATCCACAATTTCATCTGCGCCAGACCGGGCCGTCGCTGTCGCCCTTCAACGCCTGGGTTCTGCTCAAAGGCCTCGAAACCCTGCCCCTGCGCGTCGCCCAAGCGCAGGACAGCGCCGCGAAAATCGCGGATTTCCTGGCCGGCGAGGCGAAAATCGCGCGCGTCTATTACCCCGGCCGCGCGGACCATCCGCAACATGAGCTGGCGCGCCGCCAGATGAAGGGCGGCTCGACCATGGCGGCCTTCGACGTCAAGGGCGGCAAGGCCGAGGCGTTCCGCATGGCCAACGCCCTGGAAATCATAAAGATTTCCAACAATCTCGGCGACGCCAAGAGCCTCATCACCCATCCCACGACCACCACCCACCAGCGACTGAGCGAAGAGGCCCGCCAAGCCGCCGGCATCGGGCCGGGCATGCTGCGGCTGTCGGTGGGGCTGGAAGATGTCGAGGATCTGATCGACGATCTGAAGAGAGGTCTGGCGGCGGTCTAGTGGAAATATCAAACGTTTGGCGCACCGGGGCGACGACCGCGTTTGGCTCGAAGCGGCCTTAGCCGCAGTTGTGCGCAATGGTCTCATTATGGCGGCGAGGCGTGGTTCGGGGGCGTCGGCGAATGGCCGCTCAAACTGATGGCCGACCAACCGGCGAGGGTCGCCTTGCGGCAGAACAGTTCAACACGCGTTGATTGCCCCCTCTTCGATCGTTGACGAAAAAATGCCCCCGGGAAAAAATTTCCCGGGGGCCCTTTTCGTGCGTCTTGCGCCTCAGGCTTGATCGAACGCCTCAGTAGTCCATTCCCATGCCGCCGCCGGGCGGCATGGCCGGCGCGTCCTTCTTGGGAGCATCAGTGATCGTCGCCTCGGTGGTCACAATCAGGCCGGAGATCGAAGCGGCGTCCTGGATCGCCGTGCGCACCACCTTGGTCGGGTCGATGATGCCGAGCTTGACCAGATCGCCATATTCGCCGGTCTGGGCATTGTAGCCGAAGGCGTAGTCCTTCGATTCCAGCAGCTTGCCGACCACGACCGCGCCGTCGTCGCCGGCATTGTCGACGATCTGGCGCGCGGGAGCCTGGATCGCCTTGCGGACGATGTCGACGCCGGTCTTCTGGTCCGGGTTTTGGACCTTTACGCCTGCGAGCGCGGGGATGGCGCGAAGCAAGGCGACGCCGCCGCCGGGCGACACGCCTTCTTCCACCGCGGCGCGGGTGGCGTTGAGGGCGTCGTCGACGCGGTCCTTCTTTTCCTTGACCTCGGTTTCGGTCGAGCCGCCGACGCGAATGATCGCGACGCCGCCCGCCAGCTTGGCAAGACGCTCCTGCAGTTTTTCGCGATCGTAGTCCGAGGTGGTTTCCTCGACCTGCGCCTTGATCTGGGCGATGCGGCCTTCGATGTCCTTCTTGTCGCCGGCGCCGTCGACAATGGTGGTGCTTTCCTTGTCGATGCGGATTTTCTTGGCTCGGCCGAGCATCGCCAGAGTCACGTTCTCAAGCTTGATGCCGATGTCCTCCGAAATGACCTGGCCACTGGTGAGGATTGCGATGTCCTCAAGCATGGCCTTGCGGCGGTCGCCGAAGCCGGGCGCCTTGACGGCGGCGATTTTCAAGCCGCCGCGCAGCTTGTTGACGACGAGCGTCGCCAAAACCTCGCCCTCGACGTCCTCGGAAACGATCACCAGCGGCTTGCCGGTCTGGACGACCGCTTCGAGCAGGGGCAGGATCGCCTGTAGCGAAGACAGTTTCTTCTCGTGAATCAGGATGTAGGGTTCGTCGAACTCCGCGATCATCTTCTCGGCGTTGGTGATGAAATAGGGCGAGAGGTAGCCGCGGTCGAACTGCATGCCCTCGACGACGTCGAGTTCGGTTTCGAGGCTTTTCGCCTCTTCGACCGTGATGACGCCCTCATTGCCGACCTTCTGCATCGCCTTGGCGATCATGTCGCCGATCGACTTGTCGCCGTTCGCCGATATCGCGCCAACCTGGGCGATTTCGTCGTTCGAGGTGACCTTTCTCGAATTTTTCTTGAGATCGACGACAATGGCTTCGACGGCCAGATCGATGCCGCGCTTCAGATCCATCGGGTTGAGCCCGGCGGCGACCGCCTTGGCGCCTTCGCGCGCTATCGCCGCCGCGAGCACGGTCGCCGTGGTGGTTCCGTCGCCGGCGGCGTCATGCTGCTTGTTCGCGACTTCGCGCACGAGCTGGGCGCCGAGGTTTTCGAACCTGTCGGCGAGCTCGATCTCCTTGGCGACGGTGACGCCGTCCTTGGTGATGCGCGGCGCGCCATAGGATTTTTCGATGACGACGTTACGGCCCTTCGGGCCCAGGGTGACTTTCACCGCATTGTTCAGAATTTCGACGCCGCGCAGGATGCGGTCGCGCGCGTCGGTGGAGAAACGGATGTCCTTGGCGGCCATGATGGTTCAACTCCGAAAGAAAAAATCTTGGGTTCGCGGAAAGCGTGGAGGATCAGCCGACGATTCCCAGAATGTCGCTTTCCTTCATGATCAACAGCTCCTGGCCGTCAATTTTGACTTCTGTGCCGGACCATTTGCCAAACAGCACGCGATCGCCCGCCTTCACGTCGAGCGGGATGAGATTGCCGCTCTCGTCGCGCGCGCCGGGCCCGACAGCGACGACTTCGCCCTCCTGGGGCTTTTCCTTGGCTGTGTCGGGGATGATGATCCCGCCCTTGGTCTTCTCTTCGCCCTCAAGGCGTCTGAGCACAACCCGGTCATGAAGGGGACGGAACGCCATGTTGTTTTCCTTGATTGGAGCCAGAGCACGCTTTGAGCAGGAAAGTGCGCCTCTGGACGGAGGTTTCGACCGTTTAGCACTCATCGATCGTGAGTGCCAAGAGCCTACCGGCACATGGGCATGCCTTCGGTGTAATTCAAGGCGTGTTCAAATCTGTGTCCGAGGTTTGCGGTATCGCTGAACAGGCTTCAACTGCGACGCACGCTCGTTTTGCGTCGTCCCGTTAACGGCAGAAAGGCTCAAAGCGATCGTTCGCTCGCGAAAGACCAAGGGCGAAGACACGCCAAAGGCGGGAATGTCTCGCATGCCGCTCTGCGCTAGCGCTGTTGACACAAGCCGGTGAGAATCGGGATCATTTGGAATGGGCGGAAAGCCAGGCCTCGGCCTCTTCCAACGAAAAGGAATACTCGTGGTCGGGGACGCCAGAACGCATCCTTGAGCCCTCGGCTACGTTCTTGATGTAAAAGCGGCCATGGCCCTTTCCATGTCCCCCCTTCTCCAGGTGAAAACCCTTCCGCTCGGCCAGGTGACTGACGCGCTTCTCGTCTGCGTTGCTCACGATATTGCTCCTGTCGAACCGCCCGAACCCCATTCAGGTCGCCGCCGCCGCCAAGGTGGCGCCATGGGTCTGGCCCGAAAGAATAGACCTGATTCGCCGCGCCCGAAACTCACCCCGCTGTTTGGATCGGAACCTGTCTATCACTCGGTTCATCGCCCCAACCTCCCTTTTCCATCCTAGTTTGCGCTATCGACGAAGCGCGGGGGAATTGCCGGGTTTCAGCGAAAATTCCAGGGTCTTAGGGCCGGCGCCGAATTTTCGCTGATGGCGCCTAGCGGCCCCCGCGGGCGGCGACTTTGGACTTCGGCTTTCCGCCGTTCCCGGTTGTGAGCGACCCCGACCGGCGGATGAAGTTAAGGACGTCCGCGACTTTTGCGGCCGGCTTCATTTCGGGAGGCCCGCCGGGAGCTTGAAAAGACGCCGGAGATCGCCAACTCTCCAGAAAGGCGTCGCGATTTATGGAGGCGGGTGGATGGGTCTGCGTATTCTCGCAGTCGGCGCGGCCCTCGCCTGCGCCTTCGTCCTATCCAGCCCGGCTTTCGCCATGCGGCGGCTGACGGTGCATCGCCGTCCGGGCGTGCCTTTGCCCTTTTTCGTGACCTCCAACCGTTACTGGCTCTATGCCGGCCCGATCCCGGCGCGACGGCGCGTCATTGGCAATTATGATTATGTCCGGCTTGTCGCGGAGCCGGTCGGCAATATCGTCCCCGTCGGCCCCGACCTCGGCTTCGAATGGTGAGCCCCGGCGGGGCGGCCTTTCAAACGTGGCGGCGCCTGAGCGCCCAGCCAAGCGCGAGGCCGGTCAGCGCGAGAAAAGCGAACACGATCAGTTGAAAGAACACATTGCTCATCGCGCCGGGCAATTTGCCGCCGCCGCTGGCCTGCGCGAAAAGGTCCGACGCATAGATCGCCTCGGCGACGACGACGGGGACGATCCACCACGGCCGCCAGCCGCGCCAGCCGATCAAGGCGGCGAGAAGCAAGGTCGGAAAGGCCAGGCCATCCTGGAAATGGGCGGCGGCGGCGGCGAGCATGAGCCAAAAGAATCGGGAGACGAGCAGCAAAGGATTCTCCGGTCCCTGCCGCCGCATCGCGACGGCGCCCCAAAATTATGTCGAATTAGTTTGCTTTGAAAGCCCGCGCTTGGGTAAGAAGGCCGCTCATATCCGCAGTTCAAGAGTAAACCCATGCCCGAGGTGATTTTCAGCGGACCCGCCGGCCGTCTCGAAGGACGGTTCCACGCGTCCAAACAGCGCGGCGCGCCCATCGCGATCATACTTCATCCGCACCCGCAATTCGGCGGGACGATGAACAACCAGATCGTCTATCACCTTTATTACGCCTTCGCCGAGCGCGGATTTTCCGTTTTGCGCTTCAATTTCCGCGGCGTCGGCCGCTCCCAGGGCTCTTTCGACCATGGCCAGGGCGAATTGTCGGACGCGGCCGCCGCGCTGGACTGGGCGCAGGCGATCAGCCCCGAGGCGCGCTCGTGCTGGATCGCCGGGGTTTCCTTCGGCTCGTGGATCGGCATGCAGCTGCTGATGCGCCGCCCGGAAATCGAGGGCTTCGTCTCGATCGCCCCGCCCGCCAACCGCTTTGACTTCACCTTTCTGGCGCCCTGCCCGTCGTCCGGCCTGTTCGTCCATGGCGACCAGGACCGGGTGGCGCCGATCAAGGACGTCACCGGCGTCATCGAAAAGCTCAAGACCCAGAAGGGCATCGCCATCGAACATGCGGTGGTCGAAGGCGCCAATCATTTCTTCGAGGATCGCGTGGACGACCTGATCGGAAAGGTCGGCGCCTATCTCGACAAGCGTCTCGGCAACCCGCCCAAGATCCCCATCGCCGCGCGCGGGGATTGAACGGGCGCGGATTTTGGATTTTCGCGCCCGGATGCGACATTTCGACTTGCCGCCAAAGGCCGCTTGCCCTTCCATTCCGCCGGGCCGTAAAATGATCCGGGCAAAGAAGAGGATTGGGCCATGAGTTCCAGCGAAACATCCCGCGAAGTCAAAGCAGGAACACAAAACTCCCATCGAATGCGACGTTCTGGTCGCGGGTGCGGGTTCGGCGGGCCTTTCGGCCGCCCACGCCTTCGCGTCGCAAGGCCGCAAGGTCGTCGTGGTCGGCAAGATCGAGACCCATCTCGCCGGACGCACCGTCGCCCTGTTCGAGGGTTCGCTGCGCTTCTACCGCGCGCTCGGGTTGTGGCCGCGCCTCGCCGAACATTCCGCCCCGATGGAGGGCATCAGGATGATCGACGACACCGACTCGATCTTCCCCACCGGCCCGAAGGAATTCCGCTCGCGCGAGATCGACCTCGACGCCTTCGGCGAGAATATCGAGAACAACGCTCTCGTCGCGGAACTGGCCGAGGCGGCGCGCGAAAATCCTTCGATCACCTTGATCGAGGACCTGCTCGACCTTTTCGAGCTGAATTTTTCCGGCGCGCGGGCGCGGCTCGCCTCGGGCGGCTGGATCGACGCCAAATTCATCGTCGCCGGCGAGGGCCGCAATTCCCAGGCGCGGCAGATCGCGGGCATCACCGTCGCCACCTGGTCGTATCCCCAGGTGGCGCTCACCGCTCTGCTCGTCCACGAAAAGCCCCATCACCAGATTTCGACCGAATTCCACAAGCGCTCCGGCCCCTTCACCTTCGTGCCCCTGCGCGGGCGCGAGGGCGCGCCTTACCGCTCTAGCCTCGTCTGGCTGGTCACGCCGCGTGACGCCCTTCGCCTGCAGGCGCTGCCGTCGGAGGAGCTCGCCGCCGAGATCGAGGACGCCTCCCACGGACTGCTCGGCAAAATCACGATGGACGGCCCGGTCGGCTCTTTCCCCATGGGCGCGCTGAAAACCTCGCGGGTCACCGGAACGCGGATGGCCCTGATCGGCGAGTTGGCCCATCTCTTCCCCCCGATCGGCGCGCAGGGGCTGAACCTGAGCCTGCGCGACATCGCCAATCTGGTCGATTGCCTCGAAGGCGTGAATCTCGACGAGCCCGACGAGATCGCGCGCGGGCTGGATCGTTACGAGCGCCAGCGCGCCCGCGACATCGGCCTGCGGCTGCGCAGCATCGACGTTCTCAACCGCTCGCTGCTGATCCACGCTCTGCCGGTCGATTTCGCCCGCGCCTTCGCCCTCAATTTCTTCTCGGCGGTGGGACCCTTGCGCCGCGCCCTGATGCGCGAGGGCGTCACGCCGCACGGGCCGACGCCCAAGCTGATGCGCGCCGAGAAAAAGCCCATTGCGCCGGAGCGCGCCTCGGCGCGGCGGGGCTGAGGCTTGCGGATCGCGAACTCCATGCGCATAGCGACCTGGAACGTCAATTCGGTGCGCCAGCGCGTCGAGGCGTTGGTCGCCTATCTGCGCGAGGTCAAGCCCGACGTTCTGTGCCTTCAGGAGCTGAAATGCCTGGAGGAGCAGTTCCCGCGCCTCGAGGTCGAGGCCGAGGGTTATAATGTCGCGATCCACGGCCAGAAAAGCTACAACGGCGTCGCCATAATCTCCAAGGCGCCGATGGAGGCGGCCATCGGCCTGCCGGGCGACGAAAGCGACGCGCAATCGCGCTATATCGAGGCGGTGATCCCTTGGGGCAAGACGGTGCTGCGCGTCGGCTGCCTCTATCTGCCCAACGGCAACCCGCTCGGGAGCGACAAATATTCGTACAAGCTCGCCTGGATGGACAGGCTGATCACCCATGCGAAAAAGCTGCTAGCCTATGAGGAGCGGCTGGTTCTGTGCGGCGATTTCAACGTCATTCCCGAGGCGCGCGACGTTTACGACCCGCAATCCTGGCTCGGCGACGCGCTTTACGCCCCGCCGACGCGGGAAAAATTCCGGGAATTGCTGGCGCTGGGCTTTACCGACGCCCTGCGCGCGACCACCGACGCGGACAAGCAATATACTTTCTGGGATTATCAGGCCGGCGCCTGGCCGAAGAACCATGGTCTGCGCATCGACCACCTGCTGCTGTCGCCCCAGGCCGCCGACCGTTTGCATAGCGTGACGATCGACAAGGATATGAGGGCGAAGGACAAGCCTTCGGACCATGCGCCGGTGCGGGTGGATTTGCGGGATTGACCCGATTTGCGCCGCAAAAAGCTCCGGCCCCCATTTGAGGGGGCCGGCCGGGTGCTTTTCGATTTGATTTGACGCCGTTACTGGACTTTCGGCGGTTCTTCGGCCTTGGGCGCGCCAGCCACTACGGGAATGGTTTTGGCGGCCGTCACCTTCGCGGCGGGTTTCTGAACTCTCAGATGCAGCACGCCCTTGTCATAATGGGCGCTAATCGCATCCGCCGCAGGTTCGAACGGCAGCGCCACCGTGCGGTAGAACGAGCCGAACCGGCGTTCCGTCACGTGCCAATCTTTCTCCTCGCGTTTGCTTTCCCAGTTTTTCTCGCCGGAGACGATCAGTCGGTCGCCCTCGACGCGAACCTTGATATCCTTCTCCTCGACGCCCGGAATTTCCAGCGTCGCCTCAATGGCGTTCTCCGTTTCGGCGATGTTCATCGCCGGCACCGGGGCCATGGCCTCCTTCATCGCGGGCGTCTGGAACATTTTCGGAAACTCGCGCCCCAACATCTCCCTTTCGAAAGCGCGGAAGGGATCTGTCAGAAAATCGCTCCTCCAGAGATCCGGAAGCAGAGTTTTCATGACATCCTCCTCATAGCCCCGCGATCGGCGATCTGAATTTCGCGTTGCACAGAGCTATCAGCGAGGGGTCTCGCCCTTGGCGTTGCAGCGGGGCCGAACCCCTTGCTTAAGTAGACATGCTAAAACCTTTGGCGGAAATTGCATTGATCAGGATCATTGACGCGGCGGGGCGTCATTTCGCTCGATTTTGTCCAGAGCTTCGGCGACCGCGTCGAACACCAGCAGGATCGATGCGTGACGCGCCTTGTAGCCGCGCGCGGGCTCCAGCACGCCGGCGTCGGCGAAACGGCCCTCGGGCGGCGGGCCGTTTTCCTTGAGCATCTTGCGCATGGTTTCGCGCAGGCGCCGCAATTCCTCAGGCTTCGCGCCGACGATGTTGCGCCCCATGACCGACGACGCCGCCTGGCCGAGCGCGCAGGCCTTGACCTCCTGGGCGTAGTCGCTCACCCGGCCGTCCTCCAGCGAAAGATCGACCACGATCGACGAGCCGCACAGCCGCGAATGCGCCTCCGCCGAGGCCTGCGGCGCCGCGAGCCGGCCGAGCCGCGGAATATTGCCCGCCAGTTCAAGGATTTTACGGTTGTAGATGTCGTCGAACATTTTTTGGGGCGCGCTCCTGCTCATACAGATAGAAAGCGGATGAGAGGGTTGCAACCGCGCCCGTTAGCTTCCCACGGCGCCAACCCGCGCCAGCCAGGCGTCCTCGTCGATCACCTCGACGCCAAGCTCCCGCGCCTTGGCCAGTTTCGAACCGGCTTCGGCGCCGGCGATGACGAGATCGGTCTTTTTCGACACCGAACTCGACACTTTGGCCCCGAGCCGCTCGGCCATGGCCTTGGCCTCGTCGCGGGTCATTTTGACCAAGGCCCCGGTGAAGACCACGGTCTTGCCCGCCACCGGGCTGTCGCTCTTCACCGCCTCCATCGGCAGGATTCGCACTTCCGCCAGCAAAGCGTCGAGCGCGCGCTCGTTATGCGGCTCGACGAAGAAATCCGCCACGGCTTCCGCGACCGCGTCGCCAATGCCGTCGATGTCGTTGATGCGCTGGCGCGCCTCGCTCTCCGGCGACGGCGTGGCGGGCGGTTTCGCGCAAGGCGTCGAAAGTCTCGAACGAGCGCGCCAGCCTGATGGCGTTGGTCTCGCCGACGTGACGTATGCCGAGGGCGAAAATGAAGCGGTTGAGCGCGATCTCGCGCCGCGCCTCGATCGCCGTCGAACAGGTTCGCGGACCGAAACCTTGCCGAAACCCTCGAAATTCTCGATTTTCGTCACGCTTTTCAGGTCGCGTTTTTGCAAGCGTGAAAATATCGGCGGGCGTGCGGATCAGCTCCTTGTCGTAGAAAAAGGCGATCTGCTTGTCGCCAAGGCCCTCGATGTCGAACGCGTTGCGCGAGCAGAAATGACGCAAGCCGCTCGACCGCCTGCGCCGGGCAGACCAAAGTCCCCGCGCAACGCCGCGCCGCCTCCGGCTCTCCGGTTTTCGGATCGATTTCGCGCACCGCCGCCGAGCCGCAGGCCGGGCAGACATGGGGGAAATGGTAAGGCCTGGCGCCTTGAGGGCGTTTTTCCGGCACGACGCCGAGAATTTGCGGGATCACGTCGCCCGCGCGCTGGACGATCACCGTATCGCCGATGCGGATGTCCTTGCGGGCGATCTCGTCCTCATTGTGCAGGGTCGCGTTGGAGACCACCACGCCGCCGACCGTGACCGGGTCGAGCCGCGCCACCGGGGTCAGCACTCCCGTGCGGCCGACCTGGATCTCGATGTCGCGCAACACGCTGGTCGCCTTTTCCGCCGGGAACTTGTGGGCGATCGCCCAGCGCGGCGCGCGCGCGACAAAGCCGAGCCGCTGCTGAAGCGCAAGATCATCGACCTTGTAGACCACGCCGTCGATGTCATAGCCGAGCGCAGCGCGCCGGCTTTCGATGTCGCGGAAATGGGCGAGCATGTCTTCCGCGCTATAGCAGAGCCTTGTCAGCGGATTGACTTTGAAGCCGAAGGCGCGAAAGGCCGCCATCATGCCCATCTGGCTGTCGGCGGGCATGTCCGGCTCGACTGCGCCCCAAATAAGTTCGCCCCAGGCATAGGCGAAGAATTTGAGCGGCCTTTGCGCCGTCACATTCGGGTCGAGCTGGCGCAGCGAGCCGGCGGCCGCATTGCGCGGATTGGCGAAGAGCGGCTTTTCCGCCGCCGCCTGTTTCGCATTGAGCGCGGAAAAATCGGCGTGGCCCATATAGACCTCGCCGCGCACGTCGATGACCTCCGGCGCCGCGCCCGACAGCTTTTCCGGAATGTCGGCGATGGTTCGGACATTGGCGGTGACGTCCTCGCCGACCAGTCCGTCGCCGCGCGTCGCGGCGCTGACCAGAAGACCTTTTTCATAACGCAACGAGCAGGACAGGCCGTCGATCTTGGGTTCGGCGGTGAAGGCGAGTTCGGCCGTTGCGTCGAGCCCGAGAAAGCGTCTTACCCGGGCGACAAAATCCTCCACCTCCTCGTCGGCGAAAATATTGCCCAGCGACAGCATGGGGACGGCATGCGCGATCTTGGCGAATTTCTCTGCCGGCGCCGCGCCGACCTTCCTGCTCAGCGACTCCTCGTCGGCGAGCTGAGGAAAAAGTTTTTCCAGCGCCTCATAGCGGCGGCGCAGGGCGTCATATTCGGCGTCGGAGACGACCGGCGCGTCCTGCTGATAATAGGCGCGGTCATGGGCGGCGATTTCCTCGCCCAGTTTCCGGTGTTCCGCACGGGCGGATTCGAAATTCGTCTGCTTCGACATGAAGCGAAACTAACCAAAAATTCCCCTGGTGGCGAGATTGCTCGACAGCGGCGCGGCCAGCGTTTGGGCGCCGAGCGGATTTGCTCCATGGTCTTTCCCCAGGTTTGATTTTCGCCGCCGGATTGGCCAAGCGTAGCCGTGCGGTATAAGCGGACGCTTCTGGAGGTGACGAATGGCGCTCGTTCTTTTTTCCGGCGGACAGGATTCGACGACCTGTCTCGCCTGGGCTCTGGAGCGTTTCGAGCGGGTCGAAACCATCGGTTTCGATTATGGCCAGCGCCATGCGATCGAACTCGGCCAGCGCGCGGTTCTGCGCGAGGCGCTGGCCGGGCTGAAGCCGCAATGGGCGCAAAGACTGGGGCCGGACCATGTGCTGGAGCTTTCGGCTCTGGGCGCGATTTCCGACACCGCGCTCACCTCCGCAAAAGCCATCGAAATGGGCGAGAAAAATCTGCCCAATACGTTCGTGCCCGGCCGCAACCTGATCTTTTTGACCTTCGCGGCGGCATTGGCCTATCGACGAGGCCTGAAACGCATCGTCGGCGGCATGTGCGAGACCGATTTTTCCGGCTATCCCGATTGCCGCGACGACGCGATCAAGGCGATGCAGGTCGCGCTCAACATCGGCATGGAGAGCCGTTTCGTACTGGAAACGCCGCTGATGTGGCTCGACAAGGCGCAAACCTGGGCCTTGGCGCAGGAACTTGGCGGCCAAGCTTTGGTCGAGGCGATCGTCGAGCATAGCCACACCTGCTATCTCGGCGAACGCGGCGCCCGCCACGCCTGGGGCTATGGCTGCGGCGAGTGCCCCGCCTGCCGGTTGCGTTCGGAAGGTTTCGAGAGATGGAAGAAATCGGGGAAGTGAAGCAGGGCGGCGCGGATTTTTGGCAACGACCACACTGGCCTGAAGCGGAAAACTGCGAAGGCCAGGATCGCAACGGCTGACGAGCGGCGCCAGCGCCCGGACGCGACGCGCAACCGCCGCCTTATTTTAGAATTTATCTAAAAAGCGGCGATTCGTTTGTTCGGTGATGTTGCGCCTGCAAGAAGGATGTCGTCCGTTCCATCCTTTCCGCGACCCCAAGGCCCCATGTCGGCGACGAAACGTTTCCTTCCCTTTTTCCTCGCAGCCCTCAGCGCGGCGGCCGTCGCAGCGCAAGCGCGCGCCCAGGACATATCGTCAGGCCGATATTACGAGCTCGAAACCAAATATCTCTTCGGCTTCACCGACGGGACCGACATCGGCGGCGAGGGAGAAAATGAAGTCGAGGCGGAAACCACCGCCGGACTGGGCATGCAGGGCGGATCCTATCGGGCGATCGAACAGGAATTCGAATTCGAAAGCGTCCCGTCGCAATATTGGGGCTATGAGGCAAGCGCCCATTTCCTGTCGCAGCAGATCGACGGCGTCGCGGGGCTGGACAATCTCGACCAGACGACTTTTTCCGGCCTGTCATGGAAACCCAAATTTCTCATCATCGGACGCGGGCCGGGAAACCCGATCGGTCTGTCGATTTCGGTGCAGCCCGAATGGGGACGGATCGACGGAACCAGCGGCGCCCATTCCACAAGTTTCAGCATGGAGACGCGTCTCGCCGCCGACACCGAACTGATCCCGAACATGCTCTATGCCGCGACGAACCTGATTTACGCGCCCGAGATCGCGCGCGGCCCCGCCGATTCGAGCTGGAGCCGGTCGTCGGGCTTTGGCGCCACCGCGGCCATGGCCTATCGAGTCGCGCCCAAGGTGACCCTCGGCGGCGAGGCGGAATATTATCGCGCCTACGGCGGGTTCGGCTTCAACACGCTCGATGGATCGGCCTTCTATCTCGGCCCGACCCTCCATATACAGTTCAGTCCGAAAATATTCCTCGCCGCCGCATGGTCGGCCCAGGTCGCCGGTCACGCCCAGAGCCAGCCCGGCAATCTCGACCTGAGCGATTTCACGCGGCAGCGCGCCAATCTGAAAATCGGCTTCGAATTCTAAAAACACGATCCGCATCCGGTCAGGAGACCCAAATGAAAATCGTCCGAACCGCCGCAGCTCTCGCCCTGGCCGTCCTCTGGGCCGCGCCTGCCCCGGCGCAACAGGCGGCCGTCCACATCACGATCAAGGACCACAGGTTCTCGCCGCCCGCGCCGCACGCTCCGGCCGGCCAGGCCTTCGCCATCGTGGTGAAGAATCTCGATTCCACCGCTGCGGAATTCGAGAGCAAGACGCTTCGCGTCGAAAAAGTCGTGGCGCCGGGCGGCGAGATCACCATGCAGATCCGCCCGCTCAATCCCGGACGCTATCATTTCTTCGACGATTTCCACCAGGACACGACCGAAGGCGATCTGATAGTCGAATAAGGAAACGACGATGCTGGGCGCACTGATCATTGTCTTTCGCGAAGTCATCGAGGCCGGCCTGATCGTCGGCATTGTGCTGGCCGTCACGCGCGGCGTGCCGCGTCGCGGGCTTCATGTCGCCGCCGGCCTCGCGGCGGGCCTGCTTGGCGCAATTCTTGTCGCGGTTTTCGCGGGAAAACTGGCGAACGCCTTTTCCGGCGCGGGACAGGAGATTTTCAACGCCGGCGTGCTCGCCCTCGCCGTCGTCATGCTCGGCTGGCACAATATCTGGATGGCGAGCCATGGACGCGAAATGGCGGCGAACCTCAAAAGCGTGGGCCAGGCTGTCGCGGAAGGGTCCAGGACGCTCACGGCGCTGTCGATCGTCGTCGCCGTCGCCGTGCTTCGCGAAGGTTCCGAAGTCGTCCTCTTCCTCTATGGGATCGTCGCCTCGGGCGCCGCGGGTTTCCATGAATTGCTGTTGGGCGGAGCGATCGGGCTGACGCTCGGCGCGCTGCTGTCCGCCCTGATGTTCCTGGGGCTTGTCGCCATCCCGGCGCGCCATCTTTTTGCCGTCACCACGACGCTGATCACGTTCCTGGCCGCCGGTATGGCCGCGCAATGCGTCGTGTTCCTGCAACAGGCCGGCTATGTTTCGGCGCTGTCGCGAACCGTATGGGACACGTCTTCCGTCCTGCCGGACGACAGCCTGCCGGGACGCGTCCTCCACACCCTGTTCGGCTATGTCGACCAACCCTCGGGCATGCAATTGACGGTTTATCTGTCCGTGCTCATCGCGATTTTCGCAGCCACGAAACTGGCTTCCCCGAAACGCGAAAGCCGTAAGCAAGTCTCGATGGCGTAATTCCCTTTGCCCGCGCGTCGCGCTGCCCGCCGATCGGAGCGATCCGGCCTCGGGCGCCAGACGTTGGAATTTCGCCGTCAAGCCCGCTCAGCCCCGATCTTCTCGCGGAACGGGTGGGCCGGATAGGCGCCCAGAATCCGCACCTCCTCCGAGAAGAATTTCAGTTCCTCCAGCGCCAGCGCCAGATTTGGGTCTTCCGGGTGGCCTTCGACGTCGACCAGGAACTGGGTCGCGGCGAATTCGCCGTTGACCATGTAGCTTTCCAGCTTGGTCATGTTGACGCCATTGGTGGCGAAGCCGCCGAGCGCCTTGTAGAGCGCCGAAGGCACGTTGCGCACGCGGAAGACGAAAGTGGTGATCATCGGCCCTTCGCCCCGGGGCTCGTCGCGCGGCTCGCGCGAAAGAATCACGAAGCGCGTGGTGTTGTGGTCCTCGTCCTCGACAAAACGGGCGAGCACGTCGAGCCCGTAGATTTCGGCGGCGAGCAGCGGCGCCAGCGAAGCGCGGCTCTTGTCGCCCCATTCCGCCACCTCGCGCGCCGAGCCCGCGGTGTCGCCGGTGGCGACCGCTTTCAGATTGTATTTCCTGATGATCTTGCGGCATTGCCCCAGCGCGTGGACATGGCTGTAGACGCTGCGCAGATCCTCGATCTTCGCGCCCTTGAGGCCGAGCAGGTGGAAATGGATCGGCAGAAAATATTCGCCGATGATGTAAAGGCCGGAGCCGGGCAGGAAATGATGGATGTCGGCGACCCGGCCGGCGAGCGAATTCTCGATCGGAATCATGCCAAGCTGCGCCCGCCCTTCCGAAATCGCGGCGAAAGCCTCCTCGAAACTCGCGCAGGGCAAGGTGTCCCAGCCCGGATAGACATCGGAGCAGGCGATGTGGGAATTGGCCCCCGGCTCGCCCTGATAGGCAATGATCTTCTTCATGTCCGACTCTTCAGGATGGCTCGCGCCCGCTCCAGGTCCTCGGGCGTATCGACGCCGAGCGGCGCGGCGTCGACGATTTCGACGTCGATGCGCATGCCGGCTTCGAGCGCCCGCAACTGCTCCAGCTTCTCGCGTTTTTCCAGCGCCGAGGGAGGCAGGGCGACGAAACGCTCCAGCGCCGCGCGGCGATAGGCGTAGAGACCGATATGGTGGAACAGGTCGCCCTCGCCCCATGGCGCGGTGGCGCGGGTGAAATAGAGCGCGCGCAGACGCGTCGGCCCGAGCGGCGAACCGACCGCCTTGACCACATTGGGATTGGTCCGCTCGTCCTCGCGCGCGATCCGCGCGGCGAGTGTCGCGATATCGACCGCCGGGTCGGCCAGAGGCGCGAGCGAGGCCCGCACGCTTGCAGGCTCGATGGTCGGCAGGTCGCCCTGCAGGTTGACGATCACGTTAAAACGGCGCCCGGGGTCGAAAATGTCCAGGGCGGCGGCGATGCGGTCGGAGCCCGAGGGCAGGCTCGCGTCGGTGACCACCGCCTCGCCGCCGGCGGCGCGCACGGCCGCCGCGATTTCCGGCCCGTCGGCGGCGACCAGCGCCGGCCCAATTCCCGCCTCCACCGCCCGGCGCCAGACCTGGACGATCATCGGCGCGCCGCAGATGTCGGCGAGCGGTTTTTGCGGAAGCCGCGTCGAGGCGAGACGGGCGGGAATGACGATGAGGACTTGCTGGGGCATGAGGAGGATCGCCGGCGAAAACGTCCCTGGACTTGGTTTCGCCGCTTATACGTGTCGCCCTGCGCAAGGCAAGGCGTTTATCCGGGGCGAAAGCAGGGGCAGCCAAGCTCCCGCATCCGCCGCCCGACGACGCCGGTCGCGGGTCTTCGGATGAGGACGCGGATTTTCACCTTTCCAGCCAAGGGCTGCGGGGCTATTTCTGTCACGTTCCACAGTCCTGCAGCCCGACGACGGGAGCCGCCGTGACCTCGCGCGATGTCAGCACGTTTTTTCCTGGCGACCGGGATCGATCGACGCACGATCTCATCCAGGAAATCCTGTTCGCGCGCGCCGACCACGCGAAATTCATGAGTTTCGTTCAGGACGACGCCGTCTTCACCATGACCGGACAGATCTACGATTATCCGTTCAGCGGCGTCTATCGCGGCAAGGACAATATTCTCGACCTGCTGCGGCGGATCGACGCCGAGATCGAGATGAGCGACCACAAGATCCTCAATCTGGTCGTCGATGGCGACCGGACGGGCTTGCGGCGCAGCGTCCGCATCCGCCACCGCGGCACTTCCGCCGCGCGCCCGCTGATCGTCGCCAATTTCGTCACCCTTCGCGACGGCCGCATCGCCGAGCTCTACGAATATGTCGACACCGTCTGGCTGAAGCAGATGTCCGGCGACGCGGACTGACGCGCGCTCAGAATGACGTTTCCCCTACGTCACGGATCGCATCGCGATTTCGTGCTGGCGAAGAACCCGTCTGATCTGAAAATACCAAATCACAACCGGGCCGAACCGCCGTGCATCGATTACGTGGCAATGGACTGACGGGAGCCGCCTCATTTCCCTTCTCTTTGGGTCAGGAACCGTTTATGCTTCGGACAAAGCTCGCCGGATGGATTTATTCGCGCGGGGGTGTTGTTGATTAACCGGTCGGTTGGGGAGAAGCAGATGAAAGCCAAAATTTTCGGCTTGGCTGCGGTCGCGGCGATGGTCGCTCTCGCGCCGCAAGCCTCCGCGACGCAATTGCTGGTCAATGGCGGGTTCGAGAACTTCCAGATAACCTCAAGCTATTACAACATTGGCAGTGAGCCCGGCACTAACGGGGGCGGTCCCGATAATCCGGTTCCTGCCGACTTCGGTTGGACCGTCAGCAACGGCAATGTCGATATAGTCAGCTATCAACCTGGTGCTTATGGTCCCGCCCCGACGAACGGCGGCTCCTATGGCCTTGACCTGGTGGGCTATGGCTCGACCGGTGAGATCAGCCAGACCTTCAATACGACGGCGGGCGTGACCTACGATGTGAGCTTCGTCTACAAGTCGAACCCCGGCGTGATTGATCCGACAGCTAATGTCCTGCTCGATGGAAATTCGATCGGCTCCGTGACCGGGGGGACGGGCTGGCAGACGTTCACCTACTCGTTCGTGGGGACCGGCGGCGTAGAGACCTTCGCCATCAACGAGACATATGGATATAACAACGGCGGCGTCTTCCTGGACAATGCCTCCATTTCCCCGGTTCCGGAACTTTCGACCTGGGCGATGATGCTCGCCGGTTTTGCGGCGCTCGGCTTTGCCGGTTACCGTCGGACGAAAGCGACCGCGTTCCTTCGGACTTGAGGGTTTCAACGGTTAGGGATTGAGAAACCGCCCTCTTGGGGCGGTTTTTCGTTTTGATCCAACGGGGTTCCGCAGGCCGCGCTGCAATCTCGTGGAAATTTCGTCACAACTCGAAGCTCTGGCCCAGCTCCGGCATGATCGCCTCGGCCGGGCCGATTTTTTCCGCGAAAGCCCGCATGGCCGTTTCCTCGCCGTGGACGAGAAAGGTCCGGCGGGGATTGGCTTTTTCGCGCCAGGCGAGAAGTTCGGCCTGATCGGCATGGGCGGAAAAGCCGTTGATGGTGTGGATATGGGCGCGAACCGAAATATTCTCGCCAAAAATCGTCACATGCCTGGCGCCGTCGATGATCTGGCGCGCCAGGGTGCCCTCGGCGGCGAAGCCGACGAAGATCACGCTGGAGTCGCTGCGGTCGAGATGGCGCAGCAGATGGTGGCGGACCCGGCCGCCCGTGCACATCCCGGAGCCCGCGAGAATGACCGCGCCGCCGCGCAAAGTGTTCAGCGCCATCGACTCCGCCTTTTCGCGGGTGAAGCGCAGGCCCGGCAGCCCGAAGGGATCGACATGTTCGGCGAACAGCCGAGCCGTTTCGTCGCCATAGCATTCGGGATGCTTGCGGAAGATTTCCGTCGCCGAAATCGCCATGGGCGAGTCGAGAAAGACCGGCAGCGACGGCGGCAGCCTGTTCTGCTCCACGCCCTCGCGCAGACAGAACAAAAGGTCTTGCGCCCTCTCCAATGCGAAAGTGGGAATGATGACGACGCCGCCGCGCCGGAACGCCTCGTTCAGCGCCTGGTAGAATTCCTCGACCGAGGCCTCGAAGGGACGGTGGAGGCGGTCGCCATAGGTCGTCTCCATCACCGCGACGTCGACATCGCGCGGCGGGTCGGGATCGCGCAGCAGGGGCCGGCCGGAATTACCGATATCGCCCGAAAACAGGATGCGCCGCGCGACGCCGTTCTCCTCCGCCTCGACCAGAACGCTCGCCGAGCCCAGAATATGGCCGGCGTCGAAAAAGGTCGCCGTCAGGCCCGGCGCGAGGTCGATGGCGCGGCCATAGGCCGCGACCCGCCCGAAACGGTCGAAGACGTCCATGGCGTCGAGCAGGGAATAAAGCGGCGCGACCGCCTCGCCGTCTTCGCGGTTTTTTTCGCGCAGCCGGGCGTGGAAACGCGCCTCTTCCTCCTGAAGATGGGCGGCGTCGATCAGGACGAGGCGCGTCAGCTCGCGGGTGGCGGCAGTGGCCAGGATCTCGCCGGCAAAGCCGCGGCGCGCGAGCAAGGGCAGGCGCCCGCAATGGTCGAGATGGGCGTGGGTCAGCAGGACGAAATCGATCTCGTTCGCCGCGAAGCCGAAGGCTTGCGCATTCTCCTCCTCGATCCGCCGGCCGCCCTGATAGAGCCCGCAATCGACCAGAATTTTTAATCCCGCCGCCTCCAGCAGATGGCAGGAGCCGGTGACGCCGCGATCGGCGCCGTGAAAGGAAATTCTCATCGGCCCTCCCGCGCGGCGCGCTCCCAGGCCAGCAGCGAATTGTGAATGTCCCGCGCGTTCTCCGCGAACCAGAACAGGTCGCGGTCCTCGCGGTCGATCACTCCCTCGGCGACGAGAAAATCGAAATCGACCGCCCCGCGCCAGAATTCCTCGCCGACGAGAATGATCGGGATCGGCCGCATCACCCGCGTCTGGACCAGGGTCAGCACCTCGAACAGTTCGTCGAGCGTGCCGTAGCCGCCGGGAAAGGCGACCAGCGCCCGCGCCCGTTGCAGGAAATGCAGCTTGCGCAAGGCGAAATAATGGAACTGGAAACACAGGTCCGGCGTGACATAGGGATTGGGATATTGCTCGTGCGGCAGCGCGATATTGAGGCCGACGGTTTCGGCTCCGGCGTCGAAGGCGCCGCGATTGGCCGCCTCCATGATCCCCGGCCCGCCCCCGGTCATGATCAGGGTGGCGGGCGGTTCGGCGCCGCTGTCGGCTTCGGCCGCAATGCGGCAGAATTCCCGAGCCACGTCATAAAAGCGGCTCTTGGCGACGATCCGCTCGGCGACCGCGAGCCTCGCCGCGAGTTCCGGCGCGGCGCCGGGGCCGCCCGCGGCCTCCAGGCGGACGCGAGCCTCGTCGCGGCGCCGGCGCGCCTCGGCCGGCTCGCAGATACGGGTGCTGCCGAAAACCACGATCACATGGGCCACGCCATGGCGCTGCAGCGCCAGTTCGGTCTTGAGATAATCGAGCAGCAGGCGCTCCCCGCGCGTGTCGTCGCTGGCGAGGAAGTCGAGATCCTGGGCGGCGAGACGGTAGGAGGGCGAGGCGATGATCCGCCGCACCCGTTCCGGCGCCAGCGGGTCTTCGGCGGCAGATTTGGGCTGGTCGCTCGGCAGGGGCTCGCGCCGCCTGCGCGGATGCGCCGGCGCCGGAATTCTGGGATCGCCCTTGGGACCTTTTGGATCTTCGCTCAATATCAGACCTCTCTGGCGGACAGGCGACGCTCAATCTATAGGCGCGGACCAAAAAAGGATCGCTTAACAGCGCGGACGGATCCGGCGCCCGGCGGCCGTCGCGGTTTCCGAGCCTATACGACATGACGGAAATTTCATCTTGGCCCGCCTTCCCAATGTCATGCCCGCCGCCCATATTCCGGGCGACCGGCCATGCCGACATGCGCCGTTCGCTAAAAAATGCGCCAAAGGAGTTGCGGGATGTCGCCTGAAGAACGTCAATTGCTGTCCGAATTGTTCGAGCGCGTCCGCACGCAGGCGAATGCGCCGCGCGACCGCGACGCCGAGAATTTCATCGCCGAGGCCATGCGCGCCCTGCCTTACGCCCCCTATTTCCTCGCCCAGGCCACGATCATGCAGGATCAGGCCCTGCGCGCGGCCGACCAGAAGATTCAGGAATTGCAGGCCGAAATCGGCCAACTTCGGCAGCAGACGCCATCGGCCGCGCCGGGCGCGGGCGGGTTTCTGGGCGGCCTGTTCGGCGGCGGGCGACCGGCGCCTCAGCCTCAGCCCGGCGCCACTCCTTCCCCCTGGGGCGCGCCGCAGCAGCAGCAGGCCTATGACGCGCCGCCCCAGCAGCAGGCCTTCGCGCCGCCTCAGCCCGCCCCTTCCCCTTGGGGCGCGCCGCAAGCGGCGCAGGGCGGCGGCTTCCTGCACAACGCGCTCGGCGCCGCGGCCGGCGTCGCCGGCGGCGTGCTGCTGGCGGATTCGATTCGCGGCCTCATGTCCGGCGGCCACGGCGGCGGCCTGTTCGGCGGCCAGGGTTTGACCAGCCAGGGGTTGGCCGGCCAGGGTTTGACCGGGCAAGGCGTTGGCGGCGGCGAAACGATCGTGAACAATTATTTCGACAAGCCGGCGCACGCCCAGGACGCCCCAGCCGCCCAGACCGCGCCGATGTTCGAGGATCGCCGCGGCAATGATCCTACCCTTTCCGACGCCGATTTTTCGGGCGACGACTTTTCGGGCGGCGATTTTTCCGGCGACGACAATTTCAGCACGGACGTCTGAGATTCCCGGGCCACACCCGGCCATCGGGCGCGTTTCCCGGCGAAACGCGCCCTTGCCGCATTCAAGGCTGGCGCGCAAAAACCTATTGCGGCGCCTTGCGGCGCAGGCGGATCATCACATCGACCCGCGCGATCTCCCAGCCCTCGGGCGGGTCCGGCAAGCGGCTGAAGTCGATCAGCTCCTTGGGCAGGTCGGTGAGCATATGGGTTTCGTCATCGACGACGAAATGCTGATGATCGTTGAGATTGGTGTCGAAATAGGTCTTGGCGCCGTCGACCGTGACTTCCTTCAACAAGCCGGCCGAGGTGAACTGGTTGAGCGTGTTGTAAACGGTGGCGAGCGAGATCGGCGCGCGCGCGGCCAGCGCCTCCTCGTAGAGCCGTTCGGCGGTGACATGGCGGTCGCCGCCGCCGAACAACAGCCAGCCGAGGCGCAGGCGCTGGCGCGTCGGCCGCAGTCCCGCCTCGCTCAATTTGCGCCGCAGGTCGTGCAGCGGGCAGCCGTTGAGGTCGTCCCCGGCCGCCGTCCTCACATAGACCGCGCCGCGTTCGGCGGCGCGGCGGGCGCGCGGCGCGTTTGTCCTTTTCTCCATGCGAATTTCCTTTTTTCCCACACCGGCGAATTTTCGTTCTTTGGGGGAAGGATTCGTTCTTGCCCGGCGAATTGGAAATTCGTCGCGGCCCCAGAACCCGCGAGCATTCAGGATATAGACTTTTACGCGCGAGGCGGCAATAAGCTCGCCCCGAGGGCCAATGCGGCGAGCCGGCGCGGAAAATGGGTTTTTCGGCGTCTTTCGGCCCGCCGACGGCTATGTTAGAAGGCGCTTTAAACCTTCCGGCGGCGACCGCGCGCCGGCGGGGTGAGTCAACCAGAGCTCTCCGAGAGCCGAACCAGGGAAAAATCCCAGATGGGCGAAAGACGCTCGCAATTCGCGTATGAAGACCTTCTGGCTTGCGGCCGAGGCGAGCTGTTCGGCCAGGGCAACGCCCAGCTGCCCCTGCCGCCCATGCTGATGTTCGACCGCATCGTCGAGATCGTCGAAGAGGGCGGCGCCCACGGCAAGGGCCATATCCGCGCCGAATTCGACATCAAGCCCGATCTCTGGTTCTTCGGCTGCCATTTTCTCGGCGACCCCGTGATGCCCGGGCTGTCTCGGCCTCGACGCCCTGTGGCAACTCACCGGCTTCTTCCTCGGCTGGCTCGGGCTTCCGGGCCGTGGGCGCGCGCTCGGCGTCGGCGAGGTGAAATTCGCCGACCAGGTGCTGCCGACGGTGAAGAAGGTCGTCTACGGCGTCGATTTCAGGCGCGTGATGAAGGGCAAGCTCAAGCTCGGCATCGCCGACGGCTGGCTCGAAGCCGACGGCAAGCGCATTTATGAGGTCAAGGACATGCGGGTCGGCCTGTTCCAGCCCGCCGGCGCCTGACGCTCCCGCTTCAAGACGCCGTCCACAAGGAGGACATCATGAGACGCGTCGTCGTCACCGGCATCGGCATTGTCTCCGCGATCGGCAATAACGCCGAGGAAGTCACGGCCTCGTTGCGCGCGGCGCGATCAGGCATCGTGCGCGCCGAGAAATACGCCGAACTCGGCTTTCGCTGCCAGGTTCACGGCGCCCCGACGCTCGACCCGGAAAAGGTCGTCGATCGCCGCGCCATGCGCTTTCACGCCGTCGGCACCGCCTGGAACCATGTCGCCATGGAACAGGCCATCGCCGATTCCGGCCTGGAGGCGGGCGACGTCTCCAACCCGCGCACCGGCATCATCATGGGCTCGGGCGGCCCCTCGACCCGGACGATCGTCGAATCGGCCGATATCACCCGCGCCAAGGGGCCCAAGCGCGTCGGCCCCTTCGCGGTGCCCAAGGCCATGTCCTCGACCGCTTCGGCGACGCTCGCCACCTGGTTCAAGATCAAGGGCGTCAATTATTCGATCTCGTCGGCCTGCGCCACGTCGTCGCATTGCATCGGCAACGCCGCCGAAATGATCCAGTACGGCAAGCAGGACGTGATGTTCGCCGGCGGCTGCGAGGAACTGGACTGGACGCTGTCGGTGCTGTTCGACGCCATGGGCGCGATGTCCTCGTCCTACAACGACACGCCGGCGACCGCATCGCGCGCCTACGACGCGAACCGCGACGGTTTCGTCATCGCCGGCGGCGCCGGGGTGGTGGTGCTGGAGGAATACGAGCGGGCCAAGGCGCGCGGCGCGAAAATCTACGCCGAACTCGCCGGCTATGGCCTGACTTCCGACGGCCACGACATGGTCGCGCCCTCGGGCGAAGGCGCCGAGCGCTGCATGCGCATGGCGCTGGAGACCTGCAAGATTCCGATCGACTACATCAATCCGCACGCGACCTCGACCCCGGTCGGCGATCTCAAGGAGATCGAGGCGATCCGCAAGGTCTTCGGCGCCGACAAGTGCCCGCCGATCTCGGCCACCAAATCGCTCACCGGCCATTCGCTCGGCGCGGCTGGGGTGCAGGAGACGATCTATTGCCTGCTGATGCAGCAGAACAATTTCATTTGCGAAAGCGCCAATATCGCCAATCTCGACCCGGCTTTCGCGGATATGAACATCCTGCGCCAGCGCAGGGACAACCAGCAGCTCGGCGCGGTGCTGTCGAACTCCTTCGGCTTCGGCGGCACCAACGCGTCGCTGATCTTCAAACATATCGACGCCTGAGCAAGAGTTCGCGGATGAATCTTTCCACCAAGGGGCTGATGGCCGGCAAGCGCGGCCTGATCATGGGCGTCGCCAACAATCATTCGATCGCGTGGGGCATTGCGCAAGCGCTGGCGGCGGAAGGCGCGGAACTCGCCTTCACCTTTCAGGGCGAGGCCCTCGGCAAGCGCGTCAAGCCCCTCGCCGAAAGCCTCGGCTCGCATCTCACCTTGCCCTGCGACGTCGAGGATCTTGGGAGCGTGGACGCGGTCTTCGCCGCGCTGGAGAAAAACTGGGGAACGCTCGATTTCGTCGTCCACGCCATCGGGTTCTCGGACAAGAACGAGCTGAAGGGCCGCTATGTGGACGCCACCACGCGCGAAAATTTTTCGCGCACCATGGTCATTTCGGCTTTCTCCTTCACCGAAATCGCCCAGCGGGCGCAAAAACTGATGCCGAGGGGCGGCTCCCTGCTCACCCTCACCTATGGCGGCGCGACCCGCGTCATGCCCAATTACAATGTGATGGGCGTGGCCAAGGCGGCGCTCGAGGCCAGCGTGCGCTATCTCGCCGCCGACCTCGGCCCCCAGAACATCAGGGTCAACGCCATTTCCGCCGGCCCGATCCGGACGCTGGCGGGCGCCGGCATCGCCGACGCCCGCTTCATGTTCAATTTCCAGAAAAATCACGCGCCCCTGCGCCGAACCGTGACTATCGAGGATGTCGGCGGTTCGGCGCTCTATCTCCTGTCAGACCTTGCGGCCGGCGTCACCGGCGAGATTCATTTCGTCGACTCGGGCTACAACGCCATTTCCATGCCGCAGCCCGGCAGCCTGAAAGCCGACCTCGAATAGCGGCTTCTTAATTTCTTGCCTGCATGCTCCAGCGTCACGACCCGATGCTGGAACGCCCCTTGGATCACCCGAAGACCACTTTCGCCCCCCGGCCGCAGATCAGCGCCGAGGCCCAGCGGCGCCTCGGCCTGTGGCTCGCCATCCTGGGCGCGACCGCCTTTTCCTTCGCGATCGACCATTCGAAGCTGGCCGCGGTCTGGCGGACCGGCGCTTTCTTCGACACCGACGACGCCATGCGCATGGTCCAGGTGCGGGATCTGATGGCCGGGCAGAGCTGGTGGGACCTCGTCGCGCATCGGCTCGCCCCTCCCCAGGGCATGCTGTCGCATTGGTCGCGCGTTGTTGACGCCTTTCTTGCGCCGCTGGTTTACGGCTTCGGCCTGATCCTGCCGGGCGAGGCGGCCGAGCGCGCGGCGCGCATCGCCTTTCCGGCGCTGTCCCTGGTCGCCCTGTTTCGCGCCGCCGCTTACGCCGGACGGGTTTTCGCCGGGCAGGCCTACGAAGTCGCGGGCGTGATCGCCGTCGCGCTGTGCGGCGTGGCCGATCTGCAATTCTCGCCGGGGCGCGTCGATCACCACGGGCTTCAGATCCTGGGGCTTCTCGTCGCCGTCGCGATGCTGGCGGAAGCCCTCGACCCGGCGCGGGCGCGCCGCGCCGCCTGGGCCGGCGCCGCGATGGCTTTCGCCCTGGGCGTCGGCCTCGAAAACATGCCCTTTTTCCTTGTCCTTCTCGCGACGCCGCCGCTCGTCTTCATCGTTCGCGGCGACGGCGGCAAGCCTGTTCTCGCCGCCTTCGCGAGCGGCCTGGCGCTGTCCCTCGTCGCCGTCTTCGTCGCCACAATCCCGCCCTCGCGCTGGTTCGACCCCGCGCCCGACGCCTTGTCGATCATCTATCTGACCGCCCTGCTCGCGACCTGCGCGGCCTTTCTCCTGCTGGCGAGACTGTCCCTGGAGCGCTGGCCCGCGCGCCTCGCCGCGAGCCTCGCCGCCGGCGCGGCGGTCCTCGCCTTCACTCTCGTGCTGTTTCCTTCGGTGATCCAGGGCCCCTTCGCCGGCCTCGCGCCCGAAATGCGCGCGTTCTGGCTGTCGAGGGTGAAGGAGATGCAATCCTTCCCCGTTTTCGCCAGGAGCAACCCCGTCGAGGGCGCGGCCCGGCTGATCGCCTTCGCCCTCGCCCTCGGCGGCGCCGCTCTCGGCGCCCGGATCGCTTCGGCGCAAGGCGACCGGGTCGGCCGCGACCGCTGGCTTCTGCTCGGAGCCGTCCTTCTTGCCGGCGCCGGAGCCGCCTCGGCCCACGTCCGCTCGATCGGCTCGATCGCGCCGCTGATCGCGATCGGCTCGCTCGGACTCGTCGCCGCCTTGCGCGAAAGACTGACGCACAGTCGCCCCGCCTTCGGCGGGCCGGCGGCGCTGCTGGCCTTGGTCCTGGCCATGTCCTATTTCGCCGTGCTGGTCGTGGCGAGCTCCGTGGCGCCGGCCCGGGCCGATGGCGCCAGCCCGGACCCCTCCGCGCCGGACGCGACCCGGAAAAGCTGTCACACGCCCGCCTCTCTCGCACCGCTGGCGCGCCTCCCCGCGGGACTGGCGATCGCGCAGATCGACGCCGGCCCGTACCTGCTGGCCTTTACGCCCCATGCGGCGCTCGCTGGCCCCTATCATCGCGACAACAGGGGCAATCTGCTGGCGCTTCATATCCTCACCGGCGCGCCCGACCGGGCCGAGGCGCTGGCGCGTGAGTCCGGCGCGCGCTGGCTTTTCCTTTGCACCGTCAAGGACCGCTCGTTCCAGGCCTATGTCGAGACGGCTCCGGACGGATTGGCGGCGCGGCTCGCCGCCCACCGCACGCCAGGCTGGCTGAAGCCGGTTCCGCTTCGGGACGGGCCTTACCTCGCCTTTGAGATCCTGCCAGCGCAGCGGCGACAGTAAAGCCGTCCGGGATAAGCGGAAATTAACGCCCGCCGTGGCACAAACTCCCTGTGTCCCTGGAGTCGCCGCATGAACCGCATCATCGAAACGTTGATCATCGGAGCCGGGCCGGCAGGATTGACGACAGCCTACAAGCTTTCAAAGGAAGGGCGCGAAGTCGTCGTCCTCGAAAAAGACCCGACCTATGTCGGCGGCATCAGCCGGACGGTCAATTACAAGAATTTCCTTTTCGACATCGGCGGCCATCGCTTTTTTTCGAAATCGAAGACGATCGTCGATCTGTGGCATGAAATCCTGCCCGACGATTTCATCGAGCGCCCGCGCCTGTCGCGGATCTTCTACCAGAAGAAATTCTACGCTTATCCCCTGCGCGCCTTCGAGGCCCTGCGCAATCTGGGCTTGTGGGAAAGCGCGCTGTGCATGGCCTCCTTCGGCTTCGCGCGCGCCTTTCCGGTCCTCAATCCAAAAAACTTCCACCAATGGGTGCGCAACCAGTTCGGCGAGCGGCTGTTCTCGATTTTCTTCAAGACCTATACCGAAAAGGTCTGGGGCATGAGCTGCGACGAAATCTCGTCGGACTGGGCCGCCCAGCGCATCAAGGGCCTGAGCCTGGGCGCGGCGATCCTCGACGGGCTGCGCCGCTCGCTCGGTCTCAACAAGGCCGGGAACAGCGGGGGCGCCGCGCCAAGACCCTGATCGAATCCTTCCAGTATCCGCGCAAGGGCCCCGGCATGATGTGGGAGGCCGCCGCCGCCAAGATCAAACAGGCCGGCGGCGAGGTGCTGATGGGCCGCTCGGTCGAGAAGATTCACTTCGACGAGGCGAGCAAGCTCTGGACGGTCGAGGCCTGGACCGCCGACAACCAGCGCGAAACCTTTTGCGCCCGGCATGTCGTGTCCTCGGCCCCGGTGCGCGAGCTGATGTCCAATCTGTCGCCGACGCCGATCAGCCTGCTCCACGCCCGCCAGTTGCGCTATCGCGACTTCCTGACCGTGGTCCTGATCGGCAAATCCCGCCGCGAACTGCCGGACAACTGGGTCTATATCCACGATCCGGCGGTGCAAGTCGGGCGGGTGCAGAATTTCCGCTCCTGGTCGCCGGAAATGATCCCGGACGGCGTCTCGACCTGCCTCGGCCTCGAATATTTTTGCTTCGAAGGCGACGGATTGTGGGACGCGCCGGATTCCGAACTGATCGAACTGGCCAAACGCGAGATCGGCCAGATCGGATTGATGGACCCCGAAGACGTCGCCGACGCCTCCGTGGTGCGCCAGCCCAAGGCCTATCCCGTCTATGACGAAACCTACGCCGCCAATGTCGAAACGATCCGCGCCGAACTGCGCCTGCGCTTCCCGAATCTCCATCTGGTCGGCCGCAACGGCATGCACAAATACAACAACCAGGATCATGCGATGATGACCGGCCTTCTGACCGCGATGAACATCATCGCCGGCAAGATCGTGCACGACGTATGGCGGGTCAACGAGGACGCGGAATATTGCGAAGCCGGCGTTTCCGGCGCTGAAGAAGCTTTGACCAGCGAACGTCAGGTCCCGCACAAGGCGGCCTAACTCCTCGCCGGACGACAGCCCGAGAACAAAAAAAAGCGGACGGGGAACGCCCCGGCCGCTTTCATTTTTTCAGGATCGGCGCTCAGGCCTGCGGCTGTTCGGCGTCAGCCTTCGCGGCTTCGGCCCTGGCCTTGGCGTCGAGGTCCTCGCCGGTCTGCTGATCCACCGCGCGCATCGACAAGCGGACCTTGCCGCGATCGTCGAAGCCCAGCAGCTTGACCTTGACCTTGTCGCCTTCCTTGACCACGTCGGTGGTCTTGGCGACGCGCTGGGAGGCGAGCTGCGAAATGTGGACGAGGCCGTCGCGGGCGCCGAAGAAATTGACGAAGGCGCCGAAATCGGTGGTCTTGACCACGGTGCCCTCGTAAATATGGCCGATTTCCGGGTCGGAGGCGATCGACTTGATCCAGGCGATCGCGGCCTTGATCGCGTTGCCGTCGCTCGACGCGATTTTCACCGAGCCGTCGTCGTCGATATTGATCTTGGCGCCGGTCTTTTCGACGATCTCGCGGATCACCTTGCCGCCGGAGCCGATCACGTCGCGGATCTTGTCCGTCGGGATCTTCATGGTCTCGATGCGCGGCGCGAATTCGCCGAGTTCGGCGCGGGCGTTGGCGATCGCCTTGGCCATTTCGTTCAGGATATGCAGGCGGCCGTCCCGGGCCTGGCCCAGCGCCACCTTCATGATCTGCTCGGTGATGCCGGCGATCTTGATGTCCATCTGCAGCGAGGTGACGCCGTGCTCGGTGCCCGCCACCTTGAAGTCCATGTCGCCAAGATGGTCCTCGTCGCCGAGAATGTCGGTCAGGACGGCGAAGCGCTCGCCCTCGAGGATCAGGCCCATGGCGATGCCGGCGGTCGGCCGCTTGAGCGGCACGCCGGCGTCCATCAGCGCCAGCGAGGCGCCGCAGACCGTCGCCATCGACGACGAGCCGTTGGACTCGGTGATCTCGGAGACGACGCGAACCGTGTAGGGGAACTCGGCCGCGGCCGGCAGCATCGGATGAATGGCGCGCCAGGCGAGCTTGCCATGGCCGACTTCACGACGGCCCGGCGAGCCGATGCGGCCGGTCTCGCCCACCGAATAGGGAGGGAAGTTGTAGTGGAGCAGGAAGTTTTCCCGATAGCTCCCTTCCAGCGAGTCGATGATCTGCTCGTCCTCGCCGGTGCCGAGCGTCGCCACCACCAGGGCCTGGGTTTCGCCGCGGGTGAAGATGGCGGAGCCATGGGTGCGCGGCAGAATGCCGACCTGCGCGGTGATCTGACGTACGGTCTTGAGGTCGCGGCCGTCGATGCGGACGCCGTCGTCGAGAATGTTCCAGCGCACGACCTTGGCCTGCAGATCGTGGAGCACGTCGGCGACGAACTGCTTGTCGAACTTCGCGTCGCCGCCTTCGGGGCAGAGCGCGGCGTTGACCTTGTCCTTCACCGCGTCCACCGCCGCATAGCGCTGCTGCTTGGCGGTGATCTTGTAGGCGGCGCGCAGATCGGTCTCGGCGATCGCGGCGACCGCCTTCTGGACTTCCGTCTTGTCCTGCAGATGGACGTTGCGCGGCTCCTTGGCGGCGCGCTCGGCGAGGCGGATGATGGCCTCGATCACCGGCTGGAAACCGGCGTGGCCGGCCATGACCGCGGCGAGCATGGTTTCTTCCGAAAGCTCCTTGGCTTCCGATTCGACCATCAGGACCGCGTCGGCGGTGCCGGCGACAATGAGATCGAGATCGGAGGTCTTGGCCTCGTCGATCGTCGGATTCACCTTCAGCGCGCCGTTGATATAAGCGACGCGGGCGCCGCCGACCGGGCCCATGAAGGGAATGCCGGAGAGCGTGAGGGCGGCGGAGGTCGCGACCATCGCCAGGATGTCGGGGTCGTTCTCCATGTCATGGCTCAGGACCGTGACGATGACCTGGGTGTCGTTGTAGTAGCCCTCCGGGAAGAGCGGGCGGATCGGACGGTCGATCAGGCGCGAGATCAGGGTCTCGCGCTCGCTTGGGCGACCCTCGCGCTTGAAAAAGCCGCCCGGAATGCGGCCGGCGGCGAAGGTCTTTTCCTGGTAATTGACGGTGAGGGGGAAGAAATCCTGGCCCGGCTTCGGCGTCTTGACCGAAACGACGGTGGCGAGCACCGTGGTTTCGCCATAGGTGGCCAGAACCGCGCCGTCGGCCTGGCGCGCGACGCGCCCGGTTTCGAAGGTGAGCTTGCGCCCGCACCAGTCGATTTCTTCGCGATGAATCTCGAACATGCTTTATTGTCTCTCATGTAGGGGCTGTCGGGCGCTCCACCATGAGCAAGACGGCAAGACGCCGGGGAAAACGGCGTCTGACGATCCTGCCATGGCCCGAGCGCTCGGTCAGGCTGGAGGACGGCCCCTGCCGCCCTTCCGGTTGCGCGTGATTGCGCAAAAGCGAAAACGCGGCCGGACAGGCCGGCCGCGCAAGTTTTTTTAACGGCGGATGCCGAGACGCTCGATCAGTGTCCGGTAGCGCGCTTCGTCGTTCTTTTTGACATAATCGAGAAGCTGACGGCGCAACGACACCAGCTTGAGCAGGCCGCGACGCGAGTGATTGTCCTTCACATGCGTCTTGAAATGCCCGGTCAGATTGGCGATGCGCTCGGTCAGAATGGCGACCTGCACTTCCGGCGAACCGGTATCGCCCGCTTTGGTGGCGTAGTCCTTGATGAGCGCGGATTTGCGCTCGGCCGTGATCGACATCGGATGTCCTTTCTGATTGGGAAATCGCCTGACGCGAGGCCGCTCCGGGATGTCGTCCAGGGCGGTCAAACACAGGCGCGCCGCAAGCGCGAGGCGGCGGCGAAGTGGGCCTTATACACGAAATTCGCGGCGAAGCCAGCCCGCCCGCCGCGCATTTTACATGGAAAGGCATTGACAGGATCGGGCGGTTTGCCCTGCCCCACTCGTTCAATAAGGCAGATTGAACACCCGGTTGGGCAAAAACTCGCCGCGCTCGACCACGCCCGAAGCGATCACCACGCCGGAGCAGACGGCATAGGCCGCGCCTTCGGCAGGCGCATCGCGCCCGCGTAAAATAACGGACTGGCCGCGCCGCGCGCGCGCCGCCATAGTGCGGTCGAGCAGGATGCAGGGCAGCTCGGTCAGGCCGGATTCGACGCTGAGCATGTCCTGATAAGCATGTTCCGGCGCCGCCAGCAAGTCTTCGAGCGCAACCGAATGGTCCTCGAAAAACGGCCCGACCCGCATGCGGCGCAAAGCGGTGACGTGGCCGTGGCAGCCGAGCGCCCGGCCGAGGTCGCGGGCGATGGCGCGGACATAGGTTCCCTTGCCGCATTCGGCCTCCAGCACCGCCTCGTCGGGCGTCGCGCCGACGAGGCGCAAGGCGTGGATGGTCACGGGGCGGGCTTTAAGTTCGACCTTCTCGCCGTCGCGGGCGAGGTCATAGGCGCGCTCGCCATTGATCTTGATCGCCGAAAAGGCCGGCGGCTGCTGCATGATCTCGCCGGTGAAGCGCGGCAGCAGCGCGGCGATCGCCGCCGGGTCCGGCCGCGCGTCGCTGGTGGCGACCGCGCGCCCCTCCGCGTCGTCGGTGTCGGTCTCGACGCCCCAGCGCACGGTGAAGCGATAGGCCTTTTCGCCGTCCTGGACGAAAGGCACGGTCTTGGTCGCCTCGCCGAAGGCGACGGGAAGCACGCCCGAGGCGAGCGGGTCGAGCGTGCCGGCGTGGCCGGCCTTCTTGGCGTTGAACAGGCGTTTCAACTTCGAGACCGCCTGGGTCGAGGTGAGGCCGACCGGCTTGTCGAGCACGACCCAGCCATTGACCTCCACGCGAGTCGAGCGGGGCGCGTTCAATGGCCGTCCTCTTCGTCCGTGGCCGGCGGCGCGAGATCCTGCGCCACCTTGGGCGAGTGCAGCAGCGCGTCGATCCTTGCGGCGTTGGCGAAGGATTCGTCGACCTTGAAGCGGATTTCCGGCGCATATTTCAGATTGATGCGATGGGCGACCTCGCCGCGCAGAAATTTCTTGTGGCGATCGAGAATGGCCACGATCTGCTCCTGCGCCTGGCCGCCTAGCGGCATGACATAGACGGTGGCGAGCTTGAGATCGGGACTCATCTTCACCGACGGCACGGTGACGACCAGCCCGGCGAGCTCGGGATCGTTGATTTCGCCGCGCGACAGCAATTGCGCCACGGCGTGGCGGATCAGTTCGGCCACCCGCAACATGCGCTGGCTCGGCTCGCCGCCTTTGTGATGAACTCTAGACATTTCTGCCTCTTGGAGGCGCATCATTGACGGAAGTTCGCCCGACCCGCCAGGGCCGGCGAGGAGCGAACGCGACCGGCAGGGCGTCTGTCAGGACGCCCGTCTGACGACGGGCTACCGGCTTGATGCGAGGGGCGCCGACCCGCTTGCGGGTCGGCAATGTAATCAAAGACTCCGCTTGATCTCCTCGACGCGGTAGCACTCGATGATGTCGCCCTGCCGCATGTCCTGGTAATTCTCGAAAGCCATGCCGCATTCCATGCCGGCGGAGACTTCCTTGACCTCGTCCTTGAAGCGCTTGAGCGTGGAGAGCTTGCCCTCGTGCACCACGACATTGTCGCGGATGAGGCGCACATGCTGGCCGCGCTCGACCGTGCCGTCGGTGACCAGACAGCCGGCGACCTTGCCGACCTTGGTAATGGTGAAGACTTCGCGGATTTCCGCATTGCCCAGCATGGTCTCGCGCAGGGTCGGCGCCAGCAGGCCGGACATGGCCGCCTTCACGTCGTCCACCAGGTTGTAGATGATGTTGTAATAGCGGATCTCGATGCCGAGCCTTTCCGCCGCCTCGCGCGCTTCCTTGTGGGCGCGGACGTTGAAGCCGATGACCGCCGCCGTCGAGGCTTCGGCCAGGGTGACGTCGGATTCGGTGATGCCGCCGACGCCGGCGTGGATGACCCGGGCGGCGACCTCGTCGGTGCCGAGCTTTTCAAGCGCCGCGATGATCGCTTCCACCGAGCCCTGAACGTCGCCCTTGATCACCAGCGGGAATTCCTTGCGGCCCGCGGTCTTGAGCTGGCTCATCATGTCGGCGAGCGAGGACCGCGCCGAACCGCCGCGCGCCGCCGCCTGGTCGCGCTTCTGGCGTTCGCGATATTCCGTGATCTCGCGGGCGCGGGCTTCGGACTCGACCACAGCGACGCGGTCGCCCGCCTCCGGCGCGCCGTTGAAGCCGAGCACCTCGGCCGGGAAGGACGGGCCGGCGTGGACGCGATTGAGGCCCTTGTCGTCGATCAGCGCGCGGACGCGGCCCCATTGCGAACCGGCGACCACGATATTGCCGACCGACAATGTGCCGCGCTGGACCAGCACGGTCGCCACCGGGCCGCGGCCGCGGTCGAGCCGCGCCTCGATGACCGTGCCTTCCGCCGAACGGTCGGGATTGGCCTTGAGGTCGAGCACTTCGGACTGAAGGGTGATGGCTTCGAGCAGCTTGTCGAGATTGATCCGCTGCTTGGCGGACACCTCGATTTCAAGGGTCTCGCCGCCCATGCTCTCGACCTGCACCTCATATTGCAGCAGTTCGGTGCGCACCCGCTCGGGCCTGGCGTCCGGCTTGTCGATCTTGTTGATGGCGACGATGATCGGCACCCCCGCCGCCTTGGCGTGGCTGATCGCCTCGATGGTCTGCGGCATGACGCCGTCGTCGGCCGCCACCACCAGCACCACGATGTCGGTGACCTTGGCGCCGCGCGCGCGCATGGCGGTGAAGGCGGCGTGGCCGGGGGTGTCGATGAAGGTGATCTTGCCGCCGAGCGGCGATTCGACCTGATAGGCGCCGATATGCTGGGTGATGCCGCCGGCTTCGCCCGAAACCACATTGGCTTCGCGAATGGCGTCGAGCAGCGAGGTCTTGCCGTGGTCGACATGGCCCATGATGGTGACGACCGGCGGACGCGACGCGAGTTGCTCTTCGGTGTCGAGCGCGTCGAACAGGCCTTCCTCGACGTCGGACTCGGCGACGCGCTTGACCGTATGGCCCATTTCCGTCGCAATCAGCTCCGCCGTGTCGGCGTCGATCACATCGGTGATCTTGTGCATCTGCCCCTGTTTCATCAGGAGCTTGATGACGTCCACCGCGCGTTCCGACATGCGGTTGGCGAGTTCCTGGATGGTGATCGTCTCGGGCAGGACGACTTCGCGCGACAGGCGCTCCTTCTGCTCGACCATGCCCTTCATGCGCTGGGTGCGGCGCCGGAACGCGGCGACCGAACGCATGCGCTCCTCGCCGTCGCTCGCCGTGGCGGTGGTGACGGTGAGGCGGCCGCGCTGCTTCATCTCGCCGCCGCGCGGCGGCTTGACCGCGGGAACCGCCAGTTTGGGCGGCGTCAAGGTGCGGCGCGGGGCGCCGGCGCGCGACTCGCCGGCCGCGGGCGTATGGGCGCCCGTCGGCGCGGCGGCCGAAGAAGGCGGCGCGGCGGGACGCGGCGTGTTGAAGATGATCTGCTGCGGCTTGCCGCGCGACCCGCCAGTGGGGGCGAACGTCAGGCCATGATCGGGCTCGCCGGCAGGCGCGCCGGCGGACGGCAGGCGGCGGCGGGCTTCTTCCTCGGCCCTGCGTCTGGCCTCGGCCTCGCGCGCCAGCCGCATCTCCTCGTCCCTCTTGCGGGCCTCGGCGGCCTCGCGCTCGACGCGGTCGCGGGCCTCGCGGTCGACGCGGGCGCGGGCGTCGGCCTCCTGGCGGCGGCGGTCCTCCTCCTCGCGCACGCGCGATTCGGTCAGCGCGCGGGCGCGGGCGTCGCGCTCGTCGTCGGTCAGGGTGCGCAGAACCACGCCGGTCTGGGGACGCGCCGCCGCCGACTTGACGGTCGGGCGGGCGGGCGCGGCGCTCTGGGCGGGCGCGGCGGGAGCGGCGGAGGCGGGCTTGGGCGCGGAAGGCGCCGGCGCGGCGGCGGGCGCGGGGCCCTTGGCTGGCTCATGCGCGCGGCGCTTCACCTTCTCGACGACCACCGCCTTGGTGCGGCCATGGGAGAAGCTCTGGCGCACCACGCCCTGCTCCACCGGGCGCTTCAGCGACAGGGTCTTGCTCGGCGTCACGGTCAAGGTCTTGTCGCCGGTGTTGCTGGAATCGTTCATATCGTTCATGAGTCCCACGAAATTTCGCCCGGCGGCCGATCGCCCCCGGCCCCGTCCTGACCTACCGCGCCAGAGGCTTCGCAGTCCTGCCCGAAAGCCTCGTTCGCTGTCAAATCCGCGCCTCCTTCGGAGCCGCTCTTATCGTCATCGCCGCGATATAGCGCAAGTCGGCGTGCGGAAGCGAGAAAAACCTTTGCAGCAGGACCCTGCTGAAGCGCGGCATGAACCACATTTCCCCGTCCGAGCGCCGAATCCATCTCGTCGATGGTAAGGATGTTGAATTCCGGCGGCGTCGGCATTTGGCCGAAGCGGCGGCGCAGCGCCTGCCGCAGTTTGCGCTTGCCTTCGCCTGAGCCGTCGCGGGCGTGAACCAGAGCGGCGATTTTCCCCGCGGCGATCGCCGCCTCGACCTTGGCGAAGCCGGTCACGACCAGGCCCGCCTTGTTGCCAAGCGCGAGGCCCTGGGCGGCGTCGCGCGCCAGAAGATTTTCGATCAGATCGGGCAGATCGGGCGAGGCGACGGCCTTGTCGCGCAGGCCGCGTGAAAAAAGCTGCTTCTTGACCGCCTGCGCCACCAGAGTTTTCGAGAGGCCGACCCAGACGCCGCGCCCCGGCAATTTGCGTTTGAGGTCCGGCACCACGGCATGGTCCGGCCCCAGGACGAAACGGATCAGATTTTCAGGCGCGCGCGCCTCTCGCGTGACGATACAGGTGCGCTCCAGCCCCGCCCCCGCGGAGGGGACGACCGGTTCGCGCCGATCCTGTCCGGTTTCCAACGCCAAATCCAACCCGCCTTTCGTCCTGACCGCACATCAGGCGGTCTCGCCGCCTTCTTCCGCCTCGCCCAATTCGCCTTCGGCGTGAACGGCGAGATCGGCCTCGTCCACCCAGCCCATTTTCACGCGGGCGCGCATGACAATGGCTTCGGCTTCTTCGCGGCTCACGTCGAGCCCTTCGAAAAAGCCCGGCGTGCGCACGGTTTCGCCGTTCCTCTTCTCGGTCCAGCCGACGAGATCGTCGCTGGCGCAGCCGGCGAGGTCCTCGATCGTCTTCACGTCGTTCTCGCCCAGCTTCACCATCATCGCCGTGGTGACGCCCTCGATCTCGCGCAATTCATCGGCGACGCCGAGCGCCTTGCGGCGTTCGTCCTGTTCGGCCTCGATCCGCGCCAGACATTCGCGGGCGCGGTTCTGGATTTCCGCCGCCGTTTCGGCGTCGAAGCCTTCGATCGCCTCGACTTCCGACGGATCGACATAGGCCAGTTCGTCCACGGAGCGGAAGCCCTCGGAGGCGAGCAGCTGGCCCACCACCTCATCGACGTCGAGCGCCTGCATGAAGGTCTGGGTGCGTTCGACGAATTCCTTCTGCCGGCGTTCGGATTCTTCCGCCTCGGTCAGGATGTCGATGTCCCAGCCGGTGAGCTGCGAGGCGAGGCGCACATTCTGGCCGCGCCGCCCGATGGCCAGCGACAGCTGGTCGTCCGGCACCACCACTTCGATGCGCGAAGAATCCTCGTCGAGCACCACCTTGACCACTTCCGCCGGCTGAAGCGCGTTGACGATGAAGGTCGCGGCGTCGATCGACCAGGGAATGATGTCGATCTTCTCGCCCTGAAGCTCGTTGACCACCGCCTGGACGCGCGAGCCGCGCATGCCGACGCAGGCGCCGACCGGATCGATCGAGGAATCGCGCGAGGTGACCGCGATCTTCGCCCGCGAACCCGGATCGCGCGCCACGGATTTCACCTCGATCACGCCGTCGTAGATTTCCGGCACTTCCTGCTGGAACAGCTTGGCCATGAACTGCGGATGGGTGCGCGACAGGAAAATCTGCGGCCCGCGCTGCTCGCGGCGCACGTCATAGACATAGGCGCGCACGCGGTCGCCGGGGCGGAACAATTCGCGCGGGATCATTTCGTCGCGGCGGATGATCGCCTCGGCGCGGCCGAGATCGACGATCACATTGCCATATTCGACGCGCTTGACCACGCCATTGATGATGTCGCCGATGCGGTCCTTGTATTCCTCATACTGGCGGTCGCGCTCGGCCTCGCGCACCTTCTGCACGATGACCTGCTTGGCCGACTGGGCGGCGATGCGGCCGAATTCGATGGGCGGCAGCGGCTCGGCGATCCAGTCGCCGACTTCCGCCGCCGGATTGCGCTTGCGCGCCTCGGAGAGCAAAATCTGGGTGGCGTCGTTCTCGACCTGATCGACCACCAGCATCAGGCGCGAATAGCGCACCTCGCCGGTGCGCGGATTGATCTCGGCGCGGACTTCCGTTTCCTGGCCATAACGGGAGCGCGCGGCCTTCTGCATCGCGTCCTCCATCGAGGCGAGAACGATCGAGCGGTCGATCGACTTGTCGCGGGCGACGGCGTCGGCGATCTGCAAAAGCTCCAACCGGTTGGCGCTGACGGCCATGGGTCTTCTCCTGAATGATTACTTGTTGCCGGGACGGCCAGGCGCCGATTTCTTGGCGCCGCCGCCTTTCTTGAATTCCGCCCGCACGCCGGCCGGCAATACGGGTTTCGACTTTGGCGCCGCCTTGCCCGGAACATGCCGGCGGGCGGGCGCGGATTCCTGCGAATTCGCCGTCCTCGCCGCGCGCAAGAGCCTTGGCGGCGCGCAGCAACTCGCGGATCAAGGCTTCGGTCAGCATCAGCTTGGCCTCGTCGAGATCGCGCATGGCGAGTTTCGCCGCCTTTTCCTCGTCCGGGCCGGCGTCGGCCCGCTCAAGCGTCACGACGCAGTCGCGGCCCTCGCCCTCGACGGCGCGGACGACCCCGCGAAAACGCTTGCGCCCGCTTTCATGGGCGAAGGCCAGTTCGATCCTGGCCTCCTTGCCGATCGCCCGGAAAAAGTCGGAGGCGCGCACCAGGGGGCGATCGAGGCCCGGCGAGGAGATCTCCAGCCGATAGGCCTGGCGGATCGGATCCTCGACATCGATCACCGGCGACAAAGCGTCGTGGATTTCCTCGCATTCGTCGATGGTCAGCGAACCGTCGGGCCGCTCGGCCATGATCTGGACGACCGTCCCCTGCCCGCTCATGATCTTGACCCGCACGAGGCGAAAGCCCATCGAGTTCAGCACACGCTCGGAAATCGCGGCGATCCGCGCGGCCACGCCGGTCTCCGCGACGAAACGCGGCTCGTTGAGCGGAGCGTCCGCATTTTGGATGGGCGCGTCGAATGTCTCGCGAATGTCGGCGTCTGCGTGCTGCGTGGCGTTCAAATTTGCGTCCGTTCGGTCCCTGGTAAAACAAAAAAGAGCGGGTCCCGCCAGGGCCCCACTCCCGCTCAAGCCCTCGCGGGCCATGACGAAGATGTTGACTGCCGCCTATATAGTCCAATCGCCGGCCGGGCGCAAGCTCGCCGCATCGCCGGATCGCCTCCCAACGGCGGCGCCGCCAACAAAAATGGCCGCCGCCCACAATGCCATTTGCCGAAGACGGCGCGAGGCTCTATCTTGTCTTAAGAGACGGACCAGCCTTTCATTTTTCATTGCGGACCCACGATGCGCGGCAAATCGGCGGCGGTTTTATTCGGTCTGGCGCTCGGCGCCACGCCCTTCGCCTGCGAGGCGAGGGTCGCCATCACCATCGACCTTTCTTCCCAGACCATGACGGTGGACTCCGCCGAGGGCTCCTATTCCTGGCCGATTTCCTCGGCGCGCGCCGGCTATGTCACGCCGAGGGGCCATTTCGGCGTCGAGAGCCTTCAGTCCATGCATTATTCGAAAAAATACTACAATTCGCCGATGCCGCATTCGATCTTCTTCGACGGCGGCTTCGCCATTCACGGGACATATGAAACGAGGTGGCTGGGCCAACCGGCCTCGCATGGATGCGTGCGCATTTCGCCCGCCAACGCCGCCACGCTCTACCGGCTGGTGCAGCAGGAAGGCGCAAGCATCACGATTGTCGGCGAACCTCCGGCGGGTCCGATCTGGGCCTCCGCCGGCGAAGCGGGCGCCGGGGGGCGGGCGGAGCGCCGCCATGGCGCCAGGCGCGTCCGCGAATCGAACGACAATCCACTCGCGCGGGTGTTCGGCGCGATATTCTCGCGCTAGGCGCATTCGGCGCGGGCGAAACGGCGGCGGCCGCGCCTGTGCTCCGGGCCTCGGAATTGGCCGCCCTCCGCCGTCTTGATGACGAAGGCGTTACGCGCGACGGCGCCAGACTATTGCGCCCCCGAAAAGCGATTGACGAAATCGCCCAACGCGCGCGACGGCTGTCCATAGCTGACGATCCTGACATCCAGCGGCATGTTGGACGCCAATTCCAGGGCCCGGCGCATCGCCGCGAAGATCCAGTCTTCCTCGTTGCCAAAGGCGCCGCCGCCCAGAAGCGTCAGCAGGACGACGTTGGAGGGGCCGCGATGCGCGTTGAGGACGGCGGCCCAAAGGGTCGCCTCATAGGCCGCCTCGAGAACCAGTTTCGCAAACGGAGCCCATTCGGCCGACGGGACGTTGGAGTAGGCGACCGGAAGCGCCGAGCAGAACACCTGCGAAACGATCATCGGCGGGTCGTGGCGAAAATTCGTGACTTCCACGTCGCGGTGCAGGCCAATGCGTAATGCCCGCCGCACAGCGTCGATCTTGTCCGGCCCCGCGCTCCGAAGATGGGAAGAAATCGCCTTCAACCCCGATGCGCTGCAAAAGGCATAGCCGTTCCGCATGGTCCAGAGCTCTGGCGCAGACATGCCGACCGCATCGGCGAGAACCTCGCCGAGATCCGCAAGGCCGTCGAGTTGCCGCGACGCGGTCTGGCCGGTCTCTCCGTTCACCGGCGCAAAATAATTGCGGTAGATCGTCGCCGCGCCGGCCGCGATCGCGCAGGCCGGGCCTTGCGTGGGATCGTTCTGGTAGCGCGTGACGCCGTCGTCGGGCGTCACCGACGGTCTGATCATTTCCAGCATGTTGAACTGGGAGGCGACCTGAAACAGCGCGCCGCGATAAACTTCCTCGGCATGCAATTTCCGGACGTCGCCTTGCACGACGCTCAATTTCAAAGCCCCGGGCGCGACGCCGGACGAGGCCGCGCGTTTGCGCAATTCGCGCAGCGACGCGAGCTCCAGCTCCCCGACCTGAAAACTCCGGTCATTGGCGCGTGAAACGAGCCGGTCGCCGTCCAGCGACAGGTTGGCGAGGACGTTGGCGCGGTTGCGCTCCTCGAAGCCGGTGAGGTCTTCAAACCAATTTTCCATGACAAGTTCCTTCAAAACTGGATGTCCCGAAAAACAATGGCGGAACCGTTCAAACCGCCAGCCCGCTTTTCGCCCACGCTTCCTGGGCCATCGTCTGGATCGCGCCCGGACGCGCCTTGCGAACGCGGCCAACCGCCTCGCCAGCGTCGACGCCCAATTCGACGAGCAAACGGGCGGCGATCATCCCCGCGCGCCCCAATCCGCCACGGCAATGGACCACGATGTTTTCGCCGGCTTCGAGGCGCGCGCGCAGGCGGGCGCTGATCGACGGCCAGACGCGATTGAATTGGTCATCGGGGACGCTGACGTCGCGGATCGGAAGGTGGAGCCATTCGATGCCGCGCGCCTGGGTTTCGTGCCCCAGACCGAGGATGGCGAGCAGATCGAATTCATGCGGCTCGATCAACGTCACCAGGGCGGTGGCGCCCCAGGCGGCGATCACGTCGAGATCGGCGGCGAGGTCCCTTTGCCAGGGGCCGCTGAAGGCGTGAAAATCCGTCTTGCCCGGCGCGAAGGTCACGCCGATCCGGCCTCGCCCGCCCGGAATTTCGACCGGGTCGATACGCAGCGGATGCGACTGGCTGGTCTTGATCATTTGTTTTTTCCATCTGAGTTCACAGTTCGTCGGCACACGTGGCCGACGGACCGGGAAGCTCGATCGCGAGTCTTCGGGAAAACCAGATAAAGTGAGACGGCTTGAGCTGCTTGTCGGCGCGCGCCAATTTCCTGTGATTTCACGCCATCAAGGCGGTTAGGTGGAAAGGCCAGCGGATTCCTCATGGGGCAAGTCGGCCGGCACAATGCCGCCGTTCCAAGCCATGGCGTGTTTCTTGCCGCGCCAGCTGCATCCGCTTGCTTTTTCGCGCGGTTCAAAAATCAATTCGACACGATCAGGACGGGCGAAATCTGGTTTCTTGACCAGGCGATATCCGGTGACGACGCCGCCAAAATAGGACACCGCGCCCTTGGTTTCGTGGAAGTAGACCCATTGACCACGCAATTGTTTGGCGAAGTCTTCGGAAAAATCCCAAAATCCTGATGAGTAAGCGCTATCGCCATATCGGTGCATGTTAGCGGGCTTGCCGCCTTCGAATCTCGTTCAAAAGGTGGATCGCTCGCACGGCGTGTCCCCCGAGTTCATGAGAATGGAGCTGGCGGCGGCTTGTCAGGCGTGGCGGCGCGCCGTGGCCAGGGTGCGGCGGGTCAGTTGCGAAAATCTGTTTTCCTTCGCGCATGTGCGAAGGGCCGATGCGCGCCATCCCGTCAAACGCCGACTTATAATCGGCGACATCCCACAACCAGGCTTCCTGCATTTCGAAACGCTCGTTGTAGTGGACCCAGATCAGCTTATCCCAATCGTAATTGTTGGCCTTGCCTACCAGCGTGACCTTGCTGCCGGGCTTGCCGGACGGGCGGTTGGCCTTGATCTGGTAGCGCACACCGTTGTGCTTGAAATCCAAACCCCTGGTGACGGCGGTAGATCCCCGCATGTCCAACGAGTAGCTCTCGGGCGTATGGCCGACCAGCATAGCCGCGTCGAACTCGGAAACGGCGGAAGTGATGGCGGGCATGACGCCAAAAGCGCTCTCCCATTCCAGAGCAGTCGAAACCAGTTCTTCCCGCAAATCACTCATGGCGACCTCCGTCAATTAACGCCCTTGGGTCGCTGGATGAACTCCAGAACCGCGTCGCGCGCGGCCCCTGCAACAGCCTCGATGAAGTCCAGATCGCCCGCGTTCAACGCGCCGGTCGCCAGCAGGCGCACATGGCAGGCGAAACGGTCCTCCTCGGACAGGGCGTCGAAGATCTCCGAAACCTGTTCCGCCGCGGCCTCCATCGGCGACAATTGCTGGCTCGGGCGGCCAGGCGCGAGGTTCTTCACGCCCTTCGCGATCTCGTCCGCGAATTTCGCGGCGTCGGTGCTCTTGCTCATGCCGTCGAGGACCATCGCGACAAGGAAGCTGACCTTGGCGTCGTCGTCCAGAAGGTCGAGCGCGTCCGACGTGACGACCGCGGCGGTTGAGACGGCTTCGATCATGTCCATGTCGTCGTCCTCCATTTGAGCTTCACTCCTCAGCGGTTTTGTTGACCAGCCAGACGAGCGACTGGCCGAGCTTGATCAGCGCCATGAAGGCCGCCGCCGCGATTGCTATGACCAACGAGAAGGCCGATATGACGAAAAGGGCGGCGGCGACGATCATGGGCATGGGTTTCCTTCGTCACCGGATCGCCGTCCATTCGCGGCAGTGCCTCAGGCGGTGGTCGCGCCGCCACCGGAATTTGGCCGCGCGGGCGTCACGGATCATTGAACGCTGGATCGTAATGGACCCAGCGGCGCGGTCATTGTTCTCCGCTACGGTCATTGTCGTCAGCGCCCGGGGGAGAGCCGGATCGTTCTGGATCATCGCAGATCGCGGAAGCCGGAAACGACTTGCAATATCTGTCGTGCTCGCCCGCGCTCCCGCCCGCGGTCACGATCGGCGGATATTTGCCGGTCATGCAATAATTCGCCAGCCGTCGCGCGGCTACCAATTCCGATGTTTTTCCGTCTTCCAGCGTTCCCCACATATCAACCGTGTCATCATCCTTCTGCCTGCCCGCCCATTCCAGACAGGTCGGCTTGCTTTTGATGGCGGGCAGCGGCGTCAGCGGCGGCATGGTCGCGTGCGCCGGGACATTGAAGGCCGTCAGCGCGACGGCGGCGGCGAGGATCGCCTTTTTCATTGGTCTGGTTCCGTTCTTCGTGTGGTTTTTCGGCCCGATGCTGTCGGGCTAGGCGTCGCGGACAATCTTGACGAACCGCGCCTAGGCTTCGGATCGCGATTTGCCGACTTCTCGCCGCGCTGGCTCGCTCAATTTGCTCAGCACCGAGTCGATCGACCTCAGCTCCAACGCCGCTGCTCGCCGTGTGACCGGGTGTCGCGTCGTGTCCTGCGCGTTTTCGATGAGCAGCGCTTTCCGCTCAGTCAGGGATCTTCTGACCGTTCGCCGCTCTTGCAGACTGAATTCGAGTTTCACATCGCCGTTCCCGCAAAGCCCAACCGCGAGCCTTCGGGAACATCAGATAAAGCGGCGGCGTTTGCGCCGCTTGTCGGCGCCGGCCAGATTTCTGTCTTTTCACGCCAGCTTCAGGCGCCGGCGCTCAGGCGGGCTCTCGCGCGTCGGGCGTCGACGACGCCAAACTCTTCTCATTTCGGACCGCCGAGGGCGAACGGCCGGTCCAGCGCTTGAAGGCATGGTTGAACAAGGTCGACCCCTCATAGCCCAGGAGCCACGCGATCTGCGACAGCGCCAGGCTGTCGTCCTTGAGATATTGCAGGGCCAGGCTTCGCCGCAACTGATCGACGATGTCGGCGTAGGACGTCCCTTCCTCGGCAAGCCTTCGCGACAATGTGCGGACGCTGAGGGCCAGCGCCCTGGCGACATTCTGCGCCTGGGCCTTGCCGTTTGGCAGCAGCTTCTCGACCTCGCGCTCGACCGCCGAGCGCAAGGCGCCGGAGGCCGCGCGGCGTTCTGTCGCCGCGGCCTCGCAGAAAGGCTTCAGCGCGGCGATCAGCTTCGGGTCCGCGGTGACGAGCGGAATGGCGAGCGTTTCATTGGAAAACGCCATCACATGCTCTGACGCGCCTTCGATCGAGGCGCGCCCGAATTCGACCGGACACAGAAAGAAGCGTTCGAATTCTCTCAGGTCCGAATTCCGAGGATGGGCGAAGGCGACCCGCGACGGGCTGATGTTGCGGCCCGCGACCTCGCGCAAGGCCTTCACGATCCCGGCCAGGGCAAACTCGGCGTTGTGTCGTGCGATATGGGCGGGCAAGCCAAAGAGATCGCCTTCGAAAAGAACGCCATCCACGGTCCGGACGAGCTTGATGCGGCCGGCTTCATTGGCGATGCGCAGATAACGCGCGAGAAGCTTGAGAGCCTCGTCGAGGTTTTTCCCGCCGGAGACGACATAGAAAAGAACGCCCGCGTCGCGTGGATCGATCTTTTCCGCCAGATGCAGGCCGAAGGCGCTGTCGCCCAGCGCGTCGGCCGCGAGGTCGAGGAATTTGCACTGGCCGACCGCCAGATCCGATTCTGAACGTCGCCGCCGGCGGGAATGGCCTGATCGGGCTCCTGCTCCGGCAGCCCGGCCCGGCGCAGCAAAGGCTCAATGGCGACGTCAAGCCTGGCAATTCCGCCATCGCTTGCTTCGCGGCAAAGCCGCTCGTCGTCAGGAACACCTGTTGGTTTCCATCGTCCGACATGTCAGCGCGACGCTCCAATCCCCATGGCGAGATCAGCAGCCGTTTGGCGAATGGAATCAAGCGGGGCGTCGCGGTGTTGCACATTTGTCCAATCCGAAACGCGCCGACCGGAGCGGGAACGGCAAGCGTCAGTCCGTCTGGTTTCGGCGGAGCCCGTCATCACGCCAAGTCGCCCGGTTCGCGGTCTTGCTCCGGGACGAACCGCCTTCGGGTCCGCCTGAATTCCGCCAGGCTCGCGCCCGCCTGCCCATCGACGACACGCGCGGCCCTTGAGGAAATCCGCATCAACGGATCGAAGGCCGTCCTGGCGAGGGCGACGACGCAGTCGTTCCTGCGCCTGCAGTTTTCTCATTTGTTCAGGAATGGCGTCCCGGAAGGGATTCGAACCCCTGACCTACGGTTTAGGAAATTGCGCTCACCCCAAGAAAGCTTCAGACAAAACAGGACATCGCCATCGCTAAAAACCATTGAAATCCCTTGAAGTTCAGCGATTCGCTCGCCATGTCTAGGACACGAGGCAACACGGTAAGACAGACTGTTTCTGTTACCTGAGATGTTACCTCAGCTCAGACAGGCGATCCGATCAAGTCTCAGACATGGCGAAAAAAATTGAAATTCTCACGGACATCGCGATCAGAAATTTGAAGCCCGGCCCGAAGGCGCGAGAGCATGCCGACGGCAAGGGGACTCTTTTATAAAATTGAGCCGAGCGGCGTGCGCTCATGGACGTGTCGTTACCGGATCGGCGGCAGACCGGCGAAAGCGACTTTGTCGGGCAGCTTCAGTCTCAAGGAGGCGCGCCTCTGGGCGGAAGAGAGCCCGGGTTAAGGCTGCGAAAGGCGTGGACCCTATCGCCGAGAAACGCGAAAAGCGCCGCGCAGCCAAAACGGGCAAAGAAGCCCCGCGCGATTCGGTGGAAAGCGTAGCCTCGTCGTTCATCGAGCGCTACGCCAAACGCAAGACGCGGGAGAGCACGGCGCGCGAATACGAGAGGCTTTTGAAGACCAACGTCGTGAAACTCTGGCGTGGGCGGCGGCTTAGCGAAATCAAGCGCGCCGACATTCACGATTTGCTCGACGGAATGATCGAACGGGGCGCTGAAGTCCAAGCCAATCGGACCTTCGCCGTGCTACGCAAACTCTGTAATTGGGTGCTGGAACGTGGCGTGATCGACTTCAATCCCTGCAACGGGCTGAAAGCGCCGACGCAAGAAAAATCGCGCGACCGCGTGCTTTCGGACGACGAGATTCGTTGGGCGTGGGCGGCGTTCGAAAAGGCCGGCTGGCCGTTTGGGCGGTTGGCGCAATTGCTCTTGCTCACTGGCGCGCGGCGCGACGAGATCGGCGAGGCCAGATGGGAAGAATACGACGCCGATCGCAAGATGTTGGTCCTGCCGCCGTCGCGGATGAAGGCGGGGCAGACGCATGAAATTCCACTTTCTGACGCAGCGGTGACGATTATCGAGTCGCTACCGAGAATCGCGGCGAAAAAGGGAGAGCCGGTCTTCCTGTTCACGACGAACGGTGAGCGCCCCGTCTCGGGTTATTCGAGAGCTAAAGCGCGGTTCGATCGAACGATCGCTGAACTGGCGAAAGCGGAGCGGGGAGGCGAAGCGCCGACGCCCCCGCATTGGGTTCTTCACGACTTACGACGAACCGTCGCCACGAATTTGCAGCGGCTCGGGACGCGGCTCGAAGCACCGAGGCCGTCCTTGGGCATGTCTCGGGCTCGCGCGCCGGCGTGGTCGGGATTTATCAGCGGCACGCGTACAGCGCCGAAAAACGCCAAGCGCTCGACGCCTGGGTGCGGCGGCTCGACGAGATCGTGAGCGGGCAGGCAACGCAGAACGTTGTCGAGCTCACGCCCCGGCGCTCAACGCCAGGCGCGTGACCCATTTCGTGTTTGAAGAACGAATTCCAAAGGCACGTAAATTTCTGCACGCCTTTTGACAACGCTTTTGCGCCTTTTGACAAAGACCAGCGCCCTTAAGACAAACACTCCGAAGCTAAGAGCTCTATCCTTTATGGCTGTGACATAAATATCTAGATTGCTGTCAATAGTCATATAACGCATGACAACACTCATTCAGGGCTTGATACAGTTAATTCCGCCCTTGATATAACTTTTTAAAGTTCAGACAAAGAGGTTGTTTCGCTGAATATTGTAATTTTTATTGCGACAGGCGTTGACTTTCAGCCCATCCAGGCCAAATCTTTCTTCGTAGACGTTCTTCAGGACGAGGCGAGCCATGAATGAGGCCGAATTCCCCGCGCCTATTCGATTGAATGGGCGGATTTTTTTCGACGACCACGAGCTGGAAAATTATAAGAGGCGCCTTCTCGGTCTTCCCGAGTTGCCCCGCTATCTCTCTGCGAAAATCAAGCTGCGGGCGGTGAACCTGTCGTCGTGGTCGAGTCCTCCGGAATTTGTCGTCGCACCGTCTGCCGCAGGATCGCCGGGCGCGCCGTCGAGTCCGACGCCGCTTAGCAATTCAGCGCATTAGGAGCCGGCACACCCTATGGGGGGGCGTGCCGGCAAAGATGTTTCACTTCCTTGGAATAATACCAATGTACTCTGAATCTCCTGAAAATTCAATCGAGTATTGCACCGCCTCGGGCGTACAGCTCGACGATTTGCGCCCTAAGCCTTTGTGGGTCGCGTGGCGGTTCGAGACTCGCAATGGCAAGGCTACGAAAGTTCCCGCTGATCCGCGAACAGGCCGTGGCGCGAAATCTAACGATCCGGCGACGTGGAGCGATTTTAGAACCGCGTCGAAGTTTGCGAACGAAAAACGCTGTGAAGGCGTCGGCCTCATGCTGGCGGCGATCGACGGGGGACTTGTCGATCGGAGGCGTTGATCTGGATTCTTGTCGCGCGCCGGACGGAACGATTTAACCGTGGGCGAGAGAAGTCGTCGCGCATTTTGCGTCGTATTGTGAGATTTCTCCTTCGCAAACTGGCCTAAAGATATTTTTCACCTATCAGCGCGTCGATTTCCCTGCGATCCGGGCGCTGCTTGGAGCCAACCGAAAAACGGCCGTAAATTCGCCCGAGCGAACGGTGGCGCGGACCATCCGCCGGCAATTGAACTCTATTTGTCGCACCCGGCGATTTCGCCTTGACTGAAAAGCCATTCGAAAATTCACTGTCCGTCCTGCGCGTCGCGCCGCTCGCCGATATCGCGTGGCTTATACAAGACGCCGGCCCGCGCTTTGCCGGCAATGGCGCCGCCAACGCCGCGCAGGACGATCTCCCGCTCTGCCAAAGCGTGGCGGGCCGGCGCGGCGCTCAAGGCGCGCGGGGCGACGTACGAAGAAATGCGCGCCGCCCTCCTCGAACATGCGGAGCGCGAGATCGCCGAATGGGCGCATGAAAAAGGATTGACGAACGGCGAGCGCGAACTCCGGCGAATTTATGAGCGGAACGCGGCGCGAGACGATGGGCGCGCGCGGCTGCGCGTTCCGACCCGCGACGCCGAGCGCCTGCCGGTAATGCGGTTGCTTGACGACATCCTGTCGCGCGCCGAGCCCGAGCCGATGATGCGTGATCTGGGGGGATGGCCGACCGAAGTCCGCTGCCGCGAGCCCATGGGCTTGCATGTTCTAACCGCCGACGCCGCGCAACGCCAACGATTTTCGGACGCCTGACGCGCCTGCCGTCCTCCCCGTTGCCCTTGTTCGCGCCCCATAGCGAAGTTTCGCTCGCGCACGCGATCGAGCGTCGCGCCGTCTTTTTACCGTCGGCAAGAAAAAGAATGACGAACGCGAGTTCAACGTCGCGCTCCCAGATATTTTTTTTAGGCATTATCTTTCCTTTCGCGACTTCGTCCTACCGAAAGTCGGCGCGCTTACGACCATGCCGCTTGTCCTGTCCAACGGCGCACTTCTTGCGCGCACGGACTTGACCACATCCGTCGCGTGTACTTTCAGATCGAACCGGCCTTAATCGAACTGATCCCGCACAGTTCGACGAACGCCGAAATCGCCACCGCGATGAATTTCCTGACGGATGACTGGCTCGGCGATGTGTCAACGGGCTATGAAGGGAAGTGCGTCCTGATCGCCATGGCCTTGTCGGTGATTGAGCGACTGCTCTTCGCCGATCGGCCCGTGTTCTTTGTCACCGCCGGAAAGCGAGGTGGCGGCAAAACCACCGTGAAAAAAATGATCGCCGCCGCCGTAACGGGCAAGCCGATGCCCGCCGCCGCCTGGGCCAGAGACGCCGATGAGCGGCGCAAGGCGATTTTTGCCGCTTTGCGCGAAGGCGTGCCGGTTCTCGCCTTCGACAACATCCCTCGCGGCGCGGCCATATCGTGCCCGACAATTGAGCGCGTCTCGACGTCGGAAACTCTTACGGATCGAATCCTTGGCGAATCGCGGAGTGAAACCGTATCCTGCGCGACGATCCTGGCATTTACGGGGAACAACATCACCCCCAGGGCGGACCTAGCGTCACGCTCGTTGGTGGCGCGCATCGAGGTCGAGAGGCCGGACCCGAGCAAAAATCGCGAATTCGCGCATCCTGACCCGGTTGATTGGACGCTCGCCCATCGTGGGAAAATCCTTGCGGCGCTCTACACGATCCTGCGCGGCAACCCCCGGTTGGAGCAGAGGCCGGCAGAGCGAGAGCCGGCGAAAACGCGCTTCAAGGCATGGTGGCATCTCGTCTGCGCGGCCGTCGAGCATGGCGCGGCGATGGTCGGATACGATGTTGATTTTTCAGAAATGTTCCTCGCGGTTGAAGAGGAGGACGACGAAAATGTGGCGCTCGGAGATGTGTTTTCGGCGCTCGCCGGACTGTGGCCGCGTGAGAAAAAGTTTTCGGGAAGCGACGTGTCAAAAGCGACGGCGACGCCTAATGACGCAATCTCCGTACATATCGACGGCGTCGAGATTCCGGGCACTATCGCCAACGAAAAAAGGTCGCACTGCGCGCGTTTCTGGACCCAGAAGCATGGGGTGAAATCGCGGTGCGCAAGATTACATACCGCCTAAGAGATATCGTTGGCGCGCCCGTGCTGGTGGGGGATGCCCTCTTGACGCTCAAGCGGAACGCGAGGGACCCAACCGCCTCAAATCAAGCGACTTTTTGGGTCGAAAGGCGAGGAGTCGGCGTTCCCTGAAAACATTGCGGAGACCAAGCATAAGCTTGGCGCTTGGCAATCTGGCAATTCTGGCAATTTTTCAACCCCGGTTGTGCACGTAGCTTTCTTATTTTCTTTTGGTTTTTTTTCAAAAAATTTGAAAGCTAGTAGGAGGGTAAAAAATTGCCAGAATTGCCAAATTGCCACCCAATTGGATAATTTGGTTTTTCTTTAGCGTGCTGAAAAACTTAGGGGTGCGACGTAACCTCCAATCGTCGAAATTTGCGCCGAAACGTCGGGTTCAACCCAGAGGATAGGCTTTCACCACTGGGCGTTCAGCCTTGCTCGCGCGTCTGTATTCAGCCCCCTCAAACCTGATTGCGTACACGCAAAACGCGAACTCAGAATTTGCTAATTTTCTCTCTGGGCTTTCGCCTCGTTCATCGCGGGCTCAACGGCGGGTCGTCTGATACTCAAACAGGCGATCGCATCCATCATAATTTTGATTTAGGCTTTATATTATTTCTTTCTTCGCGCCAGTCTTTTGTGAGGTAACGCTACAGGTAACAGTGACCCAAATTGCCGCCATCGTTAACCCTTCGTCGAAGCAATGTAGCCGTGTGACTAATCGGCCGACGCTCCTTCATTGAAGGCGGCGGCAAGGGCGCATGCGTACGCCACTGGAAGGACACATGTTCGCTCCACGCCTCCAATCTCGGAAGGCCGGAAATTTTTGAGCGAGGCGCAGAAATCCCTGATCCAGAGGGCGTCTTCGAAACCAGAAACGAATGGTCGCCGCCCTCTACAAACATGGTTGCCGGTTGGCGCTGCCATGGTGAGGCCCCGACGAAAACGATTGCCTTTTCATTGACAGGGCTTCGCCAACACGCGCCGCGAAAAAGCCTGCCAGACCCACAAGAATTGGATTGAGACATGCGTTTCGTAACCTGGAACTGCAACGGAGGGTTTCGGCCAGTGACAGACTTGCCGACGGCCTCCTGCTACTTGGCGAATATCGACGCATGCGGCTTGGCGAAATCGGCCAAGAGAAATATTTCGAAGCCGTCCGGTCGAAACACTTCAACGACAGCTCTTGCTTTGCAGAAGCGAGTTCGCTTAGGGCCTTCATCGACGATTATTCTGTCACAGAAGGCGGCGTTCGCTACACACTCGACCGGCACCTCATATGGGGCAAGGGCAATAACGTCGATTCGGCGATGCGCATCTACTATGCTTGGGACGCTGACAACGCCCGCGTCGTTGTCGGCTCCGCCCCGGCCACTTGCCGATTTGGGCGAATTGAAGAGCGGATCGGCGGCTGTTCCGGAGGCCTGCGGTTTGCTTGGTCGCCCCGACAAAATCGCCGATGCTGTTCGGGCTAAGCAGGGATTTTTGTTTGGCCAACGGAAGGTTGGTTCGTTCCCGGTTGTGGCGTCGCCCAACTTTGCGGCCACTGACAAAGGAGGCCCTTGTCGGTTCGTTCGAAATGATATCCAGCTTAATCAGCCTCGCACTCGCCGATGAGCTTCCGTAGCGCCTCAGTCCGCCGATCCGAACCGCTTGGCTCGGTTCGTTGGCGTCCCCAAGTCCATCATAACCCGCGACGATGCGAGCGACGGTCGCTCCCTCGCCAGGTGTCAGTTCGCCCGCCGCCACCGCCTCGACAACGGCGGCGTACGCCTCCTTCATGCCGCCGCGGTCCTTCAACTGCGGCATGTCAAACGGCGCGGGTCGCTCGCGGCGGGGCGCGATGATCCGGTCCAGGCACAGCCTGAGTGCGAAAGGATCACCTTCGAGCGCTTTCTCTATCGCCATGCGCGTAAGGCTTTCGGCCTCGCCCTCAAGCAGAAGTTCTGCGGCGATGGTGGTCTTGTTCCGCGAGCCACGAGGACGACCAGCAGGTTGCCGCTCTGGCCAGGTTTCAAGGGACGCCCGCGTTGTTTTCGGAGTTTGATCAGCGCTGGCGATGCGATTATTTTTCAGCGCCCAATCTCAAAGCAAAAAAAGAGAATGTGCACGAAGGAACGTCACCATATATCGATTATTTCGACTAGTTCTCGTTTTAACCATGCCTGTCCGGTTAGGGTAGACGCCCGCCACCTATAGAATGACCGGTATACGGCACCGACATGCCCGATCGTCCATGCGCGACCCGAAATGGCCGGTCGCCAACATTGGCCGCTACGTCAAGAAACGGTTCGAAGCGGTCTTCCGATATGAAGGTCCCGCTGGCGGCTGTCGCACACTCAGCGGACGTTCCGATAGCAAAATGAACCAGCGCTCGTGACCCTGAGCGATAATCCGCGCGGCGAATCCTGATCGTTTCGGTTGGGCGGTTTCCTGTTATAGGCTGGGGTCTGAATCCGACAGAGAACGGGCCAAGCCGCCCGACCTCAGCGCGGCCCATTCGAAACGGGATAGTGCGCCTTGCCCGGTATAATCGCGCGTACGCCTCCCCATGGATCGGGCACGTCGCCTCGGCGTCGCGGGATCAGATGGATGTGGCAGTGGAAAATTGTCTGACCCGCAACGGCCCCGGAGTTGACCCCAATATTAAAGCCTTTGACGCTGGCGTCCGCGGCGGCGATATCGGCGCGCAGTTTGCGGAGAAGCTCGTCGACGGCGAGAACTTCGTCGCGGTTCAGATCGAAATACGTCGGAACATGGCGGCGCGGCAAGACCAGCGTATGCAAAGGGGTAACGGGATATGAATTCCGAACGGCAAAAACGATATTGCTTCCCGCGATCTCATTCGAAGAACTCAGCTCACAAAACGGGCAATCGTGCCTATTGTGAGCCTGAGCTGAGATCATCGAATTCTCTCGTTGGTGGTTATCCGTCGTCATAAAGCCCCCAAATGAACCGCATTAAGAAGGCCTCTTCCCAGCTCAAGGCCCATTTGGGCAAAATCGCGGAGCGTATGGTCACTTGATTTGTGCGCGCTCGAAATCTGCGCCGATATATTCAAACCCGAAGAGTGCGGCGAACCATTTTATCGCTTGCCGCAACGATACAAATTGATCGATAGTCGCTCCAATTTTTAGCATCAGCTTATCAGCTATTCCGCTACTTTAGTCACGGGCGGTCAAACTCATTCCGCAACTTATGAAATTCACCTGACCTGAAGTCGCAAACTTCAATTTTGCCGGATGCAATGTCAAATACCCAACCATGCAAGCGGAGTTTCTTGTGCGCCAGCGCCGCGGCAACGGATGGGTGCGTTCGAAGGTTCTGGAGTTGGGCCAGCACGTTCTGCCTCACCAACGATTTGAGCTGTTCTGCGGGATCCGCGAATTCATGGGTCTCATTCACCGACTTGGCGGCGTCCGCGTAGCGCAGCCAAGACGCCACTGCAGGCATTCGGCTCAGGTCCGCCCGCGCGTTGATGGCGCCCATCGCGCCGCACCCGGAATGCCCGCAAATCACGACATCCTGGACCTGAAGCGCCGTTATCCCATATTCGATTGCGGCGCTGACCCCGCCCGGCTCCGATCCATAGGACGGAACGATATTTCCCGCGTTGCGCACAACGAACAGACGCCCGGGTCCCTGCTGCGTCAGCAATTCAGGCACGACGCGACTATCCGAACAGCCGATAAACAATGTTGTTGGTTTCTGAGAGTTGGCGAGTTCACCGAATAACTCCGACATTCCCGGAAAAACGTCCCGCTGAAACTTTATCGCACCCTTCAACAAATCCTTCATGCGCACCCCGTTCTGCAATCCTTGTGGCCCGCAATATCCAAGTGTTGGCTCAGTCCGTCCAAGACGATTTTCCAATGGCAGGCATCGTGAACCGCAATGGCGACAAGCGGGACAAATCTTTTTACGCCATATCAGCACCACGAAATTCAGCAATAAAGTCGCAATATAAAGTATATATCTCCTGTACACATCGTATCAGTGAAACTTAACTATAGCGATACATCGTTGACGCCGCCATTTGAGGCTGACAAGGCTTCTAACAGGCCCTCCATTGCAGGGCCAGTCGGCGACCGCGAGCCAACGCCAGCCTGAGCGGTCACAGAATTGAATAGCTCTATCCAGTGGCGCACGGGCACGGGCGCGACGGGCGATAGATGCGCGAGACAACCTATATTAGCCGTCGCGATCGCCTGGGGACGGCAGGCCATCAGCGCGTCCAGTTTGAGTTTGCGCAGGGACGTCGAGATTTTCGACTGCAGCAGGGAGTATGCCCCGGCGGCACCGCAACACATGAATGGATAGGTTACGGGGGCCAGTTTAAAGCCTGCGCGTCGCAGAATTTTCTCCACGACACCGTTCAATTTTTGGCTGTGTTGGAGACTACACGATGACTGGACCGCAACGCGAAGCTTGGGGAGGCGGCTTGGGGCATCGAAGACATACTCCCGCCATTCGGCCGAAACGACTTCGGCAATGTCTTTCACCATCGCCGAAATCCGCGCAGCCTTTTCCGCATAAGACGGATCGTCACGAAAAAGGTGGACGTAATCGCGGAAATGCGAGCCGCAACCACTCGCAGTCAGGACGATGGCTTCGACTCCTGCTTCTATGAATGGCCATAGTTCATCCATAGTCTGGCGCATGAAGCCGCGCGCGTCGCCGCTCGCTGTCAAATGATGACTGATCGCCCCACAGCATCCGGATTTTGCAGCGATCGGTCGTATCCCCATTCGGTCGAGCACGCGCGCGGTCGCGGCGTTGATGTCCGGCGCTACGGTCGGTTGCACGCACCCCTGCCAAATCAGCATCGTTCGCGAATGCGGACGGTTTGGCCAAGGGTCTGCCGAGCGCCGGGCCGGAATTTGGTCTTGCAGTCTCTTTGGCAGGATTCTACGCAGCGACTGTCCGGCGCGCAACAGGATCGCGAAATCTTGTCCGGTGGGGAACGATGGCGCGAACCGCCCACCGAGCGAGTTTTTCGCCCACTGGCCGGGGTTCATCGTTTTCGACAACCGCGCGCCCGATATCGAGGAGGCGGCCATATTTGACCCCCTGAGGACAATGGGCCTCACATGAACGGCATGTGAGGCAGCGATCGAGCCGCAGGCGAAGGTTTGCGCTCAAGCTTTTGCCACGCAACGAATTGAGCGAATAAGCTGGCGGAAGCTGGGACGCTAACGGCTCCTTCCCTTCGAGGCGGTGCTTGATCAAGAAAATCCGGCCGCGCGGACCGTCCCATTCGTCGCCCAGCAATCGAAACGTCGGACAAACGAACGTGCACTGTCCGCACTGAACGCAGGGCTGCAAGAGTGATTTAGCTTCCTGCCCTAACGCGGTCCCTCGATAAATATCCGCCAGATCTATTTTCATGCCGTTTTCCGCGTCAGGGCTTTGTCAAAACCGGATGCCTTCCATCTTTTCGTTGCCTAAAGACGCGGCGCGCCGCGGCGCGTCGTCACCACGACTTATACGGAAGGAATTTGCCGTTGAGCGTCATAACGACCCGGTCGCCTTTCGGATCTTCCTGCTTCGAGATATCCAGTGAGAAGTCTATCGCGCTCATGATACCGCCGCCGAATTGTTCATTGACGATTTCCTTAATCGTCTCACCGTATACCCCTAAAAATTCGTACAAGCGATAAATCAGCGGGTCTGTCGGCACAAGCTGCGTCCAGGTCTTTGTTGGAATACGTTGCAAGACCGTCGAGACCTCAGGATCCAAACCAAGTCCCTCGGCTATGGCGTCCGCTTGTGCTTTTTGAAGCTGATTTATCCCCAGACATGCGGAGCAAACATATTCAGGCGATAGCCCCGTTATTTTAGCAATATCGGTCCACTTCAGCTTTTTCTGTTCCTTGGCGCCGAGAATTGCGGCTTTAACCTCAAGACTATTCATTTTAGAGCACCTTCCCGTTTCGATGGCGTTTACGATGATATTTATCGCGCTGCACCTCGCTCGATGCGAAGTACAATTGGGCCTGAAAGAGAGCAGCAATGTCAGGCGGAGCGACCTCCGCTGCTCCGAGCATTCATGAAGGTTCGGAACGCGCGGCGCCGTCGCGAACTGTGTTGGAATTTGGCGGCGCGAGCTCCGGACGATTTGACGGCGCCCGATCAAACGGTGAGTGGCGCGGTCTCCGGTCCGGCGTTGGAATGCAGGACTGGAGACCGCGCCAACCCATTTTCCACCACATCCGAGACAGCGCCACCGAACTGAAAGCGATCGTCAAGGTCACTGTAGCCATGAACAACAAGAATACGGCGGAAACGATTGCGCCGAGCTCGCCGGCCATCCCTTTGGCTTGCAGACCTTGGTCATTCATTTGCGTGAAGCCGGAAACGATCGCGATCGTGGCGAGCAACAATACTGACGCGTGGCCGAAAGAAAGAAACGGGCCGATGGTCAGAGGTTTTTCGTTGAGCTGAAAGAACTTAGGAGACAGATTGCGAATCGCGGCGATTTGGTGTGAAGCAATTGCGTGACGCAAACCAAACGTATACGCGAGCACGGTCGCGCCCATGAGGGCCGACTTGTGCTGCAAAGCGAGAAACGCTCCGATCCAGGCCAAACCGTTCGCCGCGGTCAATAGCAGATAAATCGCGCCCAAATTCCGTTTCATCGTGACCCGCCTATTGTTGACGCCTTCCTTGCCGGAATCGGGGCTGCAGTGTTCAGATGCGCCTAAAACGCACGATCGCGAGGAAGAGAAGCGCCATGAATACGGTGCCACCGATCAGGTTTCCAGCGCCGGAAATCAACTCATTACGCAGGAACCCAGTCGGACCAAAGCCCCATGTCATCAATGCCATCGGTCCGGTCTCCGGCAGAGGCGCGCCGAGCGCGGTGGCCAATCTATCCTGCATCAGGAGCGGCAGCGCGATGAAGCCGACATTGGCGATGCAGTGCTCTGTCATTCCGGCGACGAATGCAAAGGGTCCGTAATAGGCAAGAACCATACGGCCGATGTCGGTGCGCGCCTTGAAGTAAAGAAAAAGCGCAGTTTGCAGCAGCCAGGTGCAAATAATGCCGAGGCAGAAAATGGATTGGGCGTCGACGCCGGCCTTCGCGATGCCGATCGCGTGCGCCCGTTCCAGGAATGGACGAGCTGCGAAAGGTCCCGGTCCCAGGGCGATGACGCCAATAAACACCAGGGCGCCGATAATGTTGCCCACCCATCCAACCGAGAGAAATCCGAGATAACTGCGCAGGGACATTTGCCTCCGCACCAAAGCGATGAAACCTGCCGCCATATCCGACGTGATCAAGGTGGATTGGGATACGAGGATGATGACGAAGGAAAAGCCAAACACCAGTCCGCTTACCAGGTTGGCCAAGCCGACCTCGGGAATTCCAGTACTCACGGAAACGGCGAGGATGACCCCGAAGGCGACCATCGCGCCACCCGCGAGGGACTGGAAAAAATAGCTGAGTGGAAATTCCCACTTCTTCACAGCCAGATTTACCAGCCGTTCGAGCGTCTGCTCGATGCTGAAAGGCTCAAACAAATCCAGCGCTTCGGCTCTCGGGTGCAATTGGGCCTTAAAGCTCGCCCTTTCATCCACCATGACCATTTAATCCTCCCCTGTTTCATCTATTTTTATATCGATCAGCTGCCCGGGAGGGCGGGAGCGAAGCGCGTTTTTGTATTTCTTCGCTCGCGCCCCTCGCCGCTCGTAACGGCGCCTCTATTCCGCGACGATTTTTTCCGCCCATTCGACGTCCGCAACGAAAGTCTCCGGGTTGCCGATCTTTGCTCCGGACGCCAGAATTTCGTTTTCGGTGACGCCGCGCGCGCGCGAGCAGGCGCCGCAAACCTCGATCTGAACGCCGAGGTCGATGCACTCCCGCCAATGGTCCGCGACAGGCGGCCAGCCGATGGGGATCGTCGATTCCCGGACAATCTCGCGCCCCATCGTCGCCGCTTCTCCGACGAGAAAGATGCGGATCTCGTGTTTTGCCTTCGCTAGTGCGGCGCCGTGCGCGAAGACCATCGCCGCGCGCGTCGGATCGTCGCTACCCCATGAGGATTTCATGAATATTCTGGACATCTGTCTCTCCATTACCTGGGCGAATTGAAGTGAAGGCGACTTGCCGACGGAACAAATGCCACCCATGCCTCCCGATCGAAACGGGCGGTGGTGAGCTTTTCGTCGTTTCTTGGTCGGCGTTTTGTGCGGTCACGGACCCGGCGCAGCAGACGGGAGGTCTGCCGGCCTGATGCTGCCCGCGGCGTTCACGCGCTGGTGAGGCGTCGCCCCACCTCAACCATGCAGGCCGCGAGCTCCGATTCGTCGAACAACCCTCGTTTGATCAACGAATGTGCCAGCGCGAGCAACTGGCGTTCAGGATATGGTACGTCTTCGAATATGGTCGAAGACAACTCGTCCTCCTCCGCGCGACGTTCGAGCGATGGCAACACGCAAGATCCTGGCTCCACCTCCGAATAGGGTTTCACGCAGGAATCCCCGGCCAACAGGTCGCAAGTAGCTTCCAAGGTAATTTTCCATGGCGGATCGGGATTGGTCACCCCATATTCCGAGGCAAGATCCACCCACGTGCGCCCATCAGATTGAATCCGTTCGAGCAGTGGAATTGGAGACATGTCGAAATGCGCGAGGTGCTCCCCTGGATTGTGATCGTTTTTTGGCATCGGCTACTCCGTACGGGATCAATGATGCGGATGGATGGGATGCTTCGCCGGTCGAACCGGAAACTTGACGTTGCTGGTCACTCCCGGCTTAGGCACCGCCACGCCGATGAGGCAATCCCGCGTCACGATCTCGGCCAACTGATCTTCTGTCCAGCCCTCTGTGCCTTCCGGCCGGACAGGCAAAACGATATAGCGGGTTTTCTGGTTGGCGTCGGCCACCCGGATTTCGACATCGGGATCGAGCTGCAAGCCGAATTCAGTGAGGACCTGCCGGGGCCACCGAACCAAGCGACGGCGATAGTTGGGGGTCCGATACCATTCCGGCGACTGGCCCAAAATCGGTCGAGGATAGCATGAACAAAGCGTGCATACGACGACGTGCTTCAGCTTTGGCGTATCTTCAAGTACACGCAAATTGCAATAGTCGCTCGGTGTGCCGAATTGAGTCGGGGGACTTGTGACCCAATCGACGCCGACCTCCCGGCTTGCCGCCACGCCATCGGCGACAGCCCGTTTCTTGTATTCCGGATCGAGCCACGCTTTCGCAACAAGGCGGGCCGCCGGCAGTGGTCCCAGGCTATGAACGTATTCTGTCCACCGCCTGTGGTCATCCGCGGTGAACAACCCCTTTTTTATTGCAAGTTCACGCACGGCGATTTCCAGGATCTCGAAGTCGCTGACTTCATCGACCATCGGTGCCGGCTTGTGATCATGTTCTGACATTTAGCATTCCTCCCATTAAGCTTTACGAGCGATCAGGCGTTATGCGTGTTCCAGCCAGCGCTCAGACAGCTCGGTCTCGACGGTGTCGTTCGCAAAGGTGTCCGGATAGTCGGGCCAAAGATCCTTCTGCCGAAAACAGATACTGTAGAACCATTCGGGATTATCCGTATTGTTCCACGACTCATCTTCGGCCGGCGGGCTTTCATAGACTGCCATTGTTATCGTCCCGATCACTCCGCGCGTATAGAGCTGGGTTCTCGTGTAGAAAATGTCAGGTAGATTTTTGATGCGAACGCTGTCGCCTTGTTTGAATTTCGGCGCCGGCGCCTTGCCTTTGAAACATTGAGGATCGCCGATGCCCGTGGCCATTTTCGCGTGATGTTCGCGATCGTGATGAATCTTACTCATAGCGCTTTCTCACCTCCTCGATCTTGTCAACCAGTTCCGTAAGGGTCACGTATTGTTTATCGACAAGTATCCGAGCTGCAGTCAGCAGCCACCGTCCGTAATACGGGAGCCCGAGATACGTCGTCTGACCAATATCGACGTTTTGACGTCGACGACGTTCTTCAGCGTTCCAAACGCCGCGCCAAGCCATACATTCGCAAGTGGCGAACGTATTTGCCTCCCATTGCTCTTCTTGTTTCTCTTCCCAAGCTATTGGGGTGTCCGGCTCGCCGCCGATGTCGTGCACCGATCTCGTATAGGCTCGGAAGAGTTCATTCGTGATCTGGTCGGGAGATGGGGCATGAGTTGCCTTATGCAAAGCCGGCTGCATCTGGCCGACAAGTTCCAAGTGTTTTAGCAGTTCCGTTCTCGAAGGCATTTTGAACTCCCTAGCTACGGCCTGAAGGCGGCCCGAAAACAGGTCGTCTTCTCCCGGATTTTTTGTCGCCGAATGGCAAAGCAAGCGCACCCTGCGCCCAACGTTCAGCACCCCATGTCGGCTGGTCGTTTATGGGATTTTCCTGGACCCTGTTGGCAAGCGCGCCCAATCTGCGATTACAAGCTAGACGCCCCTACCTAATAACGTCAAAGACGCATTTCTCATAAACTCGATAGGTGTCAGTTATAGATAGCAGCGCTTTGACGCGGTCATTCCCCCACCCTCGCCACACATGTTTTTGGGCGGCGTTTCGGTCCCTGACGAGGGCTTCAAGCCGGCGTCGATCAGAAGCGGAGACCGAGATGGATGGCCGCCACGGCGACAGCAGACCTTTGGATGCGTTCGTGCAACGCTGTTATCCAAGATCCCCTAGGTAGGCGTGTCAGAATTTGTAGGTTAACGCCATATTGGCCTGCAGGGCGCGGGCGGCCTGCGGTCCGTTGAGGTTCTGGTAGAGTGGGACGCCCACCTCCAAAGCCAGACTGGCTTTCGGAATGTTGAAATATTTGCCCGCGACATTCACACCGCCGAAGATCGAGACCCATTGGCCGCCATAGAACAGCGGATTGGCGCCCTGAGCGTAGCCAGTGATCTCGGGATCGTAGCCGCCGATGCGGCCCTGGGTCATGGCGTCAAGACGCAGGGTGGTTTCCAGGCCCGGGATCCAAGTATAGCCGCCCCAGCCGGTGATGTCGTTCATAGGACCATAGCGCCAACCCTCGGCAGAAACGTCCATGGGAAAGCGGCCGCGATAGGCGAGGCCCCACGACCATTGGCCCAATACGCCCGAATAGGCGACGCCGGGCAGTGCGTCGAGCGTTCCCGTTCCCAACTGCATGCCATAGAAGGCGCGCTTGATCGGCGCCGTGCCGTTCGGCAAGAATAGGACCTCGTCGGCCGTCGTACTGCCGGTCGGCAGGGAAAAGCCCATATTGACGTTGATCTGGTTGATATCGTCCCGATAGACGCGCCAGACGCCGGCAAGCAGCGTATCGCCGATACCGTCGGTATGGCCGGTGCTCGTCCCGCGCAGATCATCCGCCTTAGGAGAGGTGGCCGGATAAAAGGTCTGCATGTTGACCCATTTTTCCCAATAGGTCGTCGCCACGATCAAGGTGACGTCATTGGTCACGCCATAGGCTGCGCTGGCGTTCTGGCCGAAGAACTCCAAATCGTGCGGAACCATTCGGAGAAGATGGTAACCAGCCTTGGGGGTGTGGCTCGAGTAGACATTGTTGATGATATACTCAGGACTGACCAGATCCGTGCCGATCTGGTTGCCGGCGAGCCGCGTCCAGGACGGAGCGTAGGAAACGGCCCACTGACCCTGGTTGAGCAGGCCAACGCCAAAAACGCCAAGCGGCGCCGGGGCCTGCGCCGCAAGCGAAACGTCCGGCGCGGCGGGAGCTTCCTTCGTATCCGGCAGGTCGCCGGCGCGGGCGAGCGGCCCGCTCGCCATCAGGGCCAGGGCCCCCCCTAAAAGCGCGGACCGCTTCCGGCGATCTAACGACGACAATTTGGGGTTTTTGTTCAACATTTGCAGAGCTCCTTCACCAGATTGCTTCGGATGCCCACGCATCGCGTAGCGATCCCTTGGACTAACGATGAATTTGATTCCGTGACGTAGCACCCGCACGATGATAAGTTTTTGACTCGTTATCGCGTGTGGTTTCCCACCTTGGGAGACGGGAGCTACTTTCGACGAATTGGTTGCACCTTGGCGTTTTTTACAAAAAATCTTTTGTTAGTTAGCGACGTCTGATATACTAGGTCAAAGATGATTTTAATATGGGGTCAATAGGCTCCAACTATGGATCGGTCGTTTCATGTTGTTGGTGCTCCGCCACGTTCGCTACTTTTTGGCTGTCGCTGAGCACAAAAGCTTCACGCGTGCGGCCGATGCGCTGCATGTTTCGCAACCAACCTTGTCCCAGCAAATCAGGCAATTCGAGGAATTTCTCGGCACGCAGCTTCTTGATCGGAGTGGGCGTAGTGTGCGGTTAACCGACGCCGGTGAAGCTTATCTAAGCTACGCCCGGAATGCTCTAGCAAGTTTTGAAGCTGGGCATAGAGCTATTCATGACGTCGAAAACTTGAGCCGCGGGGTGCTTCGGCTTGGCGTCACCCCCGTGTCGAGTTACCTGATGGCGAGTAATATTATAATTAAATTTAGGTCTCTGTACCCTGGAATCGTCTTAAAAGTACGGGAATCAAAACAAGAAGCGATAGAATCTGATTTGCTTAACGATGACGCCGATATAGGGATTGTATTTGATGATACAATCACTACGGGTACGAAGCTGGGCGATGAATTTGAAACCAAAAAGCTATGCACGCAGGTTTCATCCCTAATTGTCGCCAAAACGCACCCGTTGGCCGAGAGCGCGACTCCGGTATCGTTGGAGCAATTGCGCGACTTGGACTTGGCATTGCTTCCGTCGGCATTTTCTCTTCGTGGTCATGTCGATCGGCATTTCATTCAACATGGGCTCAAGCCTAGGGTCGCTTTTGAGAGCAACTCCATAGCCTTGATCATGGATGCGGTGCGTTTTGGCGAATTGGTGACGTTTTTCGGAAAGGACGTTATCAGGGTGGAGCGCGAGCTTGTCGCGCTCGAACTGAATCCGGCTTTGCCCGATCGGAGCGTTGTGTTGATGCGTAGACGCGCAGCGTATCAAAGCGCTGCGTCCAGGGCGTTTATCGACCTCCTTGTCCGTTGGTGCGCGGATCTGAACGCGGGATGCGAGACGGATCATACTTCAGAGAACTCCGGAAACATGACATGATCAGGCGCTGTTGCGTCAGGCCGGGCGTTTATGCCCTATCGACCGAGCATTGGCCGGGGCGCGCTCAGGATAAAGCCGATTTGCCGCGGAGGCCGATCGCGCTTAGAGCGTTTTTCGACCTGACTGAATCGTTGGGGATTCCCAAATCGGCTGCGATCTGATTTAAACTGCGTGCTGGGCGGGAGGCCAGCATGCATCGCCAAGCCGCTTTCCATCGATCTTCGTCAACGCGTTCTGGCCGCTGTGAGTGGCGGAATGTCTCGTCGGCAGGCCGCCGACCGATTTGGCGTCAGCGCGGCAAGCGCCATCCGCTGGTGCGGCCGCGAACGAGACATGGGAGACGCCGCGCCCAAATCAGTAGGCGGTGATCGGCGGTCGGCCCGCATTGAGGCGCATGCGCCACGCATCATGGCGATTGTTGAGGAGACTTCAGACATTACGCTGGCTGAATTGCGGGCGCGCCTCATCGAGGAGGGCCATGATTTCGGCGTCACGACGCTTTGGCGTTTTTTCAAACGGCGATGCGTGACGCTGAAAAAAAGACCGCGCACGCGGCCGAACAGGACCGACCCGACATCCTGAGGCGACGGGAGAATTGGTTCGACAGCCAACTCGACCTCGATCCCGAACGTCTCGTGTTTATCGACGAAACATGGGCCTCAACCAACATGGCGCGCAAGAGAGGCCGAGCCCCTCGCGGGCAGCGCTTGCGGGTCGGCGTTCCTCATGGACATTGGAAAACGACGACTTTCATCGCCGGACTGCGGCTCTCCGGCATGACAGCGCCCTTGGTGCTCGATGGGCCAATCAACCGCATCGCCTTCCAAGCCTACATCGACCAAATCCTTGTCCCGACGCTCACGCCAGGCGACATCGTCGTGATGGACAACCTCGGTTCCCACAAGGGCGACGCCGTCCGCGCGTCGATCGAGGCTGCTGGGGCGAGTTTGCTCTACCTGCCTCCCTACAGTCCTGACTTCAATCCAATCGAAAAGGCGTTCTCGAAATTGAAGGCCCTCCTCCGAAAAGCCGCGGAACGGACAGTCGGCGGCCTTTGGAACGCTATCGGCCGTTTCCTCGACTGCTTCACCCCCAGCGAGTGCGCAAATTATTTCGCCGCCGCCGGATATGATCCAACCTGATCGGAAAACAATCTAGCGGCCGTCTGGCGGGATCAACGAGGCGCCGACGCGTTCAAGCAAGAGAGGGGGGGCGAGTTCGATCTGGCGCCTGCCGAGAGCTCTGCGGGTCCTTTTTTGCGGGCTTCCACGTTCATGGGACGAATTCGGGTTAAACGTTCAAAATATGTGCCGCCGGAGCTCGTTGCAAATTGAGCGCCACCGCACAGCATGATTTACGGCAGTGCGCGAGGTGGTTTGCGAAATTCGAGAACGCTTGCGTTTGTCTGCGCCGATGGGATTAGCCGGTCGGCGGCGGGCAAGACGCGCGGAAACATTTCCCTTGCCTCGTCGACGCTGAGCGGAAGGGGGCCGGGCAGCAAAAATCCGTCGCGCATCAGAGTTTCGGCCAGTTCGGCGATACGGGGCAGCCGAAGGCCCAGCCGTAGCAGCAGCTCCTTTTGCCGGAAAGCCTCGGCGGGCGGGCCGCTGAATTTGATCGCGCCACGCTCGATGAAAACCACCCGGTCGGCGAGCAGCGGTGTGATGTCGACATCATGCGTGGCGAAGATCAATGTGACGCCAAGCTCCCGGTTGAGCTTGTTGAGCAAGGCCACCAGTGTTTGGGCGCCCTGGGGATCGAGCGAATTGGTCGGCTCGTCGAGTACGAGGATTTGCGGCTTCATGCATAATACACTGGCGATCGCGATGCGCTTCTTCTCACCACCACTGAGATGGAAAGGCGTCTTGTCGATGAAGTCGCGCATGCCGACGACATCCAACGCCCATTTGACAGCCGCGTCCAGCTCGTCGGCCGGCGTCTTCATATTCACCAGACCATAGGCGATCTCGCGATAGACGCTGGCGTTAAACAGCTGGTCGTCCGAATCCTGAAAAACCATGCCGACCCTGCGCCGGACGGCCGGAAAATTCGCGCGTGTGACCGGCAGTCCATCCACGACGACCTGACCACTGTTGGGCGGCAACAGGCCGTTCAGCATCTGAAACAAAGTCGACTTTCCCGCGCCGTTTGGCCCCATCACGGCGACGCGCTCGCCCGCGGCGATCGACAGGCTCACATTGTCGAGAACCTTGAGGCCGCCGCGATAGGCGAAATCGACGTTGCGCAGTTCGATGAGGCTCATGTCGTCTCCTTCAAGACAACCGAAGGTTTGCAGTCGCGATCAACGCCAGAAGCGCGGCGCCCAGCCCCCCGACCAGCTTGTCGCGGTTGGATATGGGGCGCGTGAAGAAATTCATCTCGGCGCTATCCTCGCTATAGCCGCGCGCCAGCATCGCCGCATAGATGCGCGTGCCGCGATCGAGCGATTTGATTAGGACGCCGCTGGCCATCCGCCCGACATCGCCGACGCGCTGCAACCAGCTTCCATCGTCGCACATGCGGCTCAATTGCGCGCGGCGCATGGTGACGGCGGTGTCCTGAAGGATGAAAATATAGCGGTGCATCATATCGGCGATGTCGATCACGACGCCGGGAATTTTGAGAAGGCGCAAGGTCTCCAGAATTTCGATCATGGGCGTGCTGAAGGCCAGCAACGTCCCGAACGTCACTGCCGCCATGATGCGGTTGAAGAGCAACAGTCCGCGCATCGCGCCTTCCCGCCAGGCGGTCAGGGTGAAAAAATCGAGATTGATCGAGAACAGCGGATGATGGCCGTAGGTGAAAAGCACGCTCAAGAACACCACCCAGGCAACGCCCAGCGGTATCGCCAGCCGAACCAGAAGATCGCGCAAGCCGAGGCGCAGGCTCGCAAAAAGCGCGGTCGCGCCGAGCCACAGGCCCAAAGCCAACCGCCAGTCGGAGAACGTCGAGGCCAAGATCGCCGCCGCGAGGAACAGGACGGTCTTGACGCGGCCGTCGATCCCGAGCAGCGGCGTCTTTTGATGCGCCGTGTAGCGCGACAGGTCCATCTCTGTTTAGCCTTCTTTCTTGGCCCCGCCGCGTTGCGGCCTGGACCCGAACAGCTTGAGCCAGTGGTAGCCGACGATCAGTCCAGCGAAGAAATTGGCGACCGAGAAGGCGCCGAGTTCGGCGTCGCCCGGCAGTTCGATGAAGGGATGATGACTGCCCTTCAGCGTGATCGCGGCGAGATCGTTGACGATATCGTCCGTGCCGGCGCCTTTCATCTCGTGCGACGACATATATTTGGCGGACCCGAAGATGAGCGTCAGGATAAGGACCAACGTTGTCAGCATGGCCCTCGTATAACCATCGAAGAAGCGATAGTCTTCGCCTTCGTCACGCGTTTGAACCTGGAGGGTCATCTCTCACGCTCCTTGTTGGGCCACCAGGCCGGGAAGCAGATCCGGCCGGCGGTCCGCCATCGCCTGCAGCACCACCGCCGTGAACACCGCCTCGGCGATCGCCAGCGGAATCTGCGTCGGCGCATAGCCCATGAAGTAAATCATCCATTGATGGAAAAGCGACGTGTCGCCACGCAGGCTCAGCGCCAGTTGGAGCGAGCTGACGAGATAAGTCGCCACATCGCCGACCAGACCGGCAAGGCCTGCGGCAAGCCATAGCGGAGCGTCGACACCCCGCAACGCCTTCCAAACCAGCCAACCCGAAATCCCGCCGGCGACGCCCATTGAGAATGTGTTGGCGCCAATCGTCGTAATGCCGCCATGTCCTAGAAAAATCGCCTGAAAGAACAGAACGATAGCTGAAATGACGACCGTGGCGAAGGGTCCGACGATAATGGCGGCCAGCGCGGTCCCGCAGGGGTGCGAACACGAACCGGTCACAGGCACAGGCAAGTGCATGGAGGAGATGACGAAGACGGCGACGCCGACCATGGCCAGAAACGGCTTGTAGGCGAGGTTCTGGCGAACGCGCTTCTTGATCTCAAAGACGCCGGGCGCGGCGAATGCGGCCGAGGCGCCGTACCAGGCGACCCAGGTCTGCGGCGAAAGGATGCCGTCTTCAATGTGCATGGTGAGGTCCTTTGATTGAGATTCTCGCCATCTCCGAGCAGGTATCGTCGATCGCGACAGACTCCGATTTGAAAAGCTACACCTTGGTGATGGATAACATCCAAGACGCTTTTCGGATCGAAACGATAGGAAACGGTTATAGATTGCCGCGCTCACCCAACCCCGCGTTGACACGAGGCCGGGGTTTCGGCGCAGTCCATGTTTTGGCTGGGAACCGCTCGCGTTAGGGAGCCTTTAAAAGGAAATTTGCCGTTCATGGAGGGCCTCCAACAAAAGGCGCGACGAAACACGCATCGGCTCCATCGAACAGGTCTCCTTTCGCAATCCGGGCAATGGATGCGAAGGAGGGGCGCTCCGATACCCGACGCCGCCCCAGGCTGGCCCTCACCGCACGGACCGGCCGAAGTGACGCTCAGACCAGAAGCCCCCGCGCCGTGCGTACGACCTGACCTCCCACACGTATGTCGAAGCCCGCACCCTTTCGGGCTGCGCACAACCGGACCAACGACGGTCGCCCTATATCTTGCCCCTGCTCGATTCGGGCCGACACGGGTGCAGGTCCAAAATATTCATACTCAATGAGATATGCGCCAAGAAAGGCTGCGGCATTGCCGGAGGCCGGATCCTCGCGAACGCCAAAGGACTCGAAGAAGAACCGCGCGCGCAGTCGCTGGTCTGCATCGTTATCGTCCTTGCGGCAGAAAACATAGACCATAGGTGGAGCGCCCGACGCCGCCAGCGGCCCGAAACGCGTCAGATCGAGCCGCGCGCGTTTTAATGCTTCGACGTTCCTGACCGGCGCGAGGATGAGCGTGACGCCGCCCGTGACCTCGCGCGGCGGAAAATCTGGGTCCATGTCTTGTGGCTCAAGGCCAACCGCGAAGGCGACTTGTTCGCGGTCGCGAGTTGAGCCAAACGCCGTCGGCGGCGCGCGAAACCACGCAAGTTCTGTTTGCCCGGCGACAGTCTCGAAGGAAACGTCGACGACGCCAACATCAAGCGCGAGACAGATGGCGTCGGCCTCGCTTTCCATGGTCTGCCGGATGACCCAGGCCGAGCCCAAGATGGGATGGCCCGCGAATGCAAGTTCTTTGGAAGGGGTGAAGATCCTGACGCGCCACGCGCCGTCGGCTTCTTTGCGCGGCGTGAAGAAGGTCGTTTCCGACAGGTTCATCTCGCGCGCGATCTTCTGCATCAAATCGGCGGAAAGCGGCGTGTCCATCCTAACGACGGCTAGCGGATTGCCGGCATATGGTTCGGCGGTAAAAACATCGACGATCTCGTATGAGCAACCGACCTTCATCTCCCCTCCACCGAAAACCAGTCCGGCGCCGTATAGTTCTTAAGCCGCCGCTGCGGCGGAGCGCGCCGTGCAAGTAAGCGTGTCCTGATCATTCCATCGATCCGCCCGTCGAGGCACGCATTTGAGGCTTTCGTTAATATGCCTAGCAAATGCGACGACCAACCGCACCATTTCTGCGCCAATGAACGGACCGCATTAGATGCGAATGTTGCGGCGAGCCCACCCTCTGCCAGCGCGGCCAATATTCCTTTTGGCTGAAACGACGCAGCACAGCCATTCCAGACTTTCGATGTTATCCCAAGTCTCGCCCTCGGCGGCAAGCTTTCCGCAAACGAACCGCGTGACCATCTTCATCGCGCCGCGCGCGTACACCTGATAGCGCGCAGAAAAGATGTGTGGCGCGTGCTGTGTTATGACCTTGTCGGCAACATCAAATTTGACATTGGCTGCCGTCCCTTGAATCATTTCTGATCGTCAACCACGCAGCCAACTTGGCGCCGCGCGCCTTGCCACACAGTGCGGTTTACTCATGATGCCCTTTGATCTCCCCGATGCAATGACGATCATCCCCAGCGTCAACGACCCAGGGATTTTATAGGTAATTCCTATCGCCTTGATAGCAACGTCGGCTTTGACATTATAGGTCACGCATTTCCAATATACCCACCGTGTTTATGGCGGACCAATGGCCGTCAAATGAGAGAGTGGCGTTCGAAATCGCCGCGCGCTCCAAGGAATTAAGGGTCGCGTTGGCGATCGCCACGGAAGGGTCGGATGAAGCTGAAAGGATTTCTCGGCGTCGCGGCGTGTTCGCTTCTGGCGCTCTGCGCGAGCGGCCTGAATTTCGGGCGCGCCCTGGCCGCCGACCTGCCGAGCGAGAAGGAAGCGCCGGCGGCACCCGCCGATCCCTGGAGCGGATTTTATGTCGGCGGGCATTTCGGCTGGGCGTGGGGCGATTCGAACTGGTCCGGCGCCGGGGCGGCGGGTTCGTTCGGCATCGCGCAGCCGCTCGATTCCTTCAGGAATCCGGCAGCTTCCTTACCGGCGCACAGGGCGGCTATAATTACCGCCTGCCCAATCATCTGGTCGTCGGCGGCGAAATCGACGCGACTTTTCCGAGCTTTCCGGACCCCAACGGCCTGACGACCGGCGGCGTCTCCAATCTCGTCTCGCCCGCGATCGGCGCCGCCAGCTACAATGAGAACGTGCTCGCGGCGACGCACGATCTCGACATTGTCGAGGACATAGCCGACCGCTGCGTCATATTGCAATCCGGCCGGGTCGCGGCCTCCGACGCCCCCGAGGCGGTTCTCAACGATGTCGACCTGCTGATGCGAACGCGCCTCGCCCATGCGCATCGTCATGCTTTTGGTGACGGGACGACACACAGTCATCACCATCTGCATCGCATACGCCGTCAGGGGAACCGCCAGGATGAGACGTTCGAATCCATATGAAAGGCTGCTGGCCCCCATGAACAAGACCGCTCATACGGCTGCTTCCGCACGCCGGGCCGACGCGTGGGCGCGAATTTCCTTTACAGCTTTGGCCGTCGCCTCCGGACTCGGTTGGATCCTCCTGGCTGATCCCGCCACCGCAGACGAGCCGCCGCCGTCGATCCTGAACAGCGTTCCTGCCTTCGCCGGACTGGCGGGAGCCAAGAAAAACCTGACTGATCTCGGCTTCACCGTTCAAGCGACCTATATCGGCGAGGTTCTGGGCAATCCGGTCGGCGGCATGCGCCAAGGGACCATCTACGACGGCCGCGTTGAATTGATGCTCGAAGCGGACATGGGGAAGCTCGCCGGTATCCAGGGCGGAACGTTGCACGCCGACGGCTACTGGATCACCGGCGAGGGATTGACGACCAATTATGTCGGCAGCCTCATGCCGGTGAGCTACATCGAGGCGCTGGCGACGATGCGGCTTTACGAATTGTGGTACGAGCAGAAACTCGCGGACAACAAACTGGCCCTGCGCGCCGGCCTCCTCGCGCCGATTCCGATTTCGTCTCCAGCAAATACGCCCAGCTCTTCGTCAATTCGACGACCGGCTGGCCCGAAATTCTCGCCGCGGACCTGCCGAGCGGCGGGCCGGCCTATCCGTTTTCGGCCATGGGTTTTCGCGCCAAATACGACGCGACAGACCACATTTCGCTGTTGGCGGCCATCTACGACGGCAATCCCGCGGGACCTGGTCCAGGCAATCCGCAAATTCGCAACGCCTATGGCGTCAATTTCCGCATGGACGATCCGCCGCTGCTGATGCAGGAAGCGCAATTCAATTACAATCAGGAACAGAACGCGTCCGGCCTTCCCGGAACAGTCAAGCTCGGCGCCTGGGAATATTTAGGCGATGTCGCCGATTATCGTCTCAATCCTCAAGGCGTTCAGTATAACCAGACTGGCCTGCAACTGTTCAGCCTGCCGGGCGACAGCGGCGCCTACGCCATGATCGATCAATTGCTGATCAGGTCGCCCGAGGATCCCGCCAAGGGCGTTGGCGTTTTTGCCCGCGTCTTCGGCGCGCCGTCAGCGCGCAATCTGGTTGACTTCTATTTCGACGCCGGCGTCAATGTTTCGGGCTTCGTTCCGGGCCGCGCCAACGACGTTTTCGGTCTATCTTTTGCTTATACGAAAATCTCCGCCAGCGTCGTCAATGCTGCGACCGCTGCCGCCCTGCCAGTCGTTCCCACCTGCGAAGCCATGGTGGAGCTGACCTATCAGGCGCAGATCCTGCCTGGATGGTCGGCGCAGCCTGTGGCGCAATATATCGTCAATCCCGGCGCGGGCCTGGGGGGCGTCAGCCTCCCCAACGCGGTCGTCCTCGGCCTGCGCACGACCATCGCCTTCTGAAACCACTGTGATGCGGCGGCACGGCGCAAACTGAAACAACGAGTCATAGAAGCGGATTTGGATTTCGTTCCGGCGACGTGGAACGGGTAGTAAGGCCGCTTCGAGCTCCTGAGAGGACGGCCGAAACAAGGAACCGGCCTTCCGCAGTGGGTCGACACCGGGATTCGGGCGATCCAAACCTGAATTCCGCAAATGGCGCCGAGCCGCCCTTGCCGACAGCGCTCGGGATGGTCCGCAAAACGGCGGATATTGTTGAAAAACTCGACCGTTGCCGCGGTGCGGGGGGCGTGATTCACTTCTCCTGCTGATTTGCGGGAGAATCGACGATGATGGGCGTGCAAGCGGCAGGAGCTCGTTTGTTTTAAGACTTCTGCCTCGATGACCATGTGCCGGCCGATCACCAATTGCGGGGCATTGATCAGCACCTAGATTTCGAACGCATCCGCGCCGCGCTGAAGCCTTTCTACAGCACCACCGGTCGCCCCTCGATCGATCCCGAACTGATGATCCGCATGCTGCTGGTTGGCTATTGCATGGGCATCCGATCCGAGCGCCGCCTGTGCGAGGAAGTCCATCTCAATCTGGCCTACAGGTGGTTCTGCCGCCTCGGTTTGGATGGCAAGGTTCCCGACCATTCGACTTTTTCGAAGAACCGGCATGGCCGCTTACGCGAGAGCGACATCTCAAGCGCATTCTCCGGCTCAACCGTCTGCGATTGCGCGGCCCATACGGCGCCAAGGACGAATTCCTGCTTGCGGCGACCGCCCAGGACTTGAAACGGCTCGCCAAACTGCGCCCGATGGGCGGGCAGATGCAGCCAGTCATGGCATAAGCCGCGCGACTGCGCGAGACAGCCAAAGCCGACGTGCGCGAGACGATCCGCCAGGAGCTGGACCTCCTGCCGGAAGTTTATGAGCGCAAGCTGTGGGAGGAGAAGGTTGAGCGGACGTATCATTTTGTGTTTGAGCATTATGGTGCCGAACCGGCAAATCCTGCATACGGCAATCATTAGCAGATCGGTTTTTCATCGGCACCAATTGTTCACCGTACACCGATAGGTTGCTCGTCACCCCCAAGCTGCGCTGTCTCGACCAGATCAAAAAACCACCCGCCACCGGCGGCTTGACTCGCGTAGCGGCGGAAAGCCGCCCGGGGCGGCGCGACGCTCGTTCATGTCGCGCTGGGCAAGCGTTTTGTTGTTACCTCAGAGTTACTTTCGCTCAACAACCCGCCCTAAACGGCTGCGCAATTATCTGATAACAGATTGTTTTTTAATGGCGTCCCGGAAGGGATTCGAACCCCTGACCTACGGTTTAGGAAACCGTTGCTCTATCCTGCTGAGCTACCGGGACGCGGGAGCGCGCTTTGCCTAGCATAAATTTCGGCGCGGAAAAACTGTGGCGCGCGCAAACATGCTAATCCTCGAAAACCTTCGCTGGGCGGTCCGCATGCGCTTTTTTCGTTTCTTTTTCGCCGGTCTGATCGCGCTCGCCGCGCCGGCTTGCGCCCAGGCCGCCGGTTGCTTGAGCGCGGCGGCGGGCGAAAAGGCGCGGCTGGAAAAAGTCGACGCGCGGCTCGACATCACGCTCGCGGACGGGCGCGTGGTCTTTTTCCCGTCCGTCGAGCCGCCGCGCGCGACCCTCGCCGAACCCGACCTCCCGCAGGAGGCCGCCCGGCAGCTGGCGTCCCTGCTGGCGGGAAAGACGCTGGCCGTGGAGACGCTGGGCCCGGCCGACCGCTGGGGGCGCGTCCCCGCCCGGCTTGTCCCCGAGGGCGCGGAGGAATCCGCCGACGAGACCCTGGTCGCCGCCGGCCTCGCTGTCGTTCGCGCCGATCCCGGCCCGTGCGCCCAGGGCGCCAAAGCCGCCGAGGCCGAGGCGCGGGCCGCGAAAATCGGAATCTGGGCGGACCCGGCCTACGCCGTTCTGTCGGGCGACGACGCGGCGGCCTTCGCCGCGCGCGACGGGACGCTCGCCATCGTCGAGGGGCGGATCGGCTCGATCGGCCACGGTTTCAGCCGGACTTATCTCAATTTCGCCGGCCGGCGCGGCGCCGCCCTGGTCATCGCCAAGCGCAACCGGCGCGCGTTCGAACGCGCCGGATTTGACGAAATGCGCCTCAAGAACCGTCGCGTCCGCGCGCGCGGCGTGGTCGAGATCGCCACCTCCCCGCTGATCGAATTGTTCCATCCCGGTCAAATCGAGTTTATGGAAGAGGCGCCGCAGGCGGGCGTGTCGGGCAAGGCCGATTCGCCCTGAGCGGAATGGGCGGAAATTGGCGCCGGCCAGGGCGCGGGATGGAACGGCGGGGCAATGGCGGAACGCAGGCGCAAAAGGTCGGGAGGGCTTTTCGCTCGGCGCGCGGCTTGCGCCCTGGCCCGGCTCGCGGTCCTCGCGCTGCTCGCCGGCTGCGCGACCCTCGAACAGCAGGGCGTCGCGCCTCCGCCGTCGGCGCCGCCCGCCGCCGCGCCCAAGGCGATCCGCGACACGGCCGGGGACGCCGAGCGCAAGAGGCTGGTGGCGCTCTACGGCGGAGAATATCAATGGCCCAAGGCCCAGACCTATCTCGATCAGGTTCTGGTCCGGCTGGCCATGGCGAGCGACACGCCGACCCAGCCCTATCGCGTGACCATCCTGAATTCGGCGGTCGTCAACGCCTTCGCGCTTCCTTCGGGCGACCTTTTCGTGACCCGCGGCCTGCTCGCTTTGGCCAACGACACGTCCGAGGTGGCGGCGGTGATGGCGCACGAAATCGCCCATGTCGCCGCGCGCCACGCCTTGCTGCGGGCCGAGAAGGAAAAGACCGAGGAGGTGATCGCCCAGGCCTCCCAGATCATCGAGAACCGCCAGAAGAGCAACGAGGTTCAGGCCACAGCCGCGCGGACCATCGCCAGCTATTCCCGGCAGCAGGAATTCGAGGCCGATCGCATCGGCATCGAGGTCATCGCCCGCGCGGGCTACGATCCCTTCGCAGCGGCGCGTTTTCTCACCGCGCTCGCGCGCTCGAGCGAGATGCGCGCCGAGCTGATTGGGCAGAAAAACAGCGGCGCGCCGGACATTCTCGCGACCCATCCCTCGACGCCTGAGCGCGTGGCGGCGGCGCTTCAGGTCGCGCGGCAGTTCGGGGCTCCCGGCGTCGGCGACATGGCGCGGCAGCCTTATCTCGAAGCGATCGACGGCATGATGTTCGGCGACGACCCGACCGACGGGGCGATCCGTGGCCGCGAATTCATCCATCCGCGGCTCGGCTTCGCCTTCCAGGCGCCGGAAGGCTATGTGCTGGAAAATTCGGCGCAGGCGGTTCTGGGCGTCGCGGGCGGCGGCGCCGAAGCCTTGCGTTTCGACAGCGTGCGCGCCCCCGTCGGCAAGAGCCTGAGAGCCTACCTGACTTCAGGCTGGATCGACGGCCTGCTCGCCTCTTCGATCCACGAGGGCATGGTCAATGGCTTGCCGGCGGTCTATGCCGACGCCCGCGCCGGCGAATGGAATTTCCGGGTCGCGGCGATCGCCTTCAATGGCGACATTTACCGGATGATTTTCGCGGTCAGGGCGATGACGCCCGAGGCGAGCAAGAGATTCGACGATTCTATCGCCACGTTCCACCCCGTCACCGCCGACGAGCTGAAACGGGCCCAACCGTTCGTTTTGCGCGTCGTCGCGGCGGGCCTCGGCGACAACGCCGCGACATTGGCCGCGAAAATGGTCCTGACCGATCGTCCGCTCGAACAATTCGAATTGCTCAACGGCCTCGACAGCGACCAGTTGACGATGGGCGAAAGCTACAAGATCGTCGCTTTTTGAATAAGCGCAAGAACGGCGAGGCTCTGGCCCCGCCGTTCGCTTGCCAAGCGCCGGAAGGCTGGCTCAGTGATTATAGGCCTGCTCGCCGTGTTCGGCGATGTCGAGGCCTTCGCGCTCCTCGTCGGGCGCAGGACGCAGACCGAGGAGCAGGTCGACGATCTTGTAAAGGACGGCCGAGCCGACGCCCGACCACAGCAAGGTGGCGAGGACCGCCGTCGCCTGGGCGATCATCTGCCGGGCCATGTCATAAGTCCCGACATTGTCGCCCGCGATGTTGGTGTAATCGGTGATCCCGACGCCGCCGAGCGCGGGGCTGACCAGGACGCCGGTCAGCAGCGCGCCGGTGATTCCGCCAACGCAATGCACGCCGAACACGTCGAGCGCGTCGTCATAGCCAAATCTGTTCTTCACGGTGGAGACGAAGAACAGGCAGACGGGCGAGACGATCAGGCCGAGGATCAGCGAACCCATCGGGCCGGCGAAGCCGGAGGCCGGCGTCACCGCGACGAGCCCTGCGACCGCGCCGGAGATCAGGCCGAGCAGCGAAGGCTTGCCTTTGAGCGCCCATTCCGAAAACAGCCAGGACAGGGCCGCGCCGGCCGTGGCGACCATGGTGTTGACGAAGGCGAGCGAAGCGGTCGACGACGCTTCGAGCGCCGAACCGGCGTTGAAGCCGAACCAGCCGACCCACAGCAGCGAGGCGCCGATCATCGACATGGTCAAGGAATGAGGCGGCAAAGCTTCCCGGCCGTAACCGATACGCTTGCCGATCATCAGCGCCCCGACCAGGCCCGCAATGCCGGCGTTGATGTGGACGACCGTGCCGCCCGCGAAGTCGAGGGCGCCGACGCCCTTCATCCACGGCGCCAGCCCGCCGCCGACCCAGCCCACCGCATGGGTGACCGCGTCGAGCTTCGCCTGGGCCGTCGCCTTGGCGGCGTCGCCGGAAGCCGCGGCCAAGGCCTTGGCGGCGGAGGCTATGTCGTCGGGCGCGGCGACATACCAGACCCAATGGGCGACCGGCAGATAGATGATCGTGGACCATAAAAACATGAACAGCAGCGTGGCCGAGAATTTGACGCGCTCGGCGAAGGCGCCGACGATCAGCGCCGGCGTGATCATGGCGAAGGTCATCTGGAACACGAAATAGGTCAGTTCCGGAATCGCCACGCCGTTGGAAAAGGTCGGGACCACCGCGTCGGTGATGCTCTTGCCTTCAGGCGCGATGCGCAGAAAAGCCTTGCTCAGGCCGCCGACGAGAGCGGTCATCGAGCCGCCGTCGGAAAAAGCCAGCGAATAGCCGTAAAGCGTCCAGGTCACGCCGACGAGCGAGACGATGGTGAAGACCTGCGTCAGCACCGACAGCATGTTCTTGCTGCGCACCAGGCCGCCGTAAAAGAGCGCAAGGCCCGGAATGGACATCATCAGAACCAGGGCGCTGGAGGCCAGCATCCAGGCGTTGTCGCCCTTGTTGACGACCGGCGCGGCGTTCTGCGCGCAAGCGGCGCCGGCGCAAAAAGTCAGGCCGGCCAGCGCGAGGACGAGCGTTTTCAGCCCGTTTCGGCGGGAGGGAATATTCAACATTTTTTCTCCTGGAAACGTTCAGAGCGCGTCGGAATCGCGTTCGCCGGTGCGGATGCGGATCGCCTGTTCCAGCGGGCCGACGAAAATCTTTCCGTCGCCGATCTGGCCGGTTCGCGCGGCGGTGGAAATGGCCTCGACCGCCCTGTCGACGAGTTCCGCGCGAACCGCCGCCTCGATTTTCAGCTTGGGCAAGAAGCTCACGGCATATTCGGCGCCCCGATAAATCTCGGTATGGCCTTTTTGCCGGCCATAGCCCTTCACCTCCGTCACAGTCAGGCCATGCACGGCGATCGCGTCCAGCGCGTCACGCACCTCGTCCAGCTTGAACGGCTTGATCACCGCCATCACGATTTTCATTTTGTTCCCTGTTTTCGCCAATCGGAAAGCGACGGCCGGTCGGATCCAACTGGTCCGGCCGGCCATCCTTTAGCCAATTTGCCTAAACAAGGAGCATGCCAACCGGGCGCCGCGGACAAACCATTGGTTTACAAGGCGTTAAAATTCAAATTTCGGACAATTCGCGCAATGCCGCGGCATAAGACCAGATTATAGGCGTATGGCCTATAAAACATGCAGCACATTGCACAACGAATGGTCAGGACTGCGCGGAATTGGCTGAAGCTTCGTGTTTCAAGCGGATCAGGCCTTCCTGCGCGACCGAGGCGATCAGGGCGCCGTCGCGCGAATAAAGCGCGCCGCGGCTGAATCCCAGACCGCCTGAGGCGTTGGGGCTGTCCTGCACATAAAGCATCCATTCGTCGGCCCGGAACGGACGATGGAGCCACAAGGCGTGATCGAGGCTCGCCGCCTGGATATCCGGGTGGAACACCGACTTGCCATGAACGATCAGCGACGTGTCGAGCAAAGTCATGTCGGAGAGATAAGCGAGAGCCGCGCGATGGATCGCCGGGTCGTCGGGAAGGGCGCCCGAGGTGCGGACCCAGACCTTCTGCAGCGGATCGGATTTGGCGCCGCGGGCGATATAGCGGCCGGGCTGGACCGGACGCATCTCGATCGGCCGCTCGCGCTGAAAATAGCGGCGCACCGGTTCGGGCATGTGCGCCCCGAAACGCGCAAAAAATTCACCTTCGTCAGGCAGATCCTCAGGCATCGGCGCGTCGGGCGGCGGAAAGGCGTGATCGAGGTTTCCAGGCTCCGGATTGTGAAAGGAGGCGACGAGGCTGAAGATGACCCGGTCATGCTGGATCGCCTGACAGCGACGGGTCGCGAAGCTGCGCCCGTCGCGCAGGCGCTCGACCTGGTAGACGATCGGCGTCGACGGGTCGCCGCCGAGAAGGAAATAAGCGTGGAGCGAATGGGCCGCGGCTTTTTCGACGGTGCGCTGCGCCGCCACCAAAGCCTGGGCGATCACCAGCCCGCCGAAAACCCGCTGCCAGCCGACCTGCGGGCTGAGGCCCCGAAACAGATTGTCCTCGATCTTCTCCAGATCGAGTATGTCGAGAAGATCGGCGATCGCCTTGGACATCGAACGGCTCGCCCAGCCCACAAAATGAAGCGCCGCGACGATCCGCCGCGGCGCAAGGGTCTACAATTGAACGCCTTTTCGTCAGACCGTCAAGCCCGCGCGCTCATTGATGCAGCGATTCGCCATGGAGCGCGAGGTCGAGGCCGAGACGCTCGTCGTCGGACGAAACGCGCAGTCCCACCAGAGCATCGACGATCTTCAGCGCGACAGCCGTGCCGATGACGCACCACAGAATGACGATGACGACGCCCTCGGCTTGCACCAGCAATTGATGGGCGTTGCCTTCGAGCAGGCCGGAAATTCCCGGCTGGCCGTTCGAGGCGCTGACCGAGGCCGTGGCGAAGACGCCCGCCATCAGCGTGCCGAGAACGCCGCCGACGCCGTGGACGCCGAAAACGTCGAGCGAATCGTCATAGCCCAGCTTCGCCTTCAGCGCGATCGAGGCCCAGTAGCAGATCCCGCCAGCCAGCACGCCGATGACGGCGCCCTGCCAGGGCAGGACATAGCCGGAGGCCGGGGTGATCGTGCCGAGGCCGGCGACCGCGCCGGAGATCAGGCCCAGAACCGAGGGGCGGCCGTTGTGGAGCCATTCGACGCCCGACCAGACCAGCGCGCCGGCGCAGGCGGCCAGATGGGTCGCGACAATGGCGTAAACCGCGCGCGAGCCGACGCCCAGCGCCGAGCCGCCGTTGAAGCCGAACCAGCCGACCCACAGCAGGCCGAGACCGACAAAGGCCATGGACAGGTCGAAAGGCGAGAAATTCTCCTTGCGGTAGCCGGTGCGGGCGCCAACCGTCAGAGCCGCGACGAGGCCGGCGACGCCGGCGTTGATGTGGACGACCGTGCCGCCGGCGAAATCGATGAGGCCCCATTGCGCGAGGAAGCCGCCGCCCCAGACCCAATGCGCGCTCGGGACATAGACGATGAACAGCCAGAACACGCAGAACAGCGCGAAGGCCGAGAATTTCATGCGGTCGGCCGTCGCGCCGCCAACCAGCGCGCAGGTGATGACCGCGAAGGTCATCTGATAGGCGCTGAACAGCATTTCCGGGATCGTCCTGGCCCATGGGCTGACGGTGTCCAGCCCGATGCCGCGCAGGAAAGCGGCCGAGGCGTCGCCGATCAGCGCGCCTTCGCCGCGGAAGGCGAGGCTGTAGGCGAGGACGAACCACAGCAGGGAGACGATCGCGGTAGCCGCGAGGCTCTGGGCCATGGTCGCGAGAATGTTCTTCTTGCGCACCATGCCGGCATAAAACAGGGCCAGCCCCGGCAGGGTCATCAACAGGACCAGAGCTGTCGAAAAGGTCATGAAAGCCGTGTCGGCCGGATCGATCGGGCTTTGCCCGGCGAAGGCGGGAACGGCGAAAAGACAGGAGGCGACGGCCGCGAGGCCGAGAGAGGCGGGCGAAAGTCTCATGGCGGATCCGCGAAGTTTGGGAGAAAAAAAGACCGACGCCTCTCAGAGGGCGTCGTTGTCGGTCTCGCCGGTTCGGATGCGCCAGGCGCGTTCGATGGGGCTGACGAAGATCTTGCCGTCGCCGATCTGGCCGGTGTTGGTCGCCGCGCGGATCGCTTCGACGGCGGCCTCGACCTGCTCGTCCTTGACGGCGATCTCGATCCGCAGCTTGGGCAGGAAGCTCACGACATATTCGGCGCCGCGATAGATTTCGGTATGGCCTTTTTGCCGGCCAAAGCCTTTCACTTCACTGACGGTCATGCCGTCGATGTGAAGCCGCTGCAGGTTTTCGCGCACGTCGTCGAGTTTGAAGGGTTTTATGATGGCGGTGACGAGTTTCATGATTTTGGCCAGATGAGGAATTCGCCGCAAGGGCGCGGCTTCACCTGTGCCATTTTTGTGCATAATGCACAAGATACCGCCATTAACGAAAAACAGATTCCATTATCTGGGCGTCATGCCTAACGAGAATGCAGAAATACGGTCTGCCCGCGTCATTCGTCGATACGCCGCGCCTCCTCGGGCAGCATGATCGGAATGCCGTCGCGGATCGGATAAGCGAGACGGGCGGCGAGCGAGACCAGTTCGTTGCGCTCGCGGTCATAGCTCAAAGTGGTCTTGGTCAGCGGGCAGACCAGGATTTCGAGCAGGCGCGGATCAACCCCGGCGGCCTCGGCGGCCGATCCGGGCGCGGCTTGTATCGGTTTGGGCGGCGTGTCGTTCATCGTGCGGTCCCGATCATTGGAGGGGCTTTGCGCCCTTGACGGCGCGCGACAGGGCCACTTCGCCGAGCGCGAGCAGCAGGTCGGCGCGGGCCAGCAATCCGGGCGCCTCCAGCAAGGCCTGCTTTTCGTCGTGGTCGAATGGCCCAATCATGGCGAAAACCGAAATCATGTCGGCGTCGGGCATCGATTCGACGTCGTTGCGCGCGATTTCCATCCGCAAGGCCTGGGCCAGGTCGAAGGCGACATTGTTGAGTTCGCTCCGCCGTTGCGCCGGCACTGCGGCGCCGGCGACGAAATCCTCCGGGAAGGCGCTGAAATCGGCCCAGGCCTCGCGATAAGGTTTTTGCGAATCGACTTCCGACAGGATCCGGAAACGCGAGATGCCGCTGAGAATCACGAAATAGCGCCCGTCGCCGGTCTCCGACAACTGGGTGATCCGCCCGGCCGATCCGATCGCGCGCAGGGCCGGGCGCTCGCCGGCGGACGTGTCCGCGCCTTCCACCGGCTGAATCATGCCGATGATCCGCTCCCCGCGCATGGCGTCGTCGAACATCGCAAGATAGCGCGGCTCGAAAATGTTCAGCGGCAATTGCCCGCCCGGCAGCAGGAGCGCGCCCGCCAGCGGAAACAGCGGTATGGTCGCTGGCAGGTCGGACGGTCCCGAATAGGTCTTGTTCATCGGCATGGCGGATCCAGTCATGCAAACAGGAAGGCCGACAATTGCTTTCGCGCGTCGCGCGTCACCGGGTCGAGCGGACCCCAGCTTTCGAACAGCTGGAGCAGCATCTTTCGCGCCGCGTCGTCGTTCCATCCGCGCTCGCGCTTGATGATGTTAAGCAATTCCTGAGCCGCCGCTTCGCGGCGGCCGGCGGCGTTGAGCGCCACCGCGAGATCATAGCGCGCCTGATGGTCGGTCGGGGCGTTTTCGACCCGCGCCAGCAGGAAGGCGAGGTCGCCGACCGAACCCGCCTGCTCCTTCAGCGCCAAAGCGGCGCGCGCCGCCGCGACCGCCGGCGCATTGGTCTGTTTGGCGGGGACCGCGTCGAGCAAGGCCCTGGCCTCGTCGAGCGCGTCGCGCTCGATCGCCACGCGCGCGAGGCCGGCGAGCGCCCCCGCGTGCTCGGGCGCCACATTGACGATCCGGCCGAAGACCTCTTCGGCCGAATCGATGTCGCCGGCGTCGAACAAGGCCTGCGCTTCGACGAGCAAAGCCTCCGGGTCCTCGGCGGCGGGGCCGATGCAGCGGTCGATGAAGGCCTTGACCTCGCGTTCGGGCAGCGCGCCCATGAAGGCGTCCACCATCTTGCCCTTGTGGAACGCGACCACCGCCGGAATCGACTGTATCCCGAGCTGCTGGGCGATTTCTGGATTGACGTCGATGTTCATCTTGGCGAGCCGGACCTCGCCGCGCCGTGAGGCGACAACCTTTTCGATCACCGGCGTGAGCTGGCGGCAGGGCCCGCACCAGGGCGCCCAGAAATCGACCAGCACCAGTCGCCGCGTCGATTCGTCGACGACCTCGGCGCGGAAGGTCTGGAGCGACACCTCGACGACGTCCGCTCCGGCGGCGGTTGAGGATGGGAGGTTCTGATCGACTGATTGCATCGCGGGTCCGTTCATTGCCAAAAGATCGTCAAAAATGCGCGCCGCCCCTCCGCGCATGAATGGCGAAACCGGCGGCGGTTTGAATGCTAAAATGGCCGTTCGGCGTCTCTTTCGCAACCAGGGGCGCGGATTTACCACGGCGAAGCGCATATTTTTAGCCGGAGAACAGATGCGTGAAAAAGAACGCCTCCCCCTGTTGCAATGTCGCAGGCTTTACGGCATATAGCGCCCACGGCGCTGCTGCGCCGTCCCACGGATGCGGGTGTAGCTCAGGGGTAGAGCACAACCTTGCCAAGGTTGGGGTCGAGGGTTCGAATCCCTTCGCCCGCTCCATTTTCTTATAAATCAAACAATTGCGAAGACGATTCGGCGCGGGCTCGAACCGCCGCGGCCGCGTTTCGATTCCGCACGACAGATCGAGCGGCGCCGGCGGATCGCCCCGGCTCCGAAACCGCATGATCCCGCGCCAGTGCGTCGCCGCTATGCCCTTTATTCTTTTCGATATGGAGAATGGCAGGAGTGGCCGGGCTCGAACCGACGACACCCGGTTTTGGAGACCGGTGCTCTACCAACTGAGCTACACTCCTAGGCGGCGCATGCCGCGCCGACGATGGCGTTTCTTTGCCTCAATTGTCCGTCCCGCGCAAGAGCGGGATCGCGGTTTTGTCGTCGATCTCCGCTTCGCGCAGGCAATTCGCGCCATCGAAGCAAAAAAGGACCGCGTCCAGATCACGCCATGGCCAGGACAGCGCTTCGGATTCGCGCTCACGACGCCCTCCACAACGCAAAAAGGGGGGCCTGGCGGCCCCCCTTCGGACTTGCGTCCATTCCCGGAAATTACTCGATGATCGCCGCGACGACGCCGGCGCCGCAATAGGAGTGCGGTTTCCGCACTCCGTCGTTGCGGCCATCATTCAATGATCGCTGCAACCACGCCGGCGCCAACGGTGCGGCCGCCTTCGCGGATGGCGAAGCGCAGCTTTTCTTCCATCGCGATCGGAACGATCAGCGCAACGTCCATCGAGACATTGTCGCCCGGCATCACCATTTCCGTGCCTTCCGGCAAAGTGCAGATGCCCGTCACGTCGGTCGTGCGGAAATAGAACTGCGGACGATAATTGGTGAAGAACGGCGTGTGGCGGCCGCCCTCTTCCTTGGTCAGGATATAGGCCTCGGCCTTGAACTTGGTGTGGGGCTTCACCGAGCCGGGCTTGCACAGAACCTGGCCGCGCTCCACGTCCTCGCGCTTGGTGCCGCGCAGCAGGCAGCCCACGTTGTCGCCCGCCTGGCCCTGATCCAGCAGCTTGCGGAACATCTCGACGCCGGTCACCGTCGTCTTGATCGTCGGGCGCAGGCCCACCACCTCGACTTCCTCGCCGACCTTGACGATCCCGCGCTCGACGCGCCCCGTCACCACCGTGCCGCGGCCCGAAATCGAGAACACGTCCTCGACCGGCATCAGGAACGGCAGATCGATCGGACGCTCCGGCTGCGGAATATAGTCGTCAACCGTCTTCATCAGCGCCAGGATGGCGTTGCGGCCCAGCTCCGGATCGCCATTGTCCAGCGCCACCTTGGCCGAACCCTTGGTGATCGGAATGTCGTCGCCGGGGAACTCGTACTTCGACAGAAGCTCGCGCACTTCCAGCTCGACCAGCTCCAGAAGCTCCGGATCGTCGACCAGATCGACCTTGTTCAGGAACACCACCAGAGCCGGAACGCCGACCTGACGGGCCAGCAGAATGTGCTCGCGGGTCTGCGGCATCGGCCCGTCGGCCGCCGAAACCACCAGGATCGCGCCGTCCATCTGCGCCGCGCCGGTGATCATGTTCTTCACATAGTCGGCGTGCCCGGGGCAGTCGACATGCGCATAATGGCGCTTCGCCGTCTCATATTCGACATGCGCCGTCGAAATCGTGATGCCGCGCGCCTTCTCTTCCGGCGCCTTGTCGATCTGGTCGTAGGCGGTGAACGTCGCCCCGCCCGTCTCCGCCAGAACCTTGGTGATCGCCGCCGTCAGCGACGTCTTGCCATGGTCGACGTGACCAATCGTCCCGATGTTGCAGTGCGGCTTCGTGCGCGAAAATTTTTCCTTGGCCA
>CAVVIQ010000011.1:0-25893 GCA_963748385.1 uncultured Pseudomonadota bacterium
AGGCTCTGGCGTCCTTCGACAAGGCCCTGGCGTTCAGGCCCGACGACGCCGAGGCCCTCTACAATCGCGGAAACACGCTCCGGGAGCTCAAGCGGCTGGACGAGGCCTTGGCGTCCTTCGACATGGCCCTGGCGCTCGAGCCCGACTTCGCCGAGGCCAATTTCAACCGGGCTTTATTGGTCCTTCTGAAAGGACGCCTTGCGGCGGGATGGCCAGGCTATGAAAGCCGCTGGGGGCAAAAACATGCGCCAACCCCGAAATTGGGAGCTCAATTCCCGAACTGGCGCGGCGAGAACCTTTCTGGAAAGAAAATCGTCGTCTTTGAAGAGCAAGGCCTCGGAGACGTTATTCAATTTTCTCGATATTTGAACCTTCTCGCAGGCTTGGACGCGCAAGTGACGTTTTTAACTCGGCCGGCTTTGGTTGGGCTGATGCAGTCATTCGCCGAGAGCGTTCGCGTGTTATCAGACTATCCGGCGGGGGAGACTTTCGACTGCCAATCCGCTTTGTTGAGCCTGCCGCTCGCTTTCGGGACGACGTTGGAGACGATTCCCGCGTCAATTCCCTATCTGCGGGCGGAGCCGGAACGCGTCCGGAAATGGAGAGAAAGGCTGGGAGAGCAAGGCTTCAAGGTTGGCATCGCCTGGCAGGGCGGCAAAGCGGGGACGATCGACATCGGACGGTCCTTCGCGCTCGCCGAATTTTCGGGCCTTGGTCGTGTTCCCGGCGTCAGACTGATTTCGCTGCAAAAGAACGGAGACGTCGAACAAATTCGCCAGGCGCCCGAAGGCGTAACGGTCCAAACCCTCGGCGACGATTATGACGCAGGCGACGACGCTTTCCTCGACGCGGCGGCGGTCATGGAGAACCTCGACCTCGTCATCAGCTCCGACACGTCGATCGCGCATCTTGCAGGCGCGCTGGGCCGCCCTGTTTGGGTGGCGCTCAAGCATGTTCCCGACTGGCGATGGATGCTGGATCGCCAAGATAGCCCCTGGTATCCGACGATGCGGCTGTTCCACCAAAAAAGACGAGACGACTGGCGCGGAGTTTTTTCCGACATCGAAGTCGCGTTGCGCCAACTGATCGGCGCCGAGCCTCGGCAAGCCGGGAAGGGCGAGCCAAAGACGCCGAATGCGCCGATTTCATGGGGCGAGTTGATCGACAAGATCACCATCCTCGAAATCAAGGGCGTCGAAATCGCAACAGAAGCGGCGCGCGCCAATGTCCTGAAGGAATTGCGGTTGTTGCAGGAAATCGCTGCCGCGCATGCGGCTTGCGGCGAGGTTTCACATTTGAAAAACCAACTGAAAGACGTCAACGGCGCGCTGTGGAAGATCGAAGACGCAATCCGCGAAAAAGAGCGCAAGGGCGAATTTGACTCGGAATTCATCGAGCTTGCCCGCTCCGTCTACAAGCGCAACGACGAGCGCGCGGCGCTAAAAAGGCGGATCAACAGCTTTCTGGCGTCCGGGATCGTCGAAGAAAAAAGCTACGAACATTACTGAGCCGAATAGTTTGCTCGCGGCCCATCGATCGAGCGCCACAGCCGGTTCCGCGGCCTGCTCATGCCCTCCAGCCCGTGACCGGTTCTCTGCGTCCATGATATTTCCGACCGTAGCGGCGCGCTTCCCCGTCCAGCCGGCCCGATTTTCCTCGCGGAAAAGCTTGCCAAACCGGGCTTCCTGCTGTAGGAGGGCCGCCCATCCCACACGCGAACTTTCGCGCCGCCTGTTTCAAGGCTGCGCTCCGGTGGCCGGAAAAAACGGCCCAAATGGTTCGCGGAGGCACAACCGGAGAGAAAAACATGGCGCTTCCCGATTTTTCCATGCGCGGCCTGCTTGAGTCCGGCGCCCATTTCGGCCACCAGTCGCATCGCTGGAACCCGAAAATGGCTCCCTTCATTTTCGGCGTCCGCAACAATATCCACGTCATCGACCTCGCCCAGACCGTTCCGCTGCTGCATCAGGCCTTGAAGGCGGTGTCCGACACGGTGGCCAAGGGCGGCCGCGTGCTGTTCGTCGGCACCAAGCGCCAGGCGCAGGAGCAGATCGCCGACGCCGCCAAGCGCTCGGCCCAATATTACGTCAATTCCCGCTGGCTCGGCGGCATGCTGACCAACTGGAAGACCATTTCGGCCTCGATTTCGCGCCTGCGCAAGCTCGACGATCAGCTCGATTCGGGCGCCAGCGGCCTGACCAAGAAGGAGCGCCTGATGCTGTCGCGCGAGCGCGAAAAGCTGGAAAAGGCGCTCGGCGGCATCAAGGAAATGGGCGGCGTCCCCGACCTGATCTTCATCATCGACACCAACAAGGAACAGCTGGCGATCAAGGAGGCGGCCCGCCTGCACATCCCGGTCGCGGCGATCCTCGACACCAATTGCGATCCGGACGGCATCACTTTTCCGATCCCGGGCAATGACGACGCCGGCCGCGCCATTGCGCTCTATTGCGACCTGATCGCCCGCGCCGCGCTCGACGGCATTTCCCGCAGCCATGGCGCGGCGGGCGTCGACGTCGGCGCCTCGGAAGAGCCCGTCGTCGCCGAATTGCCCCCGGAAGCGGAAGTGGCGGCGGCAGGCGCCGAGCATTTCGAACTGCTTGCGGCGCCGCGCGGCGCTCCGGACGATCTCAGCAAATTCACGGGCGTCGGCCCTCAGCTCGAAAAGAAGCTCAACGACGCCGGCCTGTTCCACTACTGGCAGTTCGCGGCCATGTCCGAGGAAGACGCCGGCAAGATCGGGACCGAGCTCAAGGTGGGCGGCAAGGTCGGCGGCTGGGTCGAACAGGCGCGCGGGCTGATCGCCGGCTGAGCGAGTCCTGGCGTCTCGCTCTGGCGCGCGCCAACCGCTCGACGGATTCGGCGTCTCGCTCTGGCGTGCGCCAACCGCCCGACGGCGCAGGGCTTCCCGGCCGGGGTTTTTGGCGGCGCGCCGGCTTTTTCCGGCGCGCCGTCGCGCTGCTTGAAGCGCCTCGGCGTGGCGACCCGGAACTGTCGTCGAGACTTCACAAATTCTGTTTTCATTCGGCCAGAGGCGCGGGAGCGCCGGCCCAAACCTGAAGGAAATCCCCATGGCCAATATCACCGCCGCGATGGTGAAGGAACTGCGCGAAATGACCGGCGCCGGCATGATGGACTGCAAGCAGGCGCTCAATGAAACCGGCGGCGACCTCGAAGCGGGAGTTGACTGGCTGCGCAAGAAGGGTCTGTCCAAGGCGGCCAAGAAATCCGACCGCGTCGCGGCGGAAGGCCTGGTCGGCGTCGCGGTGCGCGGCGGCGACGGCGTGGTGGTCGAGGTCAATTCCGAGACCGACTTCGTCGCCCGCAACGAGGAGTTCCAGGCCCTGGTCAAGACCATCGCGCTGGTCGCCGTGGAAAAGGGCGCCGCGGACGTCGAAGAGCTGAAGAAGCAGCACTATCCGGGCGACGCCGGCACGGTGGCCGACGCGATCTCCAACGCCATCGCCACCATCGGCGAGAACATGACCCTGCGCCGCGCCGCTTCGCTTGGCGTCCCGCATGGCGTCATCGGCCATTATGTCCATAATTCCATCGGCGAGGGCCTCGGCAAGATCGGCGTGATCGTGGCGCTGGAATCGACCGGCGACAAGGATCAGCTCGCCGATCTCGGCCGCAAGGTCGCCATGCACGTCGCCGCCGCCAATCCGCTGGCGCTCGACGCCGCCGGCCTCGATCTCGCCGCCGTCGAGCGCGAGAAGAACGTGCTGCGCGAGAAGAACGCCGGCAAGCCGGCCCATGTGCTGGACAAGATCGTCGAATCCGGCCTCAAGACCTATTACAAGGAAGTGACGCTGCTGGAGCAGCCCTATATCCACGACAACGCCAAGACCGTCGCGCAGGCGGTGGCGGAAGCCGCCAAGACCGTCGGCGCCCCGGTGGCGCTCAAGGGTTTCGTCCGTTTCGTCCTCGGCGAGGGCGTCGAAAAGCAGGAAGCGGATTTCGCCGCCGAAGTCGCCGCGGCCGCCGGCCAGGGTTGATCGCCGGCGATCCTCGATCCCGAAAAAGGCGGCCCTCGCGGCCGCCTTTTTCATGGATTCCGGGACGTCGAGGATCGGGGAACGACGAAGCGGACAGAATGACCTGCTTTGGATAGGCGCTCGAATCCGCGTGCGTTCGGCCGCGGCGCGGGCGGCGTGACGGGCATTCCGCGGGATCCATATCCCGTTGGCGCGAAAAGTCGCCCCCGATTGACAGGATTTGCGCGCAAGAGCGTTCCCGCGAATTGCCGCGCCATCTTGCGGAAACAGCATAACTTTGCGTCAACACCGCCGAAACGCGTGAAAAATCTTCACCGCCATAAAGTCCCAAGGCATTGGAAAAGCGTCCGCTTTGGCGAAAGCGCTGCTTCAATGGCGGAAAGAGCCTTTGACGACGACTCGAATATCGGATTGGCCCATCTGTAACATTTTGGCAACATAGATCGGAGATTCCGCCTTGCGTCACTTGAGCAGAGAGGAAAGCCGTGCAAAACTGAATAATATTTTAAGCAATGAAAACGGCGGAATTCCGAATCGGATCTTCGCCGGGAGTGAAAGGCGTAAGATATGCGTAAGCTCTTTATTTCCGCCGTCGCGCTAGCGGGGCTGTCGGGCGCGGCGTTCGCCGCCGATCTCCCCTCCAGGAAAGAAGCGCCCGTTTATGCTCCGACGCCCGCCTTCAGCTGGGAAGGGTTTTATGTTGGCGGAGACCTCGGCGGCGCCTGGACGACGGACAGCCTGAGCGAGACTTCGGCTTTTCCGGCGTTGATCCCCAACATCGGCTACGCCAGCATGGGTTCGGGCGGGGTCGCCGGCGGCGTCCACCTCGGCTATAATTGGCAAACGGGCGCCTTTGTTTATGGCCTCGAGACGGATTTCATCCTGACCGACGTCAACAAGAACAGCAATTGCCTGATTGGCAGTGCGACGTCCCTCGCTCCTGGCGTCTGCTTTCCTCAGGGTAGCTCCGGTCCCTACGCCCTCACGAGCCAGCTTCCGTGGGAAGGAACGCTCAGGGCGCGTCTGGGCTATGCCGTCATGGACAATATGCTCGTCTATGCCACCGGCGGTCTCGCCTATGCGGGCTTGAACACCAATTATTGGTCTTATGGCGGTTCGCAGAGTTTCAATCAGACACCGGTCGGCTTCGCCGTCGGCGGCGGCCTCGAATACGCCCTCAGCGCGAACTGGATCGCGCGCGTCCAATATCTCTACAGCGACTTCGGCACTTCGAGCAGCTCGCTGTACCTGGGCCCGGCCGAGTATTTCTGGTCCGGGTACCAGGAACATCACAATGTTCAGCTCAACACGGTTCTCGTCGGGCTGAGCTACAAGTTCGGCTCCGCGCCGGTCGTGGCGAAATATTGATCTCGCTTTTCGCAGTTGACGAAGCCCGGCCGAACAGGCCGGGCTTTTTTGTCGCCGGGTCGAACGCGACGCGGAACCCTCGCGGTCACGATTTCAGCCAGACGGGCTCCTGAAAAGGACCGACGCCGTCCCCGCTGTCCGGCGCGTGGCCGGTCGTCCGCCGATCCATCGCGCCTTTGAGAAACGCCTCGGCTTTGCTACAAGCGTCGCCGCCGGGCCGAATCGAGGCGCGGGAAGCGAGTCGCCAAGGGAACGTCCATGAACGCTTCGCCCCAAAGCCCGAAATGGAAACGCGTGGTCGTCAAACTCTCGGGCGAGGCCCTGCAGGGCGGCCTGACCCATGGGCTCGATTCCGCCACCCTCGACCGGATCGCCGACGATCTGGTGGCGGCCGCTGAACTGGGGACCGAGATCGCGGTGGTGGTCGGCGGCGGCAACTTCTTTCGTGGCATTCGCGGAGCCGAAAAGGGGATCGAGCGCGCGCGGGCCGATTCCATCGGCATGTTGGCGACCGTGATGAACGCGCTGGCGATGGAGCACGCCATAGAAAATCGGGGACAGGCGGCGCGGGCGCTCTCCGCCGTGGCCATGCCCTCGCTGTGCCAGCCTTTTTCGCGCCAGGCGGCGTTGCATCATCTGGACAAGGGCCGAATCGCGATCCTGGCCGGCGGCACGGGCAATCCTTTCTTCACCACCGACACCGGCGCGGCGCTGCGCGCCGCGGAACTATCGTGCGACGCGATCATGAAGGCGACCCAGGTGGACGGCGTCTATTCCGCCGACCCGAAAAAAGACCCGACCGCGACCCGCTACGATCGCCTGAGCCATGACGAAGCCATCGCGAAAAATCTCGCGGTGATGGACACCGCCGCCTTTGCTCTTGCGAGAGAAAACCGTATTCCGATAATCGTCTTTTCCATCGCGGAGCCGCGCGCCATCACGGCGGCGCTGTCGGGCCAGGGCAGGGCGACCCTGGTCGCGCCCTGACGGGCGTCCGCGCGAGCAGAACATCCGGCGCGCCGGCGCCGATCGAAACAATTGATCCGGGGCAAACAACAGATGAGCGCGCAATTCGATCTGGCGGAAATCAAGCGCCGCATGCAGGGAGCGATTCAGGCGCTCAAGCACGAACTCGGGGGCTTGCGCACCGGCCGCGCCTCCGCCGCGCTGCTGGAGCCGGTCATGGTCGAAGCCTATGGCCAGTCCATGCCGATCAACCAGGTCGCGACCATTTCCGTGGCGGAAACCCGCGCGCTCGCCGTCCAGGTGTGGGACAAGGGCATGGTCGGCGCGGTGGACAGGGCGATCCGCGACGCCAATCTCGGGCTGTCGCCGACGGTGGAAGGCCAGATCCTGCGCATCCGCATTCCCGAACTCAACGAGCAGCGCCGCAAGGAACTGGTCAAGCTCGCACATAAATATTCCGAGGAATCGCGCGTAGCGGTCCGCCATGTGCGCCGCGACGGCATGGACGTGCTGAAAAAACTGGCCAAAGACAAGGCCATCGGCGAGGATGAGGAAAAGCGCCACGAGGGCGAGGTCCAGAAGGCCACCGACGCCGCCATCTCCGAGATCGACGGGGTGCTGGCGGCCAAGGAAAAGGAAATCATGCAGGTCTGAGGACTCGCGGCCGCGCCGGCGTCGTTTCCGGACTCGATTTATGTTAAAGCGTTCGGGCGCCGCGCGGACGGCGTAGGCTTGGAGCAGCGGACAGACCTGATGAGCGAACAGCGGACGATCGACGGCGTCGCCGGGGCGAAGCGCCCGGCCGGCGGCGCCGGCCTGCATGTCGGAATCATCATGGACGGCAACGGCCGCTGGGCGGCGTCGCGCGGCCTGCCCCGGTTCGAGGGCCACCGCCGCGGCGTCGAGGCTTTGCGGCGCGCGGTGCGCGCGGCGAGCGAACTCGGCGTCCGCTACCTGACAGTCTATAGTTTCTCCAGCGAGAACTGGGCCCGCCCGCCTCAGGAAATCGCCGATCTGATGGGCCTGCTCAAACTGTTCATCCGCAGCGACCTGCATCGGCTCGATGAAGCCGGGGTGCGGGTCCGGGTGATCGGCGAACGCGACAATCTCAAGCCCGAAATCGTCTCGCTGCTCGAAGAGGCCGAAAACCGCACCCGGCGCAACAACAAGCTCGACCTCATCGTCGCTTTCAACTACGGCTCCCGCCAGGAGATCGTCGAGGCGGCGCGCGCCTTGGCGCGCGATGTGGCGGCGGGGCGGCTCGATCCCGACGCGATCGACGAGGCGGCTTTCGCCGCGCGGCTCTGGACCGCCGGGACGCCCGATCCCGATTTCATCATCCGCACTTCGGGAGAAATGCGCCTGTCCAATTTTCTGATGTGGCAATCGGCATACACCGAGCTGGTTTTCCTGCCGATTTACTGGCCGGATTTCGATCGCGCCGCCTTCGAGGAGGCGATCGCCAGCTTTCGCTCGCGCGAGCGGCGGTTCGGCGGCGTCGCCCCGGCGCTCGCGCAAGTCAAGTCCGCGTCATGACCGGCTCGCGGCGCGCCCATGAATAGAACGGATTCGCCGCCGGCTGCGGACGGGGCCAAAAGCGCTCCGGACCCGAAGGCGCGCCATCGCCTGGCGGATCTCTGGATTCGCGCGGCCTCGGGACTGTTCCTGGCCGGGGCGGCGGTGGGCGCGCTCGCCATGGGCGGCTGGGTTTTCGGCCTTTTCTGGCTGATCGCGGCGCTGGCCGTGAACTGGGAATGGCAGCGCCTGATCGGCGCGCCGCTGCCCCTGCTGCGCAGTCTGGCCGGCGCCGGATTCCTTTGCGCCGTCGCCCTTCTTTTCCGCTTCGGGCGGATGGATTTCGTTTTTCTGCTGACGCCGCTGGTTGTGGCTTTCGCCGCCTGGGCGGCCGGGCGGGGGTTCCGGCTGTGGGCCGGCTTCGGCCTGATCTACGCCGGCGGGCTGCTGCTCGCCGTATTGTCGCTCCGCCACGATCCCTTTTTCGGCGCTTGCGCCATCGGCTGGCTGTTCGCCGTGGTCTGGGGCACGGATGTCTGCGCCTATTTCGGAGGCCGGCTGATCGGCGGCGCGAAGCTCGCGCCGCGCGTCTCGCCCGGCAAGACCTGGTCGGGCTTTCTCGTCGGGGTGTCCTGCGGCGCGGCTCTGGGAGCGATCGTCGCCCATCTGTGGCCCAACGCCCAGGCGCCGCTCGGCTCGGTTTTCCTGCTCGGCCTCGCCACGAGCGCGGTGGCGCAGGCCGGCGACCTGTTTGAATCCTGGGTCAAGCGCCGGTTCGGGGTGAAGGATTCAAGCCAGCTCATTCCTGGCCATGGCGGGGCCATGGACCGGCTCGACGGATTCATCGCGGCGGCGGTTTTCGCTTCGCTTTTCGGCCTGTGGCGCGCCGTGCCGCCGAGTGCGGCGGCCGGCCTCTTTTATTGGCAATAGGACCCTCATGACCGCAGTTCCGGCGCCCGTTCCGCTCGCCCGTCCGCGCAAGCTCACCATTCTCGGCGCCACCGGGTCGATCGGCCGTTCGACGGAGGCGGTGATCCTCGGCGCGCCGGGCGCGTTCGAGACCGTGGCGGTGGCGGGAGGGCGCGACGCCGTCAATCTCGCCCGCGTCGCCCGCTCCCTTGGCGCGCGATTCGCGGCGGTCGCGGACCCCGCCGCTTACGGCGCGCTGAAAGCCGAATTGTCTGGCAGCGGAATCCGCGCCGGCGCCGGGCCGGAGGCCTTGAAGGAAGCCGCCCGCATGGAGGCGGATCTTGTCGTCGGCGCCATAGCCGGCGCCGCCGGGGTCGTTCCGACCTACGCCGCGATCGACGCGGGCCGGGACGTCGCGCTCGCCAACAAGGAATGTCTGGTCTGCGCCGGCGAGCCTTTCATGCGCCGGGCGCGGGAGAAGGGCGTGCGCGTGCTGCCGATGGATTCGGAGCACAACGCCATTTTCCAGGCCCTTGGCGGGGAAAGCCCGAAAACAATCGAAAAGATGTGGCTGACCGCCTCCGGCGGCCCGTTCCGGACCTGGAGCGCCGAAGAAATCGCCGCCGCGACCCCGGAACAGGCGCTCGCTCATCCCAACTGGGCAATGGGCCCCAAGGTGACGGTCAATTCGGCGAGCCTGATGAACAAGGGTCTCGAACTGATCGAGGCCCTGCATATTTTCGCAATCGAGGCGCAGAGGCTCGACGTTCTCGTCCATCCCCAGTCAATCGTCCACGGACTGGTCTCCTTCGCCGATGGCGCGGTGACCGCCGGCATGGCCGTGCCCGACATGAAGGTTCCGATCGCCCATTGCCTCGGCTGGCCGGACCGGGTGCCGACCCAGGCCCGGCGCCTCGATCTCGCCCAGGTCGGGGCGTTAACCTTTGAGACGCCGGATCTGGAGCGCTTCCCGGCGCTGCGAGTGGCGAAGGAGGCGCTGGCGGCAGGCGGCGCCATGCCGAACATCATGAACGCCGCGAACGAGGTCATGGTCGCGGCCTTTCTCGACAAGGAAATTGGTTTCAACGATATAGCCAGGAATGTTGAGGCGATTTGCGAACTGTTCGAGAAGGAAGGCGCGGCCCGGACCCCGCCGGATATTGATGCCGCGCTGGCCATTGACCATATTGTCAGAGAAAGGTCGCGGGCGAGGCTCGCGGGACTTGGCCGTTAATCGCCGATACGGCATGGTAACGAAATCGTAACCATAAGCGCGGCGCCCTTTCCGCGCAGCCGGGGTGCGTCATGTTGCTGTTTCATTCGCTCTGGGCCTTGGGATCTTATCTGGCGCCCTTCCTGTTCGTTCTCAGCCTCGTGGTGTTTTTCCATGAGTTCGGCCATTTCATGGTCGGCCGGCTGTGCGGAATCAAGGTGGACGCTTTTTCCATGGGTTTTGGGCCGGAAATCGCCCATTACATCGACCGCCACGGCACGCGCTGGCGGCTGGCGGCCTTTCCGCTTGGCGGCTATGTGCGTTTCCACGGCGACGCCAACGCCGCGAGCGAAACGGACGAGGCCGCCGCCGCCCGCATGCCGGAGGCCGAGCGCAAGGTTTCGTTTTTCGCCCAGAACGTTTGGAAGCGCGCGGCTGTGGTGGTGGCGGGCCCGTTGGCCAATTTCGTCCTCGCCATCCTGATCTTCACCGCCCTGTTCTATTTCCAGGGGCGCGAAGTTCTGATCCCGCGCGTCGCCGTGGTCATGAACGACAGTCCCGCCGCGGCGGCCGGTTTCCAGAAGGGCGATCTGGTCGTCTCGATCGGCGGCGAGGCGGTCGCGAATTTCGGCGACATTCAGCGCATCGTCTCCGGTTCCGGCGGCGTGAAGCTCCATTTCGTGATCGAGCGCGCCGGCCATCAGATGGAGATCGACGCGACGCCGGTGGTCAAGGACAGCGACAGCCCTCTCGGCGTCACCCATGGGGGCGTGCTCGGAATCGGCGCCGGCGGATCGCCGCAGGATTGGCGCAAGCAGACCTTCAGCGCGCCAGCGGCGACGGCCGAGGCCTTTCGCGAAACCTGGTACGTGATCGACCGCACCGCCGCCTATCTTGGCGGCCTGACGGTCGGCAAGGAATCGCCGGGACAATTGTCGGGTCCGATCCGCATCGCTCAGGTGTCCGGCGAGGTCGCCAAGGCGGGCGTCTGGCCCCTGTTCAATCTGGCGGCGTTGCTGTCGATCTCGATCGGGCTGTTGAATCTGCTGCCGGTTCCGCTGCTCGACGGCGGGCATCTGCTCTACTACGCCCTCGAAGCGGCGCGCGGCCGGGCGCTGACCCAGCGCGCCCAGGAGTTCGGTTTCCGCGTCGGGATCGCCTTCGTCAGCATGCTGATGCTGGTCGCGACCTACAATGACATCGTCCGCCTCACCCGCAGTTGGTTGAAGCTCGGCTGAGCGCGATCGCAGATCCTCGTCCGGCCCCCGGCGCGGCTTTCGCTTGAGCCCCCGTGAATTGCGGCGAAATTTTGCCACGAAACCGTGGCTTGCGGGCCACGGTTTCGTAAAAAATCGGGACTCGCGACCAAAGGTATTTGCAGGATTCCATAAACCTTGTAGAAGCAGAGTTGAAATGGACAGGCTTGGTTTATGCTATCCATTCGATGTCTTAAGTTTGCGGTCGAATTGTTGCTGGTTCGACCCCCGTCGCCAAGCCAATATCGGGGCGGGTCCAGAGTCACGGAGACCGGGTTTCAATGTCTTTTCGCCAAGGTCTTATGAGTTCGAACCGCGTTGGCGGTGGCGCTGATGGTCGGCTCAATCGTTGCTCCGACCCACGCGCTGGCCGAAACCATCGTCGTCGAAGGCAATCATCGCGTCGATTCCGAGACCATCCGGTCTTATTTCGTTGGCGGCGACACCAACGAGGCCGTCAAGAAACTCTACGGCACCGGCTATTTCTCCGATGTCCGCGTCAGCCACAGGGGGGGCGCGCTGGTGGTTCAGGTGGTCGAGAACTCGACCATCATCAATCACGTCGTTTTCGTCGGCAATTCGAAGGTCAAATCGGAAGACCTGCAGAAAGAGGTCCAGCTGAGGGACCGCGGCGCCTATAACCAGGCCACCGCCGACGCCGACGTCCAGCGCATTCTCGACATATACCGCCGCTCGGGCCACAACGCGGCCACGGTCAGCGTTCGGACCGTCCAGACGCCCAACAAAACAGTGGACGTCGTCTTCGACATCAACGAAGGCGACAAGACAGGCATCAAGCGGATCAGCTTCGTCGGCAATCATGCTTATTCCGACAGCAAGCTGAAGGGCCTGATGGATTCGACGGAAATGAATTTCCTGTCGTTCATCAAGACCTCTGACGTTTACGACCCGGATCGCCTGGCGAAGGACGCCGAGGCGATCCGCCGCTTTTATCTCAAGAACGGCTACGCCGATTTCCGCGTGATCGGGGTCGATCCGGTCTATGATCCGACGGCCGGCGGCTACGACGTCACGATCACCGTGGAGGAAGGCCCGGTTTATCGCGTCGGTTCGGTCAATATCGAATCGCAAATTCCCGGGCTGACCGACGCGACGCTGAAATCGTCGCTCGATATTCATGCCGGCGACGTTTACAACGGCGACGCGGTACAGAAAACCGAGGAGCGCCTGACCAAAGAAGTCCAGAAACTGGGCTATGCCTTTTCCCAGGTGCGCGTCCAGGGCGACAAGGATCCGGCGAACCGGACGGTCTCGATCGCCTTCATCGTCGAGGAAGGGCCGCGCGTCTATATCCAACAGATCAACATTCGCGGCAACACCGTGACACGCGATTACGTCATTCGCCGCGAATTCGACATCGGCGAGGGCGACGCCTACAACAAGGTGCTGATCGACAAGGCGGAGCGGCGCCTCAACGCGCTCGGCTACTTCAAGAAAGTCAAGATCAGCAACGAACAGGGCTCGTCGGCGGATCGCATCATTGTCGATGTGGATGTCGAAGAGCAGTCCACCGGTTCGTTCTCGATCTCCGGCGGCTATTCGACCGTCCAGGGCTTCATCGCTGAAGTCTCGGTCACGCAGACCAACTTCCTCGGCCGCGGCGAATATGTCCGCGCCTCGATCTCGGCCGGCCAGTACGCCAGCGGCGTCGAACTCAATTACACCGAGCCGTTCTTCCTCGACAATCGCATGGCGGCGGGCTTTGACCTCTATTCGAAGATCAGCGAGGCGTCCTACTTCTCCTATTATTCGAACTGGGTGACCGGCGGCACGCTCCGTCTCGGCATCCCGCTGACGGACGACGTATCGATCGCGCCGCGCTACACGCTCTACTATACGACACTGAAGATTCCCAATACGCAAAGCCAGCCGTACGACGACTGCAGCTATCCGCAATGGTTCACGCCGCCCTACAACGGCACGCCAGTTACTATTTTCAACAGCTGTCTGAGCAATGGCGAGGCCTCGCTGGCGCTGAAGCAGGCGCAAGGCTCCTGGCTGACGTCGATGATCGGCTATACCCTGAGCTATAATTCGCTCGACAATCCGCGCAATCCCCATTCCGGCCTGCTCGCCAGCCTGAAGCAAGATTTCGCCGGTCTCGGCGGCTATTCGGACTTCCTGCGCACGACGGGCGACCTGCGCGCTTATCACGAGCTTTATTTCGACAATGTCATCGGCCTCCTCCATCTCCAGGCCGGCAATCTCTTCCAGACCGGCGGCAACGATCTGCATGTGACGGACAATTTCAATCTCGGACCGAGCCTGGTGCGTGGTTTTGCGCCCGGCGGCATCGGCCCGCGCGACGTCACCAACGCCACGTCGAACAACAACGGCAACGCGCTGGGCGGCACGGATTACTGGGGCGCCTCGGTCGAAACCCAGTTCCCGATCTGGGGCCTGCCCAAGGATATCGGGCTGAAGGGCGCGCTGTTCTTCGACGCCGGCAGCCTGTGGAACTACACGGGCACGACCAATTTCGGCACCTATCTCGGCTATCCCGTCGGGGAAAGCTGCGCAGTAATGAATGCCCACAAGAACCCCTGGACCACACAATTGCCCTGCATCAACGTCGGCAGCAACAACATGGTCGTGCGTTCGTCCGCCGGTCTCGGCGTGATCTGGGATTCGCCGATGGGGCCGATCCGCTTCAACTACGCCTTCGTGCTGTCGAAATCCCAGTACGATGTCGTGCAGCAGTTCAGCTTCAGCGGCGGCACGACCTTCTGAGCTTCATGCAAGCGTATTCGAGGGCGCGGCGGCCAGCCGCGCCCTTTTGCTATGGCGCCTGTCACACGAATTGTGCGTGAATGATGCGAAACGGGCATCCCGGGCTTGCGCGCGAGGCGGGCGGCGCCGTATTCCCCCGCCAACGCGACGCGCCCGATCCGGCGGCGCCCGGTTGGAGAGTCCTTTGTTTCCGCAGCGTTTCTGCGAACCGGAGGTCTGCGCAAGCGAATAACCGGCATCCGCTTTTTCGCGCGCGGTTTTAGGGGGACTGTCACTTGGAAGCAATGAAGTTCTTTCGTCGCGCCGTCGCGCCGACCCTCGCCGAAATCATCGAATGGACCGGCGCCCGTCCCGTCGGCGAAGTCGATCTCGCCCAGCAGATCTTTGACGTGGCGCCGCTCGACCGCGCGCGTCCCGGCGATCTGGTCTTCCTCGACAATCCCAAATACGCCGATCAGCTGGCGGAGACGCGCGCCACCGCCTGCCTGGTTTCCGAGCGCCATGCCGATCGCGCGCCGGAAGGCGTCGCGGCTTTGGTGGTCCGCGAGCCCTATCGCGCCTGCGCGATCGTCGCGGCGCGCATCTATCCCGAGGCGGCGCGGCCGGGATCCTGGTTCGACAGCCACGGCGTTTCGCCCGGCGCCAATGTTCATCCTTCCGCCCGGCTGGAGGCCGACGTCATCGTCGATCCCGGCGCGGTAATCGGGCCTCATGCGGAAATCGGCGGGGGCGCGATCATCGGCCCCAATGCGGTGATCGGGCCAAAGGTGCGCATCGGCCGCAACAGTTCGATCGGAGCAGGCGCGACGATCTGCAACGCCTTGATCGGCGACCGGGTCATCATCCATCCCGGCGCGCGCATCGGCCAGGACGGCTTCGGTTTCGCCATGAGTCCGCGCGGCCATCTCAAGGCGCCCCAAATCGGCCGGGTCGTCATCCAGGACGATGTCGAGATCGGCGCCAATTCCACGATCGATCGCGGCGCCAATCGCGATACGATCGTCGGCGAGGGGACCAAGATCGATAATCTGGTTCAGATCGCCCATAACGTCGTCATCGGCCGCCATTGCGTCATCGTCAGCCAGGTCGGGATATCCGGTTCGACCGAACTCGCCGATTTCGTCGTCGCCGGCGGGCAGGCGGGAATCACCGGCCATCTGAAGATCGGAATGGGCGCCCAGATCGGGGCGCAGGCGGGCGTCATGGCCGATGTTCCGCCCGGCGCGCGGATCGGCGGCTCGCCGGCGCGGGACGCGCGTCTCTGGCTCAAGGGCGTCGCCGCCCTCGACCGCATGGTCCGCCGCAAGGGCCGGGAGGATTGAGTTTTTCGCTGGATTTGCCGTGAATGTGCCGTTATTGCGAGCGGTTGAAGCCTCTCATTCGATGTTTGTGGATCGGGATATGTCGGATCAGGTCGAGACTTTGGAAACGGTCGATATTCAACGGCTGATGCAATTGCTGCCGCACCGCTATCCTTTCCTTATGGTGGATCGCATCGTTCAGGCCCGCGGCGACGAATTCGGGATCGGAATCAAGAATGTCACGATCAACGAGCCGCAATTCACCGGACATTTTCCGGAGCGCCCGGTATTTCCGGGCGTGCTGCTGATCGAGGGCATGGCCCAGACGGCCGGCGCGCTTTGCGTCATGGCCAAGCTCGGCGGGGCCAAGCCGCCTTTGGTCTATTTCATGACCATCGACAAGGCCAAGTTCCGCAAGCCGGTCGTGCCGGGCGACCGAGTCGAATTTCATATGACCCGGACGAAGCAGCGGCGCAACATCTGGTGGTATCAAGGCAAGGCGATGGTCGACGGCGCCATGGTCGCGGAGGCCGAGATCAGCGCCATGATCATCACCGACGCCGATAACCAGGGCTGACAAATGTCGATCCATCCCACTTCGATCGTCGAGGACGGCGCGCAACTCGGCGACGGCGTCGAAATCGGCCCGTTCTGCCATATCGGCGCCAAGGTCACGCTCGGCGACGGCGTGGTCCTGAAATCGCACGCCGTGGTCAATGGCCGCACAACGATCGGCCCGCGCACAAAAATCTATCCTTTCGCCTCGATCGGCTATGAACCACAGGACCTCAAATATCGCGGTGAGGACACGAGCCTGACGGTCGGCGCGGATTGCGTCATCCGCGAGGGCGTCACCATGAATCCGGGCACCGCCGCCGGTCGCGTGGAGACCCTGATCGGGGACCGCTGCTTCTTCCTCGCCAATTCGCACGTCGGCCACGACAGCCGCATCGGCAACGATTGCGTGTTCTCCAACAATTGCATGATCGCCGGCCATGTCACCGTCGACGACTGGGTGATCTGCGGCGGCGGCTCGGCCATCGTCCAATATGCGCGGATCGGCGCCCATTCCTTCGTCAGCGGCATGACCGGCATTGGCGCGGATCTCATCCCATTCGGCCTCGCCTTCGGCAGCCGCGGCTTCCTGATGGGGCTCAATCTGGTCGGCCTCAAGCGCCGCGATTTCGGGCGCGAAACGATCCATGACCTGCGCCGCGCCTATCGCGCCCTGTTCGCCCCGGAGGGCACCCTGAAGGAGCGGGTCGAGGACGTCGCCGAGGAATTCGCGAACAACGTCGAGGTGATGATGATCGTCGATTTCATCCGCGCCGGCGGCGACCGGGCCTTGTGCATGCCCGAGATGGAGCGGGCCGCGTCGTGAGCGGCCCCATCGCGCTCATCTGCGGCGCGGGCCAGTTTCCTCTCGCCGCCGCGCGCGCCGCCAGGAAAGGCGGGCGGGAGGTCTTTCTTCTCGCCCTCAAGGGAATAGCGCGCGAGGGCGTGGCGGAATTTCCCCATGTCTGGCTCGGCGTCGGCCAGCTGGGCGCGGCCTTCCGCGAGATCGCGGCCCGCGGAATCGAGGAAGTCTGTTTCATCGGCGGCCTCGGCCGGCCGGAATTCGCCGACCTGCGGCCCGACTGGGGCGCGATCAAGCGCCTGCCCGACATCTTGCGGCTGCTGAGAGGCGGCGACGACCACGCTCTGAAAGGGGTCGTCAAACTCTTCGAGGCCGAGGGGCTGAGGGTCGTCGGCGTCGAAACCCTGGCGCCAGAGCTGCTCGCGGCGCCGGGCCCGATGAACCGGCTGCCCTTTCCCAGTGACATGGAGGTCGATCTCGCCTTCGGCCACGACTGCCTCGCGGCGCTTTCGGCTTTCGACTGCGGCCAGGCGCTTGTGTTGTCGCATCGCCGCATCGTCGCGCTCGAAGCCGCCGAAGGCACCGACGCCATGCTGCAGCGGGTGGCGGAACTGCGTGAAAAAGGGCGCTGGCGGGCGAAGGGGCCGGCGGGCCTGCTGATCAAGGCGCCGAAAATGGGCCAGGACCTGCGCGTCGATCTGCCGGCCATCGGGCCTGAGACGGTGGCCTTCGCGTCGAAGGCCGGACTGAAAGGCATAGCGGTCGAAGCGGGCAAAGTGCTGATCCTCGACCGCCAAGCGGTGGCGGCGAGGGCGGAACAGGCCGGGCTGTTCTTTTATGGCTTTTCGCGGGAAGCGGCGCGATGAAGGTCTTCATGATCGCGGGCGAGCCGTCGGGCGATCTGCTCGGACAGGGACTGATCCGCGCCCTGCGCGCGAAAAGGCCCGACGTCGAAATTCTGGGCGTCGGCGGCGAAGCGATGATTGCGGAAAATTTCGTCAGCCTGTTTCCGATGCATGAGATTTCGCTGATGGGCGTGCTGCCGGTGCTCGCCAATCTGCGCAACCTCCTGCGGCGGATCGGCCAGACCGCGCGGGCCGTGGTGGCCGCGCGGCCCGACGCCCTGGTGATCATCGACAGCCCCGATTTCAATCATCGCGTGGCGAAGCGGGTGCGGAAAATCCTGCCCGGCCTGAAGATCGTCAATTATGTCGGGCCGACGGTCTGGGCGTGGCGTCCGGGGCGCGCGAAGAAGATGCGCCCTTACGTCGATCTGATCCTCGCCATTTTCCCCTTCGAGCCCGAGGTTCATGAACGGCTCGGCGGCCCGCGCTGCGTCTATATCGGTCATCCCCTGATCGAGCGGCGCGCCGGCCTTCAGGGCGACGACGAGGCCAAGAAAGCCGGTCCGGTCCTCGTCTTGCCGGGATCGCGCGCCTCGGTGATCCAGCGCATGGGCGCCGTTTTCGGCGAGGCCGTCGCCCGGCTCGACGCCGCGCATCCGGGGCTGGACTATGTCCTGCCGACCACGCGCGGGCTCGCGGAGCGGGTGGAGGCCCTGATCGCGTCCTGGCCGGTCAAGCCGCGCGTCGTGACCGGAGACGAGGAGAAATCCGCCGCCTTCCGCGCCGCGCGCGCCGCTCTGGCCGCCTCGGGCACCGTGACCCTCGAACTGGCCTTGTCGCGCACGCCGACGGTCGTCGCCTACAAGGTTCCGAAAATCGAGGAATGGATCGCCCGCCGCCTCATTCAGGTGAAAATGGTGGCGCAGCCCAATATCATTCTCGGCGAACCGGCCTTTCCGGAACTGCTCCAGGACCAGGCCAACGGACCCTTGCTCGCGGAAAGGCTGGCGGAGATCGTCGAGGACAGCGCGGAACGGCGACGGCAACTGGAGGCGGTCGGCCGTCTGGCGCAGAAGCTCGCCCTCTCGGGCGACCAGCGTCCGAGTGAAAAGGCGGCCGACGCAATTCTCGACCTCCTGGCGTCCTGAGCGGCCTCACCCGGGAATCGCGGCGGAAAACCGCCTTCAGCGCATGTTCATGATCGCCAGCGTCTGTTTGCCGAAAGTCGACAGCACGATCACGCGCGTCTTGGCGCCGCCAAGTCGCGGCTCATATTTCAGGAATTGCGTGTTCGGGTTTTCGTTCCCTGCGAAAGCGAAAGCGTCGGGGCCGAGGCAGGCGTCGACGGTCGCCTTGACGTCGGGGATTTTCAGCTTGTCCGCCGTGCAGGAATAAATGACGTCGCCGATCTTTTTCTTGTCCACGATCTCGCAGGCGCCGAACAGAATTTCGGTCGCGCCATAGGTCGTCAAGGCGTTGGCGTCTTTGCTGATCGCCCCGCGCATGGGTTTGAAGCCGTCGGGCGCGGCGGCGATGAGCCGGCGGAAGAGCGCGCAATCGAAGGCCTTGTCGTCGACGACGACAGCTTCGCCTCCCTTTTCGGCAAAACCGCCTTCCTCGAGCGGGTTGGCCTGCGCGAAGGCCGCGCCGCCGCCGTGGCCGAGCCAGAGCAGCGCGGCGAAGCCGGCGGCGCGGCGGGCCACGCGGAAATTCGAGCGGAAATTTCTCACCGCGCCCCCGTCATCACATAATCGCGGCGCGGCGCGCCGGTATAGAGCTGGCGCGGACGGCCGATTTTCTGGTGCGGATCGTCCAGCATTTCCTTCCACTGAGCGATCCAGCCGACGGTGCGGGCGACGGCGAACAGCACGGTGAACATGGAGACCGGGAAGCCCATCGCCTTCAGCGTGATGCCGGAATAGAAGTCGATGTTGGGATAGAGCTTCTTCTCGATGAAATAGTCGTCGTGCAGCGCGATCCGCTCCAGTTCGACCGCCACGTCGAGCAGGGGGTCGTCCTTGATTCCGAGGTCGTTGAGCACCTCATGGCAGGTGTGGCCCATGATCTTGGCGCGCGGATCGTAGTTCTTGTAGACGCGATGGCCGAAACCCATCAGGCGGAACGGATCGTTCTTGTCCTTCGCCTTGGCGATATATTTCGGGATGTTGTCGACATGACCGATTTCGGTCAGCATCTTGAGCGCCGCCTCATTGGCGCCGCCGTGGGCCGGGCCCCACAGGCAGGCGATGCCGGCCGCGATGCAGGCGAAAGGATTGGCGCCGGAAGAGCCGGCGAGACGCACGGTCGAGGTCGAGGCGTTCTGCTCGTGGTCGGCGTGCAGGATGAAGATTCGGTCAAGCGCTCGCGAGACGATCGGATTGACCTTGTAGTCTTCGCAAGGCACTGCGAAGCACATGCGCAAGAAATTAGATGTATAATCTAGGTCGTTCTTCGGATAAATGAAAGGCTGGCCGAGACTATACTTATAGGCCATGGCCGCCAGCGTCGGCATTTTCGCGATGATCCGCATCGTCGCCAGCACGCGCTGGTTGGGGTCCGAAATATCGATCGAGTCATGATAGAAGGCCGAGAGCGCGCCGACCGAGGCCACCATCACCGCCATCGGATGGGCGTCGCGGCGGAAGCCGGAGAAGAAGCGCGCCATCTGCTCGTGGACCATGGTGTGGCGGGTGACGCGATAGTCGAAGTCGGATTTCTGCCGGGCCATGGGCAACTCGCCATAGAGCAGGAGGTAGCAGGTTTCGAGGAAATCGCCGTGTTCGGCGAGTTGCTCGATCGGATAGCCGCGATAGAGCAGGACGCCCTCGTCGCCGTCGATATAGGTGATCTTGGATTCGCAGCTCGCGGTCGAGGTGAAGCCGGGGTCGAAGGTGAACATCCCGGTCTGGCTGTAGAATTTGGAAATATCCGCGACCGCCGGGCCAATCGAGCCTTGCTCGACCGGCATTTCGATAGTCTTGTCGCCTGCGATGAATTTGGCCGTTTCACTCATGAGCATCGCCTTTTCGCTGCCGGCGCAATTCGCGCGGCGCCTTATCCCGGAAGTTCTGTGCGCCGGGAGCGACGCTGCGAAAACGGGTGAAATTTGTGCGCTGCAAATAAGTAGCCGAATGTCTGGAACGGTTCAAGATCGCGGCGGATTAAACGATGGGGGCGCCGCGCGGCACGCGAAGCGCTTCGATGGGATCATTCGAGGCGCGCGGCGTCGCCGATCCGGCCCAGGCTTTCTTCGCGGCCAAGCGTCTCCAACACGTCGAAAATGCCCGGCGAGGTGGCGCGGCCGGTCAAGGCCGCGCGCAGGGGTTGGGCGACCTGGCCAAGTTTCGCGCCCGATTCCGTGACATGGGCGCGCACGGCGGCTTCGGTCGCGGCTGCGGTCCATTCGGGCAGGGCGGCGAGTTTCGGCGCCAGCGCGGCGAGATGGGCGCGGCCGGCCGCGTTGAGCAGGTCGCGCGCCTTTTCGTCATGGGCGAGGGGCCGCTCGGCGAACAGGAACTGCGCGCCCTCGGCCAGTTCGATCAGGGTCTTGGCGCGCTCTTTCAGGCCCGCCATGGCCCTGGCGAGCTGACGTTTTTTCGTCTCGTCGATCTTGCCGGCGATCGCCGCGCCATTGGGCAGGAAGGGCAGGGCGGCCAGGAATTGCTCCAGCAGGGCCGCGTCGTCCATCGCCCGCATGTAATGGCCGTTCATGTTTTCGAGCTTGGCGTAATCGAAGCGCGCCGGCGAGCGATGAACCTGGCCGAGGGAAAAGGCCTCGATCAGCTCTTCGGTGGAGAAGAACTCTCGGTCGCCCTGGCTCCAGCCGAGCCGCGCCAGATAGTTGCGCAAGGCCTCCGGCAGATAGCCCAGGGCGCGATAGGCGTCCACGCCGAGCGCCCCGTGGCGCTTGGACATTTTCGCGCCGTCCGGCCCGTGGATCAGGGGGATATGGGCGAAGGCGGGGACGGCCCAGCCCATGGCCCGATAGATATGGGTCTGGCGTGCGGCGTTGGTCAGGTGGTCGTCGCCGCGGACGATCTGGGTCACGCCCATGTCGTGGTCGTCCACCACGACCGCGAGCATATAGGTCGGCGCGCCATCGGAGCGCAACAATACAAAATCATCGAGGTCCTTGTTGGGAAAGGTCACCGTTCCCTGGACCATGTCCTCGATGACGGTCTCGCCCTCGCGCGGCGCCTTGAGCCGGACCACCGGCTTGCGCCCTTCGGCGACGGCTTCCGCCTCGGCCTCCGTGCCGTTCAACTCCCGCCAGCGCCCGTCGTAGCGCGGCGGCCGGCCCTCCTTGCGCGCCAGTTCGCGCATGTCGTCGAGTTCCTGCGGCGTCGCATAGCACTTGTAGGCCGCGCCTTTGGCGAGCAGATCCTCGGCGACCTGGCGATGGCGCCCCGCGCGCGAAAACTGGTAGATGGTCTCGCCGTCCCAATCGAGGCCAAGCCATTTCATCCCGTCGATGATCGCCGCGATCGCCGAATCGGTGGAGCGTTCGCGGTCGGTATCCTCGATCCGCAGCAGCATTCTGCCGCCGGTCTGGCGGGCGAGAAGCCAGTTGAACAGAGCGGTGCGCGCGCCGCCGATGTGCAGATAGCCGGTGGGCGAGGGCGCGAAACGCGTGACGACGGGTTGGGACATGCCGATGGAGACCTGGTGAAAAGCGCGGAAGCACAACGCGAAGGGAGGTGGCGGAAGCGCGGCGCGTTCGTGTAGCATGGGCTGCGCGGGCTGAAAAAGGGGCAATCGCATGCCGTCCCTGTCCAAGGGGCCGACAGACAGGATTCTGGGCGCCGCGGCCCCGGTTTTTTCGCCGCGCGCCGCGCTCGCCGCCTTGCGTCCGCGTTTCGCCGCCGCGCTCGACGAGGAATGGGACCTGCGTCGGCCATTTTTATGGCTGCCGGCCGCCGCCGGCGCCGGCGCGATCTTTTATCTCGTCGCGCCGGCCGAGCCGGCGCTGTGGGTCGTCGGCGCGACGGCGGTTCTATTCGGCGTCCTCGCTTTTTTCGCCCGCGGCCGCCGAGCGCTTTCGGCCGCTTTCATCGGGCTCGCAGCGCTGGCGGCGGGAGAGTTCTCCGGCGGCTGGCGCGCCGCGCGGGTCGATGCGCCCGTGCTCGATCGTATTTACATCGGCGAACTGGCCGGCTTTGTCGAAGAAGTCGATTTCCGGCCCCAGGGCGCGCGCTTCCTGTTGCGCGTCGCCGAGGCCGAAGGTCTCGCGCCGGAAAAAACGCCATTCCGCGTCCGGCTCACCCTTCGCGGAACGCCCGCTTTCGCGGCCGGAGATTTTCTGACCTTCAAGGCGCGGCTGCTGCCGCCCGCCGCGCGCGGCGCTGCCCGGCGGCTACGATTTCGCCCGCGACGCTTTTTTTCAGCGCATCGGCGCCGTCGGCAATGTTCTGGGCAAGGCGGAGGCGCTCGCTGCGCCGGAAACCGCCGATTGGCGGCTGCGTTTCACCGCGGCGGTGGACCGGGCCCGCAACGCCCTGGCGATGCGGGTCTATGACGCGATCGGCGGCGACAACGGCGCGATCGCCGCCGCCATGGTCACCGGCAAGCGCGACCTGCTTTCGCAGGAGGCGCGCGAAACCATCGCCAGGGCCGGCATTTTTCACATCGTCACCATTTCCGGCGTCCAGATGACTTTGGTCGCGGGCCTTTTCTTCGTCGGTTTTCGCGGCCTTCTGGCTCTGTTTCCGGTTCTGGCGCTGAACTATCCGATCAAGAAATGGGCCGCGGCGCTCGCCATGCTCGGGGCGCTCGCCTATGGCCTGTTCACCGGATCGCGGGTCGGCTCGGAGCGCGCCCTGTTCATGACCCTGATCCTGCTGGGCGCGGTGATCGCCGAGCGCCCGGCGCTCTCGATGCGCAATCTCGCCTTCGCGGCGCTGGCGGTGATTTTTCTGGAGCCGGAGGCGTTGCTCGGCGCGAGTTTTCAGCTCTCCTTCGCGGCGGTCGCGGCGCTGATCGCGGTTTACGAAGGGCGCGGCGCGGCGCCGAAACGGCCAGCGGTCCCGCCGGCCGGCGGGACCGAGGCGGAGCGCGCGGCGAGGGGGCTTGCCGACCATATGGCGGAAGTGAGCCGGCACGGCGTTTTCGGCGCCCTTGTCGCGACCTTCTGCGCGACTTCGGCCACGGCCTCCTTCATGGCCTATGATTTCCATGAGCTGAACCCCTATGTGCTGGTGGGCAATCCGCTGACCCTGGCGATGATCGAACTGTTCGCGGTGCCGGCCGCGCTGCTTGGGTCGCTGCTCGCGCCCTTCGGCCTGGACGGATGGGTGTGGGCCTATCTCGGCGCCGGCGTCGGCCTGATCATGACCATCGCGCGCTGGATCGGATCGGCGCCCGGATCGACCATCGCCTTGCCGGCTTTCGCGCCCTGGTCGATCGTCTTCCTGTCGCTCGCCGTGCTTTCGGCGGCGCTGTGGCGCACCACGCTGATGAAACTGACGGCTCTGCCCTTCGCCGCCATCGGCCTGCTGGGCGCAGCCAACGGCCAGAAATTCGATGTGGCGGTCGCGCCGACCGGGGAATACGCCGCCTTGCGCCAGGCCGACGGGCGCCTCGCCGTGCTTGGCAGGCATCGCAACGCCTTCGCCGCCGAACAATGGCTGCGCGCCGACGCCGATCTGCGCGCGGCGGCGGAAACCGAAGCCGCCGGCCGCTGCGACGAACTCGGCTGCGTCGGCAAGGCGCGCGACGGCTCGGCGGTCGCCCTGGTGCTCGACGGCTCAGCCTTCCACGAGGATTGCGCGCGCGCCGAAGTGGTGATCTCGCCGCTCTATGCGCCGAACTATTGCGCGCCAAAAATCCTGCTCGACCGCCGCAAGCTCGCTGAAACCGGGGCGGTGACCCTGGCTTTTGGCGCCAGGAGCGCCGAATGGCGCGCGGCGCGCGCGCCGGGCGAGGATCGGCCATGGTCGCGGGCGCCGCGCCGCCGCCGGTCGACGCCCTTGGCGCCCACCGCGCCGGACACGAAGCCGGACGAGGCCCGGAATTAGCAGGAAAATCCCGCCTTAACCGCTTTTGGCGCCGTTCGGGGGGCGCGCCGGGGCCGGCTCCGTAATATTTGAACGGCAGGAATTTTCCCGACATGGAAATCTTGACCCGATCGCCTTTCGGATCGGGCTGGCGTTCGATCGCCATGTCGAAATCGATGGCCGACATGATGCCGTCGCCGAATTCTTCCTGGATCAACTGCTTCATCGCCGGGCCATTGACCATGATCAGCTCGTAAAATCGATAAAGCAGCGGATCGGTCGGCGGCATCGGCGAATTCTGGCCGCGCATCGGGACTTCGGTCAGCATCAGCTCTTCCGACTTGGTCAGGCCGAGAAAGGCCGACGCCCTTGCGGCAAGGGCCTCGGGCAGGCGCATCTGACCGAGCAGGGCGCCGACGATCAGCACATCGGCCATCCCGCCGATCGCTTCGACGATCTGTCGCCAGCTGAGCTGCTTTTCGCGCTTGAGGTCGAGAATTTTTTCCGTGAGCTGTTCGCGGGTCATGCGGTTCTCCGTCGCCACGGGCCGGGACGGCCTCTTGGTCCGAGGCTACGCATGTTAACCCCGATCGGCGCGTGGCGTTCGCTCAATATTTCCGCAACAAGCTGACGAGCTTGCCCTGGATGCGGACGCGGTCCGGCCCGAAAATCCGCGTCTCATAGGCCGGATTGGCGGCTTCCAGCGCGATCGAGGCGCCTTTCTTGCGCAGGCGCTTCAGCGTGGCCTCCTCGTCATCGATCAGGGCGACGACGATTTCGCCGGATTCGGCGGTGTCCTGCTTCTTGATGACCACCGTGTCGCCGTCGAGAATGCCGGCGTCGATCATCGAATCGCCGCGCACTTCGAGCGCGTAATGCTCGCCGCTGGACAGAAGATCCGGGGGCAAGGCGATGCTGTGGGAGCGTGTCTGCAAGGCCGAGATCGGCGTGCCCGCCGCGATCCGGCCCATGACCGGAATGGCGACGTTCTGGCTCGAATCGTAAGGATCGCCCGCGACGATGGGGCGGGTCTTCCCGAGATGGCCCTCGATAACGCTGGGCGCGAATCGCCCGAGGCGCGGCGTCGCCGGAGTCGAGGATTCCGGCAGGCGCAGAACCTCGAGCGCCCTGGCGCGGTTGGGCAGGCGGCGGATGAAGCCGCGTTCCTCGAGCGCCATGATCAGGCGATGGATGCCGGATTTCGACCGCAGGTCGAGCGCGTCCTTCATTTCGTCGAAGGAGGGCGGAACGCCGGTCTCTTTCAGGCGCTCATGAATATAACGGAGCAATTCGCTTTGCTTTTTGGTCAGCATGTCTGCGCCTTGTCTGCTCTTGTCTTTGCCGGTCCAACGTCCGCGCCACCGGCGCCGCTTTCCGGGGAAAGAATCACTCAAAGACAAATCATGAACGAACCATATATGT
>CAVVIQ010000012.1:0-562084 GCA_963748385.1 uncultured Pseudomonadota bacterium
CCTCGTTCCGAATGTCAGGCAGGTGGAATCCAACGAGGGCGCTCAATAGAAGGCTTTGCCAGCGACTGCAAGAGCCAAATCGCCGGAATCCGGCGGGTCCGGGCGCGAGACCGCCGCACGCCCCTTTTTTTCTGGCTTTTCGCCGCGCCGCGCGAATCCTTGCCGTATTTTTTCGCAAGGCGACTTCCCGCAAGGCTTGATCGGCGACCTGTTCCGGGCGAAGCTCGCCGGACGCGCAATGCAGGGACTGGATGAATGACCGCAATCGAATCCACCCTCGACCCCATTCTCGCGAAATACCGCCGCGATCCGACCGCCCTTTTGCAGATCCTGCGCGAAGCGCAAGAGGCTTTGGACTGGATTTCGCCGGAAATTCGCGCCGCCGTCGCCGCGGCGCTGGATATCGCGCCGACGCGCATCGACAGCCTGACCCAGTTCTACGCCCATCTTTACGACGCGCCGCGCGGAAAATATCGTATCCTGTTTTCCGACAACATCACCGACCGCATGGCGGGCTCCGTCGCCCTGACGGAGCGCATGCTGAAAAGATTGAAGCTGGAGCGGGGCAAAATTTCCGCCGACGGCCTGGTCAGCGTCGATTCGACCTCGTGCACCGGCATGTGCGACCAGGGCCCGGCCCTGCTGGTCAACAATCTGCCCGTCACCCGCCTGACGGCGCAGCGCATCGACGAAATCTGCGACCTGATCCGCGCCGGGGCGCCGCTTGCCGAATGGCCGGCGGACTATTTCAAGGTCGAGGACAATATAAGGCGCGCCGACATGCTGCTCGGCGGGACCTATCGGCGCGGCGACGCGACGCGCGCCGCCCTCGTCCTCGGCGCGCAAGGCCTGCTGAACGAGCTGAAACGATCCAATCTGCGGGGACGCGGCGGCGCGGGCTTCACCACCGCCGTCAAATGGGAAACGTGTCGCGAGGCGCCAGGCGAAAGGCGTTTTGTCATCTGCAACGCCGACGAGGGCGAGCCCGGCACGTTCAAGGACCGCGTGCTGCTGCAAAGTTTCGCCGAGCGGGTGTTCGAGGGCATGACGCTCGCGGCTCTGGCCACCGGCGCGCAACAGGGTTTCGTCTATCTGCGCGGCGAATATTCCTATTTGCGGACGCCGCTGGAAGCGACGCTGAGCGCGATGCGCCGCGAAAACCTGCTCGGCGAACGAATTGGCGGCGTCGAGGATTTTCACTTCGACATCGCGATCCATTTCGGCGCCGGCGCCTATATCTGCGGCGAGGAAACGGCGCTGATCGAGTTGCTCGAAGGCAAGCCGGGACGCCCGCGCATCCGTCCGCCCTTCCCGGCGACCCATGGCTATCTCGACTTCCCCACCGTGGTCAACAATGTCGAGACTTTGTGCAAGGTCACCGAAATCGCGCTGATCGGCGGCGCGGCCTATGCCGGCCAGGGAACCAAACAATCGACCGGCACCAAAATCCTTTCGGTGTCCGGCGATTGTGAACGCCCCGGCCTTTACGAATACCCGTTCGGCGTCCGCGTCGCGCGAGTGCTGGAGGATTGCGGGGCGCAGGACGCGGGCGCGGTCCAGATCGGCGGCGCGGCCGGCAATTGCCTGACGCCTGAGGAATTCGGCCGTCGCATCTCCTTCGAGGACCAGCCGACCGCCGGCGCCGTGATGGTCTTCGGCGGCCAGCGCGACCCGATCGAGGCCGCGCGCAATTTCGCCCATTTTTTCGCGCATGAATCGTGCGGTTTCTGCACGCCCTGCCGCGTCGGAACCGCCCTTGTCGCCGGCATGATCGACAAGATCGCCGCCGGCCACGGCGCGCTCTATGAATCCATGGATCTGAAGCGCCTGCACAATATTTTGCGCGCGTCCAGCCATTGCGGGCTCGGCCAGACCGCCATGCTCGCGCTGCACGACATGATGCACAAGTTCAAGCCCGCCTTCGAACGGCGCCTGATCACCAAGGATTTCGAGCCTGATTTCGACCTCGACGCCGCCTTGGCCCGGGCGCGTGAGCTCGCCGGGCGCGACGACGCCGCCGCGCATTTGGGAGAGGACATATGAGCGAGATCGCCAACGTCTTCACGCTCGATGGCCAAAGGATCGTCTTCGAGCCGGGCCAATCCATATTGACGGCGGCGCTGGCGGCCGGCGTCTATATTCCGCATCTGTGCGCCCATCCGGACTTCCCGCCCCATGGTTCGTGCAAGCTCTGCACGGTGACGGTCAATGGCCGCAACGGCTCGTCCTGCACCATCAAGGCCATGCCCGGCCAGGACGTGCGCAGCAACACGCCGGAGCTCAACGAAATCCGCCGCGTGCTGCTGCAAATGCTGTTCGTGGAGGGCAATCATTTCTGCCCCGGCTGCGAGAAGAGCGGTCAATGCAAATTGCAGGCGCTCGCCTATGACGTCGAAATGCTCTCTCAGCATTTCGTGCAATTCTTTCCCCATCGCGAGGTCGACGCCTCGCATCCGGAATTCTTCCTCGACTTCAATCGCTGCATCATGTGCGAACTCTGCGTGCGCGCCAGCCGCGACGTGGACGGCAAGAATGTCTTCGCCCTCGCCGGGCGCGGGCGCGATTCGCATATTGTCGTGAATTCGCCCACCGGAAAGCTCGGCGACACCGATTTCGCCGCGACCGACAAGGCGGCGCATGTCTGCCCGGTGGGGGCGATATTGCGCAAGGAAGTCGGCTTCGTCACGCCGATCGGCGGGCGGCTCTACGACCGCGCGCCGATCAGCGAAGTCGATCTCGAATTCGAACACGCCGCGGAGGAGAAGTGAGATGGACCTTTCCGTCGCGCCCAGGAAGGTGAAAATCGCCACGGCGACGCTCGGCGGCTGTTTCGGCTGCCACATGTCGCTGCTCGACATCGATGAACGCCTGCTCGCGCTGTTGGAACTCGCCGAATTCGACCGCTCGCCGCTCACCGACATCAAACATTGCGGCCCAAGCGACATCGGCCTGATCGAAGGCGCTTTATGCAACGCCGAGAACGTCCATGTGCTGCGCGAATTCCGGCGCAACTGTAAATTTCTGGTCGCGGTCGGCGCCTGCGCCATCAACGGCGGCCTGCCGGCGCAACGCAACCGTTTCGATGTCGGCGACATCCTGAAGAAGGTCTACAGCGACACGCCGGACGGGCGCTCGCGCGTTCCCAACGACCCGGAGCTGCCGCTGCTGCTCGACAAGGTCTATCCGATCCACGACGTGGTGCGGGTCGATTATTTCATTCCCGGCTGCCCACCCTCCGGCGACGCCTTGTGGAAATTCCTGACCGACCTGATCGGCGGGCGAACCCCGCGTCTCGACTATCCGCAGTTTCATTTCGACTGAAGGCGTGAGCCATGCCATCGCTAGAGACCGCCGCCAGCCCGGAAAAACTCCGCCGCATCGCCATCGACCCGCTGACCCGGGTCGAAGGCCACGGCAAGGTGACTTTGCTGCTCGACGCCGAAAACAAGGTCCATCAGGTCCGGCTGCATATCGTCGAATTCCGCGGCTTCGAAGCCTTCATCGAGGGCCGGCCCTATTGGGAGGTTCCGGTGACGGTGCAGAGGCTGTGCGGCATCTGCCCGGTCAGCCACCATCTCGCCGCCGTCAAGGCGATGGACGCCATCGCCGGCTACCGCCATCTGACGCCGACCGCCGAAAAGCTGCGGCGGCTGATGCATTATGGCCAGATTCTGCAATCGCACGCCGTGCATTTCTTCCATCTCGCCTCGCCGGATCTGCTGCTTGGTTTCGACAGCGAGCCGACGCGGCGCAATATCGTCGGCGTCGCCGCCGATTACCCCGACATCGCCAAACAGGGGGTGCTGCTGCGCAAATTCGGCCAGGAGGTGATCCGCCACACCGCCGGCAAGCGCATCCACGGCACGGGCGCGATTCCGGGCGGCGTCAACAAGGGGCTGAGCAAGGCGGAGCGCGATGAAATGCGGGCCGGAATCGACCAGATGATCGCCTGGTCCCGCGACGCAGTGCGGATGGTCGCCAGGCTGCATCAGGTCCATCCCGCCTTCTACAACAATTTCGGCGCTTTCCGCGCCAATATGATGGGGCTCGTCGACCGCCATGGCGCGCTCGACCTTTATCATGGCGCGCTGCGCGCCCGCGACGCCGACGGCGAACCGATTTTCGATCATGTCGATTACACCGCCTACCACGATGTCCTGCAGGAAGAGGTCAAGCCCTGGACCTATATGAAATTCCCGCACATCAAGGCGCTCGGCCCGGAGAACGGATGGTACCGGGTCGGGCCGCTCGCCCGCGTCCAGGTCTGCGCCTATATCCCCTCGGAGCTGGCGGAGATCGAGCGCAAGGATCTGCTGGCGCTGGGCGAAGGCAAGCCCGTGCACGGAACCCTGCTCTATCACTGGGCGCGGATGATCGAGGCCTTGCACGCGGCGGAAGTCATCCGCGACCTGCTCGACGACACGGACATTGTCGGGACGGAGCTGATGGCCGATCGCGGCGAGCGCCAGGAGGAGGGGATCGGGGTGATCGAAGCGCCGCGCGGAACCTTGTTCCACCATTATCGCGTCGGAGCCGACGATCTGGTCAAATTCTGCCGTCTGATCGTCTCGACCACCAACAACAACCAGGCGATGAACGAGGCGATCCGCGCGGTGGCGGCGGAATATGTCGACGGAAGGGTGCTCACCGAGGGACTGCTCAATCATATCGAGGTCGCGATCCGCGCCTATGACCCCTGCCTGTCCTGCGCGACCCACGCCATCGGCCAGATGCCGCTCGAGGTCGATCTGGTCGACGCCGACGGCGCGCTGATCGACCGGCGGCGGAAGAATTTCGGCGAGGCATGAAACTCGTCATCCTGGGCTGGGGCAATGTCGCGCGCGGCGATGACGCGTTCGGGCCGTTGCTGCTGGCGCGCATCGCCGATGCGCAATGGCCTGACAGCGTACTGATCGAGGATTACCAGCTTCAGATCGAACATGCGCTCGATCTGGACGGCGCCGATCTCGCGCTCTTTCTCGACGCCGGCCGGGAGACGCCGGCGCCTTTCGCCTTCACCGAGATTTTTCCGCGCCACGGCCTGACCCATCTCAGTCACGCGCTGGCGCCGGAAAGCGTGCTGTCGATTTTCGAACAGACCCTCGGGCGCAAGGCGCCGCCTGCCTTCCTGCTGTGCGTTCGCGGCGAGACATTCGATCTCGGCGCCGGATTGAGCGACGAAGGCGCGGCGCGGCTGGAAGCGGCCTGGGCCTGCCTGCAACGCCTGGAAGCCGCGCGCGGCGCGGAAATCTGGCGGGCGCGCACGACAAGAATATAGGGCCGATTTTTTGCGCTTCGCCAACGCGGCGGGATCGCGGTTCAGGCCAGGTTCATCCTGCCAAGATTAGGTTGGAGCATCCTGATGAGGGAGGGATGAAATGAGAAATCTCGTGAAAGGCCTTATTGTCGCCGGCGCGCTGTTCGGCGCAGGACTGGTTGGAGGCGGCGCCGCCAACGCCATGCCCATCGCGCCCGCCGTTGGCGCTCAAGCTGCGCAAGTTGCGACGGCGCCGATCGAAACCGTCGGCTGGCGTTGCGGCCCCGGCTGGCATGTCAATCCCTGGGGTCGTTGCGTGCCCAACCGCTATTATGGCTACGGCTATGGCTATGGCCGGCCCTATTACCACCGGCATTACTATCACCCCTATTATCACCGGCATTATTATCACCGGCGTTATTATCGCCGCGGTTGGTGATCGCGCGGCTCAAAAACGCCCGATCGAAAAGGGCTGAGGATCGGCGAAGGTCTCTTCGCCGGTCATCATTTCCGCCAGCAGGCGACCCGTGCTCGCCGCCAGCGTCAGGCCATGATGCTGGTGGCCGAAATTGAACCACAGGCCCCTGTGACGCGGCGCCGGGCCGATGACCGGCAGCATGTCCGGCAGGCAAGGCCGGCAGCCCATCCAGGGTTTGGCGTCCAGCCGCTTCCCCAATGGAAATAATTTCCGCGCGAAAACTTCGCTGGCGTCGATTTGCCTATAATCCGGAGCCGCGTCGCGTCGCGCGAATTCCGCGCCGGTGGTCAGGCGGATTCCACGCGCCATGGGCGCGAGCAGAAAACCGTTGTCGGCGTCGAGCGCCGGATGATTCAGCGGCGCGCCCGGCGCGTAATGCATGTGATAGCCGCGCTTGACCGCAAGCGGGACGGAATAACCCAGGATCCTGAGCGCGACATCGGCCCAAGGCCCGAGGCAGACCACCGCCTCGCCCGCGAGAATCGGCCCCTGCTCCGTCTCCACGCCATAGCCCGCGCTGGCGGGCCGAAGCGTTCTGGCGTCGCCGCGCAGGAAAACCCCGCCGCGCCGCTCGAACAAGGAAAGATAGCTTTGGGTCAAGGCGAGCGGATCATTGACCGAAACGGGATCGAGATAATGGACCGCGCCGAACACGCCGCTCAGCGCCGGTTCGACCGCGCGCAAGGCCTCGGAATCGTGAAGCGCGATTTTCAGGCCGTAGGGCAGAATTTTTTCCGCCGCCGCGCGGCCGGCGGCGAAAGTCTCTTCGCGACGAAAAAGTTTCAGCCAGCCGGTCCTGCGCATCAGCGCAAGCGCGCCGGCCTGCTCCATCAGTTTTTCGTGCTCGCTCAGGGAATGTTCGATCAGCGGCCGCACGGCAAGAGCGTGGCGAAGAGCGCGCTCCGGCGCGCTCTCCCACCAGTAGCGCACGAGCCAGGGCGCGAAAGAGGGAAGATCGCGCAGTCGGTAGCGCGCCTCGTTGGCGCCATTGACCGCGTAAACCGCGAGCGCCCGCACGTCGCGCGGGAAAAGATAGGGAAAGATCGAAGCGCGTTCGATCAGACCGGCGTTGCCGAAAGAGGTCTCCTCGCCGGCGCCGCGGCGGTCCAGCAGAACCACCCCGCGCCCCCGCGCCTGGACCTGCAAGGCCGTCGCCACGCCGACGATTCCGGCGCCCAGCACAAGCACATCCGTCCGGCGCATTCCGCATTTCCCTTGGGCTTAAGCCTTTTCGGCCCGTCGAGGCGGGCGGTGGACGCCGACCCTCAGTTCATGTAGGAGCGGCTTCAGGCTAAAGCCAGCACAGACCCGACATACAGGAAAGCGATGATGCGCCCGCTGAAAATCGCCCCCTCGATCCTTTCCGCCGATTTCTCCAGGCTCGGCGAGGAAGTCCGCGCCGTCATCGCGGCCGGCGCCGACATCGTCCATGTCGATGTCATGGACGGCCATTTCGTGCCCAATATCACCATCGGCCCCGATGTGGTGAAAAGCCTGCGGCCGCACACCGACCGGATTTTCGACGTCCATCTGATGATCGCGCCGTGCGACCCCTATCTGGAGGCCTTCGCCAGGGCGGGCTCGGATTATATCGTCGTCCACGCCGAGGCCGGGCCGCATCTGCACCGCTCGCTTCAGGCGATCCGGGCGCTCGGCAAGAAGGCCGGGGTCTCGCTCAATCCGGCGACGCCGGAGGATGTGGTCGAATATGTGCTCGACGAGCTCGACCTGATCCTGGTCATGTCGGTCAATCCCGGCTTCGGCGGCCAGAAATTCATCCCCGCCACGCTGGAAAAGCTGCGCCGCCTCAAGGCGATGATCGGCGACCGACCGATCGACCTTGAAGTCGACGGCGGCGTGACCGCCGAAAACGTCATGGACATCGTCGGCGCCGGCGCCAACTGGCTGGTCGCCGGCTCCGCCGTCTTCAAGGGCGGCCCCGACCATTACAGGAAGAACATCGACGCGCTCCGCCTCGCCGCCCATATGGCGCGGGGGGAGATGGTGTAGCCGCGACTTGCCCGCTCCCCTCGCGTGGGAGAAGGAAAACAGCTCCAGATTTCGCTTTTTCGACAGAGAAACCGCTCATGATCCCCCGTTATTCCCGCCCCGAAATGGTCGCGCTCTGGGAGCCGCAGGCCAGGTTCAAGATCTGGTTCGAGATCGAGGCCCACGCCTGCGACGCTTTGGCCGAACTCGGCGTGATCCCGAAAGAGAGCGCCAAAAACATCTGGGAGAAGGCGGGAAACGTCACTTTCGACGTCGACCGCATCGACGAGATCGAGCGCGTCACCAAGCATGACGTGATCGCCTTCCTGACCCATCTCGCCGAATTCATCGGGCCGGATTCGCGCTTCGTCCATCAGGGCATGACCTCGTCGGACGTGCTCGACACCTGCCTTGCGGTGCAGATGTCGCGCGCCGCCGACATCCTGATCAAGGATGTCGACAATCTGCTCGCCGCGCTCAAGCGCCGGGCTTTCGAGCACAAGATGACGCCGACCATCGGCCGCTCGCATGGCATCCACGCCGAGCCGGTGACCTTTGGCCTGAAACTGGCCGAAGCTTTCGCCGAGTTCTCGCGTGCGCGTAAAAGGCTGGTGCATGCGCGGGAGGAAATCGCCACTTGCGCCATTTCCGGCGCAGTCGGCACATTCGCCAATATCGACCCGCGCGTCGAAGAGCATGTCGCTCGGAAAATGGGCCTCAAGCCGGAGCCGGTCTCGACCCAGGTCATTCCGCGCGACCGCCACGCCATGTTCTTCGCCACTTTGGGCGTGATCGCCTCGTCCATCGAGCGGCTGGCGATAGAAATCCGCCATTTGCAGCGCACCGAAGTGCTGGAGGCCGAGGAATATTTCTCCGAAGGCCAGAAGGGCTCTTCGGCCATGCCGCACAAGCGCAATCCGGTGCTGACCGAGAATCTGACCGGCCTCGCGCGCCTGGTGCGCGGCATGGTGACGCCGGCGCTGGAAAATGTGGCGCTGTGGCACGAGCGCGATATTTCGCACTCTTCCGTCGAGCGCATGATCGGCCCCGACGCCACGGTGACGCTCGATTTCGCTTTGGCCCGCCTCACCGGCGTGGTGGAAAAACTGCTGGTCTATCCCGAAAACATGCGGAAGAATCTCGACCTGCTCGGCGGCCTCATCCATTCCCAGCGCGTGCTGCTGGCCCTGACGCAAAAGGGCGCCTCGCGCGAGGACGCCTATAAATTCGTGCAGCGCAACGCCATGCCGGTGTGGCGCGGCGAGGGCGACTTCCTCGATCTGCTGAAAAAAGACCCCGACGTGAAGCGGCATCTGACCGACGCCGAGCTGGAGGAGCAGTTCGACCTCTCCTACCATTTCAAACATGTCGACACGATTTTTGATCGGGTGTTCGGCAAGGACGACTGAACCAGGCGCGGCGCCGGCAATTCACCTACCGTTCAGGTCGCTGGTTATACAGTCGCGGAACTGGCGGCGATCACCGCAACCAGTATTCGAGAGGTTTTTCCATGCTGAAACCGATCATCTCCGCGGTTGTGCTCGTCTCGGCGCTCTTCCTTGCCGCCGTCCCAGCCTCCGCTTGCGGATGGCATCATCACTCTTGCCATCATAACTACCATCACCACCACCATCATCATCATCATTGGTGAGAACGGTCGGGCGGCCTCAAAAGCGCCGCCCGCGCCAAATCGCTGCGGCCCGGGATCGGGCCCTGTCGGTCAGCCGATTTTTCACACGAATTTTCGCGGCGCGCATCTTCGTTTTTGATATCAAGCGGCGCACCATCGCAGGGAGCTCGATATGGCGCTGAATCGACGCGGTTTAATCACGGGCCTGATCTCCTGCCCGATTTGCGCGGGGCTCGCCCGCGCCGATGGCGCCGCCCACTGGACCTATGAAGGCCACGGCGGCGTCAAGGACTGGGGCAAGCTCGACAGGAAATTCGAGGCCTGCGCCGTGGGCTCCGAACAATCGCCGCTCGACTTGAAAAATCCGATCGAAGCCGAGATCGGCGCCCTCGTTTTCGACTGGAAGCCGGAATCCTTCGCCATCGCCAACAATGGCCACACCATTCAGGCCAATGTCGCCGGCAAGAGCGCGGTATCGCTCGAAGGCGAGCGCTATGAGCTCAAGCAATTTCATTTCCACACGCCCAGCGAGCACGCCACCGACGGCAAGCGCACCGAAATGGAGGCGCATTTCGTCCATGCCCATTCCTCCGGCAAATTGCTGGTCGTCGGGATGTTCATGGTCCCCGGCGCGAAACACGCTGATTTCGCCACGATCATGGCGACCGCGCCCAGGAAGGCCGGCGAAAAGACGCTCGCCCGGCCGATGGACCCCAATTCTTTCCTGCCGCCGGACCGCAAGCGCTATCGCTACGAAGGCTCGCTGACCACGCCGCCCTGTTCGGAAGTGGTGGACTGGAACGTCTTCGCCGCGCCGATCGAAGTCGCCGCCGCGGACATTGCCGCCTTCAAGGCGCTGTACCCGATGAACGCACGGCCGCTGCAGGCGCCGAACCGGCGCTTCATACTCAAGGGCTGACCAGGCTCAAAGCCCCTTGGCCAGCCGGTCGAAGGCGATCAGCCGCGCCAGCAGGGCGGGCATCTCGCTGAGCGGAACCATGTTCGGCCCGTCGGAAAAAGCCTTTTCCGGCGCGTCATGGGTCTCGATGAACAGGCCGGCGACGCCGACCGCCACCGCCGCGCGCGCCAGAACGGGAACGAATTCACGCTGGCCGCCGGAAGACGTTCCCTGCCCGCCCGGCTGCTGGACGCTGTGGGTGGCGTCGAAAATCACCGGCGCGCCGATTTGCTCGGCCATGATCGCCAGGCCGCGAAAATCGGTGACGAGCGTGTTGTACCCGAAGGAGGCGCCGCGTTCGGTCACCAGCACATTCGCGATTGCCGGCGTCGTAAATTTTCGCGGCGACATTCTTCATGTCCCAGGGCGCCAGGAACTGGCCTTTCTTGACATTGACCGGCTTGCCGGTCGCCGCCGCCGCCAACAGCAGATCGGTCTGACGGCAGAGAAAGGCCGGAATCTGCAACAGGTCCACGACCTCCGCGACTGTCGCGCATTGCTCCTTCTCATGCACGTCGGTGACCACCGGCAGGCCGAAGGACTGCTTGATCTCCTCGAAAATCTTCAGCGCCGCGTCGAGCCCGACGCCGCGGCTGCCCTGCGCCGAAGTGCGGTTGGCCTTGTCGAAGGAGGATTTGAAGACGTAATCGAGGCCGAGTTTTTCGGTCAGCGCCGCCATTTTCTCGGCCATGAACAGGGCGTGATCGCGGCTTTCCAGCGCGCAGGGGCCGGCGATCAAGGCGAAGGGCAGATGATTGCCGAAACGCGCGGCGCGAGGACCCTCCCCGATCGTCACCACCGAATTCCTGCGCGCTTCCGACATTTCTTCTCCCATCACGCCCGCTCAAAAGCGACGGCCACGCCCTCGGCCTCTCCCGCCGCCAGCCGCCCGACCTGAAAGATCGTCATCAGCCCGTTCGAGGCTAGAACCGCATCGGTTTCGTTCAGATTTTTGACGCCGAACACCAGCCCGGCGATGAAAAATTTTTCCGCGCGCGGGTTCAACCCGAATCGGAAGGCGAAAGCCCTCGGACTCAATACCTGGAGGCTCGCCCCACCCTCAAGCTGGATGTCCAGCCCCGCCGAAGTCGCCAGCATTTCCCTCTGGCCGGTGAGCGCCGAAAGAAATTCCGCGTGATCGGCCGGCTCCTCGGCGCAGACGACGACTTCGCGCAGGCTCAAGACCCCATTGGGATGAGCCGGCGCGCCCGCCGCCGGCGCGGCCTCGACCAGATGGAAACAACCCGCCGCCTCGCCCGCGGGCAAAGCCGGCGCCTCGCCCGGACCGGCGCTCAAGCCAACCGAGGCCCGCCGCGCCGGATCGTCGCTCGCCGCAAAAGCCAGAACCACGCCATCGGCCAGCGTGACGCCGTCGCCGGTCGCGTCCAGCGCAAAGCCCAGCCGCGTCCAGGCCCCGACAAGGTCCTGCCGGCTGGCGGCGGTCAAGGATATGCGTACGAGCTTGCGCGGCATGGGAAATCTCGGACGAGGCGTGGGCCGTTATCAAACAATCGTCCTGCTCAGGCAAGCGTGCAATTCCCCTGGTGTCTCAGCCGGAATTCCGTTTAGCGACCCGAAGGCTATTTTCAGCATCGTGACCCGAATGTCTCTCTTGGGCGTCCGAGATCCACCATCGACAACCGAACTGTTACTTTTCCGCAACATAAAAGAAAAAAACGGCTTCAGCCGCCGCCAATGCGGTGGGAAGCAACGTCGATTCAATTTAGAATTCGACCACCCTCAAATTTTTGCGCTGGCCAAGAAATTGGAGACGATCATGCGGAAATTTTTTCTTTCGGGCGTCGCCTTCGCCGTTCTGGCGGGTTCGGCTTTCGCGGCCGACCTGCCCTCGCGCAAGGAGGCCCCGGTCTATGTCGCTCCCGCTCCGGCCTTCTCGTGGACCGGGTTCTACCTCGGCGCCGACATTGGCGCCTCGTTCGCCTCGACCAGCCTCAACCCCATTCTCGGCGATAATTATTTTAATTGGGGCAGCCATTCGCTGAACACCTCCGGTTTCATGGGCGGCGGCTATCTCGGCTATAACTACCAGATCAACCAGAACTTCGTGGTCGGCCTCGAAGGCGACTTCCAGGGGACCACGAACAGCAAGGGTGTGACCTGGTACGGCTCCGGCATGCTGGCCGGCCCCTTCACGGCGAACTCCAGCATGGGTTGGCTTGCCGCCATCAACGGCCGCTTGGGCGTCGCCTATGACCGCGCCCTGTTCTATGCCATCGGCGGCGGGGCCTGGGCTGGCCGCAACTCCTCACTCAACTGGACCGATAGCATTTATTGGGTCGGGGGTTCCTCGAGCACGACCCTCTCGGGTTTTGACGTCGGCGCCGGCGTCGAATACGCCTTCACCCCCAACTGGGTTGGCCGTATCGAATATCGTTACTACGACTTCGGCAGCTACAATCTGAACATCCCGCTTTCGATCGGCCCTTATCTTGATTCCGGCCGCCTGTCGACGTCGGTCAACACGATCCGCGTCGGCCTGGCTTATCTGTTCAGTTCGCCGGCTCCGGTGGTCGCCAAATATTGATCGCCAACTCGGACATGACCAGCACAGGGCCGGCGCTGAGCCGGCCCTTTTTTTCGTCAGGCCGCGCTTGTTTCAACGCGGGAACATCGTTCAGGCGCAACGCTCTCGCCGGCCAGATGAAAAAATTCCCCTGATCTGAATTTGGCGGTTTTCCTGTCCAAACCGGTCCTGCGCCGGCCTTCCGTTTTTCCTCCCAACGCCGCCATCGGCTTGCCGTCTGGCCTGCCGATCGACGTCTGGCCCCTCACACCAACCGGCTCTGGGCCTTGGCCGCCGCGATGAAGCTGGCGAAAAGCGGATGCGGCTCGAAGGGACGCGACTTCAGTTCGGGGTGATATTGCACGCCGATGAACCAGGGGTGGTCCAGAAGCTCCACAGTTTCCGGCAGCAGGCCGTCGGGCGAGGTTCCCGCAAAAATCAGGCCTTGCGCTTCCAGCCTGTCGCGATAGCCCATATTGACCTCGTAGCGATGGCGATGGCGCTCGGAAATATGGGTCGTCCCATAGATTTCCGCGATTTTCGAGCCTTCCTTGAGCAAGGCCGGATAGGCGCCGAGCCGCATGGTGCCGCCGAGATCGCCGCTGTGCGAGCGCTTTTCCAGCTCGTCGCCGCGCATCCATTCGGTCATCAGGCCGACGACCGGCTCCGGCGTCGGGCCGAATTCTGTCGAATTGGCCTGAGCCACGCCGGCGAGCGCGCGCGCCGCCTCGATCACCGCCATCTGCATGCCGAAGCAGATGCCGAAATAAGGCGCCTTGCGCTCGCGGGCGAAACGCGCCGCCGCGATCTTGCCTTCGGTGCCGCGCGCGCCAAAACCGCCGGGCACCAGAATGCCATGGACATGCTGGAGGTAAGGCGTCGGGTCCTGATGCTCGAAGATTTCCGCCTCGATCCAGTCGAGATTGACTTTCACCCGGTTGGCGATGCCGCCATGGGCCAAAGCCTCGATCAGCGACTTATAGGCGTCCTTGAGGCCGGTATATTTGCCGACGATGGCGATGGTGACCTCGCCTTCGGGATTGTGGACGGCTTCGGTCACCGCGTTCCAGCGCGACATGTCCGGGCGTGGCGCCGGCTCGATGCCGAAAGCCGCCAGCACCTCGTGATCGAGGCCCGCCGCGTGATAGGCGCGCGGCACGTCATAGATCGAGGCGACGTCGAGCGCCTCGATCACCGCGCTTTCACGGACGTTGCAGAACAGGCTGAGCTTGCGCCGCTCGTCGGCCGGAATGGCGCGGTCGGCGCGGCAGAGCAGAATGTCGGGCTGGATGCCGATCGAGCGCAATTCCTTGACCGAATGCTGGGTCGGCTTGGTCTTCAGCTCTCCGGCTGCGGGAATATAGGGCAGCAGCGTCAGGTGGATATAGACGCAATGGTGATGCGGGAGGTCGTTGCCGAGCTGGCGGATGGCCTCCAGAAAAGGCATGGCCTCGATGTCGCCGACCGTGCCGCCGATCTCGACCAGGACGAAATCATGGCCGGAATTGCCGTCGAGGATGAATTCCTTGATCGCGTTGGTGACATGGGGAATCACCTGCACCGTGCCGCCGAGATAATCGCCGCGCCGCTCGCGGGCGATGATGTCCCGATAGATTCGCCCGGTGGTGACATTGTCCTGCCTGTTGGCGGAACGGCCGGTGAAGCGCTCGTAATGGCCGAGATCGAGATCGGTCTCGGCGCCGTCGTCGGTCACGAAGCACTCGCCATGCTGATAGGGCGACATGGTGCCGGGATCGACGTTGAGATAGGGATATTGACCTCGTAGCGATGGCGATGGCGCTCGCGATATGGTTTCGTGGCCATAGATGTCGGCGACCTTCGAGCCGTCCTTCGAGCACAGCCGGATAGGCGCCGAGCCGCATGGTGCCGCCGAGATCGCCGCTGTGCGAGCGCTTTTCCAGCTCGTCGCCGCGCATCCATTCGGTCATCAGGCCGACGACCGGCTCCGGCGTCGGGCCGAATTCGGTCGAATTGGCTTGAGTCACGCCGGCGAGCGAGCGCGCCGCCTCGATCACCGCCATCTGCATGCCGAAGCAGATGCCGAAATAAGGCGCCTTGCGCTCGCGGGCGAAACGCGCCGCGCGCGATCTTGCCTTCCGTGCCGCGCGCGCCAAAACCGCCGGGCACCAGAATGCCATGCACATGCTGGAGATAAGGCGTCGGGTCCTGATGCTCGAAGATTTCCGCCTCGATCCAGTCGAGATTGACCTTCACCCGATTGGCGATGCCGCCATGGGCCAGAGCCTCGATCAGCGACTTGTAGGCGTCCTTGAGCCCGGTATATTTGCCGACGATGGCGATGGTGACCTCGCCTTCGGGATTGTGGACGGCTTCGGTCACCGCGTTCCAGCGCGCCATGTCGGGGCGCGGCGCCGGCTCGATGCCGAAAGCCGCCAGCACCTCGTGATCGAGCCCCGCCGGGTGATAGGCGCGCGGCACGTCATAGATCGAGGCGACGTCGAGGGCCTCGATCACCGCGCTTTCGCGGACGTTGCAGAACAGGCTGAGCTTGCGCCGCTCGTCGGCCGGAATGGCGCGGTCGGCGCGGCACAGCAGAATGTCGGGCTGGATGCCGATCGAGCGCAGTTCCTTCACCGAATGCTGGGTCGGCTTGGTCTTCAGCTCGCCGGCGGCGGGAATATAGGGCAGCAGCGTCAGGTGGATATAGACGCAATGGTGATGCGGCAGGTCGTTGCCGAGCTGGCGGATGGCTTCCAGAAAAGGCATGGCCTCGATGTCGCCGACCGTGCCGCCGATCTCGACCAGGACGAAATCGATACGCCGGAATTGCCGTCGAGGATGAATTCCTTGATGGCGTTGGTGACATGGGGAATCACCTGCACCGTGCCGCCGAGATAATCGCCGCGCCGCTCGCGGGCGATGATGTCCTGGTAGATCCGCCCGGTGGTGACATTGTCCTGCCGGTTGGCGGAACGGCCGGTGAAGCGCTCGTAATGGCCGAGATCGAGATCGGTCTCGGCGCCGTCGTCGGTGACGAAGCACTCGCCGTGCTGATAGGGCGACATGGTGCCGGGATCGACGTTGAGATAGGGGTCGAGCTTGCGCAGCCGCACCGTATAGCCGCGCGCCTGAAGCAGCGCGCCAAGCGCCGCCGAGGCCAGCCCCTTGCCAAGGGAAGAAACCACGCCGCCGGTGATGAAAATGTACCTCGCCATCTCGGGCCGCCTCGGGTTTGCTCTGGACACGGCGCGAGAGGCGCCGGGCGCCCGTCGGGACGCCAAGGTTTTTTCGACGGAAGGGCCGGCGAACCGGCCCCGCAAAACCAAAGAACGCGACGCGCGGGGTTGCTACTGCGAGCGCGGCGGCGCCGGGACGGGCTCGGGAGCCGGCGGCTCGGACGGCGCCTTGTTCTGTTCCATCTGCTTCAACTGGTCGAGCACGGAGCCCTTGGGCTGCGCGGCGCCGTTCTGCTGCGAAGCCGGCGCGGCGGCGGGCGTTTCGAAGATCGATTTCTTCGGGTGCGTCAGGGTCGAAAGGATGGTCAGGCCCAGGCTGGTCATGAAGAACAGGGTCGCGAGAATCGCCGTCGCCCGCGTCAGCGCATTGGCCTGGCCGCGCCCGGTGAAAAAGCCGCCCGCGCCGCCGCCCATGCCCAGGGCGCCGCCTTCGGAGCGCTGCAACAGAACCACGGTGATCAGCGCCACCACGATCATGAGATGAATGACGATGAGAATCGTCTGCATTTGTCGTCCTTCGAGCCTTGCGGGAAACCCTTCCCGGCCGCGGCGTTGAGAAGCTGTCATGAGTTTCCGCAAGACTGCTTCGCAATTCCACGGAAACGCCAACGAAATACGCATTCCGCATAGATTTCAGGAATGCGCACAAACGGCCGCCGCGACAGGGCCGCGACGGCTGGTCGGCGCGTCTTAGCGCAAAACGAGCCGGATGGGAACCCCGCGGCGGCTTTTACTTGTAAACCGAGGCGATGCCGAGAAAATCCTTGGCGGTCAGGCTGGCGCCGCCGACCAGCGCGCCATTGACGTTCTCGACCGCCATCAGTTCGGCGGCGTTGGAGGGCTTGACCGAGCCGCCGTAAAGGATGCGCACGGAAGCGCCGTCGCCCGGCATGAGATCGACCAGTTCGCGGCGGATGAAGCCATGGACCTCGGCGACATCGGCCGGCGTCGGGGTGAGGCCGGTGCCGATGGCCCAGACCGGCTCATAGGCGACGACCAGATTCTTCGCCGTCGCGCCGTGCGGCAGAGAGCCGGACAGCTGGCCGCCGACGATCGCCAAAGTCTGGCCGGCCTCGCGCTGGGAATGGGTTTCGCCGACGCAGACGATGACCGTCAGCCCGGCGCGCAGCGCCGCTTCCGCCTTGGCGCGCACGACCGCGTCGCTCTCGCCGTGGTCGGCGCGGCGCTCGGAATGGCCGACGATGACATAAGTCGCGCCGGCGTCCTTGATCTGTTCGGCGGAAATGTCGCCGGTATGGGCGCCGGAAGCCTTGGCGTGGCAATCCTGGCCGCCGATGGCGATTCGCCCGGCGGCGGCGGCGTTGGCCGCCGAAATCAGCGTCGCCGGAGGGCAGATCAGCACGTCGGCGCCGCCGATCTGCGTCGCGGCCTCGGCAATGGCCTTGATTTCGGCCATGGAGGCGTTGAGGCCGTTCATTTTCCAGTTGCCGGCGGCAAGCGGGCGGATATTCGTGGTCATGTTCGTCTCCCCCAGATTTGGGGCCCGAATAGCAGAGCCGGCGACGCTTGGAAATGGGGTGAAATGAAGCGGCGGCGCGCTCGGGCGACAAATGGCTTGTTTTCGGCGCCGGACTGAGGTCAAAAGCGCGGGCGGAAAGCGCCGTTGCGCGCGGGCTTCGCCGTTTCTATAGTCCCGCGCGCCATTACGCCCCCAATCCGGCGCCAGAACAGGGAAAAAGCGATGCTCGATGGTCTGCGGGTCATGTCGAAGAATATCTTCGGCCGCCTCATTCTGGCGGCTTTCGCCGCGGTGATCGTGGTCGGCTTCGGCCTGTGGGGCATCCGCGACATGTTCACCAATTTCCGCGGCAACCAGCTCGCGACCATCGGCGACCGCGAAATCACCGTCCAGGAATACCGCAACGCCTACCAGACCGACCTGCAGCGGCTCCAGCGGCAGACGCGGCGCGCCATCACCAGCCAGGAGGCGCGCCAGATGGGCCTGGACCGCCAGGTTCTGGCGGAGCTCTTGACCGGCTCCGCCCTCGACCAGGAGGCGCGGCGTCTGGGCCTCGCGCTTTCCGACGCGGACATCGCCAGGATCGTCCGCGCCGACAAGGTCTTCGCCGGCCCCGCCGGCTTCGATCAGGCCCGCATGGATCAGATCCTCCGGGACAACGGCTATACCGAAGCCAGCTTCATTCGCGAGCAGCGCCAGTTCGTCCTGCGCAAGCAGATCGGCGCGGCGCTGACCGGCGGCCTCAAGGCGCCGGAGGTTCTGCTTTCGGCCGTCAATACTTTCGCCAGCCAGACCCGCAGGGCCGATTATTTCATCCTGCCGCCGCCCGACCTCTCCACGGCGCCGCCGCCGCCCGACGAGGCGGTGACATCCTGGTACGACCTGCACAAGGACCTCTATCGCAGCCCGGAATATCGCACGGTCAATGTCCTGGTCGTGTCGCCGGACGCCATCGCCCGGACCATTCCGATCAGCGACGACGACGCCCGCAAGATCTATGACCGCGACGCCGCGCGGCTTTATTCGAAGCCGGAAAAACGCGCCATTGCGCTTCTGACCTTCCCCGACGCCGCCGCCGCCGCCAGGGCGCGCGCGCGGATCGACGCCGGCGAGAGTTTCGACAAGGTCGCCGCTGACAAGACGGCCGGGGGCGTGCTCGCAGACATCGGCGAAACGACCGAAGGCTCGATGTTCGATCCGGCGATCGCGAACGCCGCCTTCGCGCTGAAACAGCCCGGCGTCACACAGCCCATCGCCGGCAAGTTCGGGACCGTGCTCGCCCGGGTTTCGAACATCGAGCCCGGCGCGACGAAATCCTTCGACGAGGTCAAGGACCAGATCAAGGCCGGGCTCGCCCGGGCTCAGGCGCAAGCGGCGATCCAGAAGCTGCACGACGGGATCGAGGACCAGCGCTCCGCCGGCAAGACTCTGACCGACGCGGCCAAAGCCGCCGGGCTGACGCCCCAGCTCTATGTGACCGACGCCTCCGGCGCCGGAAAAAGCGAGGCCGGCCAGCCCGGCGCGCCGATCCCCGCGCTCGCCGGCGCGCCGGAACTGGTCAAGGCGATTTTCGCCTCGGACGTCGGCGTGGACAATGACGCGGTCTCGCGGCGGGACGGCGGCTATGACTGGTTCGAGATCAATGCCGTCCAGCCCTCGCGCCAATTGCCGCTCGCGGAGGTCCGCGCCCAGATTCTCAAGGCCATGCGCGACGCCGAGGCCCAGAAACAGGTCGCGGCCAAGGCCAACGAGCTCGCGCGCCAGATCGACGCCGGCCAGGCGATGGAAAAAATCGCCGCCGCCAATGGCGCGGCCCTGGTCCATAGCCCGCCGATCCCGCGCTCCGGCGCGCCGGGCCTGTCGGCCGCCGCCGTCGAGCAGATCTTCGGCGCGCCGGTCGGCGCCTCTGGCGTCGCCCTCGCCGACAATGGCGGCCGCGTCGTGTTCAAGGTGACGGACGCCTCGACCCCGCCGCTCGACATGAAAAGTCCGGCTATCGCCGCAATCGCGCCTCAGCTCGATGCAAGCCTCGGCGACGATCTTTTCACCGAATATGTCTCCGGTTTGCAGTCGCAACTGGGACTGCGCGTGAACCAGGCCACCTTCGCAGCGATCGTCGGGCAGGAATAGGGGACTCGCATGTTCACGCCTGATTTCGAGGCTTTCGCCGCGCGTTACGAGGCCGGCGAGCCGTCCCTCGTCAGCCTGACCCTGGTCGCCGATCTGGAAACCCCGGTCTCGGCCTTCCTGAAACTCTCGCAGGGCCGCGAGGGCGATATCTTCCTGCTCGAATCGGTGGAAGGCGGCGCGACAAGGGGCCGCTATTCGATGATCGGCCTCGATCCCGACGTGGTCTTCCGGGTGCGCGACGGCAAGGCCGAGATCAATCGCGCCGCGCGCCACGGCCGCGAGAATTTCACCCCCTGCGAGGGCAAGCCGCTCGACGCCCTGCGCGCCCTGCTCGACGAATCGGCCATTCCCGCCGCAGCTCCGGGAGTTTCCGGCATGCCGCCGATGGCCGCGGGCGTGTTCGGCTATCTCGGCTATGACATGGTGCGCGAGATGGAGCGCCTCGCGCCGGCCAAGCCCGACCCGATCGGCGCGCCGGACGCCCTGCTGGTGCGCCCGACCCTGATGGCGGTGTTCGACTCGGTGCGCGACGAAATCTGGCTGGTGACGCCCGTCCGGCCGCAGGCCCATATCGCCGCCCAGGCGGCCTACGAGGCCGCGCTGACCCGGCTCGACGAAGCGGTGGCGGCGCTGGAAGGCCCGATGCGGCACGAGGGCCAGTATGACGACGCGCTCCTGCTCCAGACCCACGAGCCGGTCTCCAACACCGGCGAGGCGCGCTATTTGCGGATGGTCGAGGCGGCCAAGTCCTATATCCGCGCCGGCGATATTTTCCAGGTCGTGCTGTCGCAGCGCTTCACCTCGGCGTTCCAGCTGCCGGCGTTCTCGCTTTATCGGGCGTTGCGGCGCGTCAATCCGGCGCCCTTCCTGTGCTATCTCGATTTCGCCGATTTCCAGATCGTCTGCTCCAGCCCGGAAATTCTGGTCCGGGCGCGCGATGGCAAGGTCACGATCCGCCCCATCGCCGGCACCCGTTGGCGCGGCGCGACCCGCGAGGAGGACGAGGCGCTGGAGAGCGAGCTGCTGGCGGACGAGAAGGAGCGCGCCGAACATCTGATGCTGCTCGACCTGGGGCGCAACGACGTCGGCCGCGTCGCCGAGATCGGCACGGTCAGCGTCACCGAGCAATTCGTCATCGAGCGCTACAGCCATGTCATGCACATCGTCTCCAATGTCGAAGGCAAGCTCGATCCGAACCACGACCTGATCGACGCCCTCTCCGCCGGCTTCCCCGCCGGCACGGTCTCGGGCGCGCCCAAAGTCCGCGCGATGGAGATCATCGACGAACTCGAAGTGGACAAGCGCGGCATTTATGGCGGCTGCATCGGCTATTTCGGCGCTTCGGGCGAGATGGACACCTGCATCGTGCTGCGCACGTCGGTGGTGAAGGACGGCAAGATGCATGTCCAGGCGGGCGCCGGGATCGTCTATGATTCCGACCCCGCGAGCGAACAGCGCGAATGCGTGAACAAGTCCCGCGCCCTGTTCCGCGCCGCCGAGGAAGCCCTGCGCTTCGCGTCCTCGGCGAGACGGGGGCAGTAAGGCGCCACCGCTCACCCCAACAATCGATCGGAAACGCATTGACCTTTGAAAACGCCAGCCCGCCGCTGGCCCGCGCCCTCGCCGAGCAAGGCTATGAGGCGCAGACCCCCGTCCAGGCCGCCGTGCTGCGGCCCGAGGCCGAGGGGCGCGACATTCTGGTTTCGGCCCAGACCGGCTCCGGCAAGACCGTGGCCTTCGGCCTCGCCATGGCTTCCGACCTCGTCGGCGCCGGCGAAAAAGTCCCGAACAGCGGCGTCCCGCTGGGCCTCGTCATCGCGCCGACCCGAGAGCTGGCGCTTCAGGTGGCGCAAGAGCTGCGCTGGCTTTACGCCCAGGCCGGGGCGCGGATCGTCGCCTGCGTCGGCGGCATGAGTCCCCATGCCGAGCGCCGCGCGCTCGCAGCCGGCGCCGAGATCGTCGTCGGCACGCCGGGGCGGCTGCGCGACCATCTGGAGCGCGGCGCGCTCGATCTTTCCCGCCTCGCGGCGGTCGCGCTCGACGAGGCCGACGAAATGCTCGACATGGGTTTTCGCGAGGACCTTGAATTCATCCTCGACGCGACGCCGGAAAGCCGCCGCACCCTGCTGTTCTCCGCGACCATGCCGAAGGCGATCGTCGCGCTGGCGAAAAAGTACCAGCGCAACGCCCTGCGCATCGAGGCCAAGGGCGCGGATGTCGGACATGCCGACATCGAATATCGCGGGGTTCGCGTCGATGCGCGCCAGACCGAAAAGGCCGTCATCAACCTGCTGCGCTACTTCGATTCGCCCACCGCCATCGTCTTCTGCAACACCCGCGAGGCCTCGCGCCATCTGCAGGCGATGTTGCAGGAGCGCGGCTTCTCCGCCGCGCTCCTTTCCGGCGAACTCGGCCAGCATGAACGCAACCTCTCGATCCAGGCCCTGCGCGACGGCCGCGCCCGGGTCTGCGTCGCCACCGATGTCGCGGCGCGCGGCCTCGACCTGCCCACCGTCGGGCTGGTGATCCACGCCGACCTGCCCCATGACGCGGAAGCCTTGCAGCATCGCTCAGGAAGGACCGGCCGCGCCGGGCGAAAAGGCGTGAGCGTGCTGCTCGTCCCGCCCAAGGCGCGGCGGCGCGCCGAAAACCTGTTCGCCGAAGCCAAGATCGTCCCCGACTGGCAGGCCCCGCCGAGCGCCGAGGACATCCGCAGGCTGGACCGCGAGCGCATGACGCGCGACGAGATTTTTTCCGGCGAAGCGGGTGAGGAGGATAGTGAAATCGCCGCCGCGCTGCTCGCCGAACTGGGGCCGGACAAATGCGCGCAGGCGCTGGCGCGACTGTTGCGCGCCCGCCTGCCCGAGGCCGAGGAAGTCGTCGACCCCGGCGCCGGACAGGATTTTTCCACCGCCGGCAAGGCGCAGCGCGGCGCGCGTCAGCCGATGGCCGGCGGGGTGTGGTTCCGGCTCGACGTCGGCCGCGAGCGCAACGCCGACCCGAAATGGCTGCTGCCCATGCTGTGCCGCAAGGGCGGCGTGACGCGCGCCGACATCGGCGCGATCCGCATCTTTCCGAAAGACAGCAAGGTCGAGATCGCCTCCTCCGCCGCCGACGCCTTTTTGCAGAACATGCGGAAACCGGGGGGCGACGCGATCCGCGTCGAGCGGGTCGGGCCGCCGGGCGCTGCGACGCCGCACGAGGACCGCGCTGCGAAAGGCCGCAAGCCTCGCAAGGCCGACGGGAAAAGCTGATGGTCGAAATCAGACGCCTGGCGCCATGTTCCGACGATCAAATCGGAGCGAAGCGGTCGTTCCGTTTCATTTCCGCCCTTGACTGCCTGACGAATTCGCGACGTTCAATCTTTCGCTCTTCACATGATCGACGTCGTCGGCGCCGGCGTCAGGACAGCGCGGCATTTAGCCGCTAAAGTCATCACATGCGCAAAATGACACGCGGTCGAATCCGTAGGCCGATGGCGGTTGGCGTCCTGGTGGCAGGCCCATGGACCCGCTAATCCTGATCGACGCCGACGCCTGTCCGGTGAAGGACGAATGCTACAAGGTCGCCGCGCGGCACGGGCTGAAGGTTTTTCTGGTCGCCAATCGCCTGTTGCAGGCGCCGCGCCATCCGATGATCGAGCGCGTGCTTGTGCCGCAGGGGCCGGATGTGGCGGATGACTGGATCGCCGAGCGCGCCGACGCGGGCGCAATCGTCGTCACCGCCGATATTCCGCTCGCCGCGCGCTGCCTCAAGGCGGGAGCCTTCGTGCTGGCGCCCAATGGCAAGATTTTCGACGACGCGTCGATTGGCATGGCGCTGGCGATGCGCAATCTGATGGAGGATTTGCGCTCCGGCGGCGCGATCGCTGGCGGACCGAAGGGATTTTCGCCGCGCGACCGCTCGGTCTTCCTGTCCGCCCTGGAGCGCTGCGTTCAGCGGGCGCGCAAGAGGATGACGCCAGAGACTTGAGGACGTCACCGCGCCACGAAGGCGGAGGCCGCCTATGTCGGGGCCTTTTCCTTGCGCCAGCTTATCGCGACGCCTATTCCTCCGGCAGGTCGGAAGCGAAAGACTCGTTGAGCGGTTCGTCGCCGAGAGGCTCCTCGTCTTCCATCAAGGCGGAATCGTCGCGCGGCTGCGGCACGCCGAAACCCTTGGGCAGGCGGCCGTCGAACAGGCCCGCGCCTTTCAGCTCGTCGAGCCCGGGAAGATCGGAAATCTGCTCCAGGCCGAAATGGAGGAGGAAGGCTTCGGTCGTGCCATAGGTCACCGGGCGTCCCGGCGCGCGGCGGCGTCCGCGCAGGCGCACCCAGCCGGTCTCCAGCAGCACGTCCATCGTGCCCTTGGACAAGGCGACGCCGCGAATGTCCTCGATCTCGGCGCGGGTCGCCGGCTGGTGATAGGCGACGATCGCCAGGGTCTCCATCGCGGCGCGCGACAGTTTTTTCGGCTCGTGCTGTTCGCGTTGCAGCACGAAGGCGAGGTCGGGCGCGGTGCGGAACAGCCATTTCCTGCCTACCCTGACCAGGTTCACGCCTCGCGCGAAATATTCGGCCTTGAGATAGGCCAGCGCCGGGGCAAGCTCAGTCCCCTCGGGCAGTCGCTTGAGCATTTCCTCTTCGCCCAAGGGTTCGGTCGCGGCGAAGATCATCGCCTCGCACAGCCGCATCACCTCGCGCTGCGCCTCGTCCGGCTTTTCACGGGCGAGCAGCGCGGCGGCGTCCGCCGCCTTGAGATCGAACAAGGGCTCCTGATCAGCCAAGAAAATCACTCCGCGAAAAACTCACTCGGCAGCCAGAGCCTGACGCCGGCGCAGCAGAAGCGGCGCGAAGGCGCGGTCCTGGCGCAGGTCGATCAGGCCCTCCTTGACCATTTCCAGCGAGGCGGAAAAGGTCGAGGCGCGAGCGGTGCGGGCCTGGGCCGGAGTCGCGACCCAATCAATCAGATAATCGTCAAGCGCGGTCCATTCGACCGCCATGCCGATGATGCGCTCGAGCGCCTCGCGCGCCTCGGCGAGGGACCAGACCTGCCGGTGCTTGAGCGAGACATGGGACAAGGCCTGCTTCTGACGCTGGCGGGCGTAAGCCGACAGCAGATCGAACAGGCTCGCGCGGAAAATCGGCGCATTGACGATATCGAGCCCTTCCGGCGCCCCGCGCAGGAACAGGTCGCGGTCGAGGCGCGGTCGGTTCATCAGCCGTTCCGCCGCGACGCGGATCGCCTGAAGGCGGCTCAGCCGGCGGGCGAGATTGGCGGCGAGATCTTTTGCGTCCGGCTCCTGGGTCTTGGGCGGCGCCGGCAGCAGCAGGCGGGATTTCAGGTAGGCGAGCCAGGCCGCCATGACCAGATAGTCGGCGGCCAGCTCCAGTCGGATGCGGCGCGCGGCCTCGATGAATTCGAGATATTGCTCGGCGAGCGCGAGAACCGAAATGCGGCTCAGGTCAACCTTCTGGCGGCGGGCAAGCTCCAGCAGCAGGTCGAGCGGGCCTTCATAGCCATCGACATCGACCCGGAAATCCGCTTCCTGCTCGCTTCTGGCGCCCTCCGCCTCGAAAGCCGCCTCAGCCGGCTCCAGGACCGGCGTCGGGTCTTCCGGCGGAGCGTCGTGATCCCGCTCCATTCCCTTCAACTCGCTTCGAATCAAGTTTGCAGCCTGCGGGAATCAGGCGAAAGCCGCAAGCGCCGCGAACAATTCGGCCCGCGCTTCCACAGGATCGAAGGGCGCCGCCGCCCGTTCCGCCGCCGCGACCGCGACCTTGACCGCTTCCCGGGCCCGCTCGACTCGCTCCAGCGAGCCGCCGGCGAGAACCGGCGCGGCCCGGGCCACCGCGCCCGCTTCGGCGAGATCGCCATTGCAATGCAGGACCAGATCGACGCCGGCGGCGAACGCCCGCGCCGCGCGCTCGAAAAACGTCCCCTCCAGCGCCTTCATCGAGAGGTCGTCGGTCATCAGCAGGCCGTCGAAGCCGATCTCGCCGCGCACGACATTTTCAAGAACGGAGCGCGAAAGCGTCGCCGGCGAAGAAGGATCGAGCGCCTCATAGACGACATGGGCGGTCATCGCCGCCGGAAGGTCGGCGTTGGCGCGGAAAGGCGCGAAATCCGTCTCCAGTTCTTCGCGCGAGGCTTTTACGCGCGGGAGCTCCAGATGGCTGTCGGCCAGGGCGCGGCCGTGTCCGGGAATATGTTTCATCACCGGCGTCACCCCGCCGGCCATGAGCCCGCGCGCGGCGGCGCGGCCGAGCCGGGCGACGTCGCCCGGATTGTCGGCATAGGCGCGGTCGCCGATCACCTGATGCGCGCCCGGCGCCGGCGAATCCAGCACCGGCAGGCAATCGACGTCGATCCCGACCGCACGCAAATCCTGCGCCATCAGGCGCGCGGAAAGTTCGGCTAGACGCGCGCCCCGCGCCCCCATTCGCCCGAAAACGGCGGCCGGCGGATAGACTGGCCAATGGGGCTGGCTCAGCCGCTGCACCCTGCCGCCCTCCTGATCGACCAGCACGGCGGCCTCCGCCCCCAGAAGATCGCGGAACGATTCGGTCAGCGCGCGGACCTGATCCGGAGATTCGACATTGCGGCGAAAAAGGATCAGCCCCCACGGGCGCGCCTCCTTGAAGAAAGCGCGTTCGTCGGGGCCGAGGACGGGGCCGGCGCAGCCGGCGATGAAGGCGCGGAAACGCAAATCCGCTCAATCCCTGGCGACGAAGCAGGAGCCGCCCGAGGATTTGACGGCCGCGCACATGCTTCTGGCCTTTTCCTCGGAGAGATGGCCGACTCGCACGCGCCACACCGTCCGGCTGCCGATCTTGGCCTCGACGGGAACGGCGCGGCGGCCTGCCAGAGCGCTGGAATATTTGGCCGAGAGGCGCTTGGCGGCGGCGCGGGCCGCGGCCTCGCTGGGCTCGCCGGAAAGCTGAACGGCGTAGCCTCCGCCGCCGCCGGTCGTCTCCTCGACGGCGGCCTCGGTTTTGGGCGTTCTGGACGCCTTGACGCGCGCCGGGGCCTTGGGCGCGGATTCGGTCAGCGCGGCGGCGCGCTGTGTCGATTTGGCGGCGGATTGGCTGGGCGGCGGCGGAGCGGGAGCAATATCGGGCGCCGGGGCGGCGGCGACCATGGTCGGCAAGGCGCTGGCCACCGGCGAGGGCGTCCCGGCGCCGTCGATGACGCTGCCGTCGGCGCGCACCGCGACCGTTCTGACCTTCCTGGCCGGCGGAAACAGGGAATCCGGCTGGGCCGCCTGATCCGACGGCGTTGGCGCGGCGGGCGTGGCGACGCTGGCCGCGCCCGTCGCAGGCTGGGCCTTGTTCACGGTCGCTTTGAGGTCGGCCGGCTGCTCGGCGCTGGCGACGACCTTCGCCACGCCGCTTCCGCCCTTGTGGTCGAACAGGGTCTGGCCCTCGGGCGCCGAAGCGTTTTCGACCTGCGCCGGCGCGACGCGCGTCGGCGCATTGTCGGCCTGGATGGTCACGACCTCGCGGTTTGCCGCGTGGCGGTGCAGAAGGAGCCCCCCGACGACGCCCGCGACGCCGAAGGCCATGATCACCGCCATGCCGGACATCACCTTGCCGCGGATGCGGGGCGCGGGCTCGGCCGGCGCGGCTTCGCCGAAAGCCGCGGGCCAGGCCTGCTCGTCGCGCGCGTCCTGCCGCGCGTCCTGGCCTGGCGCCTGATCCCAGGCCGGCTCGGATTCCTGATAGGGCAGCGGGTCCGCCGCATAGGCCTGGTTCGGATAGGAGTAGGCCTCGTCGGGATGGCCGTAGCCGCCTTCTTCCGCCAGCCTGGCGCCGGGATGGATCTCTTGATGGATTTCTTGGCGTTCCGGATCCGCGAAATAAGGCTCGCGCAGGCCGAAAGGCGCCACTTCCGGCTGTTCGGCCGCGTAGCGCGCCTGCGCCGCCTCATGTTCTTCCGCGACAGTGGACTGGGCCCGGAACAGGGCTTCGAAGGGATCCCTGCGTCCGCCGAGGGCTTCGCTGTTGACGAGGCGGGCGAGCTCGGCGAGCGGATCGGAGGTTTCCTCCGGGCGCGGCTGGGGCGCCGGCGCCGCGGCGCGCAAACGGCGTTCGAACTCGTCCAGATCGACCTCCGGACGAAACTTGGCGGCAAACTCACCCATGGCCAACCCTCACGATCAACGCAAAGCGACGCGGGGAAGCGCCCCTGTCCCAGGGGCTCATGCGCAAATTCTAGCGCATCTCTTCCGGCGCTTTAACACCCAAAACGGACAATCCGGACGCCAGAACATTCATTAACCCTGTGACAAGGGCGAGCCTGGCTCGGGTCAAATCTCTACGATCTTGATTAACAAAGCGTAATTGTGGTTGATCTTTACCACGATTCCAATGCGAATGGAAAAAACTCGCGACATCGTGCAGGTAAAAGGCCAGTCGATGCGGCTCGTGCGCGCTCGCCGCGCTTTCGACCACGCGCGGATATTGCGCCAGTAATCTGATCAAGGCCCATTCGTTCTCGTCGCCCAGCAACGCAAGGTCGGATTCGGCGAGCCGCGCCGGCGCGAGATCGAGATCGGGAAAAGCCGCCAGCGCCTGGCGCCGCACGGAATGGGCGCGGGCGTGGGCGTATTGGACGTAGAAGACGGGATTGTCCTTCGACTGCTCGATCACCTTGGCGAGATCGAATTCGAGCGGCGCGTCGTTCTTGCGATAAATCATCATGAAGCGCGCGGCGTCCACGCCGACCTCGTCCACCACCTCGCGCAAGGTTACGAAATCGCCGGAGCGCTTCGACATTTTCACCGGCTCGCCGTCACGCATCAGCTTCACCAGCTGGCACAATTTGACGTCGAGCGCGACTTTGCCGCCCGAAAGCGCCGCGACCGCCGCGCTCATGCGCTTGACGTAGCCGCCGTGGTCCGCGCCCCAGACATCCACCAGCACGTCGTAGCCGCCGGTGATCTTCTTGCGGTGATAGGCGATGTCGGACGCGAAATAAGTGAAGGAGCCGTCGGATTTCCTCAGCGGGCGATCGACGTCGTCGCCGAATTGGGTGGAGCGGAACAGGGTCTGTTCGCGATCCTCCCAGTCGTCCGGCAATTGGCCCTTGGGCGGCGGCAGCCGGCCCTCGTAGATCAGGCCCTTTCCGTGCAGATCCTCGATCGCCGCCTCCACGTCGGAGGGGCCGTTCGAAGCGTCATGCAGGCTGCGCTCGGAAAAGAACACTTCATGGGTGATGTTCAGCGCGGCAAGATCGTCGCGGATCATGTCCATCATCGCGTCGATAGTGAAGGCGCGCACCGGCGCGAGCCATTCGCCCTCCGGCCCGCCGCGCAGGCTTTCCCCGAATTTCGCCGCGAGCGCCGCGCCGACGGGTTTCAGATAGTCGCCGGGATAGAGGCCTTCCGGCACGCTGACTTGCTCGCCGAGGGCTTCGCGATAACGCAGATAAGCCGAGCGCGCGAGCACGTCGACCTGCGCGCCGGCGTCATTGATGTAATATTCGCGGGTGACTTCGGAACCGGAAAATTCGAGCAGATTGGCGAGGGCGTCGCCGAACACCGCGCCGCGTCCATGGCCGACATGCATCGGCCCGGTCGGATTGGCCGAAACATATTCGACATTGACCTTTTTCGCCTGGACCCTGCCCGACGCGCCGCGCCCGAAATCTTTCCCCTCGCGCAGGACCGCGCGCAGAATGTCGGCGTAGACCGTCGTCCTGAGGCGGATGTTGAGAAAGCCCGGACCCGCGACCTCGGCCTGGTCGACATCCGGCATTTCGCTCAAACTGGCCGCAAGCTCGGTCGCGAGCTGGCGCGGATTGGGGAAAAACGCCTTGACCTCCCTGGCGAAAACCATGGCGGCGTTGCAGGCGAGATCGCCGAGGCTCGCCTCGCGCGGCGGCTCGACCACGAAACGCGTCATGTCGAGGCCCGGCGGCAGGCGCTCCTCCGCGCCCAGCTTCTCCAGAAGCGCGGCGATGCGGGCGTGAAATTCGGCGTAGATATTCATGACGGCCTCGGCTCTCCTCGCGCCGAGGGGCTAGCCCAATTCGCCCTCGAGGTCAAAACGGCGCGGCGGCGCGCGATCGAAGGCCGCGGGGAACCACCGCCGTCCGCGACGGTTAATCCATTGGTAACAAATCGCGCGCAGCCTCGGCGTTTACGAAGAATGCAAAATTTCCGCCGCAAGTGCGGGCGTTGGCGGGATTCTTGCACGGGGAAGAAACTTCGGGCGGGCGTTTCAATTGAGGACCGGGCCATGTTCGGTTTTAATTGGAAGACTTTAGAACGATCCGGCGAATCCTTCTCGGCGGCGCGCGATGGCGGGACGCAACCGCCCCCATCCTCCCGGCGCCCGCGCATCGGGCTGGCGCTCGGCTCCGGCGCCGCGCGCGGCTGGTCCCATATCGGCGTGCTTCAGGAGCTGGCGGCGCGGCAGGTGCCGATCGACGTCATCGCCGGCTGTTCGATCGGCGCGGTGGTCGGCGGCTGCTATGCCGCCGGCAAGCTCGCGGAGCTGGAAGGTTTCGCCCGATCGCTGACGCGGCGCCGCGTCTTCTCGCTGATGGACCTGTGCCTTTCCGGCGCCGGCATGATGTCGGGCGGCAAATTGCGGGACGAGCTGACGCGGGAGCTTGGAAACCGGCGCATCGAAGATCTGCCGATCGCCTTCGGCGCGGTGGCGACGGAAATCGGAGCCGGGCACGAAGTCTGGCTGCGCAAGGGCGACCTCGTCCACGCCGTCCGCGCCTCCTACGCCATGCCGGGCCTTTTCGAGCCCCTTCAGATCGAATGCCGCTGGCTGTTCGACGGCGCGCTGGTCAATCCGGTGCCCGTCACCCTGTGCCGGGCCCTGGGCGCCGAACTGGTGATCGCGGTCAATCTGGTCGGCGACGCCGCCTATCGCGGAACCCTGATCGCCGACGCCGCCGCAATGACGGCGGAGCCGCAACATTCGCTTCCGGCGCCGCCGCCGTCGTTCTGGCGGTCGACCGACGCGCGCCAGCTACGGCGGCAGTTCGGACGGACGGCCAATGGCGCGCCGGGAATCGCGGCGGCCATGCTCGAGGCTTTCAACATCACCCAGGACCGCATCGCGCGCTCGCGGCTCGCGGGCGACCCTCCCGACGTGCTGATCGCCGCCAGGCTGTCCAGAATCGGCTTTTTCGACTTCCACCGCGCCGACGAACTGATCGCTCTCGGCCGCGAGGCGGCGCGCCGCGCGCTCAATGAGATCGCCGAGGTCGCGGCGCTGGAGCGCCGCTGCGAGGACGTCGTCGTAAAAGCCTGAGTACGCTGGCGTCTCACACGTTTTCCGGAAGATGGCTTCGCAATTCCCGCGGAAACGCCACGGCGCGAAAATCCTTCGGGTCACGGGCGGATTTTCGCGCCAGCGGAATAGATATCAGGCGGTGGTGATATATTCGCGCATGGCGCGATGTTCGGACTCCAGACCGTCGAGACGATTCTTGACCACGTCGCCGATGGAAATGACGCCGGCGAGGCGCCCGTTCTCGATGACCGGAAGGTGGCGGAAGCGCCCGTTGGTCATCCGCTCCATCACGCTCTCGAGCGACTCGTCCATGCGGGCGGTGGCGACCTTGCTGGTCATGTGTTTCGACACGGGATCCTGAAGGACGCCTGCGCCGTTGCGACCGATCGCGCGCACCAGGTCGCGCTCCGAGAAAACGCCCCGCACCTCGCCGTCGCCGCCGGTGACGATCAGCGCGCCGATTCCCTTTTCGGCGAGAAGGGTCGCCGCTTCCTGCATCGTGCGGTGCGGCTGGGTTGTCGCGACGTCGTGACCCTTGGCCGCGAGAATGAACGCCACGCTCATGGACTTCCTCCCTGAACTCCAGGGCTTTCGCCCTTCATTTTATTCGTCGAGCATGCCCCCGTTCGCAAAAGAGCGCAAGCGAGGGCTTCGCCTTCACCATTTGGGCCTTTGGTCGAACAGAGGCGCGAGAAACAGGCCCGCCAGAAAGCCGCCGATATGGGCCTGCCAGGCGATCGGGGCTTGCGAAAAGCCGAAGGTCTGCGCCCCGAGCCCCATGAGCATGTTGGAGAGGAACCAGACCGCGACGAAGGCCATGGTCTGGACATTGGAGATCATCTCGCCGAAGCTCTGGAGCGGCGGCCGCTCGAACGGGAAATCCGCGCGATAAGGGCCGCCGATGGGAAAAACGAAACGCGCGGCCGCCCCCATATAGGCCGAAACCGCGGCCGAAGCGCCGATCATCGGCGCAAGTTGGACCGGGCTCGCCGCCAGATAGGCCGCCGCCCCCGCGACCGCCCCGAGGGCGCCGAGGACGAGGAAGCGCCCGGCCCCGAAGCGCCGGGCCACCGGCGAGCCGAAGGCGGCGAGCCATATTCCGTTGAAGACGAGATGCGTCGCGCCGCCATGCAGGAAGGCGTAGGACACGGGCGTGAACCAGAGCCAGGCGGGGGGCGCATGGGTCAGGAAAAAGGCGCCGACCTGGGCCTGGACCTCGGATTGGCGGGCGATCTCGTTCAGATGGTCGATCACGGCCTTCTGGTCGAGGAGAAAAGTGAAGCGGGCGGGCGTGAAGCCGAAAGCCGCGATGATCGCGCCGTCCAGTTCGGGCGTCGCCAGCCCGCGCGCGACCTGAACGATCGTCAGGAGCGCCAGGAGAAAAACGACAACCGCCGGCAGATTGAAGATCGGCTCGCGTCCGCGCTCGCCCATCGCTGGCGCCCTTCCTTTTCGCCCGACAAAAAAAGGGGAGAGCTGGAGCTGGCTCTCCCCTTTCTGCAATGACGTTAACCGTCTGCCTGGCGCGTTTCGGCCGCGGCCGTTCCGCGCGTTGGAGCCCTCCGACCGCCGACAATCCCGAGCAAGACCGCGGCAGCCATCAACGCCTTAAATATCAATCACTTGAACTCACGTTCCCCGCCGCGGCCACCGATTTCGTTTACCGATCCGCGCCGTTTCGACAAAGAAAAATTGCCAAAATCCTAACGCTTTTGCAATCTCAACCTCCAGTTAAGCTTAACGCGCGCGGCGGCGGCCCAGTCGCGCGCGCCCGTCGTGGCCCGAAATTCGCAGTTAATTTTCCGTAGCCCGCAGGGCGCGGCGCCCCGTCCCAAAATGAGACGCCGACGGCCTCAAAAAAAGAAAAGGACGGGAAAATGAGACAGGCGGCGTCCCAAGAGCTTTACAGCTATTGGAACAGATTGCGGGGGGCGCGGCTGTCGCCGGCGCGAGAGGACATCGACCCTGTCGAAATCCGTCACATTCTCGCCGACACCATGATTCTGGAGGTGGACGAAGAGCGTCAGTTCCCGATTCGCGTTTCCGGCTCGCGACTGGGCGCCCTGTTCCTGGACGAGCGCAAAGGCCATTTCTTCGTCGGGCTTTTCGCGCCGGAGGAAAGGGAAGCCGCAAGCAGGATGATCTCGGCGGTGGTGGACGAAGCGCGCCCGATCGTGGCCGGATTGATCGCCGAACTTTCCGACGATTCGCCGGCGCATCTGGAGCTGCTGCTGCTCCCGCTGCGCCACCGCGGCAAGACCCATTCCCGCATCCTGGGGATGCTGACGCCGACCGGCGTTCCCCGCTGGCTCGGCCTGCGCCGGGCCGATTGTCTTCGGATGATCGCCATGCGCTTCATCGACGAGGATCAGGCCGCCGATCCATTCTCGATCGGCGCCTCCGCCGACAAGGACGCCCCCACGCCCTCCGACCTCGCAGGCCGGATCAAGACACGACGCCGCTCCTTCTTCGTCATCCCGGGAGGACGCCACATTTGACATGCGCAATATTGGCCGAGGACTATTACGGTCGGCCCAAACCTCGTTCGTAACAATGAATTAACAGGCAGGCGGTTATATTAATGGCCATGGAGGCGCACCCTTCGGCGACCGCGATGCTATCTCAGGCAAAAATCCTTCCCGAGCCCCAGGAGCGACGGCGATTCAAGCGCGTCGAGCTCTCGCTGCTCGGGCGCTATATGCTGTCGGACCGGCGCGAGTATCCCTGCCGGACCATCGACGTCTCGGTCGGCGGCCTGGCCCTGGCCGGTCCTGCGAGAGGCGAAATCGGCGAGCGGGTCGTCGCCTATTTCGACGCCCTGGGCCGTATCGAGGGCAATATCGTCCGTCATCTCGAGAATGGATTCGCGATGACCGCCACCCTGAACCAGGTTAAGCAGGAAAAGCTGGTCAACCAATTGACTTGGCTGGTCAACTGCAAGGCGCTCGGCCTGCCCGAAGACCGCCGCCATGAACGAATCGTTCCCAGGGAAGTCAACACCACCATCCGGCTCCCTGACGCAAGCCTGGCCCCCGCGAAAATCGTCGATATTTCTCGCTCCGGCGCGGCGGTGACCTGCGCCAAAAACGCGCCCCTGGGCAGTCTGATTCATATCGGCCGGCGCCGCGCGCGGGTCGTGCGCGTGTTCGACTACGGCATGGCGCTGGAATTCGCCTTGCCGCTGTCCTTCGACCAGTTCGACGAAAACGTCCTTCTTTGAAGGGGGCCGCGGCGGCGCGCCCTTTCCTCAACCGATCTTCGTCAGTCCGGCGGCGTAGCGGCGGCCGTTCTCGACATAATGGCGGGCGCTCTTGAGCAGCTCTTCCGCCGCCGAAGGCTGCAGCGTGCGCGCGATCTTGGCCGGCGCGCCGACGATCAGCGAAAAATCGGGAAATTCCTTGCCTTCGGGGATCAGGGCGTTGGCGCCGACAATGCAGAACCTTCCGATCCGCGCATTGTTCATGATCGTCGCGCCCATGCCGATCAGGCTGCCTTCGCCGATAACGCAGCCATGCAGGATCACCCCGTGCCCGACGGTGACGTCGGCGCCGATGGTCAGCGGACAGCCCATGTCGGTGTGGAGCACCGAATGGTCCTGCACATTGGAGCGCTCGCCGACATCGATCCATTCATTGTCGCCGCGCAAGGTCGCGCCGAACCAGACATTGGCGTCCTCGCGCAGTCGCACCCGGCCGATGATGTTGGCGTCGGGCGCCACGAAATAGCGGCCCTCCGGCGGCAATTCCGGCGCGACGCCGTCAAGCATATAGAGGCTCATCTTCACGATTCCCTTGCCAAAGCCGGCCCAATCGGCTCCAAGATAAAGGGCGCCTGAAAAAAAGCCCGCGCTTTTTCGTCCGCCTTTCGTTCGAGCCGCTTGCGCAAGATTCTCATCCTTTCCGGCCTCGCGCCCCTGCTCCTTCTCGCCATGGGCTTCGCCCTGTGGCGGCTCTGGCCGTCGCCGCCGCCCGCCGGGAAGCTGACTTTCGACCTCGCCGGCCATCGCCTGCGCTTTGCCCCGGATTACGTGCGGACCGCCGATCCGCCAGATCCGGACCGCATCGACGTCGTCGCCCTGGCGCCGGATTTCACCCCCGGCGCCGCCCATCCGCGCCGCCTGGCCGCCGCCGGCGAGACCGACGCCAATGGCCGGAACCAGATCTTCCTCACAATCGAGCCGGCGCCGAAAAACGACGGACGCGCCGCAGCGGCCTCGCCGGCGGAACGCTACGGACCGTTTCTCGCGTCGGAAGCGCAGGTGACGCAGGGCGGCCTGCTGCGGCGGCGTTTCGATGACGATTCGCCTTTCGCCGGCGAGGACCTTTATCTCGCCCCACCCGACGGCGAGGAATTTTTCGCCCGCTGCGACCGCGCGAAAATTCCGTCCGACGGGCTGCCGAACGTCTGCACGAGCGAATTCAGGGTTGAAAACCTGTCGATCGGGGCGCGCTTCGACCCGGCCTGGCTCGGCGACTGGCGGCGGCTGCAGGCCAACGCCGTGTTTCTGGTCAGGAGCGCGATGGGCCCCTGACAGTCTCAGAGGTCGTCAAGGTCGAAATCGAGGATCGCCATTTGCAGGGTGTAAGACTTGCCCTTGGGATCGTCGGCGGAAATCACGCCGAGGAAATTCTCGCCCAGGTTGAGTTCGACCGAATCGGTCTTTTTCACGCGGGCGACGATCTTGAGTTCGTCATTTTCGAACAGGCGGCGCAGATACTCCTGCAGGACCGGGCGCTCGACCGGAATTTTCATGGCGAAGGAGAAGGAGCGGTCGCCGTCCTCGTCGTCCACGCTGATCCGGCCGAGAACGCGCTCGCCGAAGTTGACGATGGCCTCTTCCGTGTTCTTGGGATCGAGCCCGACCTTGATTCCCGGCGCGCCGAAGGATTGGCGCAAGAATTCCTGCAATTTGCGTGTTTCGATCTTGTCCAAGACCCGACTCCGCTGCCGTCCACAATCACGAGGCTTGCCAAAAAGACGCCCGCCGCGCAAGGGGCGAGAAATTTTCTGTTCGGCGATTGGCGCTGGAGCGGCGCGGGCGAAGCGCGCGGCTGGAGCTGGAGACCGCAGCCGCCGTCACGCTGTTCCCGCTTCCGCTCCCGCCCTGACCGGGTTACTTTGGCGCCGGCCAGCGGGCGGGCGCGCCTGCGCCTCGGGAATGTCGCTCGATCGAACAAAAAGGCGGCTCCATGAAATTTTTTTCGCTGGTCATCGGCTTTGTTCTCTTCGCAACCCAGGCTTTCGCTCTCGACTGTCCGGTCAAGGTCGGCGACGAAGACTATCTCGACAAGGTCGGCGCGGCGATCAAGGCGGCGAAAGACTGCGAGGATGGCGCGGCGATCGCGGAAGCCTGCGCCTTGGGCGCGTCGGGCGATACTTCCTTGGCCCCCGTCGCCGAACGCAAATGCGGACTGGACTTCTGGACCAGGCTGACGGCCCAGGAAAAGCGTGTCTATAACGGCCTCCAGGCCAAATGCGACGCCAAATACCGCGGCATGGAGGGAACCATGTGGGTCAGCGCCGACGCCTTCTGCCGGCTGCGGGTGTCGCGACTGTATTCCGAGCTTTACAGGCCGGCGGACTGAGGCGCGCGGACGCGGCTCATTCCAATCTTGTCATTGGCCCTCGCCGCCTTGCTCCACGCGCAGCAAACGCCGGCAGGCCGTCTCGACCATCTGTCTTGCCATTCCCGATCAGGTTGCTGTCGAGCGTCATGGGCTCACCGGCGCCCGTCAGCACGATCCGCTCGGGGATCAAGGAATCGCCTGCTTCGCCGCCGCCGGTTCGCACGAGTTCGAGCTGTTCGATCCGGAGCTGCGACCATTCGGCGACGCGCGAGCCGATCGCAACGCCATCCCCATCGACCCGAACCTCGGCCCCAGGCGGCGGCAGGGCCGCGCTGCGCTCCGGCAGCCGTTTCATCCAGCGTTCCACGACGCGCCGGTGTGCAAAATAGAACAGAGCCGGGAGACCAATAAAAAGCGCGATTGCGAAAATCACGATGAGTTGAAATTCCGTTGGGGACGCTTCCCCGGCGAGGTTGAACAAAACAAACGCCTCCAGCCCGCCCACCAGGACCGCGAGGAAGATGAAGAGGAATTTGGACGCAAGCCGAACCTTGGCGGTGGCGGCGTCGCCGGAGAGGACGGCGCCGACGATCTCGTCATCCGGCTTGCCCCGGGCGAGCGATTTGAGATCGCGCTTGCCCAGACGCTCGACCGGTTTGCCGTTCACGAGGATTTTCAAGCCGTCTCCCTCATCGACCGCGGCCGCAAGCCGCGACGCATTACGGTTCGATTCCGGCAAAAAATCAATCCTCGTCGGCCTTGGCGGCGAGCACCTGGTCCATCTCGCGCGCCGGCTCGGCGCAGCCCGAGGCGCCGACGACTTTCGCCGGCACGCCAGCGACCGTGACATTGGCCGGAACCGGCGTCAGCACCACCGAGCCCGCCGCGATGCGCGAGCAATGGCCGATCTCGATATTGCCGATGATCTTCGCGCCGGCGCCGATCAGCACGCCGTGGCGGATTTTCGGGTGGCGGTCGCCGCGTTCGTGGCCAGTGCCGCCCAGGGTCACGCTGTGCAGGATCGACACGTCGTCTTCGATCACCGCCGTGGCGCCCACCACCAGCCCGGTGGCGTGGTCGAGGAACAGGCCCTTGCCGATCCGCGCCGCCGGATTGATGTCGGTCTGGAAGGCCGACGAGGACCGGCTTTGCAGATAGAGGGCGAAATCCTTGCGCCCTGCGTTCCACAAGGCGTGGGCCAGCCGGTGGGTTTGCAAGGCGTGGAAGCCCTTGAAATAGAGCACCGGCTCGATCAGCCGCTGGCAGGCCGGATCGCGGTCGGCGAAGGCGAGAATGTCGGCGCGCATCGCCTCGCCCACCGAAGGATCGCGGGCGACGAGGTCGAGGAAGTTCTGGCGGATCAGATCGCCGGAAAAATCCGGATGGGCGAGGCGCGCGGCGAGGCGATGGCCGACCGCCTGCTCCAGAGTGGCGTGATTGAGGATGGAAGAGGTCAAGAAGCAGCCGAGCTCCGGCTCGCGGCGGAGGGCTTCCTCTGCTTCACGCCGGATATGGGCGAAGATTGGATCGGCGTCGCTCTTGCGCAGCGCCAACACATTGCCGGTCGTCGTCATCCAGAACTCCTGCCGCACGCGCGGACGCAAGACAATAGCATGTTTCCGTTTCGCTGTCGGGCCCGGGCCTAAAGGTCGTTAAGGAAGTCCAGAACGCCCTCCTTGAACAGCTTGTCGCCAACCGCCTTGTTGTGGTCGCGGCCCGGAAGCGTCAGCACGCGCGCTTTCTGCATCAGCCGCGCGAGCGGTTCCGGCGGCCCGGCGATATGGTCTTCCGCTCCGACGCAGATCAGCGTCGGCGCAGAAATCGTCGCGACCTCGGCCTTGCTCATCGCGTGGCGCGAGCCTCGCATGCAGGCGGCCAGCGCCCGCAAGTCGCTTCTGGTCGCCTCGGCGAAGGCGCGGAACATGCGCGGCGTCGCGCCGGCGACCGCTTCCGCGGACGGCGCCTCCATCGCTTCCGCTATGCCCTCCGGAAGTCCTTCTCCATCCACAAGATGGAAGCCGAGCCCGGCCAGCACAAGACCCCTCACCTTGTCCGGGCTCGCCAGAGCCATATGGGCGGCGATGCGCGCGCCCATCGAATAGCCCATCACGTCGGCGCGGCCGACGTCGAGATGGTCGAGCAGGTTGACGGCGTCGCGCGCCATGATCCAGGGCGTGTATTGCTCCGGATCGTAAAGCTTTTCGCTGCGCCCATGGCCGCGATTGTCGAAGACGATGGTGCGCCGCCCGGCCTGGGTCAGGGTTTTCACCCATTGCGGGAACACCCAATTGACGCCGTGGTTCGAGGCGAAACCGTGGATGAGCAGGATCGGCTCTCCCCGGTCCACCGTCGTCGGCGCGAAATCAAGAAAGACGAGTCGCGCGCCGGCCGAGAAAAATTCCTGCATGATTTTGTCCGGAGCGTCGCCGGTTCTCGTTTATGAGAACCGGCTAGGAGCGAATGCGACGCCGAGCTCGTGCGAGGGATATCGCGACGAAGTCGCGATCAAAAAATAAACTTCCTCACCATCGTAGCAGGCGCCCGCCGGCGAACCAGCCCAGGGTGACCACGATCGCGGTCGCGGTGATGTACCAGACCGCGACGAAGAACGGCGAATCGTCCGGACAATTGGCGGCGTAGAGGATCGCCGCGAAGCCGGCGGAGGCAAAGGCGGCGGCGGCCCCCGCGCGATGCGGATCGCTCGGCGCGCCGTGGCGCAAGGCCAGAAACAGCCCGGCGAGCGGCGCCAGCGACATGAAGGGGATGAGCGTCAGGCAATGAACGGCGTTATGGCCGATCATCCGCGCCGCCCATTGATCGTGCGGAACGAACGCCATTTCGATCAGGCTGGCGACGACCGCCAGGACAGGCGCGAGAAAAACCGCGCGACGGGCGGAGCCGGGATCGGCGCCAGGCCGCGACAGCCGCCAGGCCAGAACCAGCCCGGTGGCGGCCAACGTTCCGCTGAAGAAGAACTTGAACAGGAAGCGCGGCTCGTCGAGCGAAGCGAAAAAGGTCGGACGCAGGCCGAGAAAGGCGAAGAAGAACGCCGCCGAGACGCAGAAGCCCAGGCCAAGGTCGAGACCGAAGGCCCGCGACATAGGCGCTTGCTTCGTGTCGTTGTCCGCCGCCAAGGCGGCTATGAGGTCTTCGGTTTTCATGTCTTCACGCGTTCAATTTCCGGTAAAGCTCAGCCAGCGTCTTCAAGCCGCGATGCACCGACACGCGCAGGGCGCCCTCGCTGACGCCGAGATGTTTCGCCGCTTCGCGCAGGCTTTCGCCCCTGATCGACACCGCCTCGATCGCCTCGCGCTGCTTCGCGCTCAACCGGTCGAGCAGGCGCAGCGCGCCCTGCCGATCCAGCTCCCGTTCGAAGCTTTCGGCCTCGGCGGGCGCGGCGAGGACATCCTCGAAATCGGCGATGTCCGTCTCGGCCCGGCGCCCGCGACGGCGCGCCGCGTCGATCATCTTGTTGCGCGCGATGGCCGCGAGCCACGGCGTCAGCGGCTGGCCCGGATCCCAGGTATGCCGCTTGAGGTGGATGGCGAGCAGGGTTTCCTGCACAGCGTCCTCCGCATCGCTCGTCGCAAGGCCCGCGCGGACGCAGGATCTCAGACAAATCTTGCGCAGGAAAGGAACCAGGTCGGCCAGCAGACGCCTGTAGGAGTCGCCGTCGCCCGCGAGAGCGGCCTGCATGGCCGTGCTCCATTCCCGATCCCGCGCCAGAAAATCCGGCATTCACCACCCCTCTACGCGCAAGCGCGGCCGATTGTTACATCGGAAATCCCGCGATTGCACGCCGGGCCGGCCATTTTTCGCCGCCGTCGATTTTTTCGCCTTTCGCGTAACGCCGCGCCGGCCTCCGCGTAAGGGGAGCAGACGGCCCCGCCGTCCCAGCCGGAGACTTCCAGATGAGCACAAGCACCCTGACCCGCGACATCCTTCTCGCCTCTTCCCTGGCCGCCTCGCTGACGGCCGCCCTCGCCGTCCCTGTCCATGCCGCGGGCAAGCAGGAAAAATGCTTCGGCGTGGCGCTGAAGGGAACCAACGATTGCGCGGCGGGCGCCGGCACGACCTGCGCCGGCACATCCACGGTCGATTACCAGGGCAATGAATGGAAATTCGTGCCGGCGGGAACCTGCACGACCATCAAGCCGCCCAGCGGCCGGACCGGCTCGCTGACCGCGCTCGACCGCGACCGGCCGAAATCCTGATTTTTCAGAAAGGACCGCGTCGCCATGAACATGAGCGTCCAGACCTGTGACATCGCGCTGAACGCCGTGGGCGCCGGATTCAAGCCGGCCCATGGCGCGGAAATTCTGGCGACGCGGCCCGACATCGGCTTTTTCGAAATTCACGCCGAGAATCACATGAATCCCGGCGGCCCCAATCGCCGCCTGCTCGCCGCGATCCGCGAGTTTTTTCCGATTTCCGTTCATGGCGTCGGCCTGTCGCTCGGCTCGACCGAAAAACTCGATTCTGACCATCTGGCGCGGCTGAAGGACGTCGTCGATTTCGCTGCGCCGGCGCTGGTCTCCGAACATATCGCCTGGAGCGATTTTTCCGGCCGCGCCTTTCCCGACCTCCTGCCGCTGCCCTATGACGACGCGGCGCTTGCCCGCATCGCCGGGAAAATCGAGGCGGTTCAGGACGCTCTTCGCCGCCCGATCCTGATCGAGAACCCGGCGACCTATCTGCGCTTCGCCGGCGATTCTTTGGCCGAACCGCAATTTTTGGCCGAGCTTTGCGCGCGGACCGGCTGTGGCCTGCTGCTCGACGTCAACAATGTTTTCGTCAGCGCGGTCAATCATTGCTTTGACGCGCGCGACTATCTCGACGCCTTTCCTTACGCTTGGGTCGGCGAAATCCATCTCGCCGGCCATGCGCAAGCGCGCGACGAAAACGGGGCCTTCCTGATCGACGATCATGGCGCCCCGGTGAGCGCAGAAGTCTGGGCGCTCTATCGCCACGCCGTCGCCGCCGCCGGCCCGCGCCCTACCCTGATCGAATGGGACAACAATGTCCCGGATTGGGCGGACTTGCTGGCGGAGACGGAGAAGGCGCGGGCGATTCTTCGCGTTGATCGCGCTTCCCCTCCCCTGGCTCATCGGCCCGTCGAGCAACGCCGGTCTCGCGGCGGGTCTTCGGGCGAGGGGCGCGACGCCGGATGGCAGCGCGCCTTCGCTTCGGCCCTGCAAAACCCCGCCGCGCCCGTCCCCGCCCTCTTTGCGCCTTGCGACGCGGCGGCGCGCTTCGCCGTCTATCGCAACAATTGCGCGGTCGCCGCGATCGAGGCGCTCAAGGCGCAGTTTCCGACCGTGCTGCGGCTCGTCGGCGACGAGGCTTTTCGCGGCGCCGCGCGGGCCTTCGAGGAGAAGATTCCGCCGTCTTCGCCGGTTCTCGCCGAATATGGCGAAAAATTTCCCGTTTTTCTTGCCGGCTTTCTTGAAGAGCAGGGCGCGACCGAAGTCCCCTATCTGCCCGATGTCGCCCGGCTCGACTGGGCCGTGCTGCAAGCCCTGCGCGCGCGGGAAACCGAGCCCTGCCCGCTTGCGCGCCTCGCGGCGCTCGACGCGACGGCCATCGCAAACGCGCGCGCCCGCCTTCATCCTTCGCTCCGTCTCGTCGCCTCTGACTGGCCGCTGCTCGCCTTGCGCGACCCGCTGGGAAGCGCGATCGACGATTGGCGCGGCGAAACCGCGCTGGTCCTTCGGCCCCGGGCCGAAGCCCATCTGATCGCGCTGACGCCTGGCGCCGCCGCCTTTCTGTCGGCCTGCGGCGCGGGCGCGACGCTCGGCGAGGCCGCCGGGGCCGGCCAAAGCGCCGAGGCCGGATTCGATTTCGGCCAGACGCTGGTCGCCTTGACCGAGGCCGGCGCCTTCGCCGATTTCATTCCCGACAACAGCCAAGAATGGAGCGCCCCATGACCGTCTCGACCTCCCGTCTGCTGATCGCAACCCCCTTCCCGCGCAGCTGCAAACCGTTGCTCGAAAGCCTCGCGCAACTGGCGCTGCGCTTCGCCCTCGCCATCCCCTTCTACCGGTCGGGTCTGACCAAATGGGACGGCTTTCTCAAATTGAGCGACAGCGCCGACGCGCTCTTCACCGACGAGTTCAGGCTGCATATCCTCGGCGGGCAATATCCCTTCCCCGCCCCGCATCTGATGGCTTTCGCCTCGGGCGTGATGGAGGTCCTGCTGCCGGTCCTTCTCGTCTTTGGCCTGGGAACGCGATGGGCCGCGCTCGGCCTCTTGGGCATGACCGCGGTCATCCAGCTCACCGAGCCCGACGGCTGGGCCAGTTTCCACCTGATCTGGGCGGCGACCGCGCTCGCCATCCTGGTTTACGGCCCGGGCATGATTTCGCTCGACGCCTTGATCGGCAAAATGCGGGGAGGAACGCGGAATTAGAGCGTTTCCCCCCTGTCTTGACGCGTTCTGTTCGCCTTTGGCGAGGCGATCCGGCAGGCGCGGGCCGCAGGCCGTGTCGAGGACACGGCCAAGGTTCGCAACGCGCCGGGCGGCCGTCAAAGGCGAACCCCGCCCAAGTCGGATGTTTCCGACTTGGGCTCGTCCTGGAACGGCGAACCGGGAAACATCCCGGTTCGCGGGGCCGGGGGATTTTGCCCTGGCGCGGCGTCGCGCGGCTTAGCCGTGTCCGCGACACGCCTTGCGCCGCGCTCCTGGCGCCGGGGCAAAATCCCCTCGGCAGAATGCGTCAAGACAGGTGGGAAACGCTCTAAGCCCCTACCCAAACGGGGCGGCATTGATTATGGTGCGCCGCGTCGCGCAGAAAGCCGCCCCTTTCGGATCAAGCCCTCATGTCGGACCACGCCATTCCGCATTTCCATAACCAGCCCGGACTGCCGAAAATTCGCATCGGGGCCAAAAAATTCATGTGTATCGGGGCTTTGCCGCCCTTCGACCATCCTCATATCTACATCGACATGGGCTCGGACGATGAGACGGTCTGCCCCTATTGTTCGACGCTCTACGTCTATGACGCTTCCCTCCACGGCCATTCCGATCCCGCCGCCTGCGAGGTTCCGGCGCAAGCCGCCTGACGCCCCGATCGAGAATCCTCCAGCGCGCCGTGGGAGTTGAGAATTGACCGCGCAAGAGCCTTTCGTCATCGCCGGCGGCGGCGTCGGCGGCCTGACCGCCGCGCTGGCGCTGGCGCAAATCGGCCGTCCCATCATTCTGTTCGAGCGCGCCTCGGCCTTCCGCGAGGTCGGCGCCGGACTTCAGCTTGCCCCCAACGCCAGCCGGATCCTGCGCCGCCTCGGCGTGCTCGACGCCCTCATGGAGATGGCGGTTCAACCGGAATATGTGCGGCTGCGGCGCGGCTCCGACGGCGCCGATCTCGCGCGCGTGCCGCTCGACGACGCCGAAAAACGCTGGGGCGCGCCCTATATCGCCGTCCATCGCGCCGACCTGCTCGCCGCCCTGGTCGATCGCGCCCGCGGCGAGGACCTGATCCAGATCAGCAACGATTCGTCGCTGACCGGCTTGATCCAGGACGAGAAAGGCGTCGCCGTCACCTATCGTTTCGACGGCGAGTTCCGCCGCGCCTCCGGCGCCGCGCTGATCGGCGCCGACGGCGTGCGTTCGATGACGCGCACCCGGTTGATCCAGAGCGGCGCCGACAAGCCGGCCTATACCGGCCACACCGCCTGGCGCACCATCCTGCCCGCCGCCGGTCTGCCCGAGGCGTTCCGGCGCCCCGCCGCCAATCTCTGGTTCGGCGAGCGCGCCCATCTCGTTCATTACCCCCTGCGCGGCGGCTCGATCGTCAATGTCGTGGCCCTGGTGGAGGACGCCTGGCGCGGGGAGGCCGAGGGCGACCCAGAATTCTGGGACAACGAGGGCGACCGGAAATTCCTGCTCAACCGCTTCAAGAGCTGGTGCGGCGAGGCCCGCGAGCTGATCGGCGCCGGCGAGACCTGGCTGCGCTGGCCCCTGTTCGACCGCCCGCCGCTCGAGTCTTTCGCCCAAGGTCGCGTCGCCCTGCTCGGCGACGCCGCCCATCCCATGCTGCCCTATCTCGCGCAGGGCGCGGCGCAAGCGATCGAGGACGCCGCCGCGCTCGCCGCCGCCGTCGCGGCCCATGGCGACGATCCCGCGACCGCCTTGACGGAATATTCCGCCGCCCGCGTGGCGCGCTCCCGCAAGATCCAGGAAGGCGCGCGCGCCCAGGGCCAGATCTATCATCTATCCGGCGCCAGGGCCTTCGCCCGCGATCTGGTCTTGCGCCTTTCGACCCCATCATTGTTGCGCGGGCGCCAGGATTGGATTTACGCTCAATGACGAACGCCGCCCGCTCGCCCTTGGCGCCTTGCGGACGGAAGCCAATTCGGTCTAGAGCCTTGGTCGATGCCTTTTGACGACGCCAGCGACGCGCCCGAGCTGCGGACCGCACATGTGATTGTCGTCGCCAATGAAAAGGGCGGCTCGGGCAAGTCCACCCTGTCGATCCATCTCGCCGTTGCTCTGCTGAAGGCCGGCTATCGCGTCGCCACGATCGACCTCGACATCCGCCAGCGCAGCCTGACCCGCTTTTTCGAGAATCGCGCCTCCTTCGCCCGCACCGCGCCGTGGCCGGTGGAGCTGCCGCGCCATTTCGCGCCGGATCGCGCCGAAGGCGCCAATGTCCACGAAAACGAATCGGCGGAATTTTCGGTTTTCGCCGAGGCGATCGGCGAAGTGGAGCATGATTACGAATTCGTGGTGATCGACACGCCGGCGAGCGATTCCTACTTGATGCGGCTCGCCCATTCGCTCGCCGACACCCTGATTTCGCCGATGAACGACAGTTTCATCGACATGGACGTGCTGTCGCGGGTCCATCACGACCGCGCGAAACGCGGCATGATGGCGCAATATGCCGAAATCGTGATGGAGGCGCGGCGCAAGCGCCGGCTGGTGGACAACGGCCTGATCGACTGGGTGCTGGTGCGCAACCGCATCGCCAGCCTGCAGAGCAACAATGCGCGGCAAGTCGATCAGGCCCTGCGCAAGCTCGCGGTGGAATTGCAGTTCCGCGTCGCCGAGGGGCTGCATGACCGCGTCATTTTCCGCGAGCTTTTTCCCCTCGGCCTGACCGCTCTCGACGCGCTGGAAGAGGCGAATCACACCCTCACGCCGTCGCAGGTCTCGGCGCGCCGCGAGATCGAAGGCCTGCTCGGCGACCTGATGCTGCCCTCACGGGCCGAAGGCGCGAATTACCTCCAGTCCCGCCATATCTGGTTCGAGGCCATTTCCGACTATTACCGGGAATTGACAGCCAAGAAGGGCGAATAGGCAAGGCGGTCGGCGCCAATATGCGCGATCCCGATCAACGCCAGCCCATGAAGCGACGACGGCAGCGAGCGCAAATCGGCGGGAAGCGGAAGCGCCAGGGCTCTCGCAGCAGTGACTGCTTGGCGCCAGAAGCGGGAATTCGCGATTGATCGGCGTAAACGCCGGAGTTGAACCAAGGGGGAGCTCCACCCGTCATCATGACTGTCCCTTCACGGGCGCAAAGCAGTCTCTGATCAGGAGCACGGGCGCGAGCCTCACAAAATAAATGAATTTTCAACAGTTGGAAGGCTAATGTTTAATGGTTCGCATCCATCGGCGATCATGGCCTCGTGGCGGAGCGTTCACGCGGGGGACGGCAAATCCCCACAGGAGGGGTTCAAGTCCCTTCCGAGGCCTCCATATTTCCGGACATTGGGGTAGACGAAAAAGTTTCGTCGCCTGCGCAGTACGTTTCAATTCCGCCACTGTATCGCTCCCTTGGCATCGATGGCGATCGTTGATTTGGCGAGCGCAGACAGCCGAGCGCGACGGCCATTCAGGCGAAGCGGAGAAAGCGTTGAACCGGCTGTCGCGTGGGGATTTGCCCTCGACATCACGTCCGACGCATTCGATTCCGATAGTATTTACGGCGTTGCCCTCCGACCGCTGCAGGCGCCATAATCGTGGCATTTATCGTGCAACATTGCCTTAGCAAAAAACTAAGTTGTTTCGCATAGCTTACCGGCCAATGGAGGCGAGTAATCAACCTCGTTCTGCATTCGTCACAAGCGCCGCCTTAACCTCGACTAGCCGCGACATTGCCTGATGCCAGGCCGGCTTTCGGGATATTGATGTTGTCCCAAATGAGCGTCGGTTCGATCACATCCATTTTTCCGCGCGTTCGGCGACAAGGGGGCGACGAGCGCGACGCCCGAAGCGCGCGATTCCGTCCGGCGCACGGACAAACGGTCGAAGTGAGATCGGCCGGCGAAATCCTCGCCACGCTTGACGCAAATTTCGGGTTCGAAGGCCTGCCTTTCATGCCGGAGATGCTGAAATATTGCGGCCGTCGGATGACTGTCGCGCGTCGTGTCAACAGGACCTGCGTTGAGGGCCACGGCATCCGAGCCATGCGCAATGTGGTCATGCTGGTCGACAGCCACTGCGACGGCGCAGCTCATGATGGATGTCAGAGAAAATGCCTTATTTTTTGGAAGGAAGCCTGGTTGAGGCCGTTAGATCCTGCGGGTGATCTCGTGGTCACGGCCGATGACACGCAGCTCGACGGATTCCACCACGAGCTTTCCTCCAGGACGCGCGAGGGCGCGCGCTATTTGTGCCAGTCGACACGGCTCCAACACGCGACGCAGCCGCTTTCGAAATTCAACCTGATGAAATATTTCGAGGAAATTGCGGACGGTGAACTACGCGTCGGCAAATTCCTTCGAATCATCGTCATGGTGCTTCAGAACAGGTTGCGCGCGCTATTCGGCCTGCCGCGGATCGGATCGGTTCACGGATCAAGCGGGCCCCATTCGAAGGGCGACCTCGACCTGCGCGTCGGCGAATATGTCAAGGTCAGGTCAGCCCAAGAGATCAGCCGCACGGTCGGGCCCTCCGGCCGCAACCGCGGCCTTCTGTTTGAACCCGACATGACCGCCTATGTCGGAGGGATATTCGAGGTTGATTTTCGCATCGAACGAATGATTTCCGAAGAAACCGGCGAGATGGTGCGCCTGACCAATACTGTCGCGCTGAAAAACGTTCGCTGCGAGGGCCTGTGCGCGAAGAACTGCCCCCGTGGGCAGGCGCATTTTTGGCGCGAGGCCTGGATCGAACGGATCAATCCCACCGATCTGGCCCCGCCACAGGACTTCTCGGGATGACGTGATCCGCCATCCGCCCGGAAAAGGAGGATCACACCCTGACGCCGTCCCATGTCTCGGCGCGCCGCGAGATCGAAGGCCTGCTCGGCGACCTGATGCCGCCCTCAAGGGTCGAAGGCGCGAATTACCTCCAGTCCCGCCATATCTGGTTCGACGCCATTACCAACTATCACCGCGAACTGACGGCCGAGACGCGCGAAAAGGCAAGACGGTCGGCGCCGATATGCGCGATCCCGATCAACGCCAGCCCATGAAGCGACGGCGGTGGCGAGCGCATATACGGTGGGCCCTGGATGGCCGGGGCCAGATAGGCATGGCCGAGATTATAAATCCGGGCGCTGGGACGCCCACCGTGAATGGCGCAAATCGGCGCGAAGCGGGAATAGCGCGAAGGACCGGTCCAGCGACAACACCGGTCGAAGGCGCAATGGCAAGGATGCGTCAACAGCGGACATCGTTCGTTCAGTCACTGCATCGGCCCGCTATCAGAATCTTAGCTATCGCCAGCAGGAATACGCTGCCGGCGATAGCTACCAAAGCACACGTGTCACGCTACCCGTCGACCTGCGGCCAATTCTTTTACGGCTTCGGTCGTCAGCGGTTGGCCGCCAATGCCCCACTCACCGCTGTTAACCTCGAAAATTTTCACCCATGTCACGCCGCGCATGTTTTCGCCTTCGACCGAAACCATGGCATCGGTCAACTTTTGAATAATCTGTTTTTTCTGCTCGGCGTTGAATACGCCCTTGATCAGATGGACATCGATCTGTGGCATTGCCCTGTCTCCCTTGTTTGGGCTTCGCTTAAGGATCAAGCTGCGGTTATTGCACGGCCAGATCGGCGAGCGATTGGATTTCATCGAATTGCGTCTGCACCTGCACGCCGCTACGTAGCGTCTGGAGGACGACGCAGCTGTGTTCGGCTGCTGCAAGCAGCAGCCTCATCTTTTCCAAAGGCACATTCATGGCTGTCTTCACGCGGACCTCGCAGGTCATTTTCTGGAACCCCACCGGAACATCGCGATCCACGAGCAGCGTGCCGCGGACGTCGACTTGAGCCCGCGCACTCACTTCAAGACGCGCAATCGGAATCTCGAGCCGGTCGGCAATGATTCGAATTGTCGAGTGGAGGCAGGAAGCGAGCGCCGCACAGAGGAGATCGCCAGGGTTGGGACGATCATGATAGCCGCCGACGGCGCGATGAATGCCGATTTGCCATCGCTCGCCATATCCTTGCCCGGGTGCGACTGCGCAATGGAACGGATCTTCCACGCCATTGGCTATGGTTTCGGCGCTGTCGACGATCCAGGCTTCTTTTGGAGCCGTGCGATACCGCTCGCGCAGTGGGTCCTGCCGCTGCTTGGCAATTCCTGTTGTCGGGGTGTTCATGGTGCTGACCTTTCAGATTTGATGCTGAAAGGATGCCTCAGACGTCCACCGAAGTATTGAGGCCCCGGCCCCATTCGTAACGACTTTTTCTTCGGAACGCGCGTGATTGCGGGACGCTGGTCCCAGTCGGCGGGGCAATTAGTCCCGGCCGAGACCTGCCTTGCGCGCGAAAACGATCGCCTGAGAGCGGTGATCAACCTCAAGCTTGGCAAAAATCGTGGTAATGTGATTGCGTACTGTTTTCTCGGAAATACCCGCCATTCCGGCAATTTCGGCATTGATCATTCCCCGCGCGATGCCGTCAAGAATCTCTCTCTCCCGGGCGCTCAATGCGTCCAGTTTATCTTGCGAAGGCGTTTCAACGGGTTCGTCAGCCTTAAGAAAATTATTCAGTTCGCTCCGAAAAGTCTGCCAAGCCTTCTCATTGGCCAACAGAATATGGTTCTTGCCTTCTAGCGGGACAAAGCGCGCATTTGGGATAGCTGCGGCAAGCCGGCGCCCTGCCTCGAACGGCACCATCGCATCGCCTTTGACGTGGAAAACAAGGGTCGGAGTTTTCAGTTTGCTAACCTCGGCGCGAATGTCGAAGCTGTTGAACGCGTCCCACAGCTTTTTGGCGTTCGGCGCTGACGCGCTGCGCCGCTGAAGTTCGCCGATCCAGCGGAGCTGTTCCCTCGTCGCGTCAGGAAGCAGCAAATTGGCAAAGACCTCTCGAAATGCTCCAGCGTCGCGACCCCAACCGAACTCGATCATCTGCGACAGCGCATGCGCCTGCTTTTGCATGCCTTCATCGACGCCACTGGCGTAAGCGCCGGCCAGATAGCTATCATAAAGGATAAGTCGGCTGACGCGGTCGGGGTAGCGGGCTGCATAGGCGGCGGCAACGACGCCTCCCTGGCAAAGTCCTATCAGTGGAAAGCGCCGCAGACCTGCGGCGCTGACCACCGCTTCGAGATCGCTGACCCATGCGTCAAGGCTGAAATTATCGACGTTGCGGTCCGACAGGCCCGAGCCGCGCGGGTCATAACGGATGAGCGTATGGCCTTCGGCAAGCGCCTCAAACCAGTGGCGCCAAATTGCGCTATCCCAATCGAGTTCGAGATGGGTAAACCAATTTGCCGTCCGAACCAACGGCGAACCATCGCCGGCCTTGGCAAAGGCTATTCGTATTCCGTCATGCGCGGTGCAGAATTGTATCCGCTGCTTCATCTGATGTGAACCGTGCGTCCGGTGACACCCGCTCTAACAAAATAGCATAATCGAGCGGGGTCCAAATGCATGAATCACAGCCGCCGGGTCGTCGCGGCGACGACGGCGCTTGGCCGGCGACCTCGAATCCGGACTCGGCCTCTTACCGCAAGCGCGAACGTTCCGAATTTACGGCCGGATTCGCAGCAGCAGTGCGGAAGCGACCGCGTTGCTCAAAAGCGCGATTGGATGGCGTTTGCGCGCCAGAACGAAAAGCAAAGAGTTGTGACTCGATTTTGCGTGACGCAAGGAGCGAGACATAAACGGCCGGTTCAAGCCGTTCCGTAACATACCGTGTATGGTTGCCGACCGGCCGCTCAGGGTCACGAATACGCGTTCGGCCGAAGCCGGGAAAGTCCGCTGACGGCGTAGCACCAGCCATTGCCAGAAAAGCTTGAAAGACGCATTCGAACCGAAACCCGCAATCGCGCCTGAGCGCGAGGCGAGTGATTTTGCCCGCTAGTCGAGCGCCTGCTCAATATCGCCGGCAATCGCCTCCGGCTTGTCGTTCGGCCCGTAACGCCTCAAAACCTTGCCGTCGCGGCCGACCAGGAATTTGGTGAAATTCCATTTGATCGCCTCGGTTCCCAGCAGGCCGGGCGCGGCCTTTTTCAGAGCGCGGTAAAGGGGATGGGTGTTGTCGCCGTTGACCTCGATCTTGGCGAACATCGGAAAGGTCACGCCGTAATTGAGCGCGCAGAAGTTTTTGATCTCGGCCTCGTCGCCCGGCTCCTGATGGCCGAACTGGTCGCAGGGAAAGCCGAGCACATCGAAGCCGCGCGCGGAAAACCGTTGTTGCAGCGCCTCCAGCCCGGCATATTGCGGAGTGAAGCCGCATTTGCTGGCGACATTGACGATCAGCAGAACCTTGCCGCCGAAATCGGCCATCTCCTTGACCGCCCCATCGATGGTTCGGACCTCGATTTCCGAGAACTTGTTCATGACGCAATCTCCGCGCGAAAAGCGTATATGAATTCCGCATGACTCATGCGGAATTCATATTCCGTTGACGCGAAAATTCGCCCGCAACCCAAAGGATTTTCGCGCCATGGCGTTTCCGCGAATTGCGTAGCAATCTTGCGGAAACCGGATTATGCCGCCATTTCGGCGATTTCGCCAATGGAATCGCGCCCGGCGAGCAGGACCGTCTTCGCCCCTGCGGCAGAGAAATCGTCGGCCAGGAAGCCGCGCGCCCGCGCCTCTTCGGCATAGACGACGGTGAGATCGGCGTCCCGCGCGATCCGCGCCGCCTCCGCCCCGGAGCCCGCGGCGACGACAGCGAAATCATAGGTCGCGTGGAGCGCGTCGAGCACCAGATCGATATCGGCCGGAGCGGCTTCCACCGCGCCGCCCGACTGGATGATATGCAGGCGCGAGGCCCCGTCGCGATAGATCGTTTCGGCGAAGGACGCCTCGGCCGACAGGAGCTGCGCCAACCCGGGCTGGGCGTCGTCGAAAAGATCGCTGTCGAACGCGTTCTCCTGGGCCGATTCGAGTTCGGCCGTCAGGAAGGGGTCGGAATCGTCGAGCTGGACCAATATCGCGCGGCCTTCCCGGGCGAGCGCCCGGGCGAGGGACAGCGCGGCGCAGGCCGAGCCGGAATCGGGGTCGCTCACCACCAGGACCTTGGCGCCGCCCTGGGCCGCGCTCGTTGCGATGCGCTCGATGAAGGCGCGCGCGGGGCCGGCCGGCGCGTTGAACCGCGACAATGGCGTATCATTGGACTTGGGCGTTTCATTGGACTTGGGCGTTTCATCGGCTTCAGGCGTTTCATCAATCTCAGCCGCGACGGCGGAAAAATGCGCGGCTTCGGGCTTTTTTTCGGACTCGCGCGCGGGCTCGGGCGCGTTCGCCGCTTCCGCCTCCTTCGCCAGCGGGACCGCGGGCGCGGCGAAATCGGCCGCCGCCCGCTTCACCCGGTCGACGAAGCCGGCCCGCCCCTCGGCGCTTGAGCCCCCGTCGCCGAAATCGGCGACGGCGCGCTGCAAATCGCCAATCGAGGCGAATTCGCGTCGCGCGGCCGGCGCGGGCGCAACCTCCGCCGTCCGCCGGCGGCGTCCGCCCGACACTTCGCCGCCGATGACGAAAGCGACCGGGAAGAACAGGCCGGCCAGGGCGGCGAAAACGACGATGGGCAGTTTTTTCGGGAACACCGGCTGGCTTGGCGCCAAAGCGCGGGAAATGACGCGGGCGTCGGCCGGCGCCGAAATCGGCGAGATCGCGGGCGAGCGCCGCCTGATACTTGGACGAGACGCTGGTCAGCTGGTCCTTGAGGATTTTGGAGTCGCGCTCCAATTCAAGCAGTTTGGCGGCGTCGACGTTCGAGGCGCCGACCGCGCTTTTCTGCGCTTCGAGCAAGGCGTCGAGATTGGCGACGCGCGCCGCGGCGACGCCGGCGTCGTCCTCATAGCCGCGCGCGGCCTTGTCCACCGCCGCGCGCAATTGTTCGTCGAGATCGCTCAGCTGGCCCTGAAGCTCCTTGATGCGCGGATGGCCCGGCAGAAGGGTGCGCGATTCCGCCGCGAGCTGCGCGCGCACGGCCACGCGCTGGTCGGCGATCCGGCGCACCAGATCGCTCTTGGCGATGTCGCCGGCGTCGGACAGACGCCCCTTTTTGAGGAAGTCGCGCAGGGTTTGCGCCTTGGCCAGGGCGTCCGACTGCGCGGCGCGCGCGTCAGCGAGTTTGGTTGCGATTTCGCCGAGCTGCTGGGTCGGGACGGTTGCTTTTCCGACGCCTTCGTACAGCCCGGTCTGGGCGCGGAACACCTCGGTCCTGGCGTCGGCCTCGGACACCTTGTCCTCCAGCGAAGCGATCAGGGGTTTGAGCGACTGGGCCGCCTGATGCGCCTCCTCGCGCTTCGCCTGCGACTTCATCTCGATATAGAGGTCCGCCACCATATTGGCGGCGCGCGCGGCGAGATCGGGGTCGTGGGACGAGAACTCGACCTGAAGCACGCGCGACTTGGACGGCGACATCACCGTCAGATGATCGATGAAATTGCTCAGCAGCCGGTCGCCGATCGGCTCGTCCGCCGGGCTGCGCGCAATTCCGAACAGGGCCAGCAGCCGTTTCACCGGGCTCAGGCTCCCGGCGGCCGGGTCGAATTCCGGATTGCCCTGGAGATGCAGCGCCTGGACCGCCTTGCGCGCGAGATCGCGCGAGGTGAGGATCTGGATCTGGCTGTTGATCGCGGTTTCGTCGAGCGCGTCGACGGATTCCGCGCGCGCCCCCTCCGGCGCAGCGCTGGTGAAATAGCTTTCCTGATTCTCGACCAGAACGCGCGATTCGGCCATGTAGCGCGGCTTGACGGACACGACGAACAGAATCGCCGCCGCCGTCGCGCCAAGCATGACGCCCAGAATGAGGCGCTTGCGGCGCCCCAGAGCGGCCGAGACGCCGCCGAGGTCGATCTCCTCCACGCCCTCGTCCAAATCGAAATCGCCTTGCCGCGCGCTCATTCCCGACTCCCGCAACGGCGCGAACTCTAGGACATTTATGGTTGAAGCAATGTTAACCGCGCCCCGTCGGCCGTTAATCCTTCCCGCTTCGCGCTTTTCCCGCGCGATCGAGGCGCTTTCGCCGAAAGGCCGGGCGTTCCGGGCGCGGCGAAAGCCGGCGGCGATGGTTAAAGGCAAAGCTTTGTTAACCATACACGGCTAGTTTCGCGGCCAGCGCCATGTTGCGGCGCACGCTTGTCGGGTCTCTTTGTCATGCGCCGAATTCTGCTGCTCGCCTGTCTCGTCCTTACGGCCGCCCTCCAGGGTTGCGCCGAGCGGCGTATTCCGGCCGAGTTCCAGGCCTACGCCGACGCGCCCTACACGCTCGGCGCGGGGGACCGCGTGCGGGTGATCGTGTTCGGCCAGGATTCGCTCAGCAATTCCTACGCGGTGGCGGGCTCCGGCAATATCGCCATGCCGCTGATCGGCTCGGTCCAGGCAGCCGGACGCAGCGCGGTCCAGCTCGCGCGCGAGATCGAGGCGCGCCTGCGCGCCGGCTATATCCGCGACCCGCGCGTCTCGGTCGAGGTCGAGGCCTATCGCCCCTTCTTCATCCTCGGCGAGGTCACGACCGCCGGCCAATATCCCTATGTCAACGGCATGAGCGTCGAGACGGCGGTCGCGATCGCCGGCGGCTATACGCCGCGCGCCCGCAAGGACGACGCGCAACTCACCCGCACTGAAGGCGACCGCACGGTGACCGCCGACCTGCCGGTGACCGCGCCGGTCCGCCCCGGCGACACGATCTATATTCCCGAACGTTATTTCTGAACGGAAGGAAAAATCTCAAATAAAGGTAAATATCGGAAAGTTCCGTAAACCCTTTTTTTACGGTTTCTTCATCCCCCCTTAAGATTATGATCGTGCGACGAGCAAGCGCTGCGTGGACACGCGGGCGAGAGCGGCGATCATCATGCGACAGGGACCACCGGCGGAAGCCGTCATTCCTCAACGGCGAAAGGCGATCTTTTACGGCTTTGCGCTGACCGGCTCGGCGCGGCTGGGGGAATTCGCCGTCCTGCTGCTTCTCGGCCTGATCCTGCGTCATTGGCGCGCGCCGGCCGAACTGGCTGCGCCGATCCTCGTCGCGCCTTTCACCGCCGCCGCCTTTTCGATTCTCGCGTACGCCGGCGGCGCCTATGGACTTTCCGTCCTGCGCGCGCCTTTCGAAGGATTTTTGCGCGCCGCCGGCGCCTGGGTCGGCGCCATGCTCGGCGCCGCGGCCCTGGGCTTCGTCTTCGGGGCGCACGAACTTTCGACGCGCGGCTGGCTCGGCCTGTGGCTCGCGGCGGGCCTGTTCTGCCTGCTCGGCTTGCGGCTGCTCGCCGCCTTCGCCGCCTCCCTGTTCGCCCGGCGCGGCAGACTGGACCGCTATGTCGTGATCGTCGGCGGCGGCCCGCAAGCGGAGGATCTTCTGCGCGAGCTTTCCAGGGCGTCCCTTCCCGATGTCCGCATACTCGGCCTGTTCGACGATCGCTGCGACGACCGCGTCTCCGATCTCGTCGCGGGCTTTCCCAAACTGGGGACCGTCGACGACCTGATCGGCTTCGCCCGGAATGTCAGGGTCGATCAGATCCTGTTCGCGCTGCCGGTCCATGCCGAGGCGCGCATTCTCGACATCCTGAGCCGGCTGTGGGTGCTGCCGATCGACATCAGGCTGGCGGCCCACGCCAACCGTCTGCGCTATCGCCCGCGCGCCTATTCCTTCCTCGGCGACGTGCCCCTGTTCGATCTGATCGACAGGCCGATGTCGGAATCGGCCATCGCCGCCAAGGCCGCCTTCGATCGGGTCGTCGGCCTCGCCCTGACCGCGCTGTTTGCGCCGGTCATGCTTGCGGTGGCGGCCGGGGTGAAATTGTCGTCGCCGGGTCCGATGCTGTTCCGGCAGGAAAGGTTCGGCTTCAACAACGAGAAGATCACCGTCTACAAGTTCCGCTCGCTTTACGTCGATCGATGCGACCACGACGCCCGCCGCCTGGTGACGCGGGACGACCCGCGCGTGACGCCATTCGGGCGCTTCATCCGGCGAACCTCGCTCGACGAGCTGCCGCAACTTTTCAATGTGCTGAAAGGCGAGCTCTCGCTGGTCGGGCCGCGCCCCCACGCGCTCGGCGCCGCGGCGGAGGGCCAGGCCTATGAAGAGATCGTCGACGGCTATTTCGCGCGCCACAAGGTCAAGCCGGGCCTGACCGGCTGGGCCCAGGTCAACGGCTGGCGCGGCGAAACCGACACGCTGGAGAAGATCCAGCGCCGGGTCGATTACGATCTCGACTATATCGAGAACTGGTCGATCTGGCTCGACCTCCGCATTCTCGCCCTGACCCCGCTCGCCCTGGCGCGCGGCGGGAACGCCTATTGAGCGCGGGGCGCCCGACCTCTTTTTTAACATTCGTCATTTAAAAAGGGCGCTGTTGCGGAATTGTGCCCCGATGTCTTCTTGCGAGCCAGGCCTGCGCATACTCCATGTGTTCAGGGCGCCCGTAGGCGGCCTGTTTCGTCATGTCCTGGACCTTGCGCGGGAGCAGTCGGCGCGCGGCCACGCCGTCGGAATGATCACGGATTCGCTCACCGGCGGCGAGACCGCGGAACGCCAGATCGCCGCGATCGCGCCGCTGCTGCGGCTTGGCGTCACGCGCTTTCCCATGCGCCGGAAGCCCCATCCCAGCGATTTCCCGGCGATCGCCCGCGTTTGCCATGTCATCGGCCGGTCCAGGCCCGACATCGTCCACGGCCACGGCTCGAAGGGCGGCCTCTACGCCCGCGCCTCGGGCTTCCTGCCGGGCCTCGGCGATCCCCTGCGCGTCTATACCCCGCATGGCGGCAGTTTCCATCAGCAGCCCGGCCATGCGCTGTACATGGCGGTCGAGCGGATCGTCGCCGGCCAGACCGACCTCCTGCTGTTCGAGAGCGACTTCATCGCCGGCGAATATTCCAGGGACGTCGGGTCCACGCGCGCGCTGAAGCGGGTCGCCAAGAACGGCCTTCGCCCCGAGGAGTTCACGCCGGTCGCCGCGGCGCCCGGAGCGGCGGAATTCGTCTATATCGGCGAATTATCCGCCTATAAGGGCGTGGACACGCTGATCGAGGCGCTGGCCGCGCTGCATCGCGACGGAGAAGGCGAGGCGAGGCTCGCCATCGTCGGCTCGGGCTGTGAATTCGAGCGCCTCGCCGCCATGGTCGAAACTTTCGGACTCAACCGCGCCGTCGCCTTTTTCGGCGCCATGCCGGCGCGCGAGGCCTTTGCGCTCGGGCGGATCGTCGTGGCGCCGAGCCGCGCCGAATCCCTGCCCTATCTCGTCATGGAGGCGATCGCCGCCGGCAAGACCGTCATCGCCACCGATGTCGGCGGCATGAACGAAATCTTCGGGCCCTTGAAAGACCGACTGATCCCGCGCGACGACCGGCAGGCGCTGGCGCGGGCCATGGCCGCAGCCCTGCGCCGCGACCCCGACGAAGCCGCCGCCGAACGCGCGGAGCTGGCGCGAAATGTCGCGACCCATTTCAGCGTCGAGGTCATGGTGGACAGGGGCCTCGACGCCTATCGCGCGGGCCTCGCACGCAAGGGCCGCGCGCCGGAGGCCGCGCCAGCGGGCGCTTCTGGAGGCGCTTCCGGGAACGCTTCATGACCGAAACCGCCCTCGCCGCGCCGCTCGCGGCGCCCCGCCGCCGGACCTTCGATTACGGCAAGCTGGTCAATGGTTTCTTCTGGCTGACCGTCGCCAGCGGCTCGGTGGTGTTCTTCGAGCCGTCGCCCTATGACATTCTGATCCTGATCACCCTCGCGTTGTGGTGGATCGGCGGCTTCACCATCCACCGCGCCATTCTGCCCTTCGTCCTGTTCTTGTCGCTATGGACCCTCGGCGGCTTCGTCTCGCTCATTCCTTATTGGAACGAGCCCGACCCCGTCAGTTTCATGTTCCACACCCTGTTCATCGGTTCGACCGGCCTCTTCTATGCGCTGTTCCTCTCCAACCAGACCGCGCGCCGCGCCGAGCTGCTGCTCTCGGCCTATGCCGTCTCCTGCGTCCTCGCCTCCGTGATCGCCGTGACGACCTGGCTCTCGGCCTTCGACGGAAGCGGCGACTGGGTCAAGGACGGCCGCGCCATGGCGCCCTTCAAGGATCCGAACGTACTCGGCTCCTATATGGTGACCGGCGCCCTTTACCTCATCCAGCGCCTGCTTCTCGGCCGTTTCCGCTTCTGGTGGCTGGTCGTCCCGAGCCTCGCCATGATTTTGGCCGCCCTGTTCCTGTCCTTCTCGCGCGGCTCCTGGGGCGCCATGGTGGTTTCGACCGCGATGGTCGTCGGTTTCCTCATCAAGACGGCGGATACGCGCCGCATGCGGCTGCGGGTCCTGGCGGGCGCAACGGGCGTGATCCTTGCCGTTTTCGTCGGACTCATGGGCGTTTTGAGCGTCCCGGACGTTCGCGACTTCTTCTTCGATCGCGCCCAGGCGGCGCAGGACTATGACAGCGGGCCGAACGGGCGCTTCGGCAACCAGCAACGGTCGATCCCGATGTTGTTCGACCTGCCCAATGGTTTCGGGCCTCTGCGCTTCCGCATCACCTTCGGCCTTGAGCCCCATAATTCCTATATCAACGCCTTCGCCTCCAACGGCTGGCTCGGCGGTTTCGCCTTTATCAGCCTGACTTTCGCGACTTTTTTCGTCGGCTTCCGCCAGTGCCTCACCCGCCATCCCTGGCTCCGGCAAGCGCAGGTGCTGTTTTCCTCAACCTTTGTCTATTTCGCGCAAGGGCTGCAAATCGACATCGATCATTGGCGCATGTTCTATGTCTCGCTCGGCGCCGTCTGGGGCATCGAAGCGGCCCGGCGGCGCTGGCTCGCGCGCGGGGAACAGCGCGCGCCGATAACGCGAAATCCCGACGACGGCTACTTGTGAGGGTCCCTGGAGCAGGCCATGGACAGACGCCAATTCATCCGGTCGATCCCCGCCGCAGCCGCAGGCCTGCTCCCCGCCTCGGCGGCTTTTGCGGCGGACCCGGCCTATTCTGTCGCGATCGAGGATTCCGCGGTTTTGATCGGCCCCGCGCTTTCTTCCTCGGGCGCGCGGACGCAAAGCCTGTCGCTCGCGGGCGCCGCCGCCGCCGCCGCCATGGCCGGCAAGCCGCTCCATATCCTGCCGGGAACCTATCTGACCGCGGGCTTCGCGATCACTTCGCCCCTCGAAATTTTCGGCTCGCCGGGAACGGTGGTGATCCGGCCGGCGAGCGAATCCTGTTTCAATATCGACATTCGGCCTCCGGCCGGCTCGTCGGTGATCGTCGGCGTGACCATCAGGGGGATCGGCTTCTGGGGCGGCGGCTTCGATTTCGTGGTCGGCGTGGATCAGGAACAACGACTGGTCGATCCCTTTCTCAGCCGGGCCATGCCGAAATTCAACGCTTTGGTCACCGCCTGCCGGGCCAAAAATCTGATCGTCGAGGAATGTACCTTCGGCGGCTCGGGCGCCGGCGGCCTGGCCCTGTGGCGATGCGAAAACGCCTCGGTGACCAGGAATGAAATCCACGACAGCAATCTCGCGCTTTATTCCGCGCAAGGTCGGGACAATCTGTTCGCCGACAATGACATCCACGACAACCGAAATTACGGCGTCCTGGTGGAGCAATGGCCGCCGGCGTCCGATGGCGCCATCATTCGCAACAACCGCATCCGAAACACGGCGGCGAGCTTCGGCGCCAATCCATCGAAAGGAGTCGTCGGCGGCAGCGGTCCCTATGGCAATGGCGTCGCCGCTTTTTACGCCCATGACGTCCTGGTCGACGGCAATTCGATTTCGGACTCGGCCTTTTCGGGCGTGCGGATGAATGCCTGTTTCGACCCTCGGATCGTCAACAATGCGATCCATCGATCCGGCGAAACCGCGATCATGATCGAACGCCCGGGCACGGATGTCCAGACGCCCAATGGCCATCGTTACGAGGGCGGCGTCGTGGCCAACAATATTGTCGCCGACGCGAGCGAGGGCGTTTCCGTCACCAATTCCTGGCAAGGCGGCCGGCGCGTCGCGATCTCCGGCAACCAGGTCCGATCGATCGCGCGCGCGACACTCCACACCAGCGATCCGGATTGGCCGGTCTATTCCACCTATGGCGACGGAATTTACGCCGAAGCGGATGTCGACATCGTCGGGAACATCATCGAAAGCTGCGACGGCTGCGGGATCTACGTGGCGCCGGCGGCGATCAGGAACAGCACGATCAAGACCGCCGCCAATGTTTCGAGCAATATCATCAAGAACACGAAATGGGGCGTCGGATTCTGGAAGGGTTCGGACCCCCCATTCGGATTCACCCTGATCCAGGGCAACATGATCGAAGGATCGACGCGCGGGGCGATCATGGCGGTGACCTCCACGGAACCGCCGACCAATGGAACGAGAACCGAAGACGACGGTCGGGACTACGGAACGCTCGACAACGGGCTTTATATCGGCAAGCCATATCCGGTCGTCAAAATTGGCTTGAACTACGCTTTTTGACCCGCGCCGCCGGCGTCGAAATCATCCGACTTGCGGCGCCATCTTGCGGAAAACCCCATGAATTGTCGAAATTGGGTGGTACCGCCACCCCGGCTCGAACGGGGGACCTCTAGATCCACAATCTAGCGCTCTAACCAACTGAGCTATGGCGGCTGAAATTCCCGCGGAACCTATAGCGGCGCGCGCGCGAAGGCAAGACCGTCGCGCGCGCAATTTTGACGCCTTCTTCCTCGTCGCGCGGGAAAACGGAACGGCGAGGCGAAGCGCCTCGCCTTCCGCGGTTCAGCGCGATTTGAACGTCTTTTCGATACGCTCCACGAGCGGGGCGGCGGCTTCGGTGGCGACCTGTCGGGCCAGCGCGGCAAGCTCGCTGGCCTGGGCGGTCAAGGCCGCATATTGCTTGCGCATATGTTCGCTCTGCAAGGCGATCGCCTCACTGACGCCGCGGACTTTGGCAAGCGCGTGGACATATTCCGTCGCCGCGGCGGCGTTGGCGTGATAAGCCTCCATCGCCTTGCTCGAAAAAGCCTGAAGGCTCTTGCTCGCGGGGAAGAAGGAGCTCTCCGAAGGCACGGGGGCGGGCGCCGCCGCCGGTGTCGCCGGCTTCGCGGGCTCTGCGGATTTGGCGGGCGCCGCCGACTTGGGGGGCGCCGCGGACTTGGCCGCCGCCGCCGACTTGGCGGGCGCCGCCGACTTGGCGGGCGCCGCGGCCTTGGCGGGCTCCGCGGCCTTGGTGAGCTCCGCGGCCTTGGCGGCGGCCGGAGCCGCTGGCTTGGCCTGGGACTCGGCGACAGGCGCAGCGGACGCCTTGGCGACAGGCGCGACAGGCGGCTTTGCCGCGGGCGCTACAGGCGCAGCAGGCGACTTGGCCACAGGCGCGACAGAGGGCTTAACCGCGGGCGCGGCGGGCGCCGCGACTGCGGAGGGGACGGGCGCCTTGGCGACAGGCGCCGCGGCGGCGGGCGGCGCCGCTTTGGTTTTGCGCGGTCCTTGGGGCATTATTTCGATTCCGTCGTGTGGGTGACGACTTTCTTCACGGCCTCGCCGATCGTTTTGGCCTGCTCCTGCGCGGCCGCGACCTGAGTCTTCAGATATTCGGACTGGATCGAGAGAATTTCCTTGGGATCCTTGGCGTGGATCAGTTTTTCGGCGAGATCGAAAGCGGCCTTCACATTGGCTTCGGCGAAGCCGATCGCCTTGGAGCCGACTTCCTTGGCGCTGGCGGCCATCGATTCCGCAGCGGCCTCGGACTGAGCGCTCGCCTTCTGCGCGGCGGCGACGAAGCTCTCGAAGGCCTTCCGGGCCTGATCGACCGACTTCTCGGCGAACTCGCGGACTTCCGCAGGAATTTCAAGATGGGGAGTGTTCATGGAAAGATCCTCGCTTTTGCGGCCGGGCCTGACAAATTCCCTTCGCCGCTGGTGATCTGGCATTGCGGGTTGACTTATATCGAGGAATTTGCTGCGTCGCAACTTTCATTGTGCGCCGCAACATGGATTTTATCATGGAACCAAATTAGATATTAATCATGAGCGCAGGGCGCGTGAAATGAAATGGATCAAATGTGGATTCCGCGCGGCGGACGTGATTTAGTTTTCGTTAAGCGCGTCAACCCGCTGCGCCGAGTCGCGGTCGCGGGAAGGCGCCGGGAAAAGCCGACGAGCATGGCCGGGAGTCATGGCTGATCACAACGCCACGGAACGCGAGAACGGCGACATCCGCGCGGATGTCGCCGCGGCTTTGGCCGAGCCCGCCGTCGCCTCGCTGGCGCGCGCCGGCGCGCCGATCATCGTCGCCGAGGGCGCCCCGCCGCGCGTCATCCACGCCAACGCGCCCGCGCTTGCATTGTTGGGCGCGGGCCGAGCGGCCGACCTGACCCTTCCCGTGTTCGGCGCCGATGCGCCAGGGGCCCGCAGGCTCGCCCAGCTGGCGGCGGACATCCTGCCTGGCGCCGCGGCCCGGCTCGAGCGGATCCCGTTCGGCGGCGGCGTCCTGCCCGGCGCGGTCACCTTTCTTTGCCGCCGCACGGCGGGAGATCCTCCCCTGTTCGTCCTTGCCGGCCTCGGCCTGCGCGCCGCGGCGCGGCCGCTCCGCCTCGCGCCGCCGGCCGCGCCGGCCGCCGCTCCCGTCGAGGTCCGCCCCTCCGGCCTCGGGGAGCTGCGCGCCCGGCTCGAACAACGCTTCCCGAAACTTGCCCCGGCGCGTTTCCTCTGGCGCGCCGACGCGCGCAATGTGGTGACCGAACTCAGCCCGCCGCTCGCCGAAATCGTCGGGCCGGGCTGTTCCGACCTGATCGGACGCGACCTTCTCGAACTCGGCGCGGATTCTGGGGCTCGACCCGCGCGGCGAACTGGCCGAAGCCTTGCGCGCGCGCGTCACTTTCAGCCGGGTCGATGTCGATTGGCCCATCGAACAGGCCGGCGCCGCCGCGCCCGCGACCCTCGGCGGCCTGCCGGTTTTCGACCGTCGCGGCGGTTTCGAGGGCTGGCGCGGTTTCGGCGTGGCGCATCTCGACCGCCTGCGCGAGGCGGCCGTCGTCGTCGAGCCGTTCCATACCGCTCCCGCCGACCCGGCGCAGGACGAGGCGGCGACGACCATGGAGGAAGCGGCGCAGCCCGCGCCTTCGCCGGATTTTTCCGGCGTCGTCGTGCCCCTGCGCCCGCACGGCGCGGCGCGGCCCGAGACCGGCGCGCCGGCGCGCGACGAAGGCGAAGACGACGCGGCCCTGATCGCGCTCGCGCCGCATGAGCGTTCGGCCTTTCGCGAAATCGCGCGGGCGCTCGGCGCGCGCGGACCCAAGGCCGGCGCCCTGGAGGCCGAGAGCCAGGGCGGCCCGCCTTCGCTTGTCCTTCCCCGGTCCACCGAGACAATGGATGAAGGCGAAGGCGCCGGCCGCGCCAAAATCGCCCTCGCCGAAGCCGCGCCGGTCGGGCTGATCGTGACGCGCGGCGAGAAACTGCTTTACGCCAACCGGCTGGCGCTCGACTGGCTGGGCTACGCCGACGCCGACGCCCTCGCCGATGCCGGCGGATTGGGCGCCGTCTTCCGCGCCCTGGCCGACGACGTCGCGCCGGGCGGGAAAAAGACCCTGCTGGCGCGCGCCGCCGGCGGCGAGACTTTTTCGGTCGACCTTCATCGCGCGAGCCTCGACTGGGACGGCGAGGAAGCCGAACTCTTCACCCTCGCCCGGCCGGCGGCGGCGGCGCTGGAGCAGCGCGTCGGCCTGCTGGAGGCGAACCTGCGCCAGCGCGACGTCGACGACGAGGAATGGCAAGCCATGCTTGACGCCGCCGCCGACGGCGTCGTGCTGCTCAACGCCGACGGCGCCATCCTCGGCCTCGACCGCAAGGCGGAAGCCCTGCTCGATTACGACCGCGACAAGGTCGCGGGCGAGAATTTCACCCTTTTGTTCGCGCGTGAATCCCAGGTCTCGGCGCTGGACTATTTCACCCGCGCCAAGGCGGGAGCCGAAAGGCGGGGGCGCGAGGCGCTGGGACGGACGCGCCAGGGAGCGACGATCCCGCTCCACCTTTCCATCGGTCGCCTCGGCAAGGCGGTGGAGGGCAAATATTGCCTGATCCTGCGCGACCTCAAGGATTGGAAGCAGACCGAGCGCGCGATGGAGGAGGCCCGTGAGCGGGCGGAACGCGACAGTCAGGCGAAATCCGAATTCCTGGCCAAGGTCAGCCATGAAATCCGCACGCCGCTGAACGCCATTCTCGGCTTCGCCGAAGTGATCATGGACGAGCGTTTCGGTCCGGTCGGCAACGAACGCTACAAGGATTATCTACGCGACATCCATAGCTCGGGCGCGCATGTGCTGAGCCTGGTCAACGACCTGCTCGATCTGTCCAAGATCGAGGCGGGCAAGCTGGATCTGAACGTCACGGCGGTGGACGCCAATCGCGTCGTCTCGGAATGCGTGTCGCTGATGCAGCCGCAGGCCAATCGCGAAAAGATCATCACCCGCCTCGCCTTGGCGGCCAATCTGCCAGCCGTCCACGCCGACGAGCGGTCGCTCCGCCAGATCGTCCTCAATCTGCTCGCCAACGCCGTGCGCTACAACGAACCGGGCGGACAGGTGATCGTCTCGACCGCATTGAACGATTCCGGCCATGTCGCGCTGCGGGTCAAGGACACCGGCGTCGGCATGAGCGAAGGCGAATTGCGCACGGCGTTGGAGCCGTTCCGTCAGGTCGCGTCGGGACGCGGCGGAACCGGGCTCGGCTTGCCGCTGACCAAGGCGCTCGCCGAAGCCAATGGCGCCGGCTTCTCGATCAGGAGCCGCAAGAACGAAGGCACTCTGGTCGAAATCGTCCTGCCGCTCGCGCCGAGTGGGGTGCAATTGGCGGCGGAAACGGCGGCGGCCGGCGGACAGCGTTGAACCAGACGCTCGGCGGCGGAAGTCCGACGCGACGCGGCGGCTATCCGACGGTCAGAGGTCGGGCGTCAAGCGCACGCCGGCGCGCAGTTCCTGGTCATAGACGCCCAAACCGAGGTTCGTGTATCGATAGCCGATGTCGAGCTTCACATGGGGAGCGATGTCGATAGCGACGCCGGTCATCAGCGCCCATGCGAAATTGATCCCGCCGAATGTCGGCCCGCGGTCGTTCGGATAACCGTAATAGAAGCAGGTCGATGCGCCGCCCGATGACGACGAACCGCCCACGCAGTTAGTGTTGTGCCCGCGGTTGCCGTAAGGCTGCCCGTTCAGGTATTTGTAATCGACATTGGCGGACGCATCCAGGTTCGACAGGCCCGCGCCCGCGCCGACATAAGGCGTTATCCCCCACCAGGTCCCGAGATCGACATAGCCGTTGAGCAGATAAGTCTGGGACGTCAGCGAACCATAGGGGCTGGCCGAGCACGCCGTGTATGTATATTGCGGCAGACCGCTGCTGCTGTTCGTGGTGACCGAAAGAACGCAAGCCTTGTCTCCCAGGCCCGCGTCCCAGACCGCAGGCATTGGAGTCGTGCCGTTGAACACGACGGTGGGGCCATAGCGCTTGAGATACGGATCGATCCCGGCGGTGAGATCGACGCGGAGCCAGCTGTTGAACTGGTAGCCGACGCCGAGGTCTCCGCCGACGCCGCCAACCCCGATCGAGCCTTGCGCCGCCGGAAGCCCATAGAGGGCCAACTGATCCGTCGGTTCGAGAAATTTCGCCGGCATTTCCGTATATTGGGTGTTGAGGTCGCCCCGCAGATACCAGCCCGAGCCAAATTGCACCATCGGGGTCGGCTCATCCGTCTCGTCATAGGCGGGCGGCATGTTCATGTCGGCCGCGCGAGCGGCCAGCCCGCCGGTCGACCAGGCAAGAAGCGCGGCGGCGGCGGCGCGAATCGTCTTACGCATCTGTTTCCTCTTCGCCTGCGGGGCGCGACGCGGCGCCGATCATGTGAAGAGTGTGAACGAAGATGGTTAAACTTGGATTAACCTTAACAGGCGTCGGAAAAATATGTCTATACTGTCAGGGTTGAATTTGGAGACTGAACGGAGCCACGACAAACAAAAAGGGCGAAAGCTTTGCGCTTTCGCCCGGATCGCGAGTTTGCCGCTGCGGGTTCGGCTCAGTATTTGGCCGCCACGACGGGCGGGACATAGGGCTCGGTCAGCATCCAGATCATGCCGAGCATCAGTTCGTTCGAGACCATGGTGAAGTGCTGGCTTTCATAGGCGCATCCGCTGGCCGGGCCGCCGTTGCAGGCGATCGCGCCGGTGTTCATCTTGCCCATGTCGACATAGCGATAGCTCATGTCGAGCAGGAAATTGGGCGTGATGTGAAAGAGCAGGCCGGTCGCGACATCCCAGGCGAAATTAGTTCCATTATAGTTCGGCGCCAGTCCAAAGGCGTTGATCTGGCTCATGCTCACGTCGGTCAAGCCGCTTACGCCATAGGCGGCGAATCCAATGCCGCCGCCGATATAGGGCGTCACGCCCATCCACGTCCCGATGTCAAAATAGCCATTGGCCAGGAACAGGGCGGTGCGCGCCGTGGCGTTGTAGTTGTCGCCGCAAACGGCGGCGCCGCCGGTCGGGCAATTGCTGCCGCCGCCGGTGTACTGGTAGAAGACCTTGGAATTATAGGCTGCGCTGGAAATATAACCCAAGGTCATGTCGGCACGGAACCATGAATTGAACCGATAGCCGACGCCGAAATCGAACACGCCGCTGTCGCCGATATTGAGTGGCCCGTCCCAGGCGCCCAAGCTGGCAAGGGTCGCGCCCGTGGCGAACGTCGAGGACAAGCCATATCCGTTGTTGATCCCGACGCCGACATCGCCGCGCAGATAGAAGCCGCTGTCGTCGACCGGGCCGCGCAGCGGCTCCAGCTGGGGCGGCGGCGGCAGGAGATCGGCCGCGCGGGCCGCGGGGACGATGGCGGTCGGAACGGCGAGCGTCGCGACCGCGGCTGCGAGAGTGAGGGCTTTCAAGCTGCCCATGGCAAAATCCCTTCGTATGCTGGGCGCGCATGGCCCGAATTGGCGTTCACGAGGAGATTTTTGGCAGCAAAGATTTAAATAGGTCTTAACCCTAAAAATTAACCGCGAATTTTAATCAACGCGGCCCCCTTCCTCAGGCCTTGGCGCTTTACTTCATCGTCCCGATCCGTTACGCGATCCTCATCCCTCCCCCGGCGCGAGCCGGGCTTTTTGTGTTGTGGGCGGTTGAGAACCAAGCCAGGCGGCTAGCGCACGCCAGAGCAAGGCTTCAAATATCCTGCCGAGCGGTTGGCGTATGCCAGAGCAAGGCTCCAAAAATCCTGCCGAGCGGTTGGCGCACGCCAGAGCAAGGCTTCAAATATCCAGCCGAGCGGTTGGCGTATGCCAGAGCAAGGCTCCAAACTGAAGAAGAGCGGGAACGATGGCGAATGTGGTGGTGGTCGGCGCCCAATGGGGCGACGAAGGCAAGGGCAAGATCGTCGACTGGCTTTCGGTGTCGGCGGATGTCGTGGCGCGCTATCAGGGCGGACACAACGCCGGCCACACCCTGGTCATCGACGGCGTGACCTATAAATTGTCACTGCTGCCGTCGGGCATCGTGCGGCCTGGAAAGCTCGCCGTCATCGGCAATGGCGTGGTCCTCGATCCCCGCCATCTGGTCAAGGAGATCGCCGAACTGCGCGCCAAGGGCGTCACGGTAACCCGCGACAATCTCCGCATCGCCGAAAACGCGCCGCTCATCCTGTCGATCCATGGCGACCTCGACGCGCTGCGCGAAAATTCCGCGGCCGCGGGCAACAAGATCGGCACCACCAAGCGCGGCATCGGCCCGGCCTATGAGGACAAGGTCGGGCGCCGCTCCATCCGGGTCATGGACCTCGCCGAGCTTTCGACGATCGACGCCAAGATCGACCGCCTTCTGACCCATCACAACGCCCTGCGCCGGGGCATGGGGATCGAGGAGATCAAGCCGGAAACGATCCGCGCCGAGCTCGAGGAAGTCGCGCCGCACATCCTGCCCTTCATGGACCGGACCTGGTCGCTGCTCGAGGATCTGCGCCGGCAGGGCAAGCGCATCCTGTTCGAAGGCGCGCAAGGCGCCCTGCTCGACATCGACCACGGCACCTATCCCTTCGTCACCTCGTCCAATACGGTGGCGTCCAACGCGCCGACCGGAGTGGGCCTCGGGCCCAAAGCGGTCGGCTATGTGCTGGGCATCGCCAAGGCCTATACGACGCGCGTCGGAGAAGGACCGTTCCCAACCGAGCTGCACGACGAAATCGGGCGCACGATCGGCGAGCGCGGCCGCGAGTTCGGCACCGTCACCGGCCGCGCCCGACGCTGCGGCTGGTTCGACGCCGTTCTGGTGCGCCAGACCGTGAAAACGTCGGGCATCGACGGCATCGCCTTGACCAAGCTGGACATTCTCGACGGCTTCGATACGCTCAAGGTCTGCGTCGGCTATCGGCTCGACGGCGAGACCATCGATTACCTGCCGGCCTCCCAGTCGGCGCAGGCGCGGGTCGAGCCGATCTACGAGACGATCGAAGGCTGGCGCGAGCCGACCGGCGGCGCGCGGTCCTGGGCGCAACTGCCGGCGCAGGCCGTCAAATACGTGCGCCGGATCGAGGAATTGATTCAGGCGCCGGTCGCCTTGCTCTCGACAAGTCCCGAGCGCGAGGACACAATTCTGATGCACGATCCGTTCCAGGATTGACGCCGCCCCGGAGTCACATGGACCGGGACCCGGCGAGCAAAGCAAAGGCGCGCGATGGCTGACTATTATCCGCTGCTGTCCAAGGCCGTATCCGGCTTGAAGACCTCGACGCCGGAAGCCCGCGGCGCGATCTACGAACGCGCCCGCAAGGCTTTGCTCAACCAGTTGCGAAACATGCAGCCGCCGGCGCCCGAATCGGCGATCGAGCGCGAGGCCCGCGCCCTGGACGAGGCGATTGCGCGGATCGAGCTGGAATTCGCCGGCGCCCAGGCCCCCGGCGGGGGAAAGACGCCCGCCGCGGAAAAAGCCCCCCCGTCGGCGGCGGAGCTGAGGGAGAAGCGCGCGGCGGCCATTTCGCCGCAGGAATCGCCGGCCGAGAAAAAGCCCGCGCCTCCGGCCCGGGAGCCGGAGCCGGCCCCCCCGGAGAATTCGGAGACCTCACCCGAGACCGCGGCGGCGGACGAAGCTTCGGCGTCGCGCGAAAGCCTGCGTCCCGCAGCGCCCAGGCCGGCATCCCGTCGGGGCGGCGGGCTGCGGCGTTTCTTCATCCTCGCCGGCGCGCTGGCGACGGTGGTCGTCATGGTCGCGGCCGCCGCCTGGAAGCTGCGCGACCGGCCGGAGGACCTCGCCAAGCTCGCTCCGCCGCCGCAGGCGGCCAATCAGCAATCGGGCGGCAAGAGCGTGCAACGGGTCGGAGAAGCCTCGCCCGCGCCACAACCTGCGTCCCCGCCTGCGGCCGCTCCGCCCGCCAATCCGGCGCCGCAGCAGCCGGCGCAAAGCGTTCCGATCGCCTACCGCGCCGCCGTCCTGATTCAGGCTCCGTCCGAACCCGGAGGCGTCAAGACCTATGTCGGCACGGTCGTCTGGCGGCGTGATTCGGTCAATGGCGGTCCGAATCAGCAATTGACCGGCGTCGTCCGCGCCGACATCGATGTCCCCGACGCCGGCCTCAAGACCTCGATAACCATCGAGAAGAATTACGACGCGACGCTTTCGGCGAGCCACACGATCACGATCCGTTTCGAACCGGCGGCCAATTCCGTCGTCGGCAATGTCCGCACCATCAATGTGCCGGAAATGCGCCGCGACGACGCTCCCCGCGGCGCGCCGCTCCAGGGCATGGAGGTCGATGTCGCGCCCAATCTCTTCCTCGTCGGGCTTTACGCCGCTTCGGAAGCCAGCAATGTCGAAATGATCCGCACCCTGGCGTGGTTCGATATTCCGATGAGCCTCGCCAATGGCCGGATCGCCAAGGTGACCTTCGAAAAGGGCGCGATGGGATCGCAGATCATCGACGACGTCTTCAACGAATGGCAGGGCCAGCAGGGAGCGGCGCCGGGCAAGCCGTAACCCCGCCGCGCGTCATGCGAATTCCGCATGAATCATGCGGAATTCGTGTTCCATTGGCGTGAAAATCCGCCAGCGATATACAAGATTTTCGCACGACGGCGTCTCCGCGGGAATTGCGAAGCAATCCTGCGGAAAACGTATCAGACGCGCGCGTGCTCGGGACCGGCAAGGCGCAGCGGTCGCGCGGCTTCGACCCGGGCGACGCCTTCCCTGGCGGTCTGCTGAACCTTTTCGAAGGCGCGCACCTCGATCTGGCGCACGCGCTCGCGCGAAATGCCGAATTCGGTCGAGAGATCCTCCAGCGTCATCGGATCGTCGGCGAGACGGCGAGCCTCGAAAATGCGGCGCTCGCGCGGATTGAGGACGCCGAGCGCCTGGTTGAGCGCGGCGCGGCGGTTCGCGGTCTCCTCGCTCTCGGCCAGGATGCTCTCCTGGTCCGCGGAATCGTCGACCAGCCAGTCCTGCCACTCGCCGTCGCCCTCCTCGCGCAGAGGCGCGTTGAGCGAGGCGTCGCCCGACAGGCGACGGTTCATCTCGACCACTTCCTGCTGGCTCACGCCAAGCTTGGTCGCGATCGCGGCGGCGTTCTCGGGCTTGAGGTCGCCTTCCTCGAAAGCGGAGATCTGGCTCTTGGCCTTGCGCAGGTTGAAGAACAATTTCTTCTGATTCGCGGTGGTGCCGAGCTTCACCAGGCTCCACGAGCGCAGGATATACTCTTGAATCGAGGCGCGGATCCACCACATGGCGTATGTGGCCAGGCGGAATCCCTTGTCCGGCTCGAACCGTTTCACCGCCTGCATCAGGCCGATATTGCCCTCGGAGATCACTTCGCCGATGGGCAGGCCATAGCCGCGGTACCCCATGGCGATCTTCGCCACGAGCCGGAGGTGGGAGGTGACCAGCCGGTGCGCCGCGTCGGTATCGGAATGTTCGCGCCAGCGCTTGGCGAGAACATATTCCTCATCCGGTTGCAGCATCGGGAAACGGCGAATTTCATCGAGATAGCGCGTCAGGCCGTTTTCACCAGCGAGAATGGGAAGCGCAGCAGCCATCAAACCCTCCAAGATCCAGGCGCCCGACGCCGGCGCGCCTGAAACGGTCGCATAAGCCGACCGTCAACGTGAACATATAGGGACCAGAAACCGTGGCCGAAAGAGGGCGAAGCCCTTAAAGCTCGATTACAATTCGGTAACCCGCTTGCGTGCGCGAGGTTCCCTTTTCGCGACGGCGCAGAACCGACTGGCGTTGGACGGGAAAAATGCGCTAACAAGCGCGCGAGTTCAAACACAAGTCGAGCGCATCCATGCAAAACAGCCTTTTCGCCAAAGTCGAGGAGCTTCCCCGCGACCCGATCCTTGGCCTCACCGAAGCCTTCGTCGCGGACAAGTCGCCGAACCGCGTCAATCTGGGCGTCGGCGTCTATCAGGACGCGAGCGGAAAGACGCCCTTGCTGGCTTGCGTGAAGCAGGCGGAGGAGGCGCTGCTCGCCAAGGCCGCGCCGCATTCCTATGCGCCGATCGACGGTCTCGCCGGCTTTAACGCGGCGGTGGCGGCCATGGTTTTCGCCGATTCGGCCGATCTGGCCAAGGTCGCGACCATCCAGTCGCTCGGCGGCACCGGCGCGCTCAAGCTCGGCGCGGAAATGATCCGGGTGATTTCGCCGAAGGCCAAAGTCTGGATCAGCGATCCGAGCTGGGAAAACCATCGCGCCCTCTTTTCCGCCGCCGGCTTCACGATTGAGACCTATCCCTATTACGGCGCCGACGGCGAACTGGATTACTCGGGCCTGATCAAGACCCTGTCGGCGATCCCCGCCGGCGACGCGGTGCTGCTGCACGCCTGCTGCCACAACCCGACCGGGCTCGACCTCAACCACGACCAATGGCGCGAGATCGCGAAAATCGTTCGCGCGCGCGGCCTGATTCCCTTCCTCGACACCGCCTATATGGGCTTCGCCGAAGGGCTGGAGGCCGACGCCTTTTCCGTGCGCCTGTTCGCCTCCGACAGCGGGCCGCTGTTCGTCTCCTTCTCCTTCTCCAAGTCGCTGTCGCTCTATGGCGAGCGCGTCGGCGCGCTGTGCGTGCTGACGGCGAGCGCCGAGGAGCGGACGCGGGTGCAGAGCCAACTCAAGCGCATCGTCCGCATCACCTATTCCTCGCCGCCCGGCCACGGCGCGGCGGCGGCGGCCATGGTGCTGACCGACGCGTCCCTGCGCAAGCAATGGGACGACGAACTCGGCGGCATGCGCGAGCGCATCAAGAAGATGCGCAAGCTGCTGGCCGACAAGCTCGCCGAGCGCATGCCCGGCCGCGACTTCTCCTATATCGTGCGCCAGAACGGCATGTTCTCCTATTCGCGCCTGACCAAGGCCCAGGCGATCGCGCTGCGCGAAACCTATGCGGTCTATGCGCTCGACAGCGGCCGCATCTGCGTCGCGGCGCTGAACGAGAAGAACATCGACTATGTCAGCGAATGCGTCGCCAAGGTGATGACCGAGGCGTAAGCTCCAGCCGTCGGACGTTTCGGCAGCCCGGCCCGCGCTCTCGCGGGCCGGGCTCTTGTTTTCAGGGCCCGGGATCGATCACCTCGCGGTCCGCCGGCCATTTCATGCGATAGGCCAGGGCGATGTCCCTGCTCTCCCCGGGTGCGAGGTCGAAGCGCCAGCGCAGCAGGCCGCGCTTGCCCGCCGGGTCTTTTTCGTCGGGCGGCGTGGTCTGCGGCAGAAGCTCGACGACGATGGCCGAATTTTCCGAATAAGGCGTCTGGTCGGTGACCACCGCGTGAACGGGGAAGTCGTGCAGGTTGCGCAAAGTCGTCTTGAACTCGCGCGTCTCGACCTTGGTCCGGCCGAACCAGCCCGGCTCGTTCTCCTTGCGCCGTACCGGCTCGCGCCGCACCAGCACGCGCTCGTCGGCGCCGAAGCCGAGGTCGCCGCCCTCGTGGGGCGCGACCAGAGGTAGCCTCCCCTGCCCGATCAATTCGCCATTGCGGTAAAGCGCGACGGCGCCCGGCAACAGGGGCGCCTCCTCGCCATTTTCGTAATGGACCGCGAGGAAGGCGCGCGGGTCGAGCGCCGGCGAAACCCGCCAGGTCAGCTGCGCCTGCGGCGTCTGGGTCGAAAGCGCGATATTTTTTTCCCCGCCGCCGGACGGCAGGCTCATGCGGCCCGGCGCGGTAAAAGTCGCCTGATAGGGGCCAGCGTTCAAACGCGCCTGAACGGTCTCGGCCGTGACGAAGGGCGCCGGCGCTTCATGCGCGCGCATCATCCCGCCGTCGGGAGCGGCCATGGCCTTGGCGGCGACCGGAGCCGGCGGCTCGAAGAATTCGATGACCTTCGGCTCCACTTCCGGCGCCGAGGCCGCGCCCGTCGCGGGGAACGTCGCCAGGGTCAGCGCCACGTCGTTCCAGTCCTCGCCGGTTTCCTGCGACACCAAAGCGCGACGGGCGAGTTCGAGTTGCGGCTTGCCGTCCTTGCCGCCGGTGGTCAGATGCGCCTCATAGGCCGGCGTCCAGCGCGCGCCCGCGACGCGGTAATCCAGCACGAGCCGGACTTTCCCCGCCGCGCGGGCGGAAAAGTCCACCGCGACGTCCCCGGTCGCGCCCGCCGGCCCCGGCGCCGGCCGGGCGGCCGCGAGCGCCTTGATTTTCTGGTCGATCGCCGCCCCGGCCAGGCGGGCGGCGCGCAGCTCCTCGCCGGTCCTGGCCATGCCGGCGCCGACCGCGTCCCAGGCCGCGCCCCAATCCTCGGGCTTCATGCCTTTCTCGCCGACCTTGTCCGGGGCCGTCCTGCCGTAAAGACGGGTCATGTCGAGCTTGGCGGCGAGAGCGTCGATCCGCACCTGGGCGGCGGCGCGCTCGTCGCGTAGCGCCTTCATCTGCTTGTCGAAGGCGCTGTCGCCGGCGGCGGGCGCCTTTCTCAGATCGACCGCGCCAATCAGCGACGCGGCTGTCGCCCTCGCCGCGCACGCGCAGGCTCGCCGGATCAATTCCGGGCGGCAGGCCGCGAAAGATCAAACGGCTGTCGCCGGCCGGCGCATCGGCCTCGGCGACGCGTTCGACGCTCGCCCCGTCAGGATAGACGGTGACGGCGTCGATTCGCGAAGCGGCCTCGATGTCGGCGGCAACAGCCGGGGCGGCGGCGCAAAGAGCGGAAAGCGAAAAAGCGAACTGCAGGAACTGGCGCATGGAGCCTCCGGCGGGCCAACATAAGCGGAACGGCATGTGAACGCGGAAAAGCGAATTTTTTTCGACGCCAATCGGACTTTGTAGCGGGCGGCGCCATGCCCTCGGTCGCGCCACGTCGGAACGTCTCACCTTTTGCCCTTTTCGCCGAACGATCGCGATTCTTTTGCCCGGCGAGCCCTTTCGCCCCTATCATCGCGCCAGACCCTGCGGATTCCAACAAGAGGCAAGGACGCCCGCGCATGAATCGTCGTGAACTGCTTGCCGCCGCCCTGCTCGCGGCCTCGCCCGCTCTTGGCCAGACCGCCGCCGATTTTTCCGGCTTTCTCCAGACATTGCGCCAAAAGGCTCTGGCGGCCGGCGTGTCGGCGGCGATTTTCGATTCGGTCGCCGCGAGCCTGACCCTCGATCCGTCACTGACGGGAAAACGCGCGGCGCAGGGCGAATTCGTTCAGCCGCTGAAATCCTATGTCGACGCCGCCGCCTCGCCGGCGCGAGCGGCCAAGGGCCGGGCGATGGCGCAGGAATACGCCGCGCCTTTGCGCGAGATTTCCGCCCGCACTGGCGCGCCGGCGGCGATGATCGTCGCGCTCTGGGGAATGGAAAGCGATTTCGGCGCCGCGCGCGGCGATCGCGATATTCTGCGCTCGCTGGCGACGCTTGCCTTTCTCCACCCGGACAATCCGGTCTATGGCCAGGAGTTCGTCGCCGGGCTGGTCCTGTTGCAAAGGGGGCTGCCGCGCGAAAAACTTCGCGGCTCCTGGGCGGGGGCGATGGGCGACCCGCAATTCATGCCCTCGGCCTATCTGAAATACGCCCGCAGTTTTGAGGGGCGCGGCGCCCCGGACATCTGGACGAGCGCGCCAGATTCGTTGGCCTCGATCGGCAATTTTCTCAAAGAATCGGGCTGGACGCCGGGCCTGCCGCCTCTGATCGAAGTGAAAATCCCCCAAAATTTCGCTTATGACAGCCTGCGCGGCGATTTCGGCTCTTTCGCCGGCGCCGGCGTCACGCGGCTTGGAGGCGGCGCCCTGCCCTCCGGCGGCGAGGCCATGTTGTTCTTCCCTCTCGGCGCGCCAAGTCCGGCTTTCCTGCTGTCGGGGAACTTTTTCGTGCTCAAGGCCTATAATTTCTCGGATTCCTACGCCTTCGCGGCCTCCGTCCTGGCTGACCGCATCGCCGGCCGCCCGGTTTTGCGCGCGCCGTGGCCGAAGGAAACGCGGCCGCTAACCTTTGCCGAGCGTCAGGCGATCCAGCGCGGCCTCGCGGCGCGCGGCCTCTATGACGGCAAGATCGACGGCCGTTTCGGGCCGGTGACCCGCCTCGCCATTCATGAATTGCAGAAAAAGGCGGGCGTAGCCAAGGCCGACGGCTATCCGTCCCGCGCCGTGCTGGAGATTCTCGACAAAAAATAAGCGCGGCCCTCGAGGCCGCGCCCATGTTTCAGGACCGATGAACGCGCGGCCTTATTCGGCGGCGCGCCTCATGGTGACTGTGGGATAGGTGCAGGTCGCGTCATTCGCGAAGGGCGACTCGACCTTCTGCGGCTCGACAAAAGGCAGGCCCAGGGTCGTCCAGACATCGACCAACAACTCGACCAGATGGGCGACATGGGCGTCGCTGTGATAGGGCGTCGGGGTGATGCGCAGACGCTCGGCGCCCTTCGGCACGGTCGGGTAATTGATCGGCTGGATATAGATATTGTGGCGGGTGATCAGCAGATCGGTGGCGGCCTTGCACAATTGGGCGTCGCGCACCATCACCGGCACGATATGGGACGGATTGGGCAGGACCGGCAGGCCGGCGTTCATCAAGGCGTGCTTGGTGAGCCAGGACTGACGCTGGTGGGCCATGCGCAGCTGGGGCTGGGTCTTGGCGATACGCACCGAAGTGGCGGCGGCCGCGCAGACCGCCGGCGGCAGGGCCGTGCTGAAGATGAAGGCCGGCGCGAAGGAGCGCACCGCGTCGCAAATCGCGGCGCTGGCCGCGATATAGCCGCCGACGACGCCGAAACCCTTGGCCAGCGTGCCCTCGATGATGTCGATGCGGTGCATCTGGCCGTCGCGCTCGGCGACGCCGCCGCCGCGCGCTCCATACATGGCGACCGCATGGACCTCGTCGATATAGGTCATGGCGTTGTATTTTTCGGCGAGGTCGCAGATTTCCTTGATCGGGGCGATGTCGCCGTCCATCGAATAGAGGCTCTCGAACACGATCAGCTTGGCGCGCTCCAGCGGCTGGGCGGCGAGCAGTTCCTCGAGATGGGCGATGTCGTTGTGGCGCCAGATCTGGCGCTCGGCCTTGGAGCGGCGGACGCCTTCGATCATCGAATTATGGTTGAGGGCGTCGGACAGGATCAGGCAATTGGGCAGAAGGTCGGCGATGGTCGAGATCGCCGCGAGATTGGAAATCCAGCCCGAGGTGAAGAGCAGAGCGGATTGCTTGCCGTGAAGGTCGGCGAGTTCGGCTTCGAGCTGCACCAGGGGATGGCTGGTGCCGGAAATGTTGCGGGTGCCGCCGGCGCCGGCGCCATGCCGGGAGGCGGCGCTCTTCATCGCCGCGATCACTTCCGGGTTCACGCCCATGCCGAGATAATCGTTGGAGCACCAGATCGTGATGTCGTGCTTGTTTCCGCTGTCGTCATGCCAGATCGCCGAGGGGAAGCGTTCGGCGTCGCGTTCGATATCGGCGAATACGCGGTAGCGCTGTTCGGTCTTGAGCTTGTGGATCGCGGCCTCGAACACTTGACGGTACTGCATTCTTCCTGTCCTTGTCGCCTTCCCGCGCCACGCCGTTTCCCGGCGCGGCCCGACTTTTCTCCCTGCGGCCGCCTGCTATACCGCTTATTCGCAACTTGGGCGAGCGTTTCGTTGTCGCATCCCGTCGCAAGCGCGCCACCGGCCCGGGATCGCGCCAACAAAACACGAGCGAGGGCGCCTTTCTTTGCGCTGGATCATTTTCGCCGTTTTTTCGCCCTTTGCAAGCTTGGCCGCAGCGGCCCGCGGCCTTTGCCTCGCCGCGGTTTTCGCCGCAATGCGAAAGGGGCGCATGACGGGGCGGCGTCAGGCGCGGGGAAAACGATCTGTTTGCGCCTATTCGACTTGAGTATGTGGTAGAAGAAAGTACGATAAAGTGATTGCTTCCGGCCGGAGCCTCCCGCCTCGGCCTTGAGGAGGCGGTTCGGACCCAAGGCGAAGAGACGAGATTGGAACATCAGACGACCCGCATTTTGATCGCCGACGATCATCCGCTTTTCCGTGGCGCCTTGCGCCAGGCAGTCGCCAACGCCGTCGCCGGGGCGGATGTCGTCGAATGCGGCAGCCTCGACGAGGCGACGAAGGCGCTCGACGCCAATCCGGACGTCGATCTCGTCCTGCTCGATCTCGCCATGCCCGGCGCGCGCGGCTATTCCGGCCTGATCATGCTGCGCGCCCAATATCCCGGCGCGCCGGTCGTGGTCGTGTCCGCGCGCGAGGAGCGCAACGTCATTCGCCTGTGCCTCGAATTCGGCGCCTCGGGCTTCATCCCCAAGAGCACCGACATGGAGACGATGCAGGCCGCGATCCGCGCGGTGCTGACCGGCGAGGTCTGGGCGCCGCCGGATGTCGATCTCAACGCTCCCGTTGATCGCGAGGCCGCCGAGAGCGTGCGGCGACTCGCCTCGCTCACCCCGCAGCAGGCGCGCGTGCTGACGATGCTGTCCGAGGGTCTGCTCAACAAGCAGATCGCCTATGAGCTTTCGGTGTCCGAGGCGACCGTCAAGGCCCATGTCTCGGCCATTCTCCAGAAACTCGGGGTCGAAAGCCGGACTCAGGCCGTGATCGCGGCCGCGCGCATCGAGTCGATGACCGATCTTTCCTCCGCCGCTCAAGGGGATTAATTTTCGGTCATGCCCTGGCCTCGGCGCCAGTTCCGCTTATCTTGAGGGCGCGCGGCGCGTTTCCGCCGCCCCGTCTCCGACGAGGACCTGACCATGACCGAACAGAACGGGCCGGCGCGCCATCCTTTCGAGCCCCGCCCCGCCGACCTCGCCGTCGCCCGCCGCCGCGAACCGGGCGAACTCGAACGCTTTCTCGGCGGAAGGCCGGCCTCGGTCGCGGTGCGGCTGGTGTTCCTGTCGCTGATCGTCGGCTTCTTCCTGGTCTGGCTCGACATCAGGCCGGCCGATATTTTCTACAGCCTCCGGCTCATGGTCCTGCATTTCTGGAACATGGGATTCCAGGCGCTTCACGACGTCGCCGCCTATATCATGGCGGGCGCCGCCATCGTGGTGCCGGCCTGGCTGGCGCTGCGCCTTCTGACCATGCGCGGGAAGGATTGAGGTCTTCCGTTTCCCCGCTGTCCGCCGCGCGCGCCCGAAGGCTTTAAATTTCGGTCACATCGGGTTGCTAAGCGGGAGGCATGAAGGTCTGCATCGTCTCGGACGCCTGGCGACCCCAGGTCAATGGCGTGGTCGTCACGCTGGCCAATCTGATCGCGGCGGGCGAGCGGCTGGGCCATGATTTCGCGGTCGTCGGCCCTGACCTTTTTCCCACCGTGGCGGCTCCGTCCTATCCCGAAATCCGCCTGGCCCTGACCGGCCCAAGGGCGGTCGGCGAAAAGATCCGCGCCCACCGGCCCGATCACGTCCACATCGCCACCGAAGGCCCGCTCGGCATGGCGGCGCGCTCCTGGTGCGCGCGCAACGGCGAATTGTTCACCACCTCCTATCACACCCGCTTCCCCGAATATGTCGAAGCGCGCTGGCCGATTCCCGCCGCCTGGTCCTATGCCGCCCTGCGCCGGTTCCACTCGACCGGCGCCGGCCTGATGGTCGCGACCCGGACGCTTGCCGACGATCTGACCGCCCGCGGCTTTCGACCGCCGATGCTGTGGCCGCGCGGGGTGGACCAGACCTTGTTCCGCCCAGTCGCCGATCCGCCGGCGGAACTCGAAAACCTGCCGCGCCCGTTCTTCCTCTATTGCGGCCGGGTCGCGCCGGAAAAGAACATCGAGGCCTTTCTCGCCCTCGACCTGCCCGGCTCAAAAATCGTGGTCGGCGACGGGCCCTCGCGCGCCCCTCTCCAGCAACGCTTCCCCTCCGCGCTGTTCGTCGGCGTCAAGGCGCGTGACGAACTGGCGCCTTATTATTCCGCCGCCGACGTTTTCGTCTTCCCCAGCCGCACCGACACTTTCGGCAATGTGATGATCGAGGCGCTGGCCTGCGGCGCCCCGGTCGCGGCCTTTCCGGTTCCCGGCCCGATCGACGTCGTCACCGACCCGCGCGTCGGCGTTCTGGATGATGACTTGCGCGCTGCGTGCCTCGGCGCCCTGAAACTTTCGCGCGACGACTGCCGGGCCCACGCCGCGCGCTACAGCTGGCCGGAAAGCGCGCGCATTTTCATCGACAATGTGCTGCGCGCCCGCGCCGCCGCCCCGACGCGGCGCGACTCGGCCTGAGGCCGCGCGTCCCGGAACTTTACGCGATCCTAACGCCGACGCCGCCCAATCCTTATGGAATCCTTGCGTGGCGCCGGATTATTCCTCCCGCATCGCATTCCGTCGGGAGGCTGAGATGAGCATTTCCTGTCATGGCCGTCGAAGGCCTTGCGCCGCGTCGGCGTCCCGAGCCGGGGTCGGCCGCATGGCGCGCGGGCCGGCTCCCAATGCGCTGGCCTTCGTCGCCGCGCTGATCCTTTGGGGCGCCCTGCTTTATTTGAGCCGCCCGCCGCTGCTTTGGTCCAGCCAGCCGCAATTTTCCGCCAACGCCGAACGCGCCGCCTCCACAGCGCCGTCCGCGCTCGCCTCGCCTTTCTGAGCGGAAAACCGTCGGCGCGCGCCCGGCGCGCCCTCCCCTGCAGAACCGCCTAAAACCTGCGAAAGATCACGCTCACGTTATTGGCCGGCATTTCGACGATTTCGGGCGCCAAAAATCCATTTTCGCGCGCCAGCGCCGCGACGGCGCCCAGATCGCGCAGGCCCCATTGCGGGTTTTGCCCGCGCAGCCAGGCGTCGAAGGCGAGATTGCTTTCCGCCGTCTCGACGCCCTCGCGGATATAGGGGCCATAGAGATAAAGCACGGCCCCGGCGGGGAGAATTTCGCCGGCTTGACGGAAAAGGCCCTCGGTCGCCGAAAACGGCGAGATATGGGTCATGTTGATGCACAGGATCGCATCGGCTTGCGCGAGAGGCCAGGGCGCGCGCGCCGCGTCGAGCGCGAGCGCCGGCCGGATGTTCTTGCAGGCCGGAGGCGGCGGTCCAGGCGTCGATGCTCGCCCGCGCTTTCGGGTCGGGATCGGAGGGCTGAAAGATCAGATCGGGAAAGGCGGCGGCGAAATGCGCGGCATGTTCGCCGGAGCCGCTGGCGATTTCGAGCACCAGCCCGCTCGAAGGCAAGACCCGGCGCAGAACCTCAAGGATGGGTTCGCGGTTGCGGGCGACCGAGCGGCGCGAAAAGACGGGGGTCGGTCATCCTTTTCTCTCAAGCCAGGAGGCCAGCCATGACGCAGGCGCGGTCAAAGCCAGTCATCGAGCGCGCTTCCCACCGCCTCGCCGATCCGTTCCATCTTGCGCGCCCGCAGATCCGCGACCAGCCCGTGCTTGATGCGGGCGACAAGGCCGAGGCCCTCGTAAACCAGCGCGGAATAGAGCTGGACGAGGCTCGCCCCGGCCTCGATCTTGGCCCAGGCGGCTTCCGGCGAATCGACGCCGCCGACCCCGATCAGCGGAAACTGCCCTTCGACGCGGATGAAGGTCTGGGCCAGCATGCGGGTCGAGAGCGCGAACAAAGGCGCGCCGGACAGGCCGCCGGTCTCCTTGCTCGCCTCGTCGCGCAAGAAATCGGGGCGGGAAATGGTGGTGTTGGAGACGATCATGCCGTCGATTTTTTGCGCGCGCGCGGCCCGCACCACATCGTCGAGTTCGGCCAGGGAAAGATCGGGCGCGATCTTCAGCAGCACCGGGCGGCGCGGCTCCGTCTCGGCCATGGCGTCGCGGGCGTCGAGCACGCGGGCGAGCAGGTCGTCGAGCGCGCCGGCCTGTTGCAGGTCGCGCAGGCCGGGCGTGTTGGGCGAGGAAATGTTGACCGTGAAATAGGAGGCGACATCGGCGAAAGCCTCGATCCCGGCGACATAATCGGCGGCGCGGTCGGAAGAGTCCTTGTTGGCGCCGATATTGACCCCCACCACCCCGCCCCGCGCGCTGCGCGCCGCGAGCCGCTCATGGGCGGCGGCGTGGCCGCCGTTGTTGAAGCCGAAACGATTGATGATTCCGCGATCCTCGTGCAGGCGAAAGAGGCGCGGCTTCGGATTGCCGGGCTGCGGGCGCGGCGTGAGCGTGCCGACTTCGGTAAAGCCGAACCCGAGATGAAGCAGCGCGTCAGGAACGCGGGCGTTCTTGTCGAAACCGGCCGCCATGCCGACCGGATTGGGAAAATCGAGGCCGAACAGATTCTGTCCGAGCGCTTCATGGTCCGCCGGCAAAGGCGGCAAGGGCATCAGCTCCAGCGCGAAAATCGTCAGGTCATGCGCGCGCTCGGCTTTCAGCGCATGAAGAAAGGGCAGCGCGAGGGAATCGAAAAATCCGATCATTCCAGCAATCCGGCGAAATCATGCGCGCCGCCGGCCCGGCGTTCGAGGGCGAAAACGGATTTCGCCAGCGTCGTGGGCAGGGATGCGTAAAGGTGCGGGAACAGGGCGCCGCCGCGCGAGACTTCATAGACGAGCTTGTCGCCGCAATCCTTGTCTTCGACCGCGACCAGCAGCAGATCGTCCTGCCCGGCGAAATGTCTGGCCGCCGTTTCCGCGACCTGCGCGGCGGTCGAGAAATGAATGAAACCGTCGGCGCGGTCGGCCGCCGAGCCTTCGAACAGGCCCCTCTCGTCCGCGCGCGCCCATTCGCCCCTCGCGACAATCTTGTAGATCAGCGCCAAATTTTCCCCCGGCTTTGCCAAGTTACAGCATTTTTTTTGCCCTTTCGCCAGCGCCGCGCAACAGATAAGAAAAAACCGCAACGCCGCCGAAACGGGCGGAATCCCCTGAACTTGAAGGCTTCCCGAGAAAAAAATGCCCGAAACCGCGTCCGAGCTCGCCGAATTTGCCCGTAACGCCAACGCCTGGCCGTTCGAGGAGGCGAAGAAACTCGTCGCGCGGGTGGAGCGCACGGGGCAGAAACAGGTGCTGTTCGAGACCGGCTATGGCCCCTCGGGCCTGCCCCATATCGGCACGTTCGGCGAGGTCGCGCGCACGACCATGGTGCGCCACGCTTTCGTGACCCTCACCGAAGGCCGGATCGCCACGCGCCTTCTGGCCTTTTCCGACGATCTCGACGGCCTGCGCAAGGTTCCCGACAACATCCCCAACAAGGAGCTGGTCGCCGCCCATCTCGGCAAGCCGCTGACCCAGGTTCCCGACCCGTTCGGCGAATACGCCAGCTTCGGCGAGCACAACAATGCGCGGCTGCGCGCCTTTCTCGACGCCTTCGGCTTCGAATATGAATTCGCCTCGGCGACCCGCTATTACCAATCCGGCCGGTTCGACGCGACCTTGTTGAAAATGCTGGCGCGCTACGAGACGGTCCAGAACATCATGCTGCCGTCGCTGCGGGCCGAGCGCGCGGCTTCCTACGCGCCCTTCCTGCCGCTCCATCCCCGCACCGGCGTGGTGATGCAGGTTCCGCTGGAAGAAATCGACGCGGCGCGCGGGCTCGTCGCCTGGCGCGACCCGGAGACCGGCGAAAGGTTCGAGACCCCGGTCACCGGCGGCCATTGCAAGCTGCAATGGAAGCCGGACTGGGCGATGCGCTGGTGCGCGCTCGGCGTCGATTACGAAATGGCGGGCAAGGATCTGATCGATTCGGTGAAACTTTCCGGCGAGATCGCCCGCGCGCTGGATTGCGCGCCGCCCGAAGGTTTCAACTATGAGCTGTTCCTCGACGAGAATGGCCAGAAGATTTCCAAGTCCAGGGGCAATGGCCTGACCATCGACGAATGGCTGCGCTACGCCAGCCCCGAATCGCTCGCCTTCTTCATGTACTGGAAGCCGCGCGAGGCGAAGAAACTCTATTTCGACGTGATCCCCAAGGCGGTCGACGAATATCTCGCCTTTCTCGACGCCTATCCGCGCCAGGACTGGAAATTGCGGCTCGGCAACCCGGCCTGGCATATCCATTCCGGCGAACCGCCGGCGCCGGAATTCATCGCCCATGAGGGCGAGGTGAAAGGAACCGCGATCTCCTTCGCAATGCTGCTCAATCTGGCGGCGGTCGCCAACAGCGAGGACCCGGCGGTTTTGTGGGGCTTCCTGCGCCGTTACGCACCGGGCGCGAAGTCCGGAAAAATTCCCCCGGCTCGACCGCATGATCCAATATGCGGTGGTCTATTTCCGCGATTTCGTGCGGCCCAAAAAAGTTTTCCGCGCGGCGGACGCCGTGGAGCGCGACGCGCTGGAAAGACTTTCCCAGGCGCTGGCCGCCCTGCCGCCCAATCCGAGCGCGGAAGAGGTCCAGACCCTGCTCTACGACGTGGCCCGCCCGATCCCGCGCTACCAGAATTTTTCGGCGAAAGGGGCGACGCCGGAAAAGCCGGGCGTGTCGAACGACTGGTTCTCCATGCTCTATCAGGTGCTGCTCGGCGAGCAGCGCGGCCCGCGCTTCGGCTCCTTCATCGCGCTCTATGGCGTGGACAACGCCCGCGCCTTGATCGCCGACGCTCTTTCAGGGAGGTTCTTGGCGCCGGCGGCGGAGTGAGCCGGGCGGGCGACATGGGCCGTCTTGGTCCAGGCGAAGGGCCGGCGCGTCCATTCCCATAAGGCGCGCCAGGCGGCGGCGCTCAGCAGCAGCAGATAGAGCGGGCCGAGCAGGAGAACCGGCGAGGCTTTCAGGCGTCGCCTTTTCATGCCGAGGACCATCGGCGCGATCAGCGCGGCGAGCCCGAAAACGCCGACGCTCAGATTGAAGGCCGCGTAGACGAGACGCAGAAAATTCGTCGGCGCCAGCAGGTCGCCGAAGATCAGGTCGTGGCCGAAACGCACGGTATAAAACGGGCCGAACAAGGGGCCGGCGATCAGGCTCGCCATGACGCTGAGCGCCGAAAAATTCTGGACCGCGCCGATCCTGCGGCGCTGCTTAGGCGGAAGGCGCAGGAAAACCGCGAGCGTTTGCATCCAGCCCTTCGTCCAGCGCGCTCTTTGCCCCAGCCACGCGGCGATCTCGGTCGGCGCGTCCTCGAAAGTCGTCGCCGCGATCACGCCGACGCCATAGCCGAGCCGGGCGAAGCGCAGGCCGAGATCGGCGTCCTCGGTGACGTTCCAGGCGTCCCAGCCGACGACCCGGCGCAATATGTCGGTGCGGAAATGATTCGAGGTGCCGCCGAGTGGCAACGGCAGGCCGAGCGCGGCGAGGCCGGGATTGATCACGTCGAACAAGGCCGCATAGCCGATGGCGAAGAAATAGGACAACCAGCTGTCCTGGCCGTTGTCGATGGCCAGTCGCGCCTGGAGACAGGCGAGGCGAGGGCCGGCGACGGCGAAGGCCGCGGCCGCCTCCCGCAATTGTCCGGGCTCGGGTCGGTCCTCGGCGTCGAAGATCGTGAGCAGTCTTCCGCGCGCCAGCGGAAGGGCGATATTGAGGGCGCGCGGCTTGGTGCGCGGCGCGCCATGCGGCGCGACGACGATCTCGGCGTAAGGCGGCAGGCCGGCGGCGCGTAACGCTCGCGCCGTGTCGAGGTCGTCATGCTCCACAACGATTTTTACGTCGAGCTTCGCGGGCGGATAATCGAGCGAGCGGATCGCGCGCAGGAATTGCGCGGCGACGCCCGCCTCGCGATACATCGGCGCGATGATCGTATAGGTCGGCAGCTCGCTTTCGCGCAGGAACGGCGGCGGGCCGCCGGGCGGTCGGCTCGCGACGAAAGCGCTGAGCCGCACGTAGATTCCGCACAGGAACAGCGACGAGAGGAAGATCGAGGTCAAGATGAGCAGTCCCGGCGACAAGGCCAGAAGGCCGGCCATCGCCGCGAGGGCGAAGAGAACGGCCAGCCGGTTGCTCCAGCGCAATTGCGGGGCGTTGGCGCTGAGCCGCGAATCGGCGCGCGACAGGGCGTAACTGGCGTCGTCGGACAAATCATTGCGGCCCGCGGCGCGCACGAGGACGGAAAAGATTTCTGGCGCGCAAATCGCCACGCGGTCGGCGCCGCTGGCGCCGAGCGCCAGCAATTTGCGGATTTCCCCGCCGCGCGGGGCCATCAGCCAGTCGAAATCTTCGCGATGGGGATCGGCGCGGGCGACGCTGGCGCGCAAAGCGGCGCGATAATCGAAGCCATCGGCCAGCGCCGCCGCCCGCTCGACATAAGCGCAGTTGAGCCGCCGCGCGAGAGCGCGATAATAGCAGCTCTCCTCGATCAGCCCCTCGGCGATGAGAACCTCGTCGGCGCCGACGCCGTGGGCGCGCGCGCGGCCGGCGGCATGGTCGAGCATGTCCGCCCCGACGCCCTCGGCGGCGAGAAAGGCGATTTCGGACGGCCAATCCGCGTTCCCGGCTTCAAAACGCCGGCCGCCGCGGTATAAAGACCCAGGCGTCATGAGCGGATCGGGATGGAACGTGAGCAGAGGCAGAATTTTTATCCGCCCATCCGGGCGCGCGGCTAGACTTTTTTGGCTGTTTTTTTGTTTTTTTTCGGCCTTTCAACTCTTCGGTTGTATCGGCCCGACCGCGGCGGCAAATTCCTCAGTCTTTTTGCCGCGCCTGTTCGACCCCTACAACCGGCCGGATGCGCCAGCAAACGGCGCGGTGAAGGAAATCCGCTTCCTGACCGCCGACGATTATCCGCCGTTCGAATTTATGGGACCGGACGGGACGCTCGCCGGCTTCAATGTCGATCTGGCGCGGGCGATCTGTGCGGAGCTGAAGGCGAGCTGCACCATCCAGCCGCGCCGGTGGGACAATCTTTTCGACGCCATGAAGGAAAAGGCCGGCGACGCGGTCATCGCCTCGATCAGGGAGACTCCGGCGGCGCAGGCGCGCCTGCGCTTCACCGAGTCCTATTACCTGACCCCGGCGCGCTTCATGTCGCTCGCCTCCGCCGGAACGCTCGATGTCCGGCCGGAAGCCCTGCGCAACATGATCGTCGGGGTCGAGGCCGGCAGCGCCCATGAAGCCTTTCTGAAACGATTTTTCGCGCCGGCGACGATCAAGGAGTTTCCCGACCGCGCCGCCGTGCTGGAGGCCTTGCGCGGCAAAAAGATCGACCTCGCCTTCGGCGACGCGGTGACTTTCGCGATCTGGATGAACGGCCCGCATTCGGGCAATTGCTGCGTCTTCCAGGGCGGGCCTTTTCTTGAACCGGATTTTTTCGGCCCGGGCGTCGGCATCGGCGTGCGGCCCGAGGACGAGCCCCTGCGCGAAGCGCTGAACTGGGCGCTCCGCCAGCTCGACGACAGCGGCAAGCTCGACGAGCTTTACCTGAAATATTTTCCGATCGGTTTTTATTGAAACGCAGGCTGAAGTCGAGGCTAAGCTCCCGCTCCGACACGCGCCATCCTGCCGGCTGTGACGAACCGTTCAGTTTCGCGGTTCGCCAACGCCTCCCGACGCGATCGCGCCAAACCTGTGATCCTATTGATAAAACAGAAATAATCAGCGTGAAACTCATGGAGTTGCGAAGTCAATATTATGTCAGCGCGCCCTGCACGGAAAATTGAACAAGTCGTCTCGTTGAAAACAGCCGAGCATGGTTCAAAATGCCCGCAATTCAATTTTTGCCGTACGGGGCGAAAAACGTCATGCGGCCAACTTGACGCGCGAAAAGACCCGTGACGCGTTTACGATGGGGGCGAAAAATGATTTTTCCACGCAAACTCAAGTTGTTGGCGGCCACGACGACTGTCCTGACGTCATTGGCCGCGCTGTCGGCGTCCGTCGCCGCTGCGCAGGACAAAAAACCCAACATCATCGTCATCATGGGCGATGACATCGGCTGGGAAAATGTTGGCGCCTATCATCAGGGTTTGATGTATGACACGACGCCGAATCTGGACAAACTGGCCAGCGAAGGCATGCGCTTCACCGATTATTACGCCGAACCGAGCTGCACCGCGGGGCGCGCCAATTTCATCACCGGCGAGTTGCCGATCCGCACCGGCCTGACCACCGTCGGCCAGGCGGGCGCCAAGGTCGGCATGCCCGACGAAGCGCCGACCATTGCCACGGCTCTGAAGGCGATGGGTTACACGACCGGCCAGTTCGGCAAAAACCACCTTGGTGATCTCAATCGATATCTTCCGACGGTGCATGGGTTCGACGAATATTTCGGCTACCTCTATCACCTCGACGCCATGGAAGACCCGTTCTGGCATTCCTATCCGCCGCAAATGAAAGATATCGTCGGTCCGCGCAATCTGGTCCACACATTCGCCACCGACGTCGATGACCCGACCGTCCAGCCGCGCTGGGGCAAGATCGGCAAGCAGAAGATCGAGGATGAAGGGCCGCTGCCGCCGCACCCGATGCCCGGAATCAAGCACAATATGGAAACGGTCGACGAGGATATTCTCGACTATTCGGTGAAATTCATCGACAAGGCGGAAAAAGCCGGAAAGCCGTTCTTCCTTTGGGTCAATCCGACCCGGGCCCACATCATCTCGCATCTTTCGCCGAAATACGCCGCCAAGCTGACCGGCAAAAACCAGTGGTACCTCGAAGAAGGGGTGATGTCGCAACTCGACGACGTTGTTGGCGGCCTGATGGCCAAGCTGAAGGCCGACGGCCTGGACGACAATACGATTGTCGCCTTCACCACCGACAACGGCGCGGAGAACTTCACCTGGCCCGACGGCGGCAACACGCCGTTTGCCGCCGGCAAGGGAACGGTGATGGAAGGCGGCATGCGCGTGCCGATGATCATCCGCTGGCCGGGACACATTCAGGCTGGCAAGGTCGAGAACGGCATCATGTCGGGGCTCGATTTCTTCCCGACCTTCGCCGCCGTCGCTGGCGATCCGAACCTCAAGGATGAATTGCTGAAGGGCAAGCAACTCGGCGACAAGACGTACAAAGTGCACCTCGACGGCTATAACCAGCTGGACATGCTGACTGGCAAGGCGCCATCCAATCGCCACGAAATCTTCTATTTCGCGGAAGGGACGCTCGGGGCGGTCCGTTTGGACGACTACAAGTTTCGCTTGATCGACCAGCCGGGCGGCTGGCTTGCCGGAACAGTCAAGCTCGATTGGCCGATTCTCACCAATCTCCGCCTCGATCCGTTCGAGCGGCTCGGGTTCCAGAAGGGCAACGACGGCTCGTTCGAATATATCGATTTCTACGAGCACGAATTCTGGCGCTTTGTCTTCCTTCAGCAGAAGGTCGGCGAATATGCCCAGACGTTCATCGAGTACCCGCCGATGCAACGCGGCGCGAGCTTCAATCTCGAAGCCGTCAAGGCGCAGATCGAGGAGCAAGTCAAGGCGATGAAGGGCAAAATGGAATAGAACAAGAAGCCGGCAGTGGCCGTGACAACGCCCGCCCGGACTTGGTCAGGGCGGGTTTTTTTGCGAAAAATTGGCCGAAAGGTCGAGGCAGGCCACGCCGCCGTCAATTCCTTTCGTTCCGGTCAAAGCAGCGGCCGCAGTTCCGCCGCCGCGTCTTCCGGCGGGCGCTGGATGTTGAAGGCGTGCAGGAACCTGCCGTCGCGGCCCATCAGATAGATGACGGCGCTGTGATCCATCGAATAATCGCCGTTCTTCTCCGGGACTTTTTGCGCATAGACGCGATATTCCTTCATCACCTTGTCGATCGCGGCGCGGTCGCCGGAAAGACCGATGACATTGGGCCCGAAGCCACTGGCGTATTGCTGCATCAGGGCGGGAGTATCGCGATCGGGATCGATGGTGACAAACAGCACCTTGAGTTTGGCGCCAGGCCCGAGCGACTGTAAAACCTGGGAAATCTGCGCCAGGGTGGTCGGGCAGACGTCGGGGCAATGGGTATAGCCGAAAAAGACCAGGAAAGGCTCGCCGAGCATGTCGCGGTCGGTGAGAATCCTGCCGTCGCCGGTCTGCAGCGCGAAAGGCCCGCCAACGGCCGAAACCGACGCGCCCGGATTTTCCTTCGCCAGCATGCCGAGGCCGATCGCGGAAAGCGCGAGCGCGGCGGCGAAGCCCGCAAGCAGCAGCAAAAGCGCGCGCGGGGTTTTGGGCGGAGCCTTTTTCTTTTTCGAAGCCATGACGTTGCAAGCGGATCAGGGAAAGATGATTTCGCGCGGCGAGCAACACATTTTATGCGACATTTATAAGGCGGGCGCGGCGGGATCGGGAATGCGGAACCAGGCGAGATAGAGGGCGGGAAGGAACAGCAAAGTCAGCACCGTGCCGACGACGATGCCGCCCATCATGGCGTACGCCATCGGCCCCCAGAAGATTTCGCGCGAGATCGGGATCAGCGCCAGAGTCGCGGCGGCGGCCGTCAGCATAATTGGCCGCATGCGGTTCCGGGTCGCCTCGCGCACCGCCTCCCAGGGCGCCACGCCCTCTTGCCGCAAAGTGTCGATCTGCACGATCAGGATCACCGAATTGCGGATGAGAATGCCGATCAGCGCGAGAACGCCGAGCGTGGCGACGAAGCCCATCGGCGCATTGCTCGTCAGCAAAGCGATCACCACGCCGATCAAAGCCAGCGGCGCGACGGCGAAGACCAGGATCAGCTTGCTGAAGGATTGCAACTGGATCATCAGGATCGTCGCCATGATGAAGAGCATCAACGGCATGACGGCGTTGATCGGCCCCTGCGCCTTGGCGCTCTCCTCGACCGCGCCGCCGACCTCGACCTTGTATTCCTGCGGCAAGGAGTCGGAAAAGGCCTTCACCTTGGGCGCCAGTTCGTTCACCACGGTCGCGGGCTGGACATCGTCGGTGACTGCGACTTTCAGGGTGATGGTGGGCAGGCGCGAGCGCCGCCAGATCGTCGGTTGCTCCAGCCCGAAGCTGAAACTGGCGACCGCCGCCAAAGGCACGGACTGGCCGTTGGCCGCCGGCAATTGCAGGTTCTGCAAAGTTTCGACCGACCCGCGCTCCCGGCCGCGCGCCCGCGCGATGACATCGACGAGATAGATGTCGTCGCGCAGCTGGGTGACGTCGGAGCCGTTGATGACGCCGTTGATGGTCGCCGCTATGTCCTGCGAGGACACGCCCAGGGTGCGCGCCTTGTCCTGCAGAACATTGACGCGGACCATGCGCGCCGGCTCCATCCAGTCGAAGGTCACGTCGCCGAGATGGCGGTTCTTCGCCACGATATTGCCGAGCGCCTGGGCGTAGTCGCGCACCTTGTCGAGATCGGGGCCGCTGACCCGATATTGCACCGGGCGGCCGACCGGCGGGCCAATGTCGAGCAGATGGACGAAGGCGTCCGTGCCGGGAAAGGTCTTGCGCAGCCAATCGTGATATTTCGCGCGCAGGCGGTCGCGGGCCTTGATGCTCCTGGTCAGGATCACCGTCTGGCCGAAGGCGATATTGGCCGGCTGCACGTCGAAGGACAGGACGAAACGCCGCGCGCCCTCGCCCACATAGGTGGACCAGTGATCGACGTCCGGCTCGTCGGCGAGCATTTCGCGCTCGAACCGCGCCATCTGGTCGTTGGTGTCTTGAATCGAGGCGTTCTGCGGCAGGTTCCAGTCGACGATCAGCTCCAGACGGTCGGAGCTGGGAAAGAACTGCTGCTGGACGAAAGCCATGCCGGCGAGCGCCAGAACGAAGACGCCGAGCGTCGCGCCAATGGTGAGCCAGCGATGCGCCATGCAGACATCGAGGACGCGCTCGAAGCCGCGTGCGAAAAATGATTTGCCGGTTTCGTGCTGGCCCTTCATCGCCACCGGCAGCAAGGTCACGCCGAGCAGAGGCGTGAACAGCACCGCGACGATCCAGGACACCACCAGCGACACCGCGATGACGACGAAAAGCGTGAAGGTGAATTCGCCCGCCGCGCTGTCGTTGAGCCCGACGGGAATGAAGCCGGCGACCGTCACCAATGTGCCGGTGAGCATGGGAAAGGCGGTGCTGGTATAGACATGGGTCGCCGCCTTGCGCAGATCGTCGCCCGCCTCCAGCCGCGCCACCATCATCTCCACCGCGATCATGGCGTCGTCCACCAGCAGGCCGAGCGCGATGATCAGCGCGCCGAGCGAAATGCGCTGGAGCGAAATGTCGGTCATGCGCATGACCAGGAAAGTGATCGCGAGCACCAGGGGAATGGCGATGGCGACGACGAGGCCCGCGCGCCAGCCGAGGCTGATGAAGCTGATGCCGAGCACGATGACGATCGCCTCGAACAGGCCGCGGGTGAAGCCAGAAACCGCCTCGTCCACCACCGCGGGCTGGTCCGACACGCGGTAGATGTCCACGCCGATCGGCAGTTCGTTCTTGAGAACGGCGATCTTCTTGTCGAGCGCCGCGCCGAATTCGAGCAGATTGGCGCCCTGTTTCATGCCGATGGCGAGGCCGATCGCCGGCTGGCCGTTATAGCGAAAGAGCTTGGTCGGCGGATCGACATAGCCGCGCGTGATCCTGGCGACGTCGGTGAGGGGAAAAAAGCGGTCGTTGACGCGCAGGTTGATCGCGCGCAGCGAATCCTCGGACGTGAACTCCCCGCTGACGCGGATGGCGATGCGCTCCGGCCCCGCCTGCACGAAGCCCGAGGGAGTCACCGCGTTCTGCGCCGCCAGCGTGTTGAGCACCGACTGCATGTCGAGGCCGAGCGCGGCCAGCTGTCGGGTGGAGAATTCGAGATAGATCGCCTCGTCCTGCTCGCCGACGAGATCGACGCGCCCGACATTGGGCGTGGTGAGGATCTGCGAGCGCGCGAATTCCACCTGATCGCGCAACTGGCGCAAGGTCAGGCCGTCGCCGGTGAAGGCGTAGATATTGCCGAAAACGTCGCCGAAGCGGTCGTTGAAGAAAGGCCCCTGCACGCCGACGGGAAACTGGCTCCTGATGTCGGCGATCATGTTGCGCACGCGCGTCCACGTCGGCTGCACGTCGCGGGCCTTGGTGGTCGGCAGCAGATTGACGAAGACCGTGGTCTGGCCGGCGGTGGTCATCGATCTGGTGTAATCGAGCAATTCCAGCTCTTCGAGCTTGCGCTCGATCCGCTCGGTGACCTGAAGCGTCGTTTCCTGCGCGGTGGCGCCGGGCCAGTTGGCCTGGATCACCATGGTCTTGATGGTGAAGTTCGGATCTTCCTCGCGGCCGAGCCTGACATAGGAAAAGACGCCCGCCAGCAGAAAGACGATCATGAAATACCAGACCAGCGAGCGGCGATCGAGCGCCCAATCCGAAAGGTTGAAACGGCTCACCGCGCTTCGCTCCCGTAAATTTTCACCTCTTCGCCCGCCTTGAGGCGATGGACGCCGGCCGTGACGATGCGTTCGCCTCCCTTCAGCCCGGCGCGCACGATCCAGCGCCCGGGCCTGCGGTCGGACGCGATCTCGACATCGCGCGGTTCCACCTTGGAGCTGACCGGATCGACCACGAAGACCTGCGTCCTGTCGCCGTCGCGCAGCACCGAAGAATCGGGAATGCGGATCGTGGCGTTCGCTCCGGTCGCGAGACGCGCGAAAATCGTGGCGCCGATGCGGAAGGATTCCGGCGGATTGTCCAGCGCGATCTTCACCCGCCGGGTCCGGGTCACGGCGTCCGATTCCGGCGCGATCTCGCGCACCGTCCCGGCGACCTTCCGCGTCGGATCGATCTGGAGCGCAATATCGAAATTCTGGCCGACCCGCAGCGCGTCAATGACCTGCTCGGGCGCGTCGATCACCGCGTCGCGCCGGGCCGGTTCGGCGATCGCCAGAATCGGCTGGCCGGGCGACACCGTCTGGCCGACCTCGGCGTAGGTCGCGGTGACGACGCCGGAATAATCGGCCGTCAGCACGGCATAGGAGAGCTGCTCCCTGGCCTTGGCGAGATTGGCCTCGGCCTGTTCCATATTGGCCTGCGCCGCGGCGCGCTCCTGCTCGGCATTGTCGAAGGCGGCCTGCGACGTGGTCTTCTTTTCGAGCAGCGCGGCCTGACGGGTCTCGGTCGAGGCGGCGTTGTCGAACTGGGCGCGGGCGCTGGCGAGATTGGCCGTGGCCGTGCGCGCCGCCATTTCCAGCGCCAGAGGATCGATCGCGGCGAGAGTCTCGCCCTTTTCCACCTGGTCGCCGGCGTTGACAGGGCGGGATATCATGCGGCCGATGACGCGGAAGCCGACCGGCGTCTGCACCTGTGGCTGAATCGCGCCGGAGAAAACCATGTCCAGCGGGGCGCTTGGCTCCACCAGCATGGTGAACGCCGGACGCGGCGGGATCGGCGCCTCGCGCTCGCGCTTGCAGCCGGCGAGCGCCGCCGGCAGGATCAGCACAAAAACGGACGCGAGGCGAATCCGGCGACTCATGGCGCGCCCTCCTCGCGCGGAGCGACGATTTGCGCCTCGCGCAGGAATTTGCCGCCCTCGATCACGACGTTTTCCCCCGGCTTGAGCCCGCCGTCGAGAACGATCCGCTCCTTGGCGTAGAGCGCGATCGTCACCGGACGCAGATGAACGGCGCGGTCGGCGGGATCGACCACCCACAGCGCCGGCTTGCCATCCTTGGCGCTCAGCGCGGTCCAGGGCAGGACGAAGACATTGTCGAGCCGCAGCCGCCCGCTGCCGGTCACCGCCGCGCCGAGCGGCAGGACAGGACCATTCGGATCGATCTGGACCTTGACCTGCACCGTTCCCGTCCTCACGTCCACCACTGGCGAAACCTCGCGCACCCTGCCCGTGGTTTTCACCGAAGTATTGCTGACAAGCGCGAGATCGATGACAGGCGAACTGAGCTTCCGGGTGAAGGCGGATTCATAAAGGGCGAAAACCGCGTCGCGCGGTCCGTCCTGCGCCAGAGTGAAAGCCGTTTGCGCCGCCTGCGCCACCTGCCCCGCTTCGATATTGCGCGCGGTGATCATGCCGGCATGGCCGGCGCGCAATTCGGTATGAGACAGGGCGTCCTGGGCCGCCACGACCTGCGCCTTGGCGGCGTCGAGCGAACCGGCCGCCGTGCGCTGGGCGCGCTGCGCGAGATCGAAGGCCGCCTGGGTGGCGTAGCCGTTGGCGAGCAGGGTTTTCTGGCGGGCGAAGGCGGCGTCGGCCTGATGCATCGCCGCCTGCGCGCCGGCCAGCCCGGCTTGAGCCGCCCGCAGATCGGCCTGCTGCTCGGTCGGGTCGAGCCGGGCGAGCACGTCGTCCGCGGCGACATGCTGGCCGACTTCGGCCTTGCGCTCGATCACCCGCCCGCTGATACGGAAGGACAGATCGCTCTGAACTTGCGCCCGCACGGTCCCGGTCAAGGTGATGAGGCTGTCGTAGGATTGCGGCTCGACCCTTTGGGTCACCACCGCGAAAGGCGCGCGCGGCGGCTCGGGCGCTTTTTTGCCGCAGGCGGCGAGCGTGAGAACCGTCAACAACAATGCGGCGGCGCGCGGTCCGGCCAACATGAACGCTCCTTGCGGCCCGGCAAATTTTTTGGGGCTTTTTCCTGCAGAAAGGATTATTATTGACTGACTGGAAAGTCAATAAGTCAGAAATCGGGAGAGAGCGGGCATGAAGGCGCGGGCGCGCCGCAAGGCGCAGCGGCCGGGCGAAATTCTCGAAGCGGCGTTCGACGCCTTCGCGGAACGCGGCTTCGCCGCGACGCGGATGGAGGACGTCGCCGCGCGCGCGGGCGTGACCAAGGGCGCGGTTTATTTCTATTTCGAGACGAAAGAGCGCCTGTTCGAGGAGACCGTCTCCCATTATTCGCAGCACATGCTGGCGGACGCGGGCGCCATGCTCGCCTCGGCGCAGGGCGGCAGCGCGGAGAAACTGCGCGCCTTCCTCCACTATATCTATGGCCGCTGCGCCTGCGACCGTTACGGCCGCGCCCTGATCGGGCTCATGGTTGCGGACGGCAGGAATTTTCCGCAACTGGTCGAGCGCCATCACCGCGACTTTTTCGCGCCGGCCCTGCGCATGGTCTCGGACCTGCTCGAAGCCGGGGCGGCGAACGGGGATTTCCGTCCCGAAATCGTCAAGCACGGCGCGGCGATCGTCATCGCGCCTTCGGTTTTCCTGAGCCTGATGCGCCTGATCTTCGGCGGCGGCGTCGCCCTGGACGAACAAACCTATATCGCCTGCCACGTCGACCTGATTCTCCACGGATTGCTGACGGCAAATGGCCGCAAAAACTTGTCGTCGGGAAAGGCTTGCGGCGAGGACCGCGCCCCGATATAGAACGAATCCTGCCGCGGCTCCCTTCGTCTAGCGGTCCAGGACGTCGCCCTCTCACGGCGAAAACAGGGGTTCGAGTCCCCTAGGGAGCGCCAGCAAAATCAAATAGTTAGCGTCATTATTGGCCGAGATTTCCGGATCGTATGGAAATTATACGGAAAACATGCCCTTGAACGCGTGTGATTGATGGCGACCGAAAACACCGCCTCGTTTCCGACAATCGCGCACCTGAAAGCGCAAGGCGTGGCCAGCGTCTGTCCATTCTGTCGGTCGTTCGGCCATTCGGGTGGCGTCGCGTTTGAGGCGCTCGGCCTGCCGGATTCAACGCCATTTCCTCTGATCGCCAAGGCGACACGGCTCCGCTGCTTGGCTTGCGGGGCGAGAGATTATGCGGTCATGCCGGACTCAAGCGGTTATCGGGCGCTGGGGATGGGGCAGATATGTCGATCCATGCCTGTTCAGTTAAGACATCCACTCACTACATCTAGCGATGCCAAAGGCATTCTTCCGGCGGCGGGGATGCGCCATGTCCAGAGATCGCCGAGCGGGGTGACGATCGTCCGGAACCGGCGGAAAGCGGAAATCCTTCAACGCAAACAGCGATGGCCGCTTGGCGATTACCGCCAGACATACGCAGAGATGCGCCGAAGGGCTAAATCAAATAAGGCCGCCTTAAGGCGGCCTCTCAAAAGGTAAAGGTTTTGGTATCGTCAGGCGCCAGCTAACTCCGATGGAGCCGCCTTCGCCCGACGGTAGCCTGCGAAGCCGAGACCGGCGAAGCCGATCAGCATCATCGCCCATGTTGACAACTCGGGAACGGCGCCAGGAACGCTCGTCGGGCTACCTAAGTAATCGTAGTATCCGCCGCTGCTACACCCCGGGCCGCTGGCGCTACAACTACTATTTGCCGAGAGGTAATAAGACGCTCCGTTATTCAATAATAGCACAATGCCGCCTTGGTAGCTCAGATTAAGCGTCGTCTCTGTCCCCGCATAATAGATATTATCAATCTCGAAATTTGCCCCGCCCGAGCCCGGCGGATTCTGGACTGTAAATACATTCGTTCCATTGCTATCTATATTTGGTGGGTTTTGGTTCAAATAGGGATCGAGATATAGGCCAGAACTAACCTGATCGCCATTGCCCCCCCAAGTTCCAGAATAATTGGAAACACTGACGCCGTCGACAGTTCCGGTAACTTTCGTAATATCGAAACCTGGCGTCAGCACGGAGTCAGCGGCGTTGGCCGTGATATCCAAATCCAATACAGCGCCAGAATTGGTGGTCACATCCAAAGTATAAACAGAGGCTTGTGCAGCAGGCGCGACGATAGAAACAGCTAGCCACGAGAGAGCGGCAATCGCCACGTGTTGGTTATTGTGCTTGTACATGATGCACCCCCACTCAAAATTAACGCGCACCCCATTGCCGAGCGCTGAGCCAGCCCTCGCTAACATTTTTTGAAACGTGGCGCGTTATTCTAAGTGAGTCAAGCTCTTGCTTCCGTTGCGGCATTGGCGTCGCTTCGCCGCGCCCGCACGTCCTTAAAATTCGGCGGACCGGCAAAAATTCAATGTGAGAGCGTGCCAATCAGGCTGTGAGGCTCCGATTTCGATAGATCGAAGCACGCCGAATTCGCGTTCGTTGCGCCGAGAACGAGCATGAATGCGGCAGACGTGGCGAGCAGATGACGCATCTCGATTTTCCGTTTCCACCCCCAGATGGAATGTCAGCGCCTTTCCGCCGTTTGCGGCCTTCGCCGCCGGGAATAAAATTTTAGATTTCGGCCACCAGCAACGGCCCTCCGCCCATGGGCGGAGGTTTTTCTTGGCCCGAACGCTTCACTTGTGATGATGATGGTGGTGATGGCGGATGATGGTGATGGTGGTGATGGTGGTGGCTAGGCGCGCCCACCACGCCTTTGACGCCGCCGACCACGCCGCCGGCCACTCCGCCGACCGCGCCGCCAACCACTGCGCCAACTGGGCCGGCGGCGTGCCCACCTTGAGCCGCGCCTTGTTCGCTCCCCTGAATAACACCTTGAGCCTGCGCGGCGAGAGGCATCGAAAGAACCAGAAGGCCAGCAGCTAAAATCAACCGGGTTTTCATCGGCAACCTCCATTGCAAAACAGCAGGAACATCACGCGCGCCGCCCGTCACGACAAGTTCGAACTCGTCATCAAAGAGCGACGGTTCACCGGGAATTCTACTCTCATTTTCCCTTTTTTGGAGCATTTTTCGAAAAACGGCCGCCCCCGAAGGACTTGGCTCAACGCCCTGCGTTTGCATGGATTTCGATGGCAGGCGCACAAGGGCTCGATCCGTGGACCCGCCGATGAAGACTCATCGAATAGCTGATTTTCAAGCCCTTGGCGTCAATCGCCGGGGCCGTTTAAGGATTCAATCGCTTAAGCTGCCTCACCTGGTGCGCGCCTATAAAATCAAACGCTTGTCAGCAAGGATGGGCGTCTGCAAGGGACTTACGCCCAACATTCGCGTGATAAACGTCGCGCCGTTCGCTTACGATGGAGCCTGTATGAGACCGACGCATCGGCATGACAGCCGCGCGACGGCCGGCCCGGCGCAATGGAGCTGCTGAACCAAGAATTCTTTTCCGGCGCCGTTCGCAGGCATGGCGAGAATAGCGACGGACATTTTATCGCGCCCTATGCGCCGCGCAACGCCCGCCAAGAGCCTGATCACGCAAACCATCCCAAATTCGCCTGCCCCGCAGGCAAGGACCGGGACGTCTTCTGAGACTGCCATACGCAAAGCCTTGGCGGCGGAACCTTCAGGTCAGGACAGCGGAGGCCGCGGGGGGCTCATCGACCATCCAGCTGCTCGTCCGAGGCGGCGGGCTCGTTTTTTTCGTCCTGCTTGGCGAGGACTGGAATCCGCTTCTGGGCGATGGTCCAGACGCCGTCGGGCTTGTCCGCATATTGCCCCTTCTTGTTGGTGAACTGGCCCTGGACACAGGCTTTCTTGTAAGAGACAAATTTGACGCCAAGTTCCTTCACCACGGCGTCCACCACTATGGGCCCGGTCATTTCGAAGACGCCGGGCAGCACACCGTCGTTGATGTTCTTCACGATGCGGTCGCAAATTTCCCGAAGAATGGGATTTCCCGGCGCGCTCGCCAGAAAATAATTGGTGATCTCGCCGTTTTTCATCACAACGAACATATCGTCGGCGTCGGCGCCGATGAATCGCTCCGGGAAATCGACGAAATTGGCGTCGATATCGAGATAAAGTCCGCCATGTTTCAATAGCACCAGGATCCGCCAGAAATCTGCCCGCGCCGCGCCGATTTGCAGGCGCTTATAGGCCTGCCATGTTTCTTCCGGATAAGACTTTTTCACGAAACGATCACAAGCCTCATCGTCGTGAAAATGATACTCATGGGTGGATGAAAGCAACCGATTGAAACGAAAACAGGCGTAAACCTGAAGAGTCACAGACCTGCTGTAATTCGTCTGCCATATTATCCTTGGAATATGCCTTGATGAAGTAGCCTTCCGCGAAGCAGGCTCATAACGTGGCAGCTCCCTCCTCACGGAAGGAAAAATTTTTAAATGAAATGCAAGTATGCTTTTACTTACATTAGCGTAGATCTTGATCACGCGATATCGCAAGCTGCCACAGAACGACATATGTGCCCTTCATGCAGGGTCGTGTATTTGTCTGAACGTTGTCGAGGGCGGATATATTTCGGGCGTCGAATTTCAGGTGATCGACACGTTACCCCACAGCCGCCCTTTCTACATCCTATAATGGCTTTTGTTGGTCCGATGGGCGCGGATTTCCACGATCTCCGGCAGGGCCTTGAGCTGCCGCAAGATCGTCTCGCGTTTCGACGGCGAACCGGCGGCGTTGCGAGTCGCTTCGTTGAACGGCCTTTCGTGCCCCCGGGGGAGCGCGCATTAAATCAATATTCTACCATCTCTTCAGGCTCAAATTTCCGAACCGTGCGAAAATTATACGGAAAACACGTCCGCCAACCACGGCGAACGATGGCGGCTAGGGCGAACGTGTTTGGCAGGCCATTCGGTTGCATCCGCCCGTTTCCATGGAACGCGTCACCTTTTACGAAAACGCGATGGGACGTATAACCACCCAGGCGAGGGGCTCGACAAGCGTTCCGGGGCGCGCCCGGAATTTCGGCTGCGCTTCGGAGCGCGAAAAAAACCGGAGAGCTTGATTGATCGACGCCGCTCATGTTCCCGCCGCCCTGCGGCGTTACGCCAGGCAGGACGCGACGGCCGATCTCGCGGCGGGCCTGGCGGTCGCCGCGGTCGCAGTTCCCGTCGGCGTCGCTTACGCGGAACTCGCGGGTTTCCGACCGGAGGTCGGCCTCTATTCGAGCATTCTGCCGCTCGTCGCTTATGCCGCCTTCGGAAGCTCGCGCCAGCTGATCGTTGGCCCCGACGCCGCCACCTGCGCGCTGGTTGCAGCCGCCGTGGCGCCTTTGGCGCACGGCGACGCCGCGCTCTACGCGTCTCTTTCCGTCACGCTCGCGCTCATGACAGGCGCCATTTGCATCGCAGCGAGCTTTCTGCGCCTTGGCGTGCTGGCTGATTTCCTGTCGCGGCCCATCCTCGTCGGTTTCCTCAACGGCGTCGCCCTGTCGATCATGCTCGGCCAGATGGGCAAGCTGCTGGGATTCCGTGTCGCGGCGAAAGGGATCGTCCCGCCAATCATCGAGGTGCTCGGCAGGCTCGGCGAGATCCACGCGCCGACATTGGCCGTCGGGGCCGGGGCGTTCGCCGTGCTCGCCATCGCGCCGCGGCTCGCGCCATGGCTGCCGGCGAGCATCGCGGCCATGGCCGCCGCGGGCGCGGCTGTCGCGGTCTTCGGCCTCGAACGGCATGGAGTCAAAACCCTTGGCGTCGTGCCAAGCGGACTGCCCGCGCTGCGCGCGCCGCATTTCGATCCGGACCTGACGCCCGAACTCCTCGCTCAGGCCGCCGGCCTGGCGCTCGTCAGTTTTTCAAGCCTCATGCTCACTTCGCGAAGCTTTGCTTCGAAGAACGGCTACGACGTCGATCCGGACCGGGATTTTGCGGCGCTCGGAATCGCCAACCTTGCGTCCGCCCTTTCGCAAGGGTTCACGATCAGCGGCGCCGATTCGCGCACGGCGGTCGCCGACGCAGCCGGCGGGCGCACAAGGGTCACCGGCCTCGTCGCGGCGGCGGTGGTGGCGCTTGTCGTGATGTTCTTCACCGCGCCGCTTCGCTACGTGCCGGAGGCCGCCATGGCGGCCGTCCTGGTCATGGCCGGCTTGTCGCTGGTCGACCTGGATACCCTCCGAACGCTTTATCGGATCGATCCGATCGAGGCCAGCCTGTCGGTCCTGGCGACGATCGGGGTGGTGGCCGTCGGGCCGGTCAACGCCATCCTGTTCGTCGTCGTCCTCGCGCTGCTTCGTTTCGTCCAGCTGGCCGCGCGACCGCGCGTGGAAATCCTCGGACAGGTCAAGGACATGTCCGGCTGGCATTCCCTGGCGCGGCACGTCGAAGGCGAAGCCCATCCGGCCCTGCTGCTGTTGCGGTTCAACGGCCCGCTCGTCTTCTTCAACGCCGCCTTCTTCAAGCAGAAAATCATGGCCGCGGTTCGCGAAGCCGGGCCCGAGCTGCGAAATGTCGTGATCGATCTCCTGCCGGTCACGGCGATCGACGCGACAGGCCTGTTCGCGGTGAAGGAAGTCGCCGAAGCGCTGCGCGCCAAGGGCGTCGGACTGTGCACGGCGGGGCGGGCGACGGAATGGCGGCATTGGTCCGAGAGACGCAACTTCGAGATCCGCAACGTCCGGATGTTTCCCTCGCTCCGCGCCGCCTTCGGCGAACTTGGCGCGGAAGCTGAACGAGACTCCGAAAAATGAGCGGAAAGGACGGGGATCAATTCGCCGCCGGCGGGCCGAGAACAAAGTCCATCGCCCAGGTTTCGTTGTGCCGGATAGCGCGGCGACGATCGTCCCGCAGTTTGGCCCTCACCCGCCTCTTCGGGGTCTTGCGCCGCCATTGCAGGTCGAGCCCCTTGTAAAGCCGGTAAATCCGCTTCGGGTTCGCCGCCAAGCCTTCCCGTCGCAACGGGACATGAATGCGCCGATAGCCCCGGCGCAACGGCTAATTCAACGGCAGCGCGACGAAGCGCGCCTGGCGTTGGGCGTTGACGATCAGGAGCAGCGCGGTCTTGCGGCCCTCGGCCTTGAGGACCTTGACCGCGGCGGCGAGATCCTGCGGCGCGCCCGCCGGATTGCGATTGATTTCGAGAATCACGTCGCCGGGAGCGATATGCTGTTCGGCGGCGGTTGAACCACCATCGACGCCAACCACCGCGACGCCGGTCTTGACGCTGCCGCCGATTCGGAATTTGGAGCGCAGGGCGTCATTCAGAGCCATGACGTCCATGCCGAGCACATGGGTCTTGTCTTCCGGCGGCGCCTGCCGCTCCGCCGTCTCCTTGCCCGCCTTCGCGGCCTGGGCGTCGTGCTCCTCCAACCGGCCGAGCGTGACCTTTCTGGTCAGCTCCTTGCCATCGCGGATCACCACGACCTCGACCTCCTTGCCGACCGGCGTCAGAGCGACGATCTTGGGCAATTCGCGGGCGGCGCCGATCGCTTTTCCGTCGAAGGAGACGATGACGTCGCCGGGTTTGAAGCCGGCGTGAGCCGATGGGCCGTTTTCGTCGATCCCGTCGATAAGCGCGCCCCGCGCCTTGCCCAGGCCCAGGCTTTCAGCGATGGCGTCGTCCACGTTCTGGATGCGCATGCCGAGCCAGCCGCGCCGCGTCTCGCCATATTTGATAAGCTGGTCGATCACCGGCGTGGCCGTGTTCGACGGCGCCGCGAATCCGATACCGATCGAGCCGCCGGAAGGCGACAGGATCGCGGTGTTGACGCCGATGACCTCGCCCGCCATGTCGAAAAGCGGCCCGCCCGAATTGCCCTTGTTGATGGCGGCGTCGGTTTGCAGGAAATTGTCGTAGGGGCCGCTGTCGATATTGCGGCCCTTCGCCGAAATGATGCCGGCGGTCACCGAACTGCCGAGCGCGAAAGGATCGCCAACCGCGATCACCCAGTCGCCGACCCGGACCTTGTCGCTGTCGCCGAATTTCACCGCCGGCAACGGTTTCGGCGCCTTCACCCGCAGAACCGCGATATCGACCTTGGCGTCAACGCCGACGATTGTCGCCCTCAGCTTCGTCCCGTCGGCGAAAATCACCTCGATGTCATTGGCGCCGTCGATGACGTGATTATTGGTCACGATGACGCCGGACGGGTCGATCACGAAGCCTGAACCGAGCGAACTGGAGCGATGCGGCAGGCCCTCGCGCCCCCGCCCGCGACGGCGCTTGAGAAATTCCTCCAACATCTGGTCGGGCGACGCCCCGGGCGGCAATTTTCGCGCGGCGGCGTCCTTGTCCTCCTCGACCTGTGTCGCGGAAACATTGACCACCGCCGGCGTGACCGATGCGGCAAGGTCGGCGAAGGAATCCGGCGCGTGACCCGCGACGGCCGGCGCGCAGAAAGCCAGGACGCCGGCGAAAGCGAGGCCCGCGAGCGGGCGAGGCGCGGCGGCGATTCTCATCAGGCGAGCGATCATGTTCGGTCTCGTTATCGGCGCGTCACGGCTTGGCCGCCTTGCCCGAAGGATTGTCGAAAAAGCGGAAGAAATCCGAACGCGGCGAGATCACGAAGCGCGCGTTCTTGTCCTTGAGCGACGCGTCATAGGCCTGCATCGAACGATAAAAGGCGAAGAAATCCTGGTCCTTGCCGAAGGCCTCGGCGAAGATGCGGGCGCGCTCCGCCTCGCCCTCGCCGCGCATGGTGTCGCCCTTCTGCTGGGCGTCGGCGACGATCACGGTCGCGTCGCGCTGGGCGGCGGCGCGGATCTGCTGCGCCTCCTGCTGGCCGAGCGCGCGATATTCCTTGGCCTCGCGCGCGCGCTCGGTGCTCATGCGATCGAACACTTTCTCGGAAATCTGCAGCGGCAGATCGACCCGGCGGATGCGCGCGTCCACGATCGCAATTCCGAAACGCTCGGCTTCGGCGTTGACCGCGTCGCGGATTTTCGTGGTGAGCGCGTTGCGCTCCTCGCGCACGATCTGGGTCTGGGTGGCGTCGCCGAGAACGCGGCGCAAGGCGGAATTGAGCACCGAGGCGAGCTGATTGTCGGCGCGCGAAACGCTGCCCACCGTCTGGTAGAATTTCAGCGCGTCGGCGATGCGATAGCGCACGAAGGCGTCCACTTCGAGCCGCTGGTTGTCGGAGGCGAGAATCTCCTGCTTGGGCGATTCGAGATCGAGAATGCGCTTGTCGATGTAAACGACGGATTCGATCAGCGGCCATTTGAAATGCAGCCCCGGATCGGTGATGAGGCCGCGCCCCGGCGCCGGCGCGCCGAAGCGCAACAGCAGCGCCTGCTCGATCTGGTTGACTTCGAAGGCGGAGGAAAGCGCCAGGAAGAACAGGAAAACGGCGCCGGCAAGGAGCGCGATCAGCCTGGGAGCGTTCATGGATTGCCTCCCGGCGCGGATTTGCTTCCCGCATCGAGCGGCGCCAGCGGCAACAGCGGCATCGTCGCCGAATTGCGGTCGAGGATGATCTTGTCGCCGGCGCCGAGCACGCGCTCCATGGTTTCGAGGTAGAGGCGCTCGCGCGTCACATCCGGCGCTTTCTGATATTCGCCAAACACTTTCAGGTAGCGCGCCGTCTGGCCGCGCGCCTCGGCCACCGTCTGGGCGCGATAGGCCTCGGCGGCGTTGAGGATGCGAGCGGCCTCGCCGCGCGCGTTGGGCACGATGGAATTGGCCTCGCCCTGCGCCTCGTTGACGAAGCGGCTGCGATCCTGCTGGGCCGCCGTCACGTCGCGGAAGGCGGCGATGACGGTGGGCGGGGGATCGACCGAAAGCAGCTGCACCTGGATGATTTCGACGCCTGCGCCATAGGAATCGAGCACTTTCTGCATTGCTTGCTGCGCCTCGGGCTCGATCACCTTGCGGGCCACGGTCAGCAGCGGCTGGATCTGGGTGCGGCCGACGATGTCGCGCATGACGCTTTCGGCGACCGCCTTGATGGTCTCGGCCTGGTTCTTGATGTTGAAGGCGAAATTTTCGGGATGCGCCGGGTCGATCTGCCAGATCACCCGGAATTTCAGGTCGGCGATATTCTCGTCGCCGGTGAGCATCAGGCTTTCTTCGGGCACTTCGATCGCGCCGGGCTGATCGGCGCGGCCCAGCGCGCCGATATCGATCGAATTGCGGTCGGTGACATTGAGCTTGATGACTGCGCCGATCGGCTCCGGCCAGTTGTAGTTCAGGCCCGGCAAGGTCTTGCCCGTATAGCGCCCGAACACCAGATTGAGGCCGATCTGGTTGGGATCGATGGTGTAAAAGCCGCTGGCGAGCCAGAGCGCGGCGACCGCAGCCGCGATCAGCAGCACGACCCGCGGCGAAAAATCGCCCGAGGTGAGGTCGCGCAGCTTTTCCTGCCCCTTGCGCACCAAGGCTTCGAAATCGGGACCGCCGGAGCCGCCGCCGAACGGATTGCCGCCAGGCTTATTACCGCCAGGCTTATTACCACCTCCTGGAGCGCCCCAGAAATTACCGTTGTTCGAGCCGCCCTGCCCCGCCGGGCCCCACGGACCGCGCCCGTTGTCGCGCTTGCCGCCGGAAGGATCGTCTCCTTCCGGCTTCGGCGGCTCCTCGCCGCCCGATTTGCTCCAGGGCATCGGGTCCTCGAATTCAAGGCCGCCGCGTTTTCCGCGCCGACCGAACCTATATAGAGCGCGCTCCGAAGGCGCACAATGCGCGATCAAATGCGTTGGTAATCGACGAATTCCAGAGCGTACTCATCCCCGGCCCCGCGCGGTGGGCTGTCACGCCGTATTTCCCGCCATTGGCTCCAGTCGATCTCGGGAAAAAAGACGTCGGCCTCGGGCGCGCAATCGACGTAAGTGAGGCGCAGGAGCCGCGCGCGCGGCAGGCCGAGGCGAAAGATTTCGGCGCCGCCGGCAAGAACGGCTTCTTGCGCGCCCATCGCGCTGGCGCGATCCGCCGCCAGAGCCAGAGCGGCGTCGAAATTTTCCGCGGCGTGAACATGATCCGGCCTGGCGCCTGCAAAAAAATTCCGGTTGCGGGTCAGGACGATGGTTTCGCGACCGGGCAAAGGCCCGCCGATGGATTGGTATGTCTTCCGGCCCATGATGAGCGGCCGGCCCCAGGTGAGCTCGCGGAAGCGCCTGAGATCGCTGGGCGCGCGCCAGGGCAGCGCATTGTTCCGGCCAAGCGCGCCATTGCGCGCGAGCGCCGCCACGACGACAAGTGGAATTGGCGGCGCGGCGCCGGCGGCAGGCGTCTTTTCCATGAGTTCAGCGATCCAGCCGCCGCCATTGATCGGCGATGAAGCCGCGCCGGTCCACCTTTTGAGCGCCCGTGATCCGGGGCTTTTCACCCACGCATCGCCACGAGAAAATCGTGTCATGGCCGGTCGCGGCCATGGGCGCGACGCGCACGCCCGGATTCGCGCGGCAATAAGCCTCGGCGCCTTGCGACACGCGGCTGACGTCGGCCTTGGCGCAGGTCAGGTTCACCCCGAAATTGCACAGCCACACGGCGCCGTCCATGCAGCGGTAAACCGTGCTTTTCGCGACAAAGGCAACCGCATTCGCCGGAAAGCCGAACCGGGCCGCCGCCGCGGGCGCAAGTTCCGACGGAATCGGCGCGGTGCGGTCGTCGTCGTCGACCCTGGCGCAACGGGCGCCCAGATTTTCCGCGCGCCCATTCCCGGCGGCGAGAAGCAAAGGCGCCAGAAAAACCATATGAGCCCGCCTCATGCCGCGCCCTCGCATCGCTTGTCGCCACCAAAAGCCATCATAACACGAAAGACCGATCCTTTCCCGGAGGGCGCGACCGGACCGCGTTCAGCTCCACGCCAGCCTGCGCGGGCTACAACAGGCTTGCACGAACTGGAGGCGCCCCATGCGAAAATGCATCCTCGCCACAATCGCCGCCGCAACTTTTGGATTGGTCGCGCCGATCGCCCACGCGATTCAGGGTTGCGCGCCCGGATGGGAGCCTGGCGCCTATGGCGTCTGCCATCCCAAGGGCCGGCCGTTCGACCGCCCCGATCCGCGCGCCGCTTATGGATTTCACGTCAATCATTGCTCGCCGCGCGGCGGAATTCGCGTCTGTTCCTGACGGCGCGCTGTCGCTCCGGCGCTGCATCCCGGGGGTCAATTTTCGACGCCGATCGGGGGTCGAAGTTGGGCGCCCACGGAGATCCCTTCGCCCACAAGCTGTTCAGGCCCGCCGGATGCGACAACATCAGAAACGCCCGTTGGCGCGCCGCACTCGATCTCGATCTGATTCTCGCGCTTCGGGGCTTGTAAAGCGAACTGAGCAGACCGGGAAGGTCGGCCCGCCCCCCGAGATCCAGATCAGTCGAGGGGCTGCAGTTGATTTCGACTGTTTTGGCCGCCAATCAATTCGTAGTTCTTCAGAAAACCGTCATAGTCAGCCGGGTTCACCCATGCGAGGAAGTCCAGGATCGAAAGACCTGGCTCGAATGCGCTTTTGGCGCCGTGCTGATATTCGGGAAGCTCTCCTTTCAGAAAGCTGAGGCGCAGGCCTGCCTCCGAAAAACTGTCCTCATCGTAGAGGGCCAGGCCGCCGATAGGATTCACATAATGTTGCGCGCCGGCCCTGTGACAGACCTCGATAATCCGCTGGGCGCCGTGCAGGCTCTCAGGGATATCCAGCTGCGACGTTCTCTGCATGCGCGTGTTGATGCCCAGTCGCTTGAACGTTAGCTCGAGCGAATACGATGAAAACTCCAGGAAGCTCTCCCAGTTTCTTGAGGACAACGCCCTAAGTAGATCCAGGACAACTTCTAAATTTGGTGCCTTGGCATACGAGTTCCGAATTGATAGAATCAGATCATCTAAACTTTTTGCAAACGTTTCTGGTAATTGTTTTTCCCTGATGAGATCGCTCCTGGAGCCCTTGCAGACAGGTAGCGTGAACAGTTGGCGATGTCCGTTGTTAATTATATAGTTACGATTCATCCACCCCCGGCGTATGTACTGTACATCGTCAAATATCCAGAACTCATCTACCGCATAAGCGAGTTGGTAATACGGAAGGTACGGAAATATGTAGGGCTGGATTACGCAAATCGTCTTCATTTTGTCAGGCAAGTTCGGAAAAGATTGCTGCCAGTTTATGATCCGGAACATCCGCCATCTGGCTGTGACATGGAACGTTCAGGGCGCGCTCGTAAAGATGGCGTGCAATTCCGCCGGAGGCAGGGCCCGGACGGTAATATTTCAGGATCGGGATTTCTACGGTCTGGAGCTGTTCAAAAGAAACAGGATGGCTGGAAAGGAACGCTATCTGTCCGGGCACAGCCAATTTCGGGAGTTCGGGGACAAGCGGCAAGAGACCGGCCTTGCGGCCAAGCTCCAGAATCCGCTCGGCTTGTTCCCGATAGGCGGGCGCCCACGCTAAATGATCGCGAACACGCAACAATATCTGCGCCGCGGAAATCTCGCTCATCTTGCCGTTCGTGCAGTGCTCAAGCTGGCTGAGGAACCGGCCCGCGCCGATACCGAAATTGATGGCGCTGCGGCAGATGGGCAGAAGGGAGGACTGGCAGAAAAACGGCGCCGCCCTCGCCCATGCCCCATGGCTTCGTGTGGTGCAGGCTTATGGCTTCCGCCCAAAGCAAATCGTCATCCTGGACCGCGGCCGCGTGATGCGGGGCAAGCGATCGGAAGCCAGCAGCATTGTCGATGAGCAACGCCTTGCCGTGTTTCCGGCAAAACGCGAATAGTTCATCAAAATCCTCATGCAGGCCAAAAACGTTTGTCGCCAACACGGCGTCAAAACTTGATACATCCGTCTTCTTGAGGTTGTCGACCGAAATGAATCCGTCTTGACGGCATTCCACCCACTGCTGGTTTGCAAAGGGGCCGATAAAACTGGTCATGAAGCCGAAATCGCTGATCACCCAGCGCAGGGGACGTCCGAAATGGTTGGCGAAGCTTGAAACCGCGGCCTGCAGGGCGACCGTGCCATTAGATGTGCAGCACGCCGCGCGGGCCTGGTTGAGCCCGTTCAGCTCTGACAGATTTCGCTCCAGCTCCAGGGAGACCGGGCCGAAATTCGTGTGCTGATTGGCCGCAAACGCCGGCGCCAACACTGATGCGATGTCCTCGGCTGAAAAGAGCTTGCTTTCCACAAAGGCGAGCTTGGGCCGACCGACATCGGGTTCAGATATTTGCTTCAACCGAGCACCCCATCGGAAATCGTGGCGTAGCCGATGCCGGTTTGGCCGAAATCAGAGCCGTTATAGAACAGATATGCGGCGTCCCCGACTTCAAAAGCCGCTGGATAACATTCCATGAATTCATCGAAATCGCCCGGGTTGGGCGCAAAACTGAACACCGGCTGTTTGATAAGCCGTTTCCAATTTTGCCCATCGGAGGAGTGCGCGATTCCGAGCCGGTAGGCGTTGGCGCCTCTTCCCCGGTAGTCGGCAATGCCGCGATGGCAGAACCACATCCAATATCCGTCCGGGCGCTTCAGGACCGTCGCCCGCGCAACCCCTCCCTCTTCGTCATTTTCGTAATCGACCGCCGTTTGGCCATCCTGTGACCAGATAATGCCGTCGTCTGACCACGCCTGTTTGAGATGGTAGCGCGGTTCCGGCTTGCCTGCGACGATCCGCCATTCCGTGGCGCTCATGTACCAAATCACCCACCTGTCCCCAATTTTCGCCACGTCGCCAGTCCCGCAAAAATATGGTTCGTGCGGTCCAGTACCCACAACAGGTCCGGGAACGAGCCGCTCGAAAGTCCTTCCCCCGTCAGCACTGCGGGCGACGCCGATCGCATTGTGATAGGGGACGTCGGCCCGGACCGTCCAGCCTATGTAGTACATCCAGAGTTCGTCATTCCTGGGGACCACGGCGGTGGGCATGACGCCATGAGAGTCGAATGCGCCGAGCTTTCCGGGAGCAAGGGCCGGATGCTCGGCAATCCCCTTGATGCGGAATGGGGGGGTGGATTCCACGTCGACCCAGAAGACATTGCTCCGGTTGCGCCCGTCTCTGCTCGAAAAGAACATCCGAATGGTCGAGTCGTTCAATCGAAACGGCGTGGGCATCTGGCAATGGTCGGACCAGCCACGACCCAGAAGCCCCGGCTCGATGGCGATGCCGTGTCGCGTCAGCATCGGGAGATTTGGCATGGTGACCTCAGATTCTTCGTAGTTTGTCGCTCGTGATGCGCGAGATCTCCGACCTTGTTCCCGGGACGACCGATTTGTCGGGCAAGTCCGAAAGGACGACGGCGGCGGCGCCGATGACACAGGCCTCGCCGAGTTTCACATTGTCCCGGATCGTCGCATTCACGCCAAGGAAGCAGCGTTCGCCGACCTCCACGCCCCCCGACACGACAACGTGCGACGCAATGAACGTGTGATTGAGAATACTGGTGTGATGGCCGATGTGGTTCCCGCTCCAGAGAATGCAATTGTCTCCGATCTTAACATGGGGCTGTATCACGTTTGCTTCCATGATGAACGTATTTCGTCCAACAGGCGTATTGTAATAATACGACCTCGGGTGAATAAAGCTGATGAAATCATACCCTCTCTCGATTCCGGCGAGGAATCTTTCTTTGCGGTACTGATTCACCGCCTTGTAGCTTATTGGACAAAAAAGGGAGACCTGATCCGGCGGATAACTTTCTTTCAGTTCCTCCCACGCCACGACTGGCAGCCCGTCTTTCTTCGGCTCGCTGATGAATTGCTGGTCAACGGTAAAGGCCACGACCTTGTGCGTTCCTTCCCAGTCGAGGTAGAATTTCGCCACTTCCGCCATTTGACCGGTGCCAAACAATATTACGTCGGCCATGTTTCGTTCATCCCTCCATGAACGCAAACTCATATCCGAGTTCCGAGTAAGGGTGCCTAAGGTCGAAGTGGTCGAGGAAGCGCTTGAAGCCGTCGCGTTGCCATTCTTCCAGATCATTCCAGCGCTCCAGACGTCCGCGAGGCGCGGAACGGTTGTGCCGGTTGATGCGGTCGAACGACGCCACCCTCTCCAGATATTCGGCGGTGGCCAGCCCTGGTTCGCCGGTCAGTCTCTCGATGAGATCAGCGAGCGTCTTGCCTGACTGGGTCACTTCTTCCATCTTCACCGCGCCACGGTAGTTCCAAGGGCCGCCGGGCTCTGCGGACCGAATGCTCTCAAGCGCGTCCAGATCTGCTCTCAGGCTCCCCAGTACGACACATGCCCCGAAGAAGCAAACCTCTTCGAAATCGCCCGGCCTCCTGCCATGCTTGTTACAAACGTCCTCGACGATCTCGAGCCCCTGATCGACGACCTTCCTCAAGGTCCACGCGAATTCGTTGAGATCAATGGGGAAGAGATCCCTGAATTGACCGTAGCCTGACACCACGAGGTCAAACGGGTGGCGCACCAGATTCACGACAGGAAACGCGTTCTGCGGGTTTCCGAACCGCGAACTCTGAACAGGAAGGTCTCGAAGTCGGTAGGTGTGGACGGTGCCAATGTAGCGGGCCGGTCGCGCGGACTCGATAGCATCGTAAACCTCTGAAATTGGTCTATTTTGTCGTTGGATATATCCTTTTCGAAGAGCCGGTATGCTCTTTTTCAATCCGTCACCGTCGAAAATTGAGGGGTCGTCGGCTAATATAGCCGCGCTACTGTGGGCGCAAGAGATGGCTTCGTGGCTGTTGAGCGCATACGCCAACCAGTTGCTTGCGCTCCAACCGTGGCAGGTTACAATGAATCGTCTTGTCTTGGTGCGTTCTTTGTTGGCCACTGTGTATTCTCTAATCATCGCAATGCCTGTCCGTCGTCAGATGAAATGGGACAGGATGGGGTTTTCAGGAACGGAGGCCTCTGCGATGGACCCGCGTAGCGGGACCATTTGAATCGGTTCGTTTGCTGGTGACTCGGCCGCTCCTGACGCCTTACTATCACGCCGCCAAGGGTTGTGTCTGCTGCTGAGGCTTTGGGCACGTGGCCAACGCGACAGCGTCGCCGATCATGTCCACAGCTTTTGTGACCGCCATTCCCTCGCGCCAAACGAGCATTGGCGCGCGATTGTGAGCCGGCTTGCGAATTGACCCTGCGGGGGCTTCCACAATTGACCCCCAAGGCGCGGCCTGAAAAGCCGCCTGCTTTGCACTGGCGAGCGGGCATGCGGGGATGTTGATAGTGGAGACGATTGACCAGATCCGACGAGAGCATTTTGTCAAAGGCAAATCGATCAAGGAGACGTTCGGGACCTGAAGATGTCGCGCAAAAGCGCGCGCAAGGCGCGTCGTTCTCTGGTCCTCAGGCTTGGGTCAGAGCTTGCTTCAAAACGGAAAGGCCTCAGGGGGCGATGTCACCAATGCTTTGGGCTCACAAATCGCTCGGCGCCGTACCGGCCGCGGGGTCTTCCATGGCATTGCAGCCTCTGCGTTACATGCAGGAAGCGGCTGGCGACTATTGGCCTCCAGGATCCGTCACCATCCCGCGCGGTGGTTGACGCGCGGTCAAAACGGCTACGAACTTTGGCGCGAGCCCAGCGCTCGCTGAAACAGTTAGATGCGTGGCGTCGCTGTATAAGTTCACGCCATCTTTTTTCGTGCTGCACACTTGAGAGTCACAAAACCATTCTCGAAGATCCAATACCGATGAATTCGTTTCTCTCGCAGCATTCGCGAAGGCCGCCCGCGAAAGACGTTGTAAGTTATCAATAAATCGCTCGGGGGTCTCGCGCGAGCAATTCCCACGCCGAATGGCCAAGAATGAGCACATTCGGGGATCCCAGATGGGGAGCGGGTTTCTGTAGGTTGGTATGGACTGGACGAGAATAACATGATGCGCGGATCTTTCGATAAGCGTAATCGTATCGATCAATCCTTTCTCCAAAACTGAAGCCTTTTCACTGGGGCTGGTGCTTGATCGACTATGGGCTAATTCAATCCTTACGCTTGGATCCCACCATTTCTGGTCCAGCATTGCAATAATGACCGTGCCCGGGGTGGCTCGACGCAACCACTCCATCGTGTATGCAACGTACGATGGACAATGCGCCCACTCATTTCCATTTTGCGGCCCATTGAAGTACCTGCTATCGCCCGCCCGAGAAATCCTCATACCCACTATCATCGCGCAAGAAGGCGCCGTGAGGATCCAGACGGGTCTGTTCAGCTGCTTTCCGGCGGTGATGACCGCCTCTGAAAATTGCCAAGCGTCAGAATCGCCGACGAGATAAATCGGGGGGCCTTTCGCGCCAAGGTTCCAGCCGCATTGACCAACCAACGCCGAGGTGTAGGGCCCTGCAGTAAAGCAGCCGCGCTGTGAAGGGGCGTGAAGCGCAAGCACGTCCGCGACGGCGATTTCCACGTCGTGTGGAAATAGACCCAGCTTTTCTGCTTCCAATGTCAACACAGCCACGCCAAACGCAGGCAATATGATTGCGGACGTCCAGATCACCAATTGTCTCGTAATCGTAGTTGGCATCTCGCGAATAGGCTGTTCAATCCATTTGTATGACGCAACCGCTGGAAGAAGGGAAAAAATCGCTGCTACGGACGGGGCCCAAGTCGTGGTGGGCCAGAGAACCGATGCGAAGACAATCAACGGCCAGTGCCATAAATATATGGAATAAGACCAGTCACCGATTTTTGTTATCGGCTTCTTGGAAAGTATTCTAGTAATCACATTTGATTTTTCTTCTCCGGCCATTATCACAAGGGCGGCCCCCGCGACCGGCAGGAGTGTCGAAACACCCGGAAAATCATTGGCGGACAAAAGAAACGAAGATGCGATAAGCATTGCCACTCCGAGCGCAGCGAGCGGCAACGCATGACGACTCGAAAGCAATGTAAAGCGACGCGGGGAGAGCGCGAGCAAGGCTCCTGCTGCGAATTCCCAACCTCGCACAAAAGGACTGTAGAACCCTAAGACCGGAGACTCGCTGAAATAAAAAAAATTGAAGGAATGAATAATTGTTAGGCCAAAGGAAATCGCCAGGACGATGGCTATGATTGAAAGGGGCGCATGTTTATTCTTATCCGGTGAGCTCGCCTTCAATCGCCAGCCTGCTATTATCAGCACCGGAAATACAATGTAGAATTGCTCTTCGACAGAGAGGGTCCAGGTGTTTAACAGAGGATTGAGTTGGGCGGGCGCATCAAAGTAGCCACCGGTTGTGCGGGCAATGATAATATTCGCACCCAGCAGCAGGGCGCCTAAAGCGGTCTTCGCGGTCGTCTGTTGGGTTCCAAACGGCGACAGCAAGAGGTACGAAAGAATAATCACAATACCTGCCATCGCCGCGAGAGCAGGCGTCAGGCGCTTAAATCGCCGCAGGTAAAATCGGCGAAAGTCGATTCGGCGGGTAGCGCTCCATTCCCGATGGAGCATTCTGGTAATTACAAATCCAGATATAACAAAGAAAACATCAACTCCTGTAAATCCGCTCGTCGCTAGAAATCCAGCATGAAATGAAACAACCATAATGACAGCAACAGCGCGTAGTCCTTGAATATCTAAGCGCTGAGTCTCAGTGTTCCGCAGACAAAAGGTCATTACGTCACGTACATTGTTTATCTTGTTTCAAGTGTGGGCTTATTCAGCGTTGATCGCTGTTAGACTTAATTGGGTAAAACCGACAAAGCTCATGGGGCGGGGGGAACGGATCGCGCCGAACTATCCGTCTTTACGAGAGTCGCATCGAGATTTCGGGCCACATTCGTTGGATGGCGCGCTCGGCGGCGGCAAATTGACATAAGAAGGTGACTGCCGCAAGGCGCGGGCCGGCCCTGCTGTGCGAACCCGAACCAAAGGGAAAATTGGTCCCGTTAGAAGACTGATTGCAGACAGGGATTTGGGAAATTCCAAGTCCAATCTGGAATGAGCCTTCATTCGGCAGATTTCGGAAACGGTCAACAGGGCGCTCAAACCGCGCAATCCTAATATCCCGATTTGTTCCCGGCGCGGTTCAGCGCCGCTATGATGTCCGATGCCGAAAAGAGCGCTGCAACGCCTTGGCCTTCATGCACGAACAAAATCGAAAAACGGCTCACGTTCGTTCACGCCGAGCTTGACGGGATCGGCATCCCCAAGAATCTGGTCATGCGGAACCAGCCGGCCGGCGAATCCGGCCCGTTGCAGGCGCGCCTCGATATCGCGGCCAAACAGACGGACATGGTCGTCCTGTCCATAGAAAAACCGTCGATCCTCCACGCTTTGCAGGCTCGGCTCTTCGAATGTCCGCGACAGTTTCGTGGCGTAAGGCGTCTGACATATGAAGCGCCCGCCGGGCTTGAGCACCCGCCGCACTTGTGCGAGAGCCGCCTCGACATTCCCGACATGTTCGAGAATGTGATTGCCGATCACAAAATCGAAGGTGGCGTCCGGGAAGGGGATATCCTCGAGATCGATCTTCTGGACGCCCTCTTTGGCGGGAAACAGGTCGCCCATCACATGCAGCGTCGGGCGCGCCGCGGCCACCGCCGGCGCGAGATGGAGTTCGGGCGCAAAATGCAGAACGGCCTTGTTTTCCAGATCGTTCCAAAGATTCAATTTGTTGAAGAACAGCACGAGATGTCGTTCGCGGTCGTTCGAGTGACAGTTCGGACAGGCAAAACGTTCAATGTTCGAGCCGATCGCATCCAACCGCGCAATAAACGGCGAACGGCCGCCTTCTGGGCGATGGGGACGCCAGGCCGCGACGGGCTGGCGGCAGATCACGCACTCATGCGCGGGTTTTTCCGAAGGCGCGATTTTGGCGGCGATGCTCCGGAAGAGCCGCCCGACAGGCGTCGATCGGTGGGACGAGGACTTGCGCGTCATGCTCGAATTCTCCTGTGTCCGTCGTCAGATTTCTTGCGACAGGCGGTGGCGTGATTTCGCGGGCCCGGGGTCGTCCGGGCCGGCTTCTTCAGCAAATCCCGGCGCCATCAATCTGCGCCTTGCGCCGATCGATGGCGTCATACGCATGCGCCAGGGCTTGCCGGAAATGGTTGTCCAGCAAGGGTGATCCCGGCCGGGCTTCAGGCAGGGCGATGAATTCATCGAGTTCCGGGTATTTTTCGGCAAGCTGCCGGTACATTTGCAAAAGCCTGGGCCGCCCGGCCGAAAATTTGTCGAAGGATAGATGGCCGGCGTCAACCGCCCACCGCGCGAAAAATTCCCATTCGAACAGGCCGGCGGAATATCCGGGATAGGCGTGACTGGATGTCTGCTGCCCATGCACGCGGAACGCCGAAGCAATCTTGGACGTGCCGATCACCCCATGCCCGTGGGCCACGAAACTGGTGTAAAGCGCGATGTCGCCGAGAAAGCGCAACCGGTTTCCCGCCAACGTGTATGGACTTTTCAGTTCACGAAATGTCGGCGCATGAAAAAGAATATTCGACGGTTCCCCGATCAGATTGGCGGCCGGGGCGATCATGTTTTCAAAGAAGTATTGCGGCGGCACGATGCAAAAATCGTCCGGGCCATAGCTGGCGTCGTCCTGCGGCCGTTGGCTTTTGAGTTTCTTCTGGACCTTGGACGCGAATTTCACCAGAAAATTCCGGCGTCCGGGCGAGAATTGGAACCTGTCCTCACGAATGATCCGGCTGTCGGCGTCAACGGTGTGCCTGCTGTGGAACGCCAGTTTGCAATTGCTCCCGCGCAACATGGCCAAAAGCATTTCCACAGAGTGCGGGTAAAGAAAATCGTCGTCGAAAAGGAACTTGATGTATTCGCCCTTGGCCTGTCCGAGGACAAGATCCCGGTTGCTGCCCAGCGTTCCCCGCATCGGATTTCTGAAGTATTTTATTCGTAAATCGCGCCAGGCCGACACGGCCTTTTCAATTTCATCGCCAGCGGAATCGTCGCCAATGATAATTTCAATATCGGTAAACGTTTGCGTCAAAGCGCTGCGAATGGTTTCATCGAGCCAGGTCGCCCGAATCGCAGGAATGAGAATTGATACCAATGGCAAGACGCACTTCCCAATCTGTCCAAACACGCGGCGCGCCGTTCTTCGACCGTCTTGAGATCCCTCCCGGCCGGCGCTGCTCTTGATAGCCGCCTGCGTCCGCGGCGCGGGGAACAAACTGCGGCCGCTTCATGCCTCGCCGCCGCGGAAAACGTATACTGTCCGTTCGCCGGTTTGCAAACGAATTTCCATGGCGACCAGAGGTCGGCGCGCCGGTAAAAACGCGCCGCCGCTCGCAGCCGCTCGATGTTTCGATCCGTCTCATCGGTCCCTTCGCCACCTGGTTGACCGGGGTCATGCGCAACAGTTTGGCTGATATGGCTCAAAGGGTATGATCTGACGCAGGATTCGATTGCCGAAGTCAATCCGCGCCATTTTGCAAGGCCTGATCCGCCATGATCGAGTCTACGCTTCCGCTCCCCGGCTTGTCTCCCGTCGCCGACCTGCCTGAGGCCTTCAAAATTCGCCGGCGGCGCTTTCTCCAAAGGTTTGGCGCTCGGCGAGAGGATCATTTTTCCAAGTCGCAATCAATTCGGCCGGCGCCACATGTCGCCCCGTTTACCCCTTTGGCGCACTGGCGAGGCCGGAGCAGGAGGGATGGCGAAGCTCTCGAACGTGGTTCATCGGCGAATGAAAGGAACGACGACATTCGCCCAAACAACTCGCACATTCCCCGACGAGAATCCCGATGCAGTATCTGATGCAGTATCTACAGCGTTTCCCGACCAGCCTGGCGCAATCTGCCGAGGGGATTTCGCGCCATGGCAAGGAGGGCGGCGACGGCCGTGTCGGGGACACGACCGAGCCCGGCCGCCGCCCGGCTATAACTCGGAGGCCGGCAAGGTCAACATCGTCGAGCCGGGCGCGCCGCGCTATAATCTGAAATCGCCGCCGGGTCATTAAGACCCCGAGGACGGCGAGGACGGCGGCCTGCCGGAATTCAGCGCCGGCGCAAAGCGGCTCAGGAAACAGGCAAGGGGAGAGACATGGAAATCGGTCATTTCATCGGCGGCAAGCTGGTCGCGGGCAAGTCGGGCCGCTTCGCCGACGTCTTCAACCCGGCGATCGGCAAGGCCGAGAAGACGCTCGCCCTCGCCAGCAAGGCGGAAGCGCGCGCCGCCATCGAGAACGCCATCGCGGCGCAACCGGCCTGGGCGGCCGCCAACCCACAGCGCCGGGCGCGTGTGATGATGGCCTTCGTGCAGTTGCTTCACCGCGACATGGACAAGCTTGCGGCGGCGCTTTCGTGCGAGCACGGCAAGACGCTGCCCGACGCCAAGGGCGACATCCTCCGTGGCCTCGAGGTCGCCGAATTCTGCATCGGCGCGCCGCAGATGCTGAAGGGCGAATTCACCGACGGTGCGGGCCCCGGCATCGACATCTATTCGATGCGCCAGCCGCTCGGCGTCGTTGCGGGCATCACCCCGTTCAATTTCCCCGCCATGATCCCGATGTGGAAGTTCTGCCCGGCGATCGCCGCCGGCAACGCCTTCATCCTGAAACCGTCGGAGCGCGCGCCTTCGGTCCCTCTCATGCTGGCGCAACTGATGCAGGAAGCGGGCCTGCCCGACGGCGTGCTTAACGTCGTCAACGGCGACAAGGAGGCGGTGGACGCCATTCTCGACGATCCCGATATCGCCGCCATCGGCTTCGTCGGCTCGACCCCGATCGCCGAATATATCTATGCCCGCGGTTGCGCCAACGGAAAGCGCGTGCAGTGTTTCGGCGGCGCCAAGAACCACATGCTGATCGCGCCCGACGCCGACCTCGACCAAGCGGTCGACGCTCTCGTCGGCGCCGGCTACGGCGCAGCGGGCGAGCGCTGCATGGCGATTTCCGTCGCCGTGCCGATCGGCCAGGAGACGGCTGACCGGCTGGTCGAGCGGCTGATTCCGCGCGTCGAGAGCCTGAAGGTCGGCCCCTACAATGGCGGCGACATGGATTTCGGCCCGCTGGTCACCGCCGAGGCCAAGAGCCGGGTGCTCGGCCTGGTGGAAAAAGGCGTCGCGGAAGGCGCCAAGCTCGTCGTCGACGGCCGGGGCTTTTCCCTGCAGGGCTACGAGGACGGCTTCTTCGTCGGCCCTTGCCTGTTCGATCATGTGAAGCCGGAGATGGAGATCTACAAGAACGAGATTTTCGGTCCGGTTCTGTCCGTCGTGCGAGCCGACAATTACGAAGAAGCGCTCGATCTGCCGATGAAGCACGAATATGGCAATGGCGTCGCCATTTTCACCCGCGATGGCGACACGGCGCGCGATTTCGCTTCCCGCATCAATGTCGGCATGGTCGGAATCAACGTGCCGATCCCCGTGCCACTCGCCTATTATACGTTCGGCGGCTGGAAGCGGTCGGGCTTCGGCGACCTCAACCAATTCGGTCCCGACGCCTTCCGCTTCTACACGCGGACCAAGACCGTCACCTCACGGTGGCCGTCGGGCGTCAAGGAAGGCGCGAGCTTCGTCATTCCGACGCTGTAATCGTCAGCGTTCCGCAAAGCCGGAACCCGCGGCCGGAAGCGCGGCAAGCGCCTCGGCCGCTTTTTTGGATCAACGTTTCCGCAGGTGGACGATGGATTTTGGCTTGAGTGAGGAGCAATCCGCGATTTTCGACTTGGCGAGGGCGTTCGGCGCGGAACGTCTCGCGCCCGGCGCGGCCCAGTGGGACCAGACCAAGACGCTCCCCGTCGACGTCTTGCGCGAGGCCGCCGCGCTCGGCCTCGGCGCCATCTATGCGGCCGAGGAATTCGGCGGCTCCGGCCTCACGCGCCTCGACGCGGCCCTGATTTTCGAAGGGCTTTCCATGGGATGCCCGTCGGTCGCGGCCTTCCTGTCGATTCACAACATGTGCGCCTGGATGATCGACGCTTTCGGCAGCGTCGCGCTGCGTTCGACCTGGACGCCGAAGCTCGCCACAATGGAGGCGATCGCCTCCTATTGCCTGACCGAACCCGGCTCCGGTTCGGACGCCGCCGCCTTGCGCGCCACCGCGGTCCGTGACGACGACCATTTGGTTCTGAACGGATCGAAGGCCTTCATTTCCGGCGCCGGCCTGTCCGACGTCTATGTGGTGATGTGCCGGACGGGCGCAGCCGGCGCCTCGGGCGTTTCCGCGGTGCTGGTGGAAAAAGGCGCGCCGGGCCTCAGCTTCGGCGCCAACGAGAAGAAGATGGGCTGGAACGCCCAGCCCACGGCGGAAGTCCGCTTCGACGATTGCCGCGTGCCGGCGACGAACCTGCTCGGGGTCGAAGGCGACGGATTCAAATACGCCATGCAGGGCCTGAACGGCGGCAGGCTCAATATCGCCGCCTGCGCCCTGGGCGGCGCCCAGGCCGCGCTGGACAAGGCCCTGTCCTATGTTGGCGAGCGCAAGGCCTTCGGCCACACGATCGACCGCTTCCAGGCCCTGCAGTTCAAGCTCGCGGACATGGAGATCGCGCTGCAGGCGGGCCGGACCTTCCTGAGGCAGGCGGCCTGGAAGCTCGACGCGAAGGCGCCCGACGCCGCAAAATTCTGCGCCATGGCGAAATGTTTCGTGACCGACGCCGCGTCCGACGTCGCGAACGCCGCGCTGCAGCTGCATGGCGGCTATGGCTATCTCGCCGATTTCGGCGTCGAGAAGATCGTGCGCGACCTCCGCGTCCATCAGATCCTCGAGGGCACCAATGAAATCATGCGCCTGATCACGGCGCGGGCCCTGCTTGCGGAGCGCAACCAATGACCGACGACGTCCTGATCCGCAAGGAAGGCAAGGCGGGCCGCATCACGCTCAACCGCCCGGCCGCGCTGAACGCGCTCACCTGGCCGATGGCGCTCGAAATCGAAAAGGCGATCGACGCTTGGGCGCACGATCCCGACGTCCGGATCGTGGTGGTCGACGCCGCGGGGGAAAAGGCGTTCTGCGCCGGCGGCGACATCGCCGAACTTTACCGGATCGGCCGCAGCGGGGATTTCGACTACGGCAAGAATTTCTGGTCGGACGAATACCGGCTGAACGCCAAGATCCATCGTTACCCGAAGCCCTATGTCGCCTTCATGGACGGCATCGTCATGGGCGGCGGCGTCGGCGTCTCGGCGCATGGATCGCATCGGATCGTCACCGAGCGCTCGAGGGTGGCCATGCCCGAAACGGGCATCGGGCTGATTCCCGATGTCGGCGGAACCTATCTGCTGTCGCGCGCGCCCGGCCGGTGCGGAGAATATCTGGCGATGTCGGCGGCGCCGATGGGACCGGGCGACGCCATTTACGCCGGTTTCGCCGACGAATACATGCCCGGCGGCAACAAGGCGCAGGCGATTGCGGCATTATGCGAGATCGGCGATCCGCAAGCGCTGGAAGCCTTTTGCGAACCGCCGCCGGCCAGCGCGCTCGCCGCGCGCCGCGGGGAAATCGACGCACTGTTCGTCGGCCCCGACGCGCTGGCGTGCGTCCAGGCCCTTGAGGCCAGCCCTACGCCTTTCGCGGCGGAAGCCGCCAAGGCCATCCGCCGCAACTCGCCGCTCTCCGTGGCGGTCGCCGTCGAAGCCGTTCGCCGCGCCCGCACGCTGGCCTCGATCGAGGACGTCCTGGCGCTGGAATATCGCTTCACCTCCCGTTGCCAGGACCAGGCCGAGTTTCTCGAAGGCATCCGCGCGGCCGTCATCGACAAGGACCGCAAGCCGCAGTGGCGCCCTTCCCGCCTTGAAGATCTCGACTTCTCCCGGGCGGCCGCGCTGTTGAGCCCGCTTGGCGCTGACGAGCTGTCGCTTGCCGCGCCGGTGAAACGAACCGCCCCCTGACGTGAGCGTTCCCCTCCGCGCCGTGGCGCGGAAGGCGGCAGAAAGACAAGAATCGGAGGACGACGTCTCATGAAAACAATCGCTTTCATTGGCCTCGGCAACATGGGCCTGCCCATGGCTCGCAATCTGGCCAAGGCGGGTTTTGAGGTGCGTGGTTTCGATACCGCACCCGGCGCCGCAGCCGCGGCGGGCGCCGCCGGCCTCGTTACGGCCCCGACCGTCAGGGACGCTGTCGCGGGCGCGGACGTCGTCGTCACCATGCTGCCGAACGGCGCCATATTGCGTAAGGTCTATGACGACGTGGTTCCGCTGGCCAAAGCCGGCGCGCTATTGATCGACTGTTCGACGGTGGATGTCGACAGCGCCCGCGCCGCCCACGCAGCAGCGCGCAAGGCCGGCCTCAATTCCGTCGACGCGCCGGTTTCGGGCGGCGTTGGCGGCGCGGCGGCGGGAACCCTGACCTTCATGGCCGGCGGCGGCAAGGACGCGTTCGAACGCGCCCGTCCCGCGCTTTCGGCCATGGGCAAGAACCTCGTCTATTGCGGAGACGCCGGCGCCGGCCAGGCCGCCAAGATCTGCAACAACATGGTGCTCGGCATTTCCATGATCGCCGTTTGCGAAGCCTTCGCTTTGGCGGACAGGCTGGGCCTCGACCGGCAGGCGATGTTCGATGTCGTCTCCACCTCTTCGGGCCAATGCTGGTCGATCAACACCTATTGCCCGGCGCCCGGCGTCGGCCCAAAATCGCCCGCCGACAATGATTACGCGCCCGGCTTCGCGGCGCCTCTGATGTTGAAGGACTTGAATCTGAGCCAGGATGCGGCGAGAAGCGTCGGCGCGGAAACGCCGCTCGGACGCCATGCCGCCGAACTTTACGCCCGCTTCGTCGCCGAAGGCGGCGCGAACAAGGATTTTTCCGGCGTCCTGCCCTGGCTCGCCGCGATGGCCCGCGACGCCTGATCAGATCAAAAATCGATAGGGGAGACGACCATGTCGGAAGGCAACGAAGCCGAAGTCATTCTGGTGGAGCGCGAGGACCGGGTCGCGCTCGTGCGCCTCAACCGGCCGAAAGCGCTCAACGCGCTGAACAGCGCTGTGATGCGCGCCATGGCGGAGACCGTCCGTGCTCTCGACATTGACGACGGCGTCGGCGCGATTGTGATCGCCGGCTCCGAGAGGGCCTTCGCCGCTGGAGCGGACATCAAGGAAATGGTCGATCGTTCGGCTGCGGAAATGCTGATGCTCGACTGGTTCGCTGGCTGGGACGCGGTCGCCAGGTGCCGCACGCCGCTGATCGCCGCGGTTTCGGGCTTTGCGCTTGGGGGCGGATGCGAGCTCGCCTTGATGTGCGATCTGATCATCGCCTCGGAGACCGCGAAATTTGGCCAGCCCGAGATCAAGCTCGGGGTGATCCCGGCGATGGGCGGATCGCAGCGCCTCACACGCGCGATCGGCAAATACAAGGCGATGGATCTGATCCTCACCGGACGGATGATCGACGCCCACGAGGCCGACCGCGCGGGCTTCGTTTCGCGCGTCGTTCCCGCCGAGCGGTTCATGGACGAAGTGATGGAAACCGCGCAAGCCATCGCCGGCTTTGGCAAGCCTTCGATGGTCCTCGCCAAGGAAGTCGTCAACAGGGCGTTGGAAGTCTCCCTGAGCGAGGGCGTCCTGTATGAGCGCCGCGTCTTCCACGGCCTGTTTGCGACGGACGATCAAAAGGAAGGCATGCGCGCCTTCATCGAAAAACGGCCGCCGAAATTCAGCCATTCCTGAAAAAAGGACGGGCGGCTTCAGTCCGCCTGGTCTGTCGCGGCGCCGCTTCTTTTCAGCTCGGCGGCCTCGTTGGCGCTGTAGCCGCATTCGGCCAGGATCGCGTCGGTGTCGGCCCCGATTTCCGGCGGCGGCTTGGGCTTGTCGAGACTGGCCCTGGCGAAGCGCGGCGCCGGCGCCGGCTGGACGAACGTCCCGGCTGCGATGAACGAGCCGCGCGCCGCGAGATGCGGATGGGAAGCCGCCTCGCCGAGGTCGAGCACCGGCGCGACGCAAGCGTCGGTCATTTGCAGCAATTCGGTCCATTCGGCGCGACTGCGGCCGCGGAAAATTCCGGCCAGTTTTTCGCGCAGGACCGGCCAATGGCTGCGGTCGTACTGGCGGCGCGCATCTTCGGAGTCGAGGCCGATTTTTTGCGCCAGCTCCTGAAAGAATTTCGGCTCGATCGCGCCGACGGCGACATCGAGTCCGTCCGCCGTCTCGTAGCAGTCGTACCATGGCGCGCCGCCGTCCAGAATATTGTCGCCGCGCTCCGCCGACCAGACGCCGCCGGCGCGAAGCGAGCAGAACATGGCCATCAGCGAGGCGACGCCATCGACCATGGCGGCGTCAACCACATCGCCAACGCCAGTGGCTTTGGCGTTCAATAGCCCGGCGAGCAGGCCAAGCGCCAGATAAAGCGCGCCGCCGCCGTAATCGCCGACCAGATTGAGCGGCGCAAGCGGCCTTTCGCCCTTGCGGCCGATGGCGGAAAGCGCGCCCGAAAGAGCGATGTAATTGATGTCGTGGCCAGCAACGTTGGCCAGCGGTCCGCTCTGACCAAAGCCGGTCATGCGGCCAAACACCAGTTTCGGATTGCGCGTGAGGCACACATCGGGGCCAAATCCGAGACGCTCGGCGACGCCCGGCCGGAATCCCTCGATCAAGCCATCGGCCGTTTCGACCAACCGCAGCAGGATTTCCACCGCCTCCGGCTTTTTCAGATCGAGCGCGATGGAGCGGCGGCCCCGCGCGACAAAATCGACCTCGCGCGGGAGGGGCAAGCCGAGCGAACTGCCGCCCGGCCGGTCGACGCAGATGACGTCGGCGCCGAGATCCGCGAGCAGCATGGCGCACATCGGCCCCGGCCCGACGCCGGCGATTTCGATGATCCTGACACCGGTCAGCGGACCCACGATTTTCTCCGTTCAGAGGTTGCGCGCGATGACCATGCGCTGAATGTCGCTGGTCCCTTCGTAGATCTGGCAGACCCGCACGTCGCGGCAGATGCGCTCGACCGCATAGTCGCATGTATAGCCGGCGCCGCCGAGAATTTGCAGCGCGGCAGAACAGACCCGCTCGGCCATTTCCGACGCGAACAACTTGGCCATCGAGGCTTCCGACAGGCAGGGTTGGCCGGCCTCGCGCAGTTGCGCGGCGTGATGAACCAGTTGTCGCGCCGCTTCGATTTCGGTCGCCATGCTGGCGAGGCGAAAGGCCACGGCCTGATGTTCGAAAATCGGCTGGCCGAAAGTCACGCGGTCGCGCGCATAATCGCGCGCGATCTCGAAGGCCGCGCGCGCCATGCCGACCGATTGCGCCGCGATGCCGACGCGCCCGCCTTCGAGATTGGACAGCGCGATGCGATAGCCCTCCCCTTCCGCGCCGAGCCGCAGAGAGGCCGGCAGGCGCATGTCGTCGAACGCGATCTGGCAGGTGTCGGAGGAATGCTGGCCGAGCTTTTCCTCGACCCGCACCACCTTGTAGCCGGGCGTGTCGGTCGGCACGATAAAGGCGGAAATGCCTTTCTTGCCGGCGGCCGGATCGGTCACCGCGAAGGTGATGATGACGTTGCCGTTCTTGCCCGAAGTGATGAATTGCTTGGTCCCCGACAATACATAGGAATCGCCGTCGCGCCGGGCGCGTGCGCGCAGGCTGGAGGCGTCGGACCCCGCCTGCGGCTCGGTCAGGGCGAAGCCTCCGATCCATTCGCCGCTGGTCAGTTTCGGCAGGAAGCGCTGCTTCTGCTCCTCCGCGCCGAACTTGAGGATCGGGCCGCAGCCGACCGAATTATGCACGCTCAAAATGGTCGAACAGGCGCCGTCGCCGGCGGCGATTTCCTCCAGCACGCAGGCGTAGGCCACTGCGCCGACATCCGAGCCGCCATAAGCTTCCGGCGTCGTCATGCCGAGAAAGCCGAGAGCCCCCATTTCGGTCAGCTCCTCGCGCGGGAAACGATGGTCGCGGTCGCGCGCGGCGGCGGTGGGCGCCAGTTTTTCCTGCGCGTAATCGCGCGCCATCTTGCGGATTTCGGCCTGCGTCTCATTCAGCAACATGGCGCGTCCTTCAGGATTGGAGTTCGACGGCCATGGCCGTGGCTTCGCCGCCGCCGATGCACAAGGAGGCCATGCCGCGCTTGAGCCCGTATTTCTTCAAGGCGGCCAGCAGCGTGACGAGAATGCGCGCGCCCGAGGCGCCGATGGGATGGCCGAGCGCACAGGCGCCGCCATGCACGTTGACCTTGTCGTGCGGCAGATCGAGATCGTGCATCGCCGCCATGGCGACGACGGCGAAAGCCTCGTTGATCTCGAACAGATCGACGTCGGCCATGGCCCATCCGGTGCGCTCGCTCAGGGCGCGCAAGGCGGCGACCGGCGCGGTGGCGAAGAGATGCGGCTGCTGCGCATGGGTGGCGTGGCCGACGATTGTCGCGAGCGGCGTCAGGCCGCGCGCCTCCGCTGCGGAGCGGCGCATCAGGACGAGAGCCGCCGCGCCGTCGGAAATCGAGCTGGAATTGGCCGCCGTCACCGTGCCGCCGTCGCGGAAGGCCGGCTTGAGGCTGCGGATTTTTTCGGGCCTCGCCTTGCCCGGCTGCTCGTCCTGCGCGACCAGAATTTCGCTCTTGCCCACGCGCGCGGAAAAGGGAGCGATTTCCCCGGCGAAGCTGCCGTCGGCGATGGCTTTTTGCGCCCGGGTCAGCGAAGCCAGGGCGTAATCGTCCTGCGCCTCGCGGGTGAATTGATAGGTCTGGGCGCAATCCTCGGCGAAAGTCCCCATCAGGCGGCCCTTGTCATAGGCGTCTTCGAGACCGTCGAGGAACATGTGATCGATCACCTTGCCATGGCCGAGGCGATAGCCGGAACGCGCGCGGTCGAGCAGATAGGGCGCGTTGCTCATGCTCTCCATGCCGCCGGCGACGACGATTTCGGCGCTGCCGGCCAGAATGAGATCATGCGCCAGCATTGCGGCCTTCATGCCCGAGCCGCACATCTTGTTGACCGTCGTCGCGCCGGCCGAAAAAGGCAGGCCAGCGCCGAGCGCCGCCTGGCGCGCGGGGGCCTGGCCCTGGCCGGCGGGCAGCACGCAGCCGAACACAACTTCGTCGATCTGTTCCGGCGCGACGCCGGCCCGCCGCAGCGCGGCCTTGATGGCGGCGGCGCCGAGCGCGCTCGCCGTCGAGTCTTTCAGGTCGCCCTGAAAGCCGCCCATGGGCGTGCGGGCCGAGCCGACGATGACAATGGGATCTGTCGCGGTCATGTGATGCTCCCAGAGGTTCAGCGCGCGCCCATGCGCAGGGCGCCGTCGAGGCGGATGACTTCGCCGTTCAGCATGGTGTTTTCGCAAATGTGCCGGACCAGCGCGGCATATTCCGCCGGGCGGCCGAGACGCGGCGGGAACGGCACGCTCTTGCCGAGAGAATCCTGAACCTCCTGCGGCATTCCGGCCATCATCGGGGTTTCGAAAACGCCCGGCGCAATGGCCACGACGCGGATTCCGAAGCGGGCGAGCTCGCGCGCCGCCGGCAGGGTCAGCCCGACCACGCCGGCTTTCGAGGCGCCATAGGCGGCCTGGCCGATCTGGCCGTCGAAGGCGGCCACGGAGGCGGTGTTGACGATGACTCCGCGCTCGCCGTCGGCGCCGGGCGGCTGTTTGGATATGGCTTCCGCCGCCAGCCGCATCATGTTGAACGTGCCGACGAGATTGATGTTCACCGTCCGCGCGAAGGAGGCGAGCTTGTGCGGTCCGTCGCGGCCGAGGATCTTTTCGCCGGTCGCGACGCCGGCGCAATTGACCAGCCCATGCAGCGCGCCGAAATGTTCGAGCGCGCAGGCGACCGCCGCCTCGCCGTCGGATTCCGCGGTGACGTCGGCGGCGACGAAGCGCGCGGACGCGCCGAGTTCGGCGGCGATCTTTTCGCCGGCGGCGGCGTTGACGTCGACCAGCACGACCTTGCCCCCGTCGGCGACCAGCCGCCGGGCGACGGCTTCGCCGAGGCCGGAGCCCCCGCCGGTGACAAGAAAGACCCGATCCTGAATATCCATTGCAAAACCTCACTGGCGAAATGTCCGGCCGTCCGGCGCCGTGAATGCTCGCCTGGTCGCCGAAACGGTGAACGACAATGCAGGGCTTTCACCCGCGACGCGAGATCACAGTCCAATCGAACGCTCGGCCTGTTCGGCGGCTTCGTCGAATTGCCCCTCAAGCCATTCGTTCGCGCCACGCAACCCGGCGGCGACCTGACGAGCCCAGTTCAGGTATTCCAGCCTGCGCCTGATTGACCAGTCGGCAGCCGGGCTGGTTGCCAGCGCTCTGAGGTTGCTGGTCTTGTCCGCCAGTTTCAGAATCTTTGCGCGCGCGCTCTTGTGGGAGGCGTGTTCTATCTGAAGACGTTTTCGCTCGGCCTTGTCCAGTCCCTTGTCGTCGGTCACTTCGGCGATGAGCCGCGCCACGTCCTTTCCGAAACCTTTTTCGATCATTTCGATCGGAACTTCACAATCCTCGACTGAATCATGCAGGAGCGCCGCAACGACCAGATCGGGGTCCTTGCCGCGAGTCGCCTCCGCGACAAGCATGGCGACCTCGAGCAGATGGTTGATGTAAGGCTCGGCGGCGGGACCCTTGCGACGCTGGTGCACATGCCAGCGGGCCGCCGCATCGGCGGCCTCGAGGACGGCGAGCCATTCTTTCATGTGATTGGTCTCCTGTTTTGAATCGTGACGACGTTGCCGGTTTCGCATCGGGGCCAGAAAACCGGCGCTAGGCGAGATTGAATGTTGGCCTTTGCCATATGATCCCGGCGGCTGCGGGGGCGCTGGCGCGATCCGTCGCGTAAATCGGAACTGGCCGCGGTGAGCGAACTCTTGCAAATCACAACATTCAAGTTCAGAATTCATTTTGCATCAAGATTGGAGTTTTGGCTCCAGCCAACCTGCCCTCCTCGGCAAGGTGGCTCCCAATCCGGGGATGCGGCCATTTGGCAAATAAGGAGGCCCTCCATGCCCAACGATCCCGAAGAGACAACCCACGGCGCCGACAGTCCGGCCAGGGAGCCCGTGCGGCGCTATATCGTCGCTTCGACCCATGAGGGCGTCCTCGCCCTCTATACGGCGATCACTGGCAAGGAATCGACGGAAGAGGATAAGGCCAGGCTTCGCGACCGGATGACCAAACATCCTCTGCCGCCGATCAAGGGATGACGATCATGGTGAAGATTATCGAAGTGAAATCGCCGCCCTTGAGCGACCCGATCTGGCATGAGCCGCCGATGAGATGGTCGCCGCCCCTGGTCCGCAAGGCGCCGAAGGAGGAGAAGGCCGACCGTCATGACGACGCGACCGAGAAGCCGCCTGCTCCTCCGCCGCCCGGCAAGACGGCGGAGTGACGCCGCCTGAACGACGATCGGCGCGCCGCCGTCGCTGCTGGTTGCAGCGGCGGCGATCCGGCGTGGGGTCGCGCCAGTTTACGAAGAAAGATGGTCCGACAATTTGAGATCGGCGGGAGAGCAGAGGGAAGGAGCTGTCAGCGCCAGTCCTTGCGGGATGGCGAGGATTGGCTCGTTGCGGTCTTACGACACGAAGGTCCGGCCGGCGGCTGTCGCGCCCTCAGCGGACGTTCCGATAGCGAAATGAACCAGCGCTCGTGACCCGTTGCGGAAATTCCTCTTTGAAATCGTCACGATTCGCGAAGGGCGTAAAGGTAGCTGGGGACTGCGTGAGGAGAAGAGCGGCACAAACCGATTAGGCGTTGGATACGGATAGGCATTCATGAACGAAGACGATGACCAGGTCGGACGGCTGACGCGCCAATACGATCGCATCGCGGCGCTGCGACAGGCGGCTGCGAACGACCCCAAGCTCGGCGCAGCTCGACGACGCTTGCGCGCCTGGCAGGCGGCGCGGCTCGCCCGGACTCATGCCGATCTTCTGGCGAACTCGCGCATGGATCTCGCCGCCAAATTCTTTCTGAGGGACCTCTACGGCGCCACGGACCTCAGCGGACTCGACGCTAACGTGAGGCGGATCGTACCGACAATGAATTTGATGATGCCCACGAGTAGCCTGGAGATTGTGGCGGGGGCGGTCGAACTGGAAGCGCTGTCCGAAGAACTTGATGTCGCCATGGCGAAGGAGATCGGAGCAAGGCCCAACAGACTGTCGGCAGCCGCCTACGGCGCCGCCTATCGCAAGGTCGGCCGCCGCGCTGATCGCGAGCGGCAGATCCAGTTGATAGAGGACCTTGGGGAGGCGCTCGATCATCTGGTCCACAGACCCTTCGTCGGTACTGCGCTGTTGGTCGGGCGCGCGCCCGCGAAATTGGTCGGTCTCGGCGAAGCCCACGATTTTCTGCTGCGAGGCTACAACGCCTTCACAAAGATGGGCGACGCTCGGGAGTTCCTCCGATTGATTGTAGGCCGGGAGCGCAAGCTGGTGGACGCCCTGTTTGCCGGGGACGACGGCCTGCTCGGCAATTGACGAGCCCGCGCCCCGCGTCATCTGCGATCTGATTGGACGTGCGGACCTGTCGCCTAGCCCGTCGTGCGCGGCGTGACAGCACGTTCGCAACGCCTTTCGCTCTACGAACCGACGTCGGATGCTGGCGCTGTGCTGCGCAGCTCGCGGCGCAGGATCTTGCCGATCGGGCTGTGCGGCAATTCGTTTCTGAACTCGACGTGGCGGGGCGTCTTGTAGCCAGTCAGGAAGCGCCGGCAATAAGCAATCAATTCAACGTCGGTGAGGCTTTCGTCCTTGCGCACGACCACGATCTTGACGGCTTCGCCTGATTTCTCGTCCGGCACGCCGACGGCTCCCACCTCGCGCACGCCGGGATGGGTCATCACCACGCCTTCGATCTCGTTCGGGTAGACGTTGAAGCCGGAGACGATGATCATGTCCTTCTTGCGGTCGACGATATAGAGGTAGCCGCGCTCATCCACGCGCGCGATGTCGCCGGTATGAAGAAACCCGTCCTTCCCGATGGCGTTCGCCGTCTCCTCCGGATTGTTCCAGTACCCGGCCATTACCTGCGGTCCCTTTATGCACAATTCGCCCGCTTCGCCCAACGGCAGCTCACGCCCCTCCGCGTCGCGGACCGCGATGTCGGTGGAAGGAATCGGCACGCCGATCGCCCCCGTGTAGTCCTCGATGGTCATCGGGTTGCCTATCGCGGCAGGCGACGTCTCGGTCAGTCCGTAGGACTCGATCAGCGGCCTGCCGGTCACCTCCTTCCAGCGCTCGGCGACCGACCGTTGCACGGCCATTCCGCCGGCAAGGGCAATATTGAGGCGCGAGAAATCCAGCCTGGCGAACGCCTCGCTATTGAGGAGCAGGTTGAACAGCGTGTTGACCCCGGCGATGAACGTGAAGGGGGTCCCCTGCAGCGCTTTGACGAACGCGTCGGTGTCGCGCGGATTGACGATGAGAAGAGTGGCGGAGCCGAGCATCACCGGGGTGAAGCAGTTCGCGAGCAGCGAGAAGATATGATAGAGGGGCAGCGCGGCGACAAACGTCTCTTTGCCCGGAGTGATCTTCGGGGCGAGCCAGGCGTTCACCTGCTCCAAATTAGCGAGGATGTTCCTATGCGTGAGCATCGCCCCTTTCGGAACGCCGGTCGTTCCGCCCGTATATTGAAGGAACGCGATATCTTTCGGCTCGACGGGCGCGGGCGCGAAGGGCTGCCGCCGTCCCAGAGTCACCGCCTGTTTGAACGGCACGGCGTCCGGCAGGCGCCAAGCGGGAACGATCCGTTTGACATGGCGGGCGATGAAATTGACCAGCGGCCCGCGGGCCGCGCCGAGACAATCGCCCGCGCCGGTGACGATGATGTGGCGCACCGAAGTGTCCTCGATCGCCTTCTCGAGCACATGGGCGAAGTTCTCCAGGACGACAATCGCCGTTGCGCCGGAATCCATCAGCTGATGGCGCAACTCGCGCGATGAGTAAAGCGGGTTGCAGTTTACGACCGTACATCCAGCGAGCAGCGTCCCAAATACCGCGATCGGATATTGCATGAGATTTGGCGCCATCAGCGCGACGCGCGCGCCGCGCGGCAGGCGGGCGACGTTCTGCAAGTAGCTGGCGAACTCGCGCGCGTGGCGCTCCAGTTCGTCATAAGTCATGGTTGCGCCCATGCTGATCAGCGCGACGTGGCCACGAAACTTGGCGACGCTTGCCGCGAAAAAATCTCCGAGCGAGCGAAAGGCGTCTGCATCGATCTCAGCCGGCACTCCAGGTGGATAGGACTTCAACCAGATTCGCTCCATTCCGCGCTCCTGTCGCTCGACGCCCCGCACAGACTCATTTCGCGCGGGCGGCGCCATGAAAGCGGTGGGGTCCGCGGACGGCGCGCTGCACGCCTACAATACGGCGCCGGATCGCAGCGCGCGACGGCCCGTTGATCGGAGTATCGACCGAACGCCCTGCCGGCGCGATCGGATCGAGCCTTGGCCGGAGCCGACATGGCCGCTGGATGCGACGACCGTCGCTTCGCGCTTCGGAATTCGGAAGGGTCGCGCCCGTCGCAATGGACAGTCCCCAATGTCGATATGCCAAAGTTGCGCATCGCAACGGACGGCCGCCCTTACCGCGCGACACCCACCGCTTATGACCCGCGCCGCCGCGGCTTGATTGAAAATCGAAGGTTTGAACTCCTCAAGCGCCGCCGCAGAAGACCCGCGTCGACACATCTTTGCGCGCGCGCCTGACGCGTGGAGCCCGAAACGTTGGAGCGCGAAACATCCCTTTTTCCAACATACGCCAATTGCTATTAAAAATAGGATGGATCGAGAGAACGCATTGACTCTGATCGATGTCGGGTCGACGATGACGATCGAAAATAATAGCATGGGAACAAAGAAGACATAACTGAGAGGAGCGATCAAGATGCCTCCGAAGTCAAAAAAGCCGCCGAAGGAAGCCGCCGATAACCAACTGGTCGAAGGAATTCGGGAGTTGGCCAGCCGTATCTGGTCGGCGGGCGTGGGCGCGTTCGCTGCGGCCCAGAAGGAGGGGGCTGGCGCGTTCGACTCTCTGGTCGAAGCGGGCGAACGAGTGCAAGATCAGATCAAGACTACTGCCGAGGACAGCTATAGCGCCGTTGCGACGAAAGCTTCGCAGGCTTGGGACCAAATATCGCCCGGCCAGTTGGGGCATGTGTTTGAAGACGCTGTAACGCGAGCGCTGCGCGCGTTGAATATTGCGACCATGGAAGATCATAAGAAACTCTCGCATCGCATCGCGGAACTGACCAAGGTCACGAAGACTCTCGTGGAAAAAATGGAGGCGTCGAAAGCGCAACGGCGCCCCCGCCCTCATGCGGCGACTAAGCGCTCCTGAAACCGCCCGCGCACTTCGGGTCGACACCGCAATCCGGGCCGACCGACCGCGAATTCCCGCTTGTGGCGCGATCCGGTCCAACTGCGACCGGCGGCCACAGACGGGATAACGGCCAATCGTTCGCGCTTTTTGGCCGTCTCATCGTGACCCTGAGCGGACTTCAGCCTCATCCACGGTCAAAGCTTTCAGCCATACGTCATTCACGGGTTGGTGGGCTTAATTCAACGGAACTGCGGCGGGGAATTTCCATTTCCCGTCGATGATCTCTTGTCGGGGCCGATAAAGCCGAGTTGAATCGCGGTTTAGAAGCTTTGGGAGGGTTCTTTCGTCGTTCGTCTCACCGCGCTCCCGACGGCCCCGCCGTCCGGGTCCCTGGCCCATCCAGCTTAACGAGGGACAGTCGTCAGTTCGCCGAGATCGGGCTCGCCGCATTTCGCCAGAATGGCCCGACGCGTCCTGTCGCGCAATTCGACCACGGCTGCGAAGCTGGCGCCTGTCGGCGTGATCGCCTCCGCGATCTCGACGCTCAGCGCCGCCCAGCGCGGAAACCATTGGTCGCCGCGCAGCATCGAGCGCGTTCCGCGCAAAATTCCCGGCAGCACCGGCATTCCCGCTTCCGCCGCCACCTGGAAGGCGCCGAGATGAAATTCAGCCAGCGCCGCCCTGCGGGTGAATGTGCCCTCCGGGAAGAACACAGTATTGCGCCCCTGGCGCGCCGCCGCGACCAAAGCCTGCGCTTCGGCATGGCTTTCACCGAACCGGCCGCGCTCGATGAAAAACGCGCCGAGCCGCCGGGTGAACGGGCCGGCGAAAAGCTGCTCAGCCAGCTCCTTTTTGGCGACGAAGACTGGCTCTCCCGGCAAGACGGCGGCGAGAAGCGCGACATCCACATAGCTCGAATGGTTGAAGGCGAGCAACGCCTGGGAAGGCCGAAGGCGCTCGATCCCGGCGACCGACACCGGCGCCCCAAGGGCCCGGAGCGCGCCGCGCGCGAGAAAACGAACGGCGCGCCATCGCCATGTGAGGCGCGGCAGCGCCATGACCGCCAGCCAGGCGGCCAGATAGGCGCCTGCGACGACGGCCCACCACCAGGCCGCATAGAGCGTTTCGCCGGAAATCCTGAAAAGCCTCCGGATCGTCGGGGCGAAGCCAGAAAAAACGACGCGCAGGATCTGCCGCCATGGGGCGCGCGGTCGGGCGCCGATTCGTCCGCCAAGATAAAGCTCCTTGGCGGCGCTCCGCCTGACCTTGCCGCTCGACGTCTTTGGCGTCGTATGGAGCGGGGCGAGAACGATCTCGTCGGCCGGCGCGCCCGCAATGCCGGCGGCGACCTGTTGAATGCGGGCTTCCAGCGCCGCGCGCGCGGAAAAATCCGCCTCGCGCGTTTCGGCCATGACGATGACGCGCTCCGTGCCCGTGGCGGAATCCGCGACGCCAAAAACCGCCACGCAACCTTTGCGGATTCCGGGAACCCGGCCGACGGCCTCCTCGATTTCCTGCGGGAAGATATGCTGCCCGGCGCGGATGATGATGTCCTTGACGCGGCCCGTTATATGGATGTCGCCGCAGGCCATATAGCCGTCGTCGCCGGTGTCGAGCCAGCCGCCGCGCAGGAGATCGCGCGTCTTCGCCTCATTGCGGAAATAGCCGGAAGTGGCGGAAGGGCCGCGGAATTCGACATGGCCTTCCTGCCTTTCGCCGACTTCGCGGCCGAAGTCGTCGACCACACGGATTTCATGGCCGGGCAGGGGCTGGCCGCAGGCGACGATCTCCAGCGGATGAGCGTCTTCGGCTTTCGATGGCGCGGCGATTCCGCGCCGGCCGAGCGCTTCGCGGTCAATCCGATCGATGACTGGCGCCCGGCCGAGCGGCGAAAAGGCAAGGCCGACTGAATTTTCGGCGAGTCCGTAGACGGGCGCCATGGCGCCGGGCTGGAAGCCGTAACGCGAAAACCTGTCGGTGAAGCGCCGGATCGTCGCGGCGCTGACCGGCTCCGCCCCATTCGCGACCATGCGCAATGAGCTGAGATCGAGGCCCTGCAGATTGGATTCCTCAACCTTGTCGAGACAGAGCTCGAAGCCGAAATTCGGCGACGCCGAAAGGGTCGCGCGGTAGCGGTGGATCGCCCACAGCCAGCACTCCGGCCGCGTCAGGAAGCTCAGCGGCGACATGACATAGAGCCGCGCCGCGAAATAGAGGCATCCGAGCCAGGCGCCGATCAGACCCATATCGTGATAGAGCGGCAGCCAGCTGACGAAAATATCGTCGGAATTCGCGTCCATGACGCGTCCCATGGCGCGTATGTTGGCGAGCAGATTGGCGTGGCTCAGAACCACGCCCTTGGGAGCGCCGGTGCTACCCGACGTATATTGCAGCAAAGCCGTCGATTTTTCGTCCGCCGGCGATCGCGGCGCAAATTCGCCGCTCGCGGAAGCCAGACTGGCGGCGGTCTCGACCGAGGTCAGGCTGTCGACCAGCGACCGCAACAGGGCGCCAAAATTGCGTCCTTCCGGGACGGTCACGAGCAGTCGCGCGCCGGCGTTGCTCAGAATGGCGGCCTGTCGGCGCAAATGATCCTCGATCTGCGAAAGGCGCGTGGGCGGATAGATCGGCACGGGAACCGCGCCGGCATGAAGGGTTCCGAAGAAGATGCTGAAAAATTCCGCGCTGGTCGGCAGCATGATCGCGACGCGGTCGCCGGGGAGGATGTCCCGCTCGATCAGGCCGGCGGCGACGCGCCTCGCCGAAGCGGCGAGCTCGCCGTAAGTCATGGCGGCGAGCGTCGTCTCGTCATCCTGCAGCAGCGTCAGATGCAACCTGTCGGGATGTCGCGCCGCATGCCAATCGAGCGCTTCGACCAGTGTTTTCACCTCCTGAGGCGCAGAGACGCTCGGCAGGGCGGAGGATGGCGCAGGCGCGGCGGCGCGGGAGCCCGCCGCGCTTCTATCCGCAGCCTGTCCAAACGCGCGAAAAAGATCCTCGACCGTTTCGGCTTCGGACGCGACATGAATGGGAAGGCGAAGACCAAAGGCGCGCTCGATGCGCAAGATCAGTTCCGTCCGGGCGAGACTGTCGACGCCGAGGTCCTGCTCGAGCCTGCTGGACAACGCGACGGCGCGCGCGCTGGCGCTCCGGGGATGAAGCTCGCGGATAAATTGGCTGACGACCGCAATGAAAGCCACGTCCGGCGCCCCTTGCGGGTTCGTCGGCGCATGCGCAAGGTCTCTGCTGGCGCTCGGCTCCATTCCGCAAGGCTAACGCAGGGGCGGCGTTGCGCCGATGATCCGGATCAACGCCCTCAAGCCTTTCGTTCACCACAACTTACGCTGGCGGCCTTCAGTTCCCCTTGACGCCGATCACGGACCGGCCCCGCATTGGCGATTTAATAGTTTGAACAATGGGAGGACCGCGCATGACTCCGACCATGGAAGCCATGATTGGCGGCCGGGCGCTGCCGGGCCTTTTGACAATTCCGGCGGCGGCGCGCGGCCTGGTGATCTTCGCCCATGATGGCAGCGGCTCGAGCCGGTTCAGCCCGCGCAATCGTTTCGCCGCCCAATATCTGTTTCGCCTCGGATTTTCGAGCCTGCTCTTCGATCTCCTGACCGAGGAGGAGGCGCGCGACCGCCGTAATGATTTCGACATCGCGCTTCTGGGCGCCCGAATGGCCGAGGCGATCGACTGGGCGCGAGGCGACGAGCGGACTTTTCGCTCGCCGTTCGGGCTTTTCGGCGCGAGCACCGGCGCGGCGGCGATCGTCGCGGCCGCTGACCGTGCCGCTGAAATCGCAGCCATCGTTTCGCGCGGCGGAAGACCAGATCTCGCCGGCGACGCGCTGACGAGGCTGCAAGCGCCGACGCTGCTGATCGTCGGCGGCGAAGACCGCGAGGTTCTGGCGCTCAACCGCGCGGCGCAGTCGCGGATGACATGCGAAATGTCCCTGACCGTGGTCGCCGGCGCAACCCATCTTTTCGAGGAAGAGGGCGCGCTGGAAGAGGCCCTGGCGGCGGCGGGCCGCTGGTACGGCGAATATTTACGGCCGACTTGAGGGAATCGACCATTGCGGAACTGGCCCCGATCCCGCTCAAGGATGTCCGCGCTCCGTCCGAATGGGTCAACATTGCGTGTTGGCGCCGCTGGCGTTGGAGCAGGGCGACGGCATGGAGTTGGGCGCTGGCGCGCCTCCGGCGAACATCGGCCAAGCTCGCCCTTATGTCTGCAAAACTTGACGACGCAGGCGCCGCCAAGGCACTCGGTGGACATACGTGGCGATCGAGTGACCGGCGGAACCGTTCGGCGCCGCAGCGAAAAGACCCACAAAATTTCGGTTCTTTCTAAGGAAACGCCGACGAATTTGCGTTGACTTGGGTCTTTGAGCGCTCTCAGTATTGGCCAGCGCGCCATTGATGAATGTCAACGCCGCGGCGGCGCGCGTCAGTTACCGTTCCCGTCGACATTGACGGAAGGCCGGTCATGGAATGGGAGCGAATCCGAAAACGTCCCGAAGACTGCGTCGGCGCCATCCTTCCGCAGTATGACCACTATTCCGGGAATTTCAGCTGGAGCCAAGCGCGCGCGCTGCTCGATGGCCTGCCGGGCGGCGGCCTCAATATCGCGCATGAGGCCGTGGACCGCCACGTCGCGGCGGGACGCGGCGACAAGTTGGCTCTGCGCTTGATCGGCCGCGACGACCGGATACGCGACTATAGTTACGCCGCTTTGCGCACCCTCACCAACCGTTTCGCCAATCTTCTGGCGCAGCATGGCGTCGTGAAGGGCGACCGCGTCTTCCTGCTCCTCGGCCGACGCCCGGAACTTTATGTCGCGGCTCTCGGCGCGCTGAAAAACGGCAACGTCGTGTCGCCGCTTTTTTCCGCCTTTGGCCCGGAGCCGGCCAGGGCGCGCATGACGATCGGCGCAGCGACGGTTCTGGTCACGTCCGAGGCTTTCTACCGGCGCAAGGTCGAGCCCTGGCGCATGCATCTGCCAAGCCTCAAACATGTCTTCCTGACGGAATGTTCGGCCAGCCCGCCGCCCGACACGATCGATTTCAGCGCGGCCATGGCGGAGGCGTCGGACTCGTTCGAGATGGTCTGGACGGCGCCCGAGGACATGGCGCTGCTGCATTTCACCAGCGGCACGACCGGGAAGCCGAAAGGCGCGGTCCATGTGCATGAGGCTGTCGTCTCGCACCACATCACCGGCCAACTGGCGCTCGACCTGCATTCCGACGACATCTTCTGGTGCACGGCCGACCCCGGCTGGGTCACCGGAACCTCTTACGGGATCATCTCGCCGCTGACCAATGGCGCGACCATGATCGTGGACCAGGCCGATTTCGACGCCGAACGCTGGTACGGCATTCTCGAACAGCAGAAAGTGACGGTCTGGTACACGGCGCCTACCGCGATTCGCATGTTGATGAAGGCGGGCGCCGAAATGGCCGGGCGCTTCGACCTCTCGGCCCTGCGCTACATGGCGAGCGTCGGCGAGCCGCTCAATCCTGAAGCCGTGGTCTGGGGCGTCGAGGCGCTCGGCCGGCCGTTTCACGACAATTGGTGGCAGACCGAGACCGGCGGCATCATGATCTCCAATTTCCGGTCGATGGACGTCAAGCCTGGCTCGATGGGCCGCCCCATGCCTGGCGTGGCGGCCGGAATCGTCAAGCGGAGCGAAGGCGGAGGCGTGGAGGAGATTTCAGAGCCGATGGTTGCGGGCGAACTTGCGCTGCGCCCCGGCTGGCCGTCGATGATGCGCGCCTATCTCAACGAGGAGGAACGGTATCGCAAATGTTTCGTCGGCGGCTGGTATCTCACCGGCGATCTCGCGATGCGCGACGACGAAGGCTATTACTGGTTCGTAGGCCGCGCGGATGACGTGATCAAGAGCGCCGGCCATCTGATCGGCCCGTTCGAGGTCGAGAGCGCGCTGATGGAGCATCCGGCGGTGGCCGAGGTCGGCGTGATCGGCATTCCCGACCCGACCGTCGGCGAGGTCGTGAAGGCCTATGTCGCGCTGAAGAAGGGTTTCGCCGAGAGCGAGGATCTGCGCAAGGAGCTGCTCGGCCACGCACGCAAGCGGCTAGGCCCCGCCGTCGCGCCGAAAGACATTGCCTTCCGCCAGAATCTGCCCAAGACCCGCAGCGGCAAGATCATGCGCCGGTTGCTGAAGGCGCGCGAACTCGGCCTGCCGGAAGGCGATATTTCCACACTCGAGAGCGACGAAAAGAAATGACCGCGAAAGTCCATCTCGACCATGCGCATATGCATTTCCTCCTCAAGGAGATGGTCCGCATCCGCCGCTTCGAGGCCAAATGCGTCGAGATGTACCAGGCGCAGAAAATCCTCGGCTTCCTCCATCTCTATGACGGCGAGGAGGCCGTCTCGGTCGGCGCCATGCAGGCGCTGGGTCCCGACGACGCGGTGGTGGCGACCTATCGCGAACACGGGCAGGCGCTGGCGCGCGGCGTGTCGGCCAATGCGATCATGGCGGAAATGTTCGGCAAGCTCGAGGGCTGCTGCCGGGGTCGCGGCGGCTCGATGCACATATTCGATCGGCGGCTCAGGTTTTATGGCGGCAACGCCATCGTCGGCGGTGGCCTGCCGCTCGCCGTCGGCGTCGCTCTCGCCGACCGGACGCTTGGACGCAAGACCGTGACCGCCTGCTTTTTCGGCGATGGCGCGGTGGACGAAGGCGAATTCCACGAGAGCGTCAACCTTGCGGTTCTGTGGAAACTGCCCGTTCTCTTCATCTGCGAGAACAATCTCTATTCGATGGGCATGGCGGTCGCGCGGGCCGAGGCGGAAACCAATATCGCGCGCAAGGCGGCGGCCTATAGGATCCGTAGCGAAAATGTGGACGGCATGGACGTCGTCGCCGTCGAATCAGCCGCCCGGCGCGCGGTGGAGACGATCCGGACGACCGGCGAGCCCTACTTCCTGGAATGCGCGACCTATCGCTTGCGCGCCCATTCCATGTTCGACGCGCAGAGCTACCGATCGAAGGAGGAAATCGACTCCTGGCGCGACAGGGAGCCGATCGTCCGCTTCCGCAAATGGCTGGAGGACAATCATCTCATCCATCCAGACGATGTGGCGGACATCGAGCGCGAGGTCGATGCGGAAATAACGCAGGCGGTCGCCTTCGCGGAAGCCGGGACCCTGGAGCCGGTGGAGGAAGTCGAGCGCTTTGTCGTCATGCAGGAGGTTCCGCAATGACCGATGGTTCTCCGTTGCGCATAACCTATCGCGAGGCCTGCCGGCAGGGACTGCGCCAGGCGTTGCTGGCCGATCCGCGCGTTCTCCTGATGGGCGAGGATGTCGCCCGCTACGGTGGCTGCTATGCCGTGACCAAGGGGCTGGTCGAGGAATTCGGGGAAGGTCGGATCCGCGACACGCCGCTGTCGGAAAGCGCCTATGTCGGCGCCGGGATCGGCGCGGCAATGGCCGGCCTGCGGCCGATCGTGGAAATCATGACGGTGAATTTCAGCCTGCTGGCGCTCGACCAGATCATGAACAACGCCGCCACCATACCGCATATGTCGGGAGGGCAGTTCGCTGTGCCGCTGGTCATCCGCATCGCGACCGGCGGCGGCCGGCGCGTTGCGGCGCAGCATTCGCACAGTCTCGAAGGCTGGTACGCCCATATCCCCGGCCTGCGCATTCTCGCGCCAGCGACCAACGAGGACGCGCGGTTCATGCTGATCGCCGCGTTGAAGGACCCCAACCCCGTGCTCATCTTCGAGCACGTCATGCTCTATAATCGCGAGGAGGAGTTGAGCGCCGAGGTTTCCGAGGTCGACATCAGTCGCGCAAAAATCAGGCGTCCCGGCCGCGACGTGAGCCTCATCGCCTACGGCGGCGGGCTGTTCAAGTCGCTGGAGGCCGCCCGTCTGCTGGCGCAGGAAGGCATTGAGGCGGAAGTGCTGGACTTGCGTGTGCTGCGGCCGCTCGACACGGCGGCGATTCTCGAAAGCGTCGGGCGGACCCGCCGGTGCGTCATCGTCGACGAGGCGTGGCGCAGCGGTTCGATCTCCGCCGAGATCGGCATGCGCATCGTCGAACAGGCCTTTTTCGAACTCGACGCCCCGTTGCGCCGCGTCTGCGGCCGCGAGGTTCCCATGCCCTATGCGGCCCATCTGGAAGACGCCTGTCTGCCGCAGCCGGATGGCATAGCGGCGGCGGCGCGAGCGCTCGTGCGGCCGACATGATCGACTTTCGCATGCCGGCGCTGGGCGCCGATATGGAATCCGGCACGCTGGTCGAATGGCTGGTGAAGCCCGGCGACCGCATTAAATCCGGCGCGATCGTCGCCGTCGTCGAGACGCAGAAGGGAGCGATCGAGGTCGAGGTCTTTCACGACGGGGTGGTCTCGGAGATCCTCATCCCGGTCGGACAGAAAGTTCCGGTTGGCGCTGTGCTCGCGCGCATCGATGATGGCGCGGCGACCGCTGCGGCCGGGCCTGCGATGGCCGCGCCCAAGGCGCAGCGCGCTGCGGAAGCCGCACCGTCGCCCCCCGTCGAGGACCGCGCGCCCGCCCCGCCGGCGACCGCTCCCGGAGCGCGCGTAAAGGCGACGCCCGTGGCGCGGCGCAGGGCCGCGGCGCTTGGAATTGACCTGGCCAGTCTCAAGGGCGCGGGAGTCGGGGGCGCGATTTGCCTTGCGGATGTGGAAGGCGCTCACGCCAATGGCGCCGAGCGCGCCGCGGCGCCGGGCGTAAAGCGCGGCTTTGCCGCCGCCGAAATGCGCAAGGCGATCGCGGCGGCGATGGCCCGGTCAAAACGCGAAATCCCTCACTATTATCTTGGTGAAACTATTGATCTTTCCACCGCTTTGGCTTGGCTCGAACGTTTCAATGCGACGCAGCCGCCGCCGGGCCGTTTGCTGCCCGCGGCGCTTCTCTTGAAGGCGAGCGCGCTCGCCCTGCGCGAAGCGCCCGAACTCAATGGAGCCTTCGTCGATAACGCCTTCGTTCCAGGCGACGGGATTCACGTCGGCTGGGCCGTGTCGTTGCGTGGCGGCGGCCTCATCGCGCCCGCCATTCGCGACGCCGACCGCAAGAGCCTGGTCGAAACGATGGAGGCGATGCGTGATCTTGTCGGGCGGGCGCGCAGCGGCGGCCTGCGCAGTTCGGAACTGACCTCGCCGACCGTGACCGTGACAAGCATGGGCGAGCGCGGCGCGGAGACGGTGACCGGCGTCATCTATCCGCCACAGGTCGCCATCGTCGGCTTCGGCCGCATCGCGCAAAGGCCGTGGGCGGTCAACGGCCGCCTGGAAGCGCGGCCGCTCGTCGCGGCGAGCCTCGCGGCCGACCACCGCGTCACCGACGGACATCGGGGCGGGGTCTTTCTCGCAGCCCTGCGCGACATTCTGCAAAAGCCGGAGGCGTTATGACCGAAGTCGAAATCAGGTCCCTGATCGCCGAACTGATCGGCGAGATCGCGCCGGAGGCGGAGATGACGACGCTTTCCGACGACCAGGACATGCGCGACGCGCTCGACCTCAACTCGATGGACTTCAACAATCTGATTATCGCGATCCACAAGCGGACGGGAATTGACGTGCCAGAATCGGACTACCGTAAATTGTTCACGATGCGCGGCGCCATCGCATACCTGACGGCCCGCTAAGGCGCGACGGCAGAGGTCGGTTGGTCGACGCCGTTTCGCGGCCTGGTCGCCGATGCGTTGTCGGAGATCGGTATGCAAGCGCCGAATTCACGCAAGATTTTGTCGCAGTGAAAAGTCTGGAAGACGATCGCCCAGGACGATCGGTCGATGCCGATTGTCGTGTCCGGACCCGCGCCGGTTGAATCGCCCCGAGTCTCCTTGACGCCCTCGGTAGCGGTTTTGATCTGCCGTTCAAACTCGACGAGCGACACCATCCCGTTTCTGACGTGCATGCTTGTGGGGTTGTAGAACGTCTCGATGCAATCGAACGCGTCCTGCCTCGCTTCGCTGCGGGTCCTACATGTCTTCCGGCGTATCCGTTCGCGCTTGAGCAGATGGAAGAAGCTTTCGGCCATGTCATTGTGACGGCGGTTGCCGCGCCGGCTTATCGACGGCTCCAGATGATTTGCGCCGGTCAATCCGGCATGACGCCGCAATCCCGCGCCCCACAGGCCGAGCAACGGAACCGCCGCGCCCCGGCGATCGCCGGGAAGGGCATATCATCCGGCAGACCCAACGCATCAAAGGCGAGGGCGCCAGAATGACCACAGGCGCGGCAAAAGGTCGAGACGCCGGCCACGCCTTGCGCCTTCAAATGGGCGATCGAGGGCGGTTCTGGCTGGGCATGATTTCGGCATGGCGGCCGATCTTGAAAGGGAAGGCCCGCGAAAGGAAGCGGGCGAACAAAATCGAGGCGCGGTCGCGAAAGCCGCTGAACCTCAAAACCTCGCGTTCTGAATTCGCGCCAGCTTCAATTCGCCCTTGGCGCCCCAGCTGGTCACGTCATCGGGAACCTCGGGCCGGAACCGCTCATAAAGATGGAATCCGATGCGGTTGAGTTCATCGGGCGGATAGGACGCTGCAAGCGCTTCCATAGAGGCCCGCACCGCGTCGAGATTGTCACCGAAGGCGCGACGGATATAGGCGAGCGCCGGGCTTGCCGACGCCGGCTTGCCGTGATCCTCGGCCCGTATCTCGCCGCCTTCCGTCGCCATGACCGGGATGCGCCGCCCGAGCAATAGGACCGTCTCTCGCGGGACTTGTGGCCGCTCCCGACCCTCCGTCTCTTCCCGCTCCTCGACAAGCCCCAAGCGGCGCGCCTTGGCCTGGGCGCTGTATCCCGCCACCGCGCGGCCAAGCGTCAATGCGGTTGCTGATGGATAGCCAAGCCTTTCGGCGACGATCGAGGCCCATAGCGTGAGCACCGGGGCGCGATTGATGCGGATGGAGTTGGGGCTTGGCATGTTGCACCGCCTGTCCTCGGCGCCGCTGGGCGCTCGCCGATCAATTCAACATTTTCACAAGAGGCCGGCGCTGGGCAATAGCGGGAAAGTGGATGGCTCAAGGACGGCCCGTGCAAAGCCGCAGGGCGGCGCGAGGGCTATGGCGATCGGCAAGCGTTAGCTGCTAAGCTCGCGGGACGAATTATCACCTCTGGGGCCTACTCGTGACGATTCCCGACTATCAAACATTGATGCTGCCCGTCCTCAAGCTCGCCGCGCTTGGCGAAACCCGCGTTCCGGATGTCGAAAGCCAGATCGCAGACGAATTCGGACTGACGGAAGATGAGCGCGAGCGCCTTCTCCCAAGCGGTCGGCAGAAGGTGCTGCATAATCGAATTCATTGGTCAAAGTTCTATCTCGGCAAAGCTGGCCTAATCGAGACGCCGCGTCGCGGTCGCTTTGTCGCCACCGATGCCGGCCGGAAGCTCTTGAAACGAAACTTTGATCGGCTCGATGTCGACACTTTGGTCAAGGAATGCCCGCAATTCAGAGAATTCTACGACAACGGCCAGAAACCGGAAAATCAAGATTTGGTTTCCGCCCCGCATCCCGGCGCCGCAACGATAACGCCCGAGGAACAGATCGAAGGGGCTTATGTTGCGTTATCCTCGGCGCTTCGGGCTGACCTTTTGCAGCGCACCCTCCAAAACAGCCCCAGCTTTTTTGAAAGAGTGATTGTCGATTTGCTGGTCGCGATGGGCTACGGCGGATCGCGGACAAGCGCCGCCTCGCAGTTGGGACGCTCTGGCGATGGCGGAGTCGACGGCGTTATCAATGAAGACCGCCTCGGACTGGATCGAGTTTATGTTCAGGCTAAGCGCTATGCGCAGGGCAACGCCGTCGGCCGGCCTGACGTTCAGGCTTTTGTCGGCAGCCTCGTCGGCCTCGGGGCATCAAAGGGCGTCTTCGTGACGACCTCCTCTTTCAGTAGGCAAGCGACGGAATTCGTCGAGCGCCTTTCCCAAAGGGTTATTTTGATCGATGGGCAGCGTCTGACCGACCTTATGATCGAGCACAACGTCGGCGTTCGGACCAACAGGACCATCGAGTTCAAGAAACTCGATGAAGATTTCTTTTTGGAGGATTGATGACACAAGCCGGTGGCAGGCTTGGCTGGCATGGGGCGAATTTCCGAAATCCGCTTACCGGATGCTTACCGAACTGCACTTTGACCAGAGCGCCACAGCCGGAGTGTCGCACAACCTATTGATTTTCAATGGTGAGCGCGCTGGGACTCGAACCCAGGACCCTTTGATTAAAAGTCAAATGCTCTACCGGCTGAGCTACGCGCTCCCTGAAGGGTGAAAGGGGAAGTACAGGGCTTCCCCGCGCCGGTCAATAGTCCTTTCTCGCGCTCTCCGGGGGCCAAAACGGGGCTGGTTTGCGGCGGAGGCGGAACTTTTCGGCCAAAGCGAGGAGCTTCGGGTTGCGCTTGACCAATCTTTTGGCGGATGCGGCCAGAGCGAAGACAGGCAGGGCAAGCCGCCCGAACAGGGTCGGCGCGTAAAGCGCGTCGGCCAGATGTTCGACCTCGTCGCAGAAATCGGCCTTGTAACGCGCCTCGCCTATTCCCAGGTCGAAGGCCGAAAATTTTCGCGCGCAGGCGTCGCGCACCACATGAGCGAGCAGGATTTCGCCGGGGCTGGATTTCGCGATTTCCGGATCGGGATCGTAGGAGATGAACATGCCTTGCAGGCGCCCGCCATTCGCGCCGGCGCCAAGCGCCGCGACGATCCGGTCGCCCACAGCCAAAGCATGAAGCTCGGCGCCGCCCTCCCCTTCCGCAAGCGCGCCGTAAAAAGCCCGCAGGGCGTCAATCTCGTCTGGGGCCAAGCGAAATTCCGGGCGACCGGCCTTGTGCGCGAAAAAAGCGTCGAGAACTTTTGCCTTTTCCTGGCCGCAGGCGGCGCGGAAATAGCGCAGGGCCCCCAAGGCGGCGAGCCGCTTTTCCTTCTTGCGCAGTTTCTTGCGCGCGTCGGCGGAAAGTTGGCCGGCGAGAAAGGCGCCGCCGTCTTCCGGCAGATTGGCGGCGCGTGCGAGATTCGCCGCCGGCCGATGGTCGAGGCGGGTCAAGGGATTGGCCGCGCGTTTCCAGATCAGGGGGAGATTCAGGAGACGATAGAGATGAGGTCCGGCAGGCGCGGACCGCGCCGCCGCGCGCAGCAAACGCCGCAGGTCTTCGGCGGAAGGTTCGGCGCCGGCGCGAAACAGGCCGAGGTTGTAATTCGAATGTTTTTCGCCCGGGAACTGCGCCACCCGCAGGGGACCGAGACGGAACAGGGCGAGCGGCAGGACGGCGAGCGGCGCGCCGTCGTCGTCGCGGGCGACGACAAAAAACGGCGTCGCCTTCCGGCGGGACCCGAAAATCTCGAACCAGGACAGGACGAAGCGCTCGCTCTGGTAGAACGAGCCGCGTTTTTCGGGCGACAATTCGCGCCACGCCGCCAGGGCTTGAGCCGGATCGCCGAAAACCTCGACCCGCGCAAAAGCCTTCCGCGCCGGCGCGCCGGTCCGAGGCAAGGAGGTCGGGACGGTTTGCGGCGCGGCGACGGACATCGAGACTTTCCTGAAGCGAACCGCTTCGTCCTATCAATAAAAGGTCAATGCTTGCTTGCTAGCTTTTCCGCCCGACCTTTTTGACCTCTGGCGCCTCGACCGCGATGAACTGGAAGAAGAACGCTATCGCCGCCGGCTTCGGCCTGTTCCGCGCCACCGGCCTGCACCGTCTGGTGGGCGAAATTTTTCGCGGGCGCGGCGTTATCCTCACGTTTCACCGCGTGCGCCCCGCGCCGCGAACGGGTTTTACGCCCAACGCCCTTCTCGAGATCACGCCGGACTTTTTCGACGCCGTCCTCACCCGGCTGCGCGAGGCCGGCCTTGCTCTCGTCTCGCTCGACGAGGCGATGTTCCGGCTGGCGACCGGCGAAGGCGGCCCTTTCGCGGCGCTGACCTTCGACGACGGCTTCCGCGATCTCCCGGACCATGCCTTGCCCGCGCTGGAGCGCCATGACGCTCCGGCGACTTTTTACATCGCCCCGGGGCTGGCCGACCGCGCCGCGCGCCTGTGGTGGGTGGAGCTGGAGGAGGCCATTCGGCGCCTCGACAGGGTCGAACTCGATCTCGACGGCGCCCGCCTCTTCATGCCGGCGCGCGACGACGGCGAAAAAAGCGCCGCCTTCGACCGCGTCTACCGGCTGTTGCGCGGCGGCTGCGACGACCGGCTGCTGGCGGCGGTCGGCCAACTCGCCTCCAGGGCGGAGATCGACGCCCGAAAACTGGTCGAAGAGAACTGCATGGGCTGGGATGAATTGCGCGTTCTGGCGGACCACGGACTGGCGACCATCGGCGCGCATTCGATGACCCATCCCCGCCTCGCGGGCCTGCCGGTCGAGGTCGCGCGGCGGGAAATGGCGGAAAGCCGCAGCCGGCTCGAAAGGGAATTCGGCCGGACCATCCGCCATTTTGCTTATCCCTACGGCGACGCCGTCTCGGCGGGACCGCGCGAATTCGCGCTCGCCGCCGAGATCGGCTTCGCCACCGCGACGACGACCCGGCCCGGCATGATCTTCCCCGAACATGCGGGCCATCGTTTCGCCTTGCCGCGTCTTTCAGTCAACGGGCTGTGGCAGGACCTCGCAAGTTTCGACGTCCTGCTGTCCGGCGCGCCTTTCGCGCTGTGGAACGGCGGCCGAAGGCTTAATGTGGGTTAACAAATTCGGCGAGCGGTCGGCCTATGCCCGGGGGGGGGGGTGGCGAAAAACTATTCGTCGCGCCGCTCCATCCAGCCGATGAGCGGGACCATGGGGACCGCCCATCCGAGGCCGAGGATCGCGAAGATCAGCAGCCGCAGCGCTGAATTCTCGACTTTCATCGCCGTCGCCTGCGCCAGAACCATGGCGAACAAGGCATAGACGATCACGAAAACGATCATGAAAATCGCGCCGATGAGTTTTCGCTGGCGGCTGCGCATAAAATCTCCCTTTGCCAAGGTCTTGCACAACAGGCCCAGTTCATACAAAGATCGGGCGCAGCGGCGCAACGCCGTCCATCGCCAAGCGTCGCTCGGCGACTGAATAGGGGAGGTATCTATATGCGTATCTTGAATAAATCCATGCTCACCCTTGCCTGCCTGTGCGGCGGACTGGCCTTCACCCAGGCGAATGCGCAGCCGCGCCCGCCGCAGGCCGACGAATCAAAAATGTCGTCGCCGCAGGAAATGATGATTGATGAATTGTGTTCGGACACCCACGCCGGCAACGGCTTCGCCGAAATGATGCGCGACCGCACCGAGCATATGGCGACCCTGCTGGAGCTGAACCCGCAACAGACGGCGGCGCTCAAGGAGATCGGGGACTCGCGCTTGAAGGGCGCCAAGGAGTTCAAAGCGTCGATCTGCGCCCACAAGCCCGACCTTTCGAGCTTCACCGCGCGCCTCGATTTCCGCGTCCAGATGATGCAGCACCGGCTCGACGCATTCAAGACCGAAGCCGCGCAGCTCACCTCCTTCTACAACGGCCTCAACGCCAAGCAGAAAGCCGCCTTCGAGGAGGAGGGCTTGGAAGAAGAGATGCACGAGGGGCGCGAGATGGAAGGTGGCCCGAACGAATAAGGCCATCCGGCTCGGATTTTCGCCGCGGCGGCTCTCCCGCCGCGGCCTTTTTTTGTCAGCCCACCTTTTCAGCCTGTCCGGGTCGGGCGTCGAGTCGCCTTCGCGCGCTTCGGCGCGGGCCGGATAATTTGACGCAGCACAAAGGCGCATGTCCGCCCCCGCCAAAATCGTTGGCAATTCCGGCTCCGCGTGAAATATTTGCGACGGGCCGGGCGGACCGGCGGCGATTGGCAAGGAGCGGGGACATGAGCGAGAGCGCAAATGGCGAAAGACGCGTAAGCGGGCCGCGGCTTTTCGCGATCGTCGGTCCGTTCCAGAGCGGCAAGACCACGCTGCTCGAATGTCTCCTGGCCCGCGCTGGCGCCCTGGCGCGGCAGGGTTCGGTGCGCGACGGATCCTCGGTCGGCGACTCGAGCGCCGAGGCCCGCGCCCACGCAGCAAGCGTAGAGGCCAATATCGCCTCGGTCGATTATCTCGGCGACCGTTTCACCTTCATCGACCTGCCCGGCTCAATCGAATTCGCTCATGAGGCGCGCAATGTCCTGCCCCTGTGCGATGCGGCGGTCGTGGTCTGCGAGGCGGACGAACGCAAGCTGCCCGCCCTGCGCATGATTCTGCGCGAGCTCGAAGACCTCGGAATTCCGCGCATCCTGTTCCTCAACAAGATCGATCAGGCCGATCTGCGCATCCGCGAGACGCTGGCCATGCTTCAGCCGACCTCGCGGACGCCGCTGCTGCTGCGGCAAATCCCGATCTGGCAGAATGGAATCGTCACCGGCTTCATCGATCTCGCGCTTGAGCGCGCCTTCGTCTATCGCGAACACGCGCCCTCCGTCGTGGTGGACGTGCCCGCCGGCGAAATGCCGCGCGAGAAGGAAGAGCGCTACACCATGCTGGAGCGCCTCGCCGATTATGACGACGCCTTGATGGAGGAGCTGATCTCCGACATCGAGCCGCCGCGAGACCAGATTTTCGACGACCTGACCCGCGATCTGCGTGAGGGTCTGGTCGCGCCGGTCCTGATCGGCTCGGCGGAGGCCGGCCATGGCGTCACCCGCCTGCTGAAGGCGCTCCGCCACGAGTCACCGGGGATCGCGCGGGTGCGCGCCCGGCTCGGCCTCGCCGACGACGGTCCGGCGCTCGCCCATGCGATAAAAACCATCCATACCGCCCATGGCGGCAAGCTCAGCTTCGCCCGCGTGCTGCGCGGGTCCTTCACCGACGGCGCCCTGGTCAGGAGCGCCAAGGGCGAGGACCGCATTTCCGGCCTGTCCCGCATGATGGGCCTTGCCGGTTCGAAACAGGGCAAGGTCGAGGAAGGCGACGGCGTCGCCTTCGGACGGCTCGATCATGTGGCGACCGGGGACACGTTCGGCGACGCCAAGGCCGGCGCTCCGGCCCCGGCGCTCGCCGCGATCGCGCCGCCGCAACCGGCCCATTGCATCGCGCTCGCCGTCAAGGACCGCAAGGACGAGGTTCGCCTTGCCGCCGCCATGGCGAAACTCGCAGACGAAGACCCGTCGCTGTCCTTTGTGCAGGATCAGGAGGCCGGCGAGCTGCGGCTGTATGGCCAGGGTGAAATGCATCTGCGCGTGGCGCTGGAGCGCCTTGCCGCGCGCTTCGGCGTCACCGTGGAGTCGCACAAGCCTGGCGTCGGCTATCGCGAGACCATCCGCCACCCTGTTTCGGTGCGCGGCCGCCACAAGAAACAGTCGGGCGGCCACGGCCAGTTCGGCGATGTCGCGCTGGATGTCGCCCCTTTGCCCCGTGGCGAAGGCTTTGCCTTCAACGAGACAGTCCATGGCGGCGCGGTGCCGAGAAATTATTTCGGCGCCATCGAGGAAGGCTGCAAGGACGCGCTGGAAAAGGGCCCGCTCGGCTTCCCGGTGGTGGACGTGGCGGCGACCCTGACCGACGGCTCCTATCACAGCGTCGATTCGTCCGACATGGCCTTCCGCACCGCCGCGCGCATCGGCATGTCGGAAGCGCTGGGCAAGGCCAATCCGGTGCTGCTGGAGCCGATCCTCTCCGTCGCCATCGCCACGCCGAGCGAGGCCCTGTCCCGCATCACCGCGATCGTCTCCAGCCGGCGCGGCCAGATTCTGGGCTATGACGGGCGGCCCGGCTGGGAGGGCTGGGACGTGCTCAGCGCGCTGATCCCGGAAGCGGAACTGGACGGGTTGATCGTCGAATTGCGCTCGGCGACGGCGGGCGTCGGCTCCTTCACCCAGAAATTCGACCATCTGGCCGAAATGGTCGGCAAGACGGCGGACGCCATCGTCGCCCACCATAACGGGACCAAAGTCCCGGCGCATTGAGGCGGGACCTCGTCGCGCTTCGGAATTTCGCGCCGGGGTCAGGATTGCGACTGCGACGACACGGCGCGGAAACGCCATAGCGCCAAGGCGAGGAAGATCCCGCCGATCGCCGCCGTGGCGACGAAACGCGGCCAGACCAGGTCGAAGCCCGCGCCGCGATAGAGAATGGCCTGGGCGATGGCGACGAAGTGGGTCGAAGGCGAGGCCTGCATGATGGTCCGCAGCCAAAGCGGCTGCGATTCGAGCGGGGTATTGCCGCCGGAAAGCAGGTTCAGGGGCACGGCGACCAGGATATAGAGCAGGCCGAGCTGCGGCATGGTCCGCGCGATGGTGGCGAGAAAAACGCCGACCGAAGTGGCGAAGAACAGGTAGAGCAGCGCCCCGAACAGGAAGAGCGGGATCGAGCCCTCGATGGGCACGCGCAGCAGCCTTTCGACGATGAAAACCAGCGACAGGCCGACGGCGCCGACGATGATCAGGCTGTTGGCCCAGATTTTCGCCATCGCGATCTCGAAGGGCGTGACCGGCATGACCAGAAGATGTTCGACCGTGCCGTGCTCGCGCTCGCGCACCACCGCCGCGCCGGCGAGAATGATCGCCAGCATGGTGGTGGAGGAAATGACGCCCATGACGCTGGTGAACCAGGACGTCACGACGTTGGGATTGAAGGCGATGCGCACGACCTGGCCGATCGGCGCCGGCGGCGGTTCGTCCTGGCGGGTGAGGAATTTGGCGATTTCGTCGGAAAGAATTTGCGCGGCGTAGCCGGAGCCGATCCCCGCCTGTACCATGGCGGTGGCGTCGACATTGATCTGCAGGATGGGCTGGCGGCCGCCCACAAGATCGCGTTCGAAATGGGGTGGAATATTGATGACGAACGTATAGGCGCCGACATCCATCTGCCGATCGACATCCTTCTGCGCGATAATGCGGGCGGGCTGGAAAAACGGCGGCAGAAAGGCGCGGGCGAGCCGGCCCGACAATACGGAATGGTCCTCGTCCACCACGGCGATGGAGGCGTTGTGCACTTCCTGCGAATTGCTCTGCGCCTGGGCGATGATCGCCAGCGAAAACGAATAGACCACCAGGCCGAGCAGCACCCAGTCGCGGAAAAAGCTGCGCAGCTCCTTGGTCCCCAGCCAGAAAATGTTGCGCAGGCCCTGCATCATTTCTCCTGTCTGCGCAGCAGGAGGTAGCTCAAGGCCACGAGCGCCGGGAAGAACAGCGAGAGAATCGCCACATAGCCGGCAAGATCGACGAAAAACAGTCCTTTGGTGAAGGCGCCGACGCTGATCGGCAGGTAATAGGTCATGGGGAAAAGCCGCCCCATGAGCCGCCCCATGCCGGTGACCGCGGAAGCGGGCGTGCTGAGCCCGGAAAACATGCTCGCCGGCAGGATGGTCAGGATCGCCGTGCCGAACAAAGCGGCGATCTGGGTGCGGGTGAAGGCGGAGACGACCATGCCATAGCCGGTCGAGGCGGCGGCATAAACCAGCGAGCCCAGCGCCAGAACGCCGAATCCGCCCTTGAGGGGCACTTTGAAGATGTAAAGCGCCATCAGGAACATGATCAGGAAATCGACGAAGGCGAGGACGATATAGGGAATCTGCTTTCCGAGCAGGAATTCGAGCCGCGTCACCGGCGTCACATAGAGATTGGTGATCGAGCCCAGCTCCTTTTCGCGCACGATGGCGAGCGCCATGAGAATCGCCGGAATCAGCGCCAGTTGCAGGGCGATGGCGCCGGGGACCATGGCGTAGATGGAATCGAAAGATTGATTGTAGCGGAAGCGCGTCTCGATATCCGCCGGCGGATCGGGGGGCGGCGGCAGGCCATGGATCGCCGGATCGGCGAGGAACTGCTGATGCAGGCTCTGCAGATAGCCGTGGATGGTTTCAGCGCGAAACGGCATGGCGCCGTCGATCCACACCGAAACCTCGGTCGGGCGGCCTCGCGAAATGTCGCGGCCAAAGCCCGGCGGAATCTCGATGGTGGCGTTGACCTCGCCGCTCTTGAGCCGGGTGACCATGTCCCTGGCGTCGCGGATCGGCGGCTGCTCGATGAAATAGGCCGATCCGCGAACTTCGCTCAAATAGGCGCGGCTCATATAGGAATTGTCTCGGTCGAGCGCCGCATAGGTCAGGGAATCGACATCCGTGGTGATGCCGAAGCCGAGCACCAGCAGCAGCAGAGCCGGGCCGAAGATCGCATAGGACAGGCGGATCGGATCGCGCGACAATTCAAGAATTTCGCGGATGGTGTAGGCCGTCATCCGGCGCGGGCTGAAGCGCGGATTCCTCGCCTGCGCGCGATGCGGAATCCGCGGCTCGATCGCCTCGCCCAGCGGGCGCGCCGCGCCGGCCTCCTCCAGAAAGGCGATGAAGGCTTCTTCCAGGTTTTTCCCGTTCTTCCGTCGCGTCAGTTCGGCAGGCGCTCCGGTGGCGAGGATTTTTCCGGAATCCATCAGCGAAATGCGGTCGCAGCGCGCCGCCTCGTTCATGAAATGGGTGGAGATGAAAATGGTCACGCCTTCCTTGCGCGACAATTCGATCAGCAAGGCCCAGAATTCGTCGCGGGCGACGGGATCGACGCCGGAGGTCGGCTCGTCGAGGATGAGCAGGTCCGGCTTGTGGACCAGCGCGACCGCCAGCGACAGCCGCTGGCGCAGGCCGAGCGGCAGGTCGGCGGCCAGGACGCCGCCATGATCTCTCAGCTCGAAACGGTCGAGCAGGGTCTCGATGCGATCGCGCGCCGCGCGCGACGGGAGGCCGAACAGCCGGCCGTGCAGTTCGAGATTTTGCAGCACGCTCAATTCGCCATAGAGCGAAAAGCCCTGCGACATATAGCCGACGCGCCGGCGCGCCGCGAGACCGCCCGCCTCGATGCTCCGGCCGAACAGCAGGGCCTCGCCGGCGCTGGCGTCCAACAAGCCGGTGAGCATTTTCATCGTCGTGGTCTTGCCGCAGCCGTTCGAGCCGACGAAGCCGAAAATCTCGCCGCGACGAATCGCGAGATCGACATGATCGACGGCGACAAAATTCCCGAATGTCTTGGTCAGGCCCCTGGCGACGATCACCGGCGCGCCGCCGTCGTCTTTTCGTGGCGGAATCTCCAGCTTTTTCGCGCCGCCGCCCTCGGGCAGCAGGCTGACGAAAGCCTCCTCGATGCTCTCGGCGCCGGTGCGCGCGAGAATTTCACGCGGCGCGCCGGTCGCGAGAATCTTGCCGGCGTTCATGACGATGAGGAAATCGAATTTCTCCGCCTCCTCCATATAGGCGGTGGCGACGATGACGCTCATCGAGGTCTCTTGGAGACCGCCAACCGCTTGCGCGCTCCGGTCTTCGCGTTCGCTCTGGCGTGCGCCAACCGCTTGCGCGCTCCGGTCTTCGCGTTCGCTCTGGCGTGCGCCAACCGCTTGCGCGCTGAAGCGCGCGCGCATGCGCTCCACCAGCTCCCAGAACTGCCGGCGCGACAGGGGATCGACGCCGGTGGTCGGCTCGTCGAGGATCAGCAGGTCCGGGTCATGGATCAGGGCGCAGCACAGCCCGAGCTTCTGCTTCATGCCGCCGGACAATTGATGGCACGCCCTTTTGGCGAAAGGCGCGAGGCCGACGTCGCGGGTCAGCGCGGCGACGCGCGCCGCGCCCTCGGCGCGGCTCTGGCCGAACAGCCGCGAGAAAAAGATGATGTTTTCCTCGACGGTGAGATCGGGATAGAGATTCTTGCCCAGGCCTTGCGGCATGAAGGCGATGCGCGGACAGATTTCGTCGCGCCAGGCCACGGAGCCGATGTCGCCGCCAAGAACCTCGATTCCGCCGTCCTGAAGGGCCTTGGCGCCGGCGATCAGGCCGAGCAAGGTCGATTTGCCGACGCCGTCCGGCCCCACCAGCCCGACCATGCAGCCGGCGGGAATATCGAGCGACAGGCCGTCGAGAGCTTGGGTCCGGCCATAGGCGTGGCGCAAATGGCGCAGCCGGACCGCGGGCTCTTGGCTCATTCGCCGGGGCCTTGCAGCGCAGGCGTCCAGGGAGCCTTGTCGTCGGTCTTGACATAAGCGACGCCGGGCAGGCCGCTGCGCACCGCCTCGGCGTGGGCCCTGGCGCGGTCGGGATCGATCTTTACCCGCACCCGGAACATCATGCGGTCGCGGTCGTTCTGGGTCTCGACCATTTTCGGGGTGAATTGCGCCTGATCGGCAAGAAAGGACACTTTGGCCGGGATCGGCCTGTCCGGATAGGCGTCGAGCAGGATGCGGGAATCGGCGCCGATCTTCACCTTGTCCGCCTGAAGCGTCGGCAGATAGACGTCCATATAGACATAGGCCGTGTCGAGCATGGTGAAAACCTTGCCGCCAGCGGGCAAAACCTCGCCGACATTGGCGACGCGATATTCGATTCTTCCGTCGCGCGGCGCCACCAGGGTGTTGTCGGCGATATTCACGCGCGTCACTTCCGCGTCATGCACCGCCGCATTCAGCGCCTTTTCCGCCTCGGTGACACGATTTTCCGCCGCCCGCTGAATGAGATGGGCGGCGTCGAGCGCCTGTTTGCGCTGGTCGAAAAGCTCCTTCGTGGCGAAGCCGTTCTTTACCAGTTTCGCGGTGCGCTCGATTTCCTGCTCCGCGAGCAGGGACGAGGTCTTGGCGTTTTCGAGATTGGCGCGCGCCTCCTCGACCGCCTTCTGGGCCTGCTCGATCTGCGCCTCGCCTTTTTTCAGGGTCTGCTCGAGGTCGCGGGTGTCCATGACCGCAAGCACCTGCCCGGCGACGACCTTGTCGCCCTCGTCCACCCGCAATTCGGCGATCCGCCCGGCGAATTTGGTGTCGATGTCGATGGGATCGGCCTCCAGCCGGCCGTTGCCATAGACGATGTAGGCCGGGATCGCGGGAGCGCGATGCGCCTGCCAGACGACATAGCCGATCCCCCCGCCGATCAAGGCAAGAATCGCGAGCCGCCGCGCCCAGACGCTGCGCCGGCCCGGGAGATGATGCTCGATGACGGCATGGGCCGCCTCCGGCTGAACTTTCGCCGGGAGCTGCGCCGGCGCCGCCGGTTCGATATCCAAAGGGACCGCGGCGGCGGGGGACTTGTCGTCGGGTTCGTTCACGGAAGAAATCTCGCGATTGATACTCATGCAAGGTTACCGGCCGCCCTGCTTTAGCGCCATGATCTGGCGCTATTGCGGCAGGGCCTTTTTCGGCGCCGCCGCCCGGCCGTGGCGCTATTTCGCATGCAAGCGCGACGAAAAGGCGTTAAAGCGGCGCCGCTGCGCTCGAACGTAGGATCGCCATGCTTTTCCTTGATCCAAAATCCACCGCCCTGGCGCTGATCGACCTGCAAAAGGGCATTGTCGGGTCGCCGACGGAGCCGCGCTCCGGCGTGGATGTCGTGGCCTGCGCGAAAAAGCTCGCGGAAAGAATTCCGCGCCGTTCGCGCGCCGGTCTTTCCTGTTCGTGTCGCCTTTTCCCCGGATTTCGCCGATGCGCCGCGCCAGAAAGTGGACGCCCCGATGCAGCTTCCTCCCGGCGGCCTGCCGCCTGACTGGAGCGAACTGGCCGAAGGGGTCGCGGCGACCGGCGACATCGTCATCACCAAGCGCCAATGGGGCGCCTTCCACGGCACGGAGCTCGAGCTTCAGCTGCGGCGGCGCGGCGTGACGACGCTGGCGCTGGGCGGGATCGCCACCAATTTCGGCGTCGAATCGACCGCCCGCCAGGCCTGGGAGCTCGGCTTCGAAGTGGTGATCGTCGAGGACGCCTGCGCCTCGCGCGCCGCCGATCTGCATCAATTCGCGTTTTCGCATATCTTCCCCCGTCTGGGGCGGGTGACCGCCAGCGCGGATATTTTCTTCGCGGCCGGATGAGCCGATTGAAAGATTTCTCGTTTCGCGACGCCGGCCTTTTGCGGCAATGGTCCGCGCTGATCGTGCTCACCTTGCTGCTCGGCGGCGTTCTGACCGCCCTGCGCCTTCCGGCCGGCCTGCTGATTGGCGCAATCGCCGCCGCCGCGGTCCTTTCCGCCTTCGATGGCCGGACCCAGGTTCCATCCTGGGCCTTTCTGATGGCGCAAGCCGCGATCGGCGGCATGATCGCCCAAAAGATGACGCCGGCGCTCCTGCATGAAATGGCGCGCGACTGGCCGCTTTTCCTCGCCGCCGGCTTTTCGGTGATCGCCGCAAGCGGCTTGTTCGGCTGGCTTCTGACCAGATGGCGGCTGTTTCCCGGGACCACCGCGATCTGGGGCGCCCTGCCCGGCGCCGCCACCGCCATGGTGATCATGGCCGAGGCCTATGGCGCCGACATGCGCCTCGTCGCCTTCATGCAATATCTGCGCATCCTGCTCGTCGCTCTGGTCGCCAGCCTGATCGCGCGCTTCCTGACCCCCGGCGCGGGCGCCGGCGCCGGCGCGCTCGCCGGCTTTTTCGCCCCCGTGTCGTGGCCCGCCTTCGCCGCGACCCTTGCCGCGCTGCTCGGCGCCGCCTTTCTCGCCCACCGGCTACGCCTGCCCGCGGGCCCGCTGCTGGCGCCGCTTTTCCTCGGCGCCCTGCTGCAGGACTCCGGCATTCTGACCCTTGAACTGCCGCGTGCCTTCCTGGTCCTGAATTACGCCATTCTCGGCTGGAGCGTCGGCCAAAGATTCTCCCGCGCCCTGCTGCTGCACGCTTTCAAGACCCTGCCCGCGACCCTCGCCTCGGTCGCTGGCCTGATCGCGCTATGCGCCGGGCTCTCGGCGATTCTGGCGACCCTCGCCCATATCGATCCGATGACCGCCTATCTTGCGATGAGCCCCGGCGGCATCGACGCCGTCGCCATCATCGCCGTCTCCGCAAAACTGGACCTGCCCTTCATCATGGCCTTGCAGACGGCGCGGGTGCTGATGGTGATCCTCATCGGCCCCGCCCTGGCCCGCTTTCTTTCCGGCGCGACGCCCGCCAAGACGCCCGCGATTGATTGAGGAGCGGCAATGTTGTTTAAGGGCCGGCGACAACCGCCACGGAATGGCCGCGATTGGCGGGCTTTGTGGCGCGACGCAATTCAGCCAGCAACTTGAGCTCAGGCGGAGCAGGTTTTCATGCGCACCCTTTTTCTGCAAGCGCCTTCCTTCGACGGTTTCGACGGCGGCGCCGGCTCGCGTTATCAAGCGCGCCGCGAGATCGCCTCTTTCTGGTATCCGACCTGGCTCGCCCAGCCCGCCGCGCTGATCGAGAACTCCAAGTTGATCGACGCCCCGCCGCACAAGATCAAGCTCGCGGAAGTGGTGGCCCAGGCCAAGGATTTCGACCTCGTCGTGGTCCACACCTCTGCGCCGTCCTTCGCCTCGGACGTGAAATGCATCGAGGCGCTCAAAAACGCCAACCCCGATCTCAAGGCCGGATTGATCGGGGCCAAGGTGGCGGTGGACGCCGATGGCAGCCTGAAAGCCGCGCCGGTGATCGATTTCGTCGCCCGCAACGAATTCGACTTCACCATCAAGGATGTCGCCGACGGCAAGGATTTCAAGGACATTCTCGGCCTGAGCTATCGCGACGCCAACGGGAACATCCAGCACAACGACGAGCGGCCGATCCTGGAAAACATGGATTCGCTCCCCTTCGTCGCGCCGATCTACAAGCGCGACCTGAAGATCGAGAATTATTTCATCGGCTATCTCAAGCACCCCTATATTTCGATCTATACCGGCCGTGGCTGCAAGTCGCGCTGCACTTTTTGCCTGTGGCCGCAAACGGTTGGAGGGCACCGTTACCGCACCCGCAGCGTCGGCCATGTGATCGAAGAGATCAAATGGTGCCTGAAGAATTTTCCGCAGGTGCAGGAATATTTCTTCGACGACGATACCTTCACCGACGATCTGCCCCGCGCCGAAGCCATCGCCAGGGAACTCGGCAAGCTCGGCGTGACCTGGTCATGCAACGCCAAGGCCAATGTGCCGCGCGAGTCGCTGAAAGTGATGCGCGACAACGGCCTGCGCCTGCTGCTGGTCGGCTATAAATCCGGCAACCAGCAGATCCTGCACAATATCAAGAAGGGCATGCGGGTCGAGGTGGCGAAAAAATTCGCGCGTGACTGCCGCGAGCTGGGCGTCATGGTCCACGGCACTTTCATCATGGGCCTGCCCGGCGAAACCCGCGAGACGATCAAGGAAACCATTGCCTTCGCCAAGGAGGTCAATCCGCACACCTTGCAGGTGTCGCTGGCCGCGCCCTATCCCGGCACGTTTCTATACCAACAGGCGCTGGACAACGGCTGGCTCGACAGCGCCAACGCCGAACTGGTGGACGAGAACGGCGTCCAGATCGCGCCGCTCCATTATCCCGACCTCAGCCACAAGGAAATCTTCGACGCCGTCGAAACCTTCTACCGCCAGTTCTACTTTCGCCCGCGAAAAATCGGGGCGATCGTCAACGAAATGCTGCGCGACCGCGCCATGATGAAACGCCGCCTGCGCGAGGGCGTGGAATTCTTCCAGTTCTTGCGGGAGCGGAAACAGGGCGCGCAGTGCTGAGGGGCTGGAAGCTTTAGGATGACGACGAAAATTTGTCCGTCGACCTGCTTGTCATGGCTGTATCCTATTTGGAGGTTGGAGCCGCCGGCGAAACCGGCGCGGTTCACATTCCCGGCGCGCGACGTGCACCAGGCTCCCTCGCCAACCGAAACGTAAATTCCTTAACCGCGCACGAAATCCCACTCACCTAGATCCTTCGGCAGTCGGAACTTTCGTGGATCGCCGATAGAGGGCCATGGCGTCGAACCACCCGCAAGATCGTCAAGTGCTTGCTCCGCCGTGGAGTAGGAGCCCAAAGCCTCGTCTTCAAAGGCGGCCTCGTACCGGCCGTCGCGCGGTACGATTCGGAAAGCTCCCTTCGGAGTCCGAAACTCCCAGTAGCCTCTCACGTCGCCTCTCCTCTGCTTCAAGTCGCAGACCTTGTTCACCGATGGCTGATTGTCACGCTGCCGAAGTGATCGGGAACATTCGCCGAGCATTCGAGGTGCGCCTTGCCCGATTCCCGCTCGACTTCGCCCGCCGGATCAATCCCCGCGGCGAGAATGCAATCCCCGATTGCTCGCGTCGAGACTGACCCGCTGCCCAAGAAAATCCCGCCGGCCACTGACGCCAGCGCGAGGAATCGCACGTCCGGCTCGCCCTCGTATGCAACATCGAGCGAGCGAGCGTCGCCCGGCCCGCAAAGCAGCGTCATCTCATGCGCCGCAGGATGGGTGAACATCACGTTGCCGAACTCTGGCGTGATCCGATCGATCACCGCCTTGGTCCTCGCCGCGATGGCTTGGCCGAGATCGTCGCACGGGCCGGCGAGCGCCGGAGCAGACATAAGCACCAAGGAAGCGGCGATCGTCATTCCGCGCATTGCAAGCCCCTGCCGCAAGCGGTCCGGCGGACCGGCAAGCGAACGTATCACAGCCCGAAAGGGACCACAGCCCAGAAGTCGGCGCTCCGGGCGCGAAATGCGCCCGCGTCTCAGCCGGCGCGACCCGCTGCCGCAGTCCGCGACAGGGTGACCTTCTGACGGATCACTGACAAGGTTTTTTGGAGGCTTCGGGCTTGGAGTGTAAGCCCTTGATTTGATTGGAGGCCTCGGAGGGAATCGAACCCCCGTACAAGGATTTGCAGTCCTCTGCGTAGCCACTCCGCCACGAGGCCGTGAATTGGATGCTTCCATCCAATTCGGTCCGACGCCTATAGCAGCAGGACGGCGCCGCCCGCAAGCATTTCGCGCGCTTTCTTTACGCCCTCCCGGCAAACAAAAAGGCCGCTCTTTCGAGCGGCCTTTTCCAAAAATCATTCCGCCGCCGGAAGCTGCGGCGGGGCGGCGGAGGCTTCCGCCTTCTGCTGCAGGATCATTTCGTCGCGGGTGGTCGCGATATGGCGGAGCTTCGACATGGCGGCGCCGGTGCCGGCCGGGATCAGTCGGCCGACGATGACGTTTTCCTTCAGACCTTCGAGCGTGTCGATCTTGCCGTTGACCGCAGCTTCCGTGAGGACGCGGGTGGTCTCCTGGAACGACGCCGCCGAGATGAAGGAGCGTGTCTGCAGGCTCGCCTTGGTGATGCCGAGCAGCACCGGCGTGCCGGTCGCGGGGCGCTTGCCTTCTTCCAGCGCGCGCTCGTTGGCCTCGTCCATCTCGATGCGGTCCACCTGATCGCCGGACAGGTAGTCGGTGTCGCCGGGATCGGTGATATCGACCTTTTGCAGCATCTGGCGGACGATCACCTCGATGTGCTTGTCGTTGATGCTCACGCCCTGGAGGCGATAGACCTCCTGGATCTCGTTGACGAGATAGGCGGCCAACTCCTCGACGCCCTTGATGGCGAGAATGTCATGCGGCGCGGGATTGCCGTCGACGATGTAATCGCCCTTTTCGACAATGTCGCCATCCTGCAGATGGATGTGCTTGCCCTTGGGGATCAGATATTCGACGGATTCCGCGCCCTCCTCGCTCGGCTCGATGGTCAGGCGCTGCTTGTTCTTGTAATCGCGGCCGAACTTCACCGTGCCGCCGATCTCCGCGATGATCGCGTGATCCTTGGGACGGCGCGCCTCGAACAGTTCCGCGACGCGCGGCAGACCGCCGGTGATGTCGCGGGTCTTGGCGCTTTCCAGCGAAATGCGGGCGATGACGTCGCCGGCCTGGACCTTGGCGCCGGGATCGACCGCGATGATCGAGTCCACCGGCAAAGTGTAGCGGGCGTCGCCGCCGCGCAAGAGCTTCACCGGCTTGCCGTCCTTGCCATTGACGACCAGCGCCGGCTTGAGGCTCGAAGAGCGGGCGTTCAGGCGCCAGTCCATGACCATGCGCTTGGCGATGCCGGTCGCCTCGTCCACCGTTTCCGACATGGACTGGCCCTCGACCAGATCCTCGAAGCCGACGACGCCGTCCGTTTCGGTCAGGATCGGGCGGGTATAGGGGTCCCATTCCGCCACGCGCTGGCCGCGCTTGACGTGATCGCCCTCGTCCACCTTGAGGCGCGAGCCATATTGCACGCGATGGACCGCGCGCTCGGTCCCGTCCGGGCCGACCACGACCACGGCGACATTGCGGGCCATGACCATCAGGTCGCCGTCGGAATTGCGCGTGACATGGCGGTTGCGAATCTTCACCGCGCCTTCGAAATTGGACTCGATGAAGGACAAATCGGCGATCTGCGCCGCGCCGCCGATGTGGAAGGTGCGCATGGTGAGCTGGGTGCCCGGCTCGCCGATCGACTGCGCCGCGATGACGCCGACCGCCTCGCCCATATTGACCGGAGTGCCGCGCGCCAGATCGCGCCCGTAGCAGGCCCCGCAGACGCCGTTCTTGGCCTCGCAGGTCAGCACCGAGCGGATCTTCACCTCCTGGATGCCGGCGGCGTTGATCCGATCGATATGCCATTCCTGGATCATCTCGCCGGCCTTGACGATGACTTGGCCTTCCTGATCGACCAGATCCTCCGCCGCGGTGCGGCCGAGGATGCGGACGGCGAGGGTCGCCACCACCTGGCCGGCGTCGATGATGGCGCGCATGCGGATGCCGCCGGTCGAGCCGCAATCGTAGGAGGTGATGATCGAATCCTGCGCCACGTCCACCAAGCGGCGGGTGAGATAGCCGGAGTTCGCGGTCTTCAACGCGGTGTCCGCGAGGCCCTTGCGGGCGCCGTGGGTCGAGTTGAAATATTCGAGAACGGTCAGGCCCTCCTTGAAGTTCGAGATGATCGGGCTCTCGATGATCTCGCCCGAGGGCTTGGCCATCAGGCCGCGCATCGCCGCGAGCTGCTTCATCTGCGCCGGCGAGCCGCGCGCCCCGGAGTGGGACATCATGTAGATCGAGTTGATCGGCTGGTCGCGGCCGGAATCGTCCTTGCGGACCGCCGAAATGCGCGCCATCATTTCCTCGGCGAGCTTGTCGGTGCATTTGGCCCAGGCGTCCACGACCTTGTTGTATTTCTCGCCCTGGGTGATGAGGCCGTCGTTGTACTGCTGCTCATATTCCTTGGCGAGGCTGCGGGTCGCCTCGACGATCTTGGGCTTGGTCTCCGGCACCACCATGTCGTCCTTGCCGAAGGAGATGCCCGCGGTGCAGGCCTCGCGGAAGCCCAGCCCCATGATCCGGTCGCAGAAGATCACCGTCTCCTTCTGACCGCAATTGCGGTAGACGGTGTCGATCATTGCCGAGATTTCCTTCTTGGTCATCAGCTTGTTGGCGACGTCGAAGGGAATCTTGGTGTGCTTCGGCAGGAGCTGGCCGAGCATCATGCGGCCCGGCGTGGTGTCGAAAATCTTCGATACCCGCTCGCCGTTCTCGTCATAGGTCCAGGCGCGGCCCTTGATCTTGGTGTGCAGGGTGATCGACTTGGCGAAGATCGCATGTTCGATCTCGCCGAGATTGGCGAAGGCCATGCCCTGGCCCGGCTCGCCGTCACGCATCAGCGACAGATAATAGAGGCCGAGCACGATGTCCTGGCTCGGCACGATGATCGGCTGACCATTCGCCGGGTGCAGGATGTTGTTGGTCGACATCATCAGCACGCGCGCTTCGAGCTGGGCTTCGAGCGACAAAGGCACGTGGACGGCCATCTGGTCGCCGTCGAAGTCGGCGTTGAAGGCGGCGCAGACCAGCGGGTGAAGCTGGATCGCCTTGCCCTCGATCAGCGTCGGCTCGAAGGCCTGGATGCCAAGGCGGTGCAGGGTCGGCGCGCGGTTGAGCATGATCGGATGTTCGCGGATCACCTCGTCGAGGATGTCCCAGACCTCCGGCTTTTCCTTCTCGACCAGTTTCTTCGCCTGTTTGACGGTCGCCGACAGGCCCTTGGCGTCGAGCCGCGAATAGATGAAGGGCTTGAACAGCTCCAGCGCCATCTTTTTCGGCAGGCCGCACTGATGCAGCTTGAGTTCGGGGCCGACCACGATGACCGAGCGGCCCGAATAATCGACGCGCTTGCCGAGCAGATTCTGACGGAAACGGCCTTGCTTGCCCTTGAGCATGTCGGCCAGCGACTTCAGCGGACGCTTGTTGGCGCCGGTGATGACGCGGCCGCGGCGGCCGTTGTCGAACAAAGCGTCGACGGCCTCCTGCAACATACGCTTTTCGTTGCGGATGATGATGTCCGGCGCGCGCAGTTCGATAAGCCGCTTCAGGCGGTTGTTGCGGTTGATGACGCGGCGGTAGAGATCGTTGAGGTCGGACGTCGCGAACCGGCCGCCGTCGAGCGGCACCAGCGGACGCAGATCCGGCGGAATGACCGGCACTTCAGTGAGGATCATCCATTCGGGCTTGTTGCCGGAATTGATGAAGGCCTCGATGATCTTGAGCCGCTTGGCGAGCTTTTTCGGCTTCAGCTCGGTGGTCGCTTCCGCGATTTCCACCTTGAGCTGCGCCGCGATGTTTTCCAGGTCGAGACCGCGCAGCAACTCGCGGATCGCCTCGGCGCCGATCATGGCGGTAAAACTGTCCTGCCCATATTCGTCCTGGGCGATGACATATTCCTCTTCGTTCAGGAGCTGGCGGCTTTTCAGCGGGGTGAGGCCCGAATCGAGGACGATATAGGACTCGAAATAGAGGATGCGCTCCAGGTCCTTGAGCGTCATGTCGAGCAGCAGGCCGATGCGCGAGGGCAGCGACTTCAGAAACCAGATATGGGCCACAGGAGCAGCCAAGGAGATATGGCCCATCCGATCACGCCGGACGCGTGAAAGAGTGACTTCGACGCCGCATTTTTCGCAGATGACGCCCTTGTATTTCATGCGCTTGTACTTGCCGCACAAGCATTCGTAGTCCTTGATCGGGCCGAAGATGCGGGCGCAGAACAGGCCGTCGCGTTCCGGCTTGAAGGTGCGGTAGTTGATGGTCTCGGGCTTCTTGATCTCGCCGAAGGACCAGGACAGAATCTTTTCCGGGCTGGCGATGGAGATCTGAATCTGATCGAAGGCCTGGGGCGCGACGATCGGATTGAAGAGATTCATAACCTCTTGATTCATGTCTTTCTCCTGGGCTGGCGGTCCCGCCGGCTTCACGGGACCCCGCTCCGAAAGGGGCACGATAGGGCGGCGTGTTCGCCGCCCGTCTCACTTAAGATGGAGCGGCGTTTCCGCCGCCCGTCTTACAACGACGACTTCAGGGAGGCGGCTGCGCCTCCCGTCACATTACTCGGCGGCTTCGGCGGGAGGCGGAAGCTCCTCGCCGGCCGGGGGCGCGGACTGGTTCAGCTCGACATTGAGGCCGAGCGAGCGCATTTCCTTGACCAGCACGTTGAAGCTTTCCGGAATGCCGGATTCGAAGGCGTCGTCGCCGCGCACGATGGACTCGTAGACCTTGGTGCGGCCCGCGACGTCGTCCGACTTCACGGTGAGCATTTCCTGCAGCGTATAGGCGGCGCCATAGGCCTCCAGCGCCCAGACTTCCATTTCGCCGAAGCGCTGGCCGCCGAACTGCGCCTTGCCGCCGAGCGGCTGCTGCGTGACCAGCGAATAGGGGCCGATCGAGCGCGCGTGGATCTTGTCGTCCACCAGATGGTGCAGCTTGAGCATATAGATCACGCCCACCGTCACCTTGCGGTCGAAGGCCTCGCCGGTGCGCCCGTCGTAAAGCACGGTCTGGCCGGAAGAATCGAGGCCCGCCTGCTCCAGCATCTTGACGATGTCCGCCTCGCGCGCGCCGTCGAAGACCGGCGTCGCGATCGGCACGCCGCGGGTGAGGTTCCCCGCGATCTCCAGCAACTCGCCGTCGTCGAGCTTTTTCAGTTGGGCGGTGTCGGCGCCCTTGCCGTAAAGCTCGACCAGCTTTCCGCGCAAGGCGGTGGAATCCATCGTGCGCTGATAGGCGTTGACGGCTTGAGCCACCTGCTTGCCGAGATTGCGGCAGGCCCAGCCCAGATGCGTTTCCAGAATCTGGCCGACGTTCATGCGCGAGGGCACGCCGAGCGGGTTGAGCACGATGTCGACGGGGGTGCCGTCGGCAAGGAAGGGCATGTCCTCCTGCGCCAGGATGCGCGAGACCACACCCTTGTTGCCATGACGGCCCGCCATCTTGTCGCCGGGCTGGATCTTGCGCTTCACCGCAACGAAGACCTTCACCATCTTCATCACGCCAGGGGAGAGCTCGTCGCCGCGCTGGAGCTTTTCGACCTTGTCGAGGAAGCGGCTCTCCAGCCCCTTCTTCGCCTCGTCATACTGCTTGCGCATGGCCTCGATCTCGGCCATCAGCGCGTCGTCGCCGACGGCGAAGACCCACCATTGCGAGCGTGGATATTCGTCGAGCAGATCGCGGGTCAGAGCCTGCTCCTTCTTGAAGCCCTTGGGGCCGGAAAGAGCCGTCTTGCCGATCAGCATGTCGGCGAGGCGCGCGTAGACGTTGCGGTCGAGGATCGCCTGCTCGTCGTCGCGGTCCTTGGCGAGACGCTCGATCTCCTCGCGCTCGATCGCCTGGGCGCGCTCGTCCTTGTCCACGCCATGGCGGTTGAACACGCGCACTTCGACGATCGTGCCCTGAACGCCCGGCGGCACGCGCAAGCTGGTGTCGCGCACGTCGGAAGCCTTCTCGCCGAAAATGGCGCGCAAAAGCTTTTCTTCCGGGGTCATCGGGCTTTCGCCCTTGGGCGTGATCTTGCCGACCAGAATGTCGCCCGCCTGCACTTCGGCGCCGATATAGACGATGCCGGCTTCGTCGAGATTCTTCAGCGCCTCTTCGGAGACGTTGGGAATGTCGCGGGTGATTTCCTCGGGACCGAGCTTGGTGTCGCGCGCCATCACCTCGAACTCGTCGATGTGAATGGACGTGAAAATATCCTCTTTCACGATCTTTTCGTTGAGGAGGATGGAGTCCTCGAAATTGTAGCCGTTCCAGGGCATGAAGGCGACGACCACGTTGCGGCCGAGCGCGAGATCGCCCATGTCGGTCGAGGGGCCGTCGGCGATGATCTCGCCCTTGCGCACGACGTCGCCGACGCGCACCAGCGGACGCTGGTTGATGCAGGTGGACTGGTTCGAGCGCTGGAACTTCATCAGGCGATAGATATCGACGCCCGGGCGTCCCTGCCCAAGATCCTCGGTGGCGCGGATGACGATGCGGGTGGCGTCGATCTGATCCACCACGCCGGCGCGCCGCGCCGCGATCGCCGCGCCGGAATCGCGGGCGACCACGCCCTCCATGCCGGTGCCGACCAAGGGCGCGTCGGCGCGCACCAGAGGCACGGCCTGACGCTGCATGTTCGAGCCCATCAGCGCGCGGTTGGCGTCGTCGTTCTCGAGGAACGGAATGAGCGCCGCGGCGACCGAAACGAGCTGTTTCGGCGACACGTCCATGAAGTCCACATGGTCGGGCGTCAGCATGACCACGTCGCCCGAGCGGCGGCAGACCACCAGGTCTTCGGTCAGGCGGTTCTTGGCGTCGAGCGAGGCGTTGGCCTGGGCCACCGAATATTTCTGCTCCTCCATCGCCGAAAGATAGACCACCTCGTCGGTGACGCGACCGTCCTTGACCCGGCGGTAGGGCGCTTCGATGAAGCCATATTTATTGACGCGCGCAAAAGTCGCGAGCGAGTTGATCAGGCCGATGTTCGGGCCTTCCGGCGTCTCGATCGGGCAGATGCGGCCGTAATGGGTCGGATGGACGTCGCGCACCTCGAAGCCGGCGCGCTCGCGGGTCAGGCCACCCGGACCCAGCGCCGAGAGGCGGCGCTTGTGGGTGATTTCCGACAGCGGGTTGGTCTGGTCCATGAACTGCGACAGCTGCGACGAGCCGAAGAACTCGCGCACCGCGGCCGCCGCCGGCTTGGCGTTGATCAGGTCCTGCGGCATGATCGTGTCGATGTCGACCGAGGACATGCGCTCCTTGATCGCGCGCTCCATGCGCAGCAGGCCGAGCCGGTACTGGTTTTCCATCAGCTCGCCGACCGAGCGGACGCGGCGGTTGCCGAGATGGTCGATGTCGTCGATCTCGCCGCGGCCGTCGCGCAGGTCGACCAGGGCCTTGACCACGGCGAGAATGTCGTCACGGCGCAGCACGCGCGTGGTGTCCGGGCAATCGAGATCGAGGCGCATGTTCATTTTAACGCGTCCCACGGCCGAAAGGTCGTAGCGTTCCGCATCGAAGAACAAGGAATGGAACATCGCTTCCGCCGAGTCGATGGTCGGCGGCTCGCCCGGGCGCATGACCCGGTAGATGTCGAACAAAGCCTCCTCGCGCGAGGAGTTCTTGTCGAGCGCGAGGGTGTTGCGGATATAGGGGCCGACATTGATATGGTCGATGTCGAGCACCGGCAGCTCTTTGAAGCCGAAACCGACCAGGGCCTCCAGCGACTTGGCGGTGATTTCCTCGCCCGCTTCGGCGTAGATTTCGCCGGTTTCGGGATTGTAGAGGTCCTGGGCGATGAACTGGCCGAAAAGGTCCTCGTCCACGGCGCGGATGAACTTCACGCCGCTTTCGGCGATCTGGCGCGCGGCGCGCACCGTCAGCTTCTTGCCGGCCTCGACCACCACGTCGCCGGAATCGGCGTCGACGATGTCCACGCTCGCCTTGACGCCCTTCATGCGCTCGGCGTCGAAGGGCAGGCGCCAGCCTTCCTTGTCTCTGGCGTAGGCGATCTTCTTGTAGAAAACCGAAAGGATTTCCTCGCCGTCGAGGCCGAGCGCATAGAGCAGCGACGTCGCCGGAATCTTGCGGCGGCGGTCGATGCGCGCATAGACGATGTCCTTGGCGTCGAATTCGATGTCGAGCCAGGAGCCGCGATAGGGGATGATCCGGGCGGCGAACAGCAGTTTGCCCGAGCTGTGGCTCTTGCCCTTGTCGTGGTCGAAGAACACGCCCGGCGAACGGTGCATCTGGGAGACGATGACGCGCTCGGTGCCGTTGACGATGAAGGTGCCGTTCATGGTCATGAACGGCATGTCGCCCATATAGACGTCCTGTTCCTTGATGTCCTTGACCGACTTGGCGCCGGTGTCGGGGTCCACATCGAACACGATCAGGCGCAGGGTCACCTTGAGCGGGGCGGCGAAGGTCATGCCGCGCTGGCGGCATTCGTCGACGTCATATTTCGGCGGCTCGAATTCATATTTGACGAATTCGAGCAGAGCAGTGCCGGCGAAATCGGAAATCGGGAAAACCGACTTGAAAACCGACTGCAACCCCTCGTCGACCCGGCCGCCCTTGGGTTCCTCGACCATCAGGAACTGATCGTAGGAAGCCTTCTGCACTTCGATCAGATTGGGCATGACCGCGACTTCGCGGATATGACCGAAGAATTTGCGGATACGCTTCCGGCCGGTGAACACTTGCGCCATATCGCTCCTCGCACCAATTCAGGCGGCCTCATCAGGCCCGCGATCCGGACCGGATCGTGCAACCTGCGCTCGCCTCCCCGGCGTCGCCGGGACGCGCGGAAAAGTCCGCGCAAATTCCTGGAAAGGTTTTGAACGAGGCCTTTCCGCCCCGGCAGGGATTTTACCGTCCCCACTGACGGCTTTGGCGGCCCCAGGGAAAACCCCGAAGCCGCCCTTTTCCGTTGGCTGCGCGCACGCGAAGCGGCGGACGCGCCCGAAATTACTTGAGTTCGACCTTGGCGCCGACCTTTTCCAGGGCGGCCTTGATCTTGGCGGCGTCGTCCTTGGACGCGCCTTCCTTGACCGGCTTCGGCGCGCCTTCGACGAGGTCCTTGGCTTCCTTGAGGCCGAGGCCGGTGATGGCGCGGACTTCCTTGATGACTTCGATCTTCTTGTCGCCGGCGGCGGCGAGAACGACCGTGAACTCGGTCTGCTCTTCGGCCGGAGCCGCGGCGGCGGCGGCGCCCGGAGCGGCGGCGACGGCGACAGCCGCGGCGGCCGAGACGCCCCACTTCTCTTCCAGCATCTTGGCGAGTTCAGCCGCTTCGAGAACGGTGAGGGCCGAAAGTTCTTCGACGATCTTTTCGAGATTAGCCATTTTCAGTTCCTGTAAACTTGGGGTTTGGTTCGATCGGTTTCAATGCCCGCCTGAGATCAGGCCGCGTCCTTGTTGGCGTAAGCCCCGAACACGCGCGCCAGCTTGGCCGCAGGCGCGGTCGAGAGCTGCGCGAGTTTGGTCGCCGGGGCCGAGGTAAGGCCAACCAGCTTGCCGCGCAGTTCGTCGAGGGAGGGCATGGTCGCAAGCGACTTCACGCCGTCCGGGTTCAGGGCGGTCGCGCCCATCGCGCCGCCGAGGATGACGAATTTGTCGTAATCCTTGGCGAAAGCGGCCGCGACCTTGGGCGCCGCCACCGGATCGTCCGAAAAGGCGATCAGGGTCGGACCCTTGAGAAGGGCCGCGATGGAGGCGACGTCCGTGCCTTCGAGGGCGATCTTGGCGAGGCGGTTCTTGGCGACCTGGACGCTCGCGCCAGCTTCACGCGCCTGCTTGCGCAGGGTCTGAAGCTGCGCGACAGTCAGGCCGGAATAGCGCGCGACCACCACCACGCCCGCCTTCGAGAAGACGTCGTGAAGCGTGGCTACGGCTTCTTTCTTTTCCGCTCTGTCCACAGTGCTCTCACTTCAATGGGCGAAGCCACATAGCCCGTCTTGGGCGGGCGTCCTTATCGAACGCCCTATATGGGCCCGCCGGTTGCCGACATGCCGCGAAGCGCGAGCCCCACGGCGCCGAAAAGCCTGTCCCCACGAGTGACGCCCGCGAAACGCGCGCCTCTATGGATCAGAGGGTTCAAACCAAACCGCCGAAGGCCAAAAGGCCTCCGGAAAAAAGGTCTTTCCCCGTCTATGCTGGCCGCCCCTCCCGCGCTTTGCGCGGTCGTCGGACAATTAAGCCCCCGCCAGAAAGGCGGAAGCGCCGGCAGTCTCGGACAGGACATGGCCGGGAAAGCCCCACCTCCGCCTTTGACGGCGAAAAGGAGCCCCGGCCCATCCGCCGCCGAAGCCCGGGAATGAATCCCGGATCCGGCGGAAGCTGAATTTCTGCGAACAAGGCGCGAGGCCAAACCATTCGGTCAATCCGTGAAGCAACAAAGCCACATGCGATCCGGCCAAACAGCCCGGAGCGCCAAGCAATCCTGTCTCGACACAAATTTTTCCAAAAGGCGCAGACCTGCCGCGACGCCCTATCCGCGATGGCGACGAAGACGTCGCCGGGATTGAGGGTTCTAAACGCTCTCGCGCTCTCTGCCAAGAGGGGCGAAAACATTTTTTTCAAATTGTCAAGCGGCGCGATCAAAAATCGCGCCGCTTGATGATTGACAATTCCCATAACCCGATCCGAAAAGTCTGCGACTTTTCGGGGTTATGGGCCGGCCCGATCAAAAATCGCGCCGCTTTCCGTCCCCTCAAATCAGTGGTGGGCGATCGCGATCGACGCCGGATCGACCTTCACCCCCGGACCCATGGTCGAGGAAAGGGCGATGCGCTGCAGATAGGTTCCCTTGGCTCCCGTCGGCTTGGCCTTGACCACCGCCTCGACGAAAGCGGCGATATTTTCCGCCAGCTTCTCCTCGCCGAAGGACGCCTTGCCGACCGAGCCCTGAACGATGCCCGCCTTTTCGACGCGGAACTCGACAGCGCCGCCCTTGGAGGCCTGAATGGCCGCGGCGACGTCCATGGTCACGGTGCCGACCTTCGGATTGGGCATCAGGCCGCGCGGGCCCAGCACCTTGCCGAGACGGCCGACCAGCGGCATCATGTCCGGCGTGGCGATGCAGCGGTCGAAATCGATCGTTCCGCCCTGGACGGCGGTGACCAGATCTTCCGCGCCGACCACGTCCGCGCCGGCAGCCTTGGCTTCGTCGGCCTTGGTGCCGCGCGCGAAGACCGCGACCCGCAGGGTGCGGCCGGTGCCGTTCGGCAGGTTGACCACGCCGCGCACCATCTGGTCGGCGTGCTTGGGATCGACGCCGAGATTCATGGCGATTTCGACGGTCTCGTCGAATTTTGCGCTGGCGCGGTCGCGCACCAGCTTGATGGCCTCATTGACCGGATAGAGCTTGGTGCGCTCGACGCCCTCGCGGGCCTTGACGATTCTCTTGCCGCTCATCGTCTTACCCCACAACTTCCAGGCCGATGGACTTGGCGGAGCCCTCGATCATGGCCATGGCGGCCTCGACCGTGTGCGAATTCAGATCCGCCTGTTTCTTTTCCGCGATCTCGCGGATCTGGGCGCGGGTGACCTTGCCGACGAAGCCGCGGCCGGTGGTCTTGGACCCCGACTTGATATTGGCCGCCTTTTTCAGGAAATAGGCGACCGGCGGCTGCTTCATCTCGAAGGTGAAGCTGCGGTCGGCATAGGCGGTGATGATGACGGGGATCGGCGTCCCCTTCTCCATCTGCGCCGTCTTGGCGTTGAACGCCTTGCAGAACTCCATGATGTTCAGGCCGCGCTGACCCAGCGCGGGACCGATCGGCGGCGAAGGATTCGCCGAGCCGGCCGGGACCTGAAGCTTCACGTAACCCGTGATCTTCTTCGCCATATTGGCTGCTCCCAGAAAAGTTCTCGCCCGCCTGCAAGCATCGAAATGCAAGATGAGCGAAACGAAAATGCGCGGACGGCGGAAAATTCCGCCCCGCGCGGGTTGCAGGCCGCGGTGCGGTTTTTTGCCCGGCTGGCGACCGGAAAACCTCCCGCGGAACGACCTTCATTCGAAGGATGCGGGTCTTTAGCCCCCTTTCCCGCGCTTGGCAAGCTTTTTGGCGGCGAGATCAGACCGGAATGGAGATCGGCTGGCCCTTTTCGAGAATATAGGTCGAGACGATCCGGGTCGGCTCGGCGCCGATGCAGAACCTGTGCGGACGCCGCGCCGCGATCTGCGCGACGTCGCCCGCCTTCAGCGCGCGGGGCGCCTCGCCCTCCACCTCCAGCAGGCCGCCGCCCGCGACGATATAGGCGGATTCGATGCCGGGATGGATGTGGCGCGGCACGTCGAAGCCGGCCGGCGCCTCGGCCGCGACGATCAAGGTCTCGAACGCCTCCGTCGGCCCGTCGATCCGCGCCAGGATTTCATAGCGCAGGCCAGGCCACGCCGCGGCTCCAGCGCCGCCGGACTCCGCCGGAGCGCAATAAGGGCAGTATGGAAGCAGCCGACGCGTCAAGATCGAGCCTCAGAAGCGCGTGTCCATCAGCGCGCCCGTATCGCAGCGCGCCGGTCAGTCCGGACTGTTCTAGGCAAATTGTGTCAGGCGCGGCAAGACGCGAGTTGTGGACAATAATCCATGATGCAGGAATTCACGCGTTTCGCAGGCGCGCGCTCGCCACTCATCCTGCGCATGTCGTCTGGCTTCCGTCGTCGGCGCGCTCCTCGATCGTCGGGGCGATGGGCGGCGGCCTGATTTTTCAGGGCGTCATCGAGGCGCTTCACGATTCCTGCGTGCTTGCGGTCCGTTGACGAACCGCCAGGGCCGGCTCCGAGCGAACATCCGACGCGGCGAATCCCTCGGGATCGGCGGCGCGCCATTTCGCCCCGGCGACCTGGGCCCAGCGGCTGAGCGCGTCGGCCATCAATTCCGTTTCGGCCTGGCCGGCGAATTGGCCCGAGCCCGTCAACATCCGCATCTGCAGGACCAGATAATGCGCGGACACCACGGTATCGAGCAGAATGTCGCTGATCGGGAAATTATCGCCGGCGACGGGCGCATGGTTTTTCATGAGCTTTAACCTTTTCCCCTGAAAATGCGACGGCTGCTGACCGCTTGGTCTAATCTGGCGCCGCGCGAGGGCCTGGCCCGGGCGACGGGACAACCTTAAGTGGCGCCCCTGCGGGGGAATGTCGCGCAAATAACAATTGCGCGAATTTTACGCCGTCTTAATCTTTAGGGTTAACGCCCCGATCTCAAGCTGAGCAATGAACAACAGAAACATCGATATTCCGGGCATTTTGAAGCGAAACAGGATTTTCGCGACGTTGCCGGAGTCTCAGCTGCGCGAACTGGCGGGAAAAGCGCGGATCGAGCATTTCACCAAGCGGACCTTACTCGACCTGCGCGGCGAATCGCCGGATCATGTCCGGTACATCGTCAGCGGAAGCATCGAACTTGTGCTTTCGACCGCGGAAGGCGGCTATTCGAGCCTGCCGATCTTCGAAGGCCATTGGATGGGGTGGCTCGGCTGTTTCGGCGCCGAGGCGCCCGTCCACGACATGTGGAGCTCCAGCAACGCGATCTGCGTCGCCCTGTCCTGCCGCGACGTCAAAAAGATCATCGCCAACAACCCCGACGCCCTGCTTGCGGTGATCGAGCAGATTGGCGGCTGGACGCGTTTCCTCGTCGGCCTGGTGCTGTCCTTCGCCGCCTTCGGCCCGGAAAAGCGCCTGGCCTACCTTCTGCTGCTCGCCTCGTCGGAAGCCTGCGCCATCACGCAGGAAGGCCAGCCGACCGCGGTCACCCAGACCCATATCAGCCAGTTCGGCTTCGGATCGCGACAGAAGGTCAGCCGCCTGTTGCGCGGTCTGGCCGAAAAGGGACTGGTCGAGATGCGCTATGGCGTGGTGGTCATCCCGTCGCGGGCCAGGCTACAGGCCTATGTCGCCGACGACTATCTCCGGGCGAGGCTCGCAGCGGCGAGCAAGGCGGAAAGGTCCGCCTGAGCGAAGCGCGCGTCGCCGCCGTCATCGCGCCAAGCGGAAAGGCGGGGCGAGCGCGACCCCGCGTGAGAAATGCGGGTCACCCGAGTTTGTCCACCTGACCATATTCCAGCTCGACCGGCGTGGCGCGGCCGAAGATCGAGACCGCGACCTTGACCCGCGAGCGGCCCTCGTCGACCTCTTCGACCAGGCCTTCGAAAGTGGCGAAGGGGCCGTCGTTGACCCGCACCTTTTCGCCGACCTCGAAGGAAATCGTGGTTTTGGGGCGGTCGACGCCCTCCGCGACCTGGCCTTTGATGCGGTCTGCCTCATGCTCGGGGATCGGCATCGGCTTGTTGTCGGAGCCGAGGAATCCGGTGACCTTGGGCGTGTTCTTGATGAGATGGTACACGTCGTCGCTGAGGTCGCATTTCACCAGCACATAGCCGGGGAAGAACTTGCGCTCGGAATTGAACTTGCGGCCGCGCCGCACCTCGACGACCTGTTCCGTCGGAACCAGGATCTCGTCGAATTTGTCGCTCAGTCCGCGCTGGGCCGCGCCATCCTTGATCGCTTCGGCGACCTTCTTCTCGAAATTGGAATAGGCGTGGACGATGTACCAGCGTTTGGTCATGGTTTTATCCGGGAATGGCGAAGTCTGGACGGTTCGGGCCGTCAGCGGCCGAGGCTGAGGATGAAGCCGACGACGAGACGGATGATCTCATCGACCGAAAGGAAGAACAGCGCGGTCATGAACACCATCAGGATGACGACGCCGGTCGTGATCAAGGTTTCACGGCGGGTGGGCCAGGTCACCTTTCTGGCCTCGGCGCGCACGTCCTGCAGGAAATTGAACGGATTGGCCATGATCGTCCCGTTTCGGCCGCGCGCCAGCCATGATCGAACGGCAGGCGGACGGGTTGCGAAAAGAAAGGCGGCGCGGGACCTTTCGGCCGCGCGCCACGCGGCTCCTTATATCGAAGGCGCGCGCTCGCGCCAAGTTTTTTCTTGACAGCGCTAATCGCGCCCGCGCGCGCGGCGGCGCGCCCACTGATTGAGGCCCTCGACCATCAGCGAGAAGCCGACCGCCGAATAGATGAAGCCCTTCGGGATGTCGTAGCCGGCGCCGTCGGCGACCAGGGTCACGCCGATCAGCAGCAGGAAAGCCAGCGCCAGCATTTTCACCGTCGGGTTTTCCCGGATGAACCGGCCGACCGGGCCGGCGGCGAAGATCATCAGGCCGACCGCGATCACCACCGCCGCCGCCATGACCGCGAATTCCTCGGCCATGCCGATCGCCGTCAGCACGCTGTCGAGCGAAAAGACGATGTCCAGCACGGCGATCTGGAAAATCGCCTTCCAGAAGCTCTTGCCATTCGTGCGGCTCCCATCCGCGACCTCGGGGTCGATTTCCTCGTGGATTTCCAGCGTGCCCTTATAGAGCAGGAACAGGCCGCCCGAGACCAGGACGAGGTCGCGCGCCGAAACGGCATGGCCGACGACCGAGAAGATCGGCGTGGTGAGACGGGTGAGCCAGACCACGCCAGCCAGCAGCGCGAGGCGGAAAACCACCGCCATGCCGAGCCCGAGACGGCTCGCCTTCACGGCGCGATCGGGCGGCAGCCCCTGGGTGGCGAGCGCCACGAAAACCAGATTGTCGACGCCGAGGACGATTTCCAGCGCCGTCAGGGTCAGCAGGCTGGCCCAGGCGTCGGGGCGGGCAAAGACGTCCGGACGGGCGAACAGGGCGAGAGTGTCCAAGAATCTTCCTTGAATCGCGAGGGGACGAACAAGGCGTTCAGCGCCGATTTCCGGGCAATTGCGGTCCGCGTTCGATCAGGTCGGCGAAGGCCTCCTCGAAATTCTCGCCGCGCAGGGCGGCGGCGAGGCCGTCGAGCGCCTTGTCGAGTTGCGCCGCCTCGGTCTCGTCGAGAACCCTGATCGCCGAATCGATATGGACCAGAACCTTGGCTCCAGCTTCCTGCGGCCCGACGAGAAGCAACGACACCCGCCGCCTCTCGTCGCCGCGCGCGCAGAGAGCCGAAAATTCGCCGCCTTCGACGATGGTCATAGGAATCCCCAGGCACATGGCGGTATTCGTTCCAGCTCGTCGTGCGTCGCCCCGTCCGGGCGCAACATGGCAGAAGGCGAAACGGCCGGCAAGGTCCGCGCGGCAGGCGCCTCAGGGCGCGCGCGCGCGTCCCGGCGAACCGCCCCGGCCGTTCGCGCTCGTGGTGAAACTGGCGAAAAGCACCGCGAGAATTCCGCACAGAAAGATGCCGTCGAAGGCGCCGGCGCCGCCGATCGAGGCCACCGACGCGCCAAGGCCCGCCAATTTCCCGAGATTCAACAGATCGGCGCCGATCAGCACGCCCAGGCTCCCGGCGATATAGGCCAGCGGCGCGGCCTGGCGGGGCGACATCACGAAGGCGACCAGAGCGGTCACGGCGGCAGGCGCGAAAATTGGAATGACGATCCCGAAGCCGGGAACCGGTTTGGCGACAATGTGGCAGAAGGCCGCGACAATGGCGGTCGCGATCGCCCCCTTCGTCCACAGCCGGTGCAACCCGAGAAGATAGACCGACATGAAGCCGGGGATGACGGCGCCGCCGACATTGACCGCGATGATCGTTCCCGGCCCGACCATCAGGGGCACGATATAGCGCACGCCATAGAAACTGATCTCCTCCCCCGCCAGAATATGCCGACCGGGCAGTTCGCCCACGGCTATGTTGAAATAACTTCCCACCAGGGAGCCGATCAGCAGCAGATAGGCGGCGCCGGCGCTGACGCCGAGGCGGGTATAGGCATATTTCAGCACCCCGACCTGAAGCAGGACGACCAAAAAGGCGAAGACCAGCAAGAGCAGCGCGAAAAAGGGCAGCGCGAGGGGAAGGTAAAATAATTCGCTGTGAGTCATGACGGCGTTCCCACGGGGGGCGAAAAAACCTATTGCGCGCTGCCGGGCGGAAAATCCAGCGCGTCGCGCCGGTAAATCTCGTCCACCACGGAGAAGGGCAGATCGTCCTTGGTGTAGAGCACGGCGCGATGCTCGAACAAGCCTTCAGGCGGCGCGAGGGTCGCCGCGTCCCCGGGCGAATCGAGCGGCGACCACAGGACTTTCGCCTCAAAAGTCCGGCGCCAGAGGCCGAGCGGGCGCACCACCCGGCCGAAGGGCGCGTCCGTCGTCTCCAGGGCGCGGTTCATCTCCGGCGTCAGGCGCGACGGCAGATACCAGTTGTCGGCTTCCGACAGCACATGGCCGCCGCAGCGCAGGCGCACATGGCGATATCTCACCGGCTCGTCCGGGCCGACGCCTAACCGCCGGCGCTGTTCGGGCGACAAAGGCTTGCTGGCGCCCTCGACTTTTTCGGCGACCAGCCTGGGCGGGTTCGCCAGACCATGCGCGCCGCACCATTTTTCGAGGCTGACGGTCGCGCTGGAGCTGGCGAGAATCTCGGCGTTCAGCGTCTCCAGCAGGGCCGTCGCCCGCCAGCGGTTCAGGAGCGTATTGGCCCAGGAAGCCTCGGCCCCGGCCGCGGCGGACGGCAAGAGAAAAAGGCAGGACAGGGCGAGCGCCTTCGCGATTTCTCGCGAAAGTCGGTTTTCTCGAAGAAAAAGCAAAGCCGGCCTCCCGTTTCGACAAATCGCGCGACCAGCCTTTTACGGCCGCCTGGCCGCCGAAGTCCATTACGCCGGCAGGGCTTGGCCGCGACCCGTCAGCCCCGCGCAAGGCGCGGCGGGCAAATTGCCGTTGCTTCGAACCCGTGCGCGAAAAATGCAGCGAAAAATCACGCCAACCGCCAAAGAGGTCCTTTTCGACCGCGATCATTTCATCGTGTCGAAAACCGACCTCAAAGGGCGCATCACCTATGTCAATCGCGCCTTCTGCGCGATCGCGAGCTACAGCGAGCGGGAGCTTCTCGGCGCGCCGCACAGCATCATCCGCCATCCCGACATGCCGCGCGCCGTTTTCAGATTGCTCTGGGACCGTCTCACCGAGGGCGACGAGGTCTTCGCCTATGTCAAGAACATGACGAAAAACGGCGATTTCTATTGGGTGTTCGCCCATGTGACGCCATCCTACGACGGCTCGCGGCATATCGTCGGGTTCCATTCCAACCGCCGCGTCCCCAATCCGCGCGTCGTCCGGGAAACGATCATTCCCCTTTACGCGGAACTGAAACGCGCCGAGGATTCGTTCGCCAACGCCAAGCAGGGCCTCGCGGCTTCCTACAAAATGCTCAATGAAATCGTCGCAAGCAAGGCGCGGTCCTATGACGAGCTGGTCTTCTCTCTCTAAGAGCGGCGCCGCCGCCGTCGCGACCTTCACGGCCTCCCTGCTCGGCGCCGGAGCCCTGGCTCTGGACATGCGTCCGGCCGCGGGGGCATGTCTTGCGGCGAGCGTCATCGGCTCCGCCTTCGCCCTGATCTCGCAGAGGCGTCTGGCTTCGTCCTTCGACGCCGCCAGGGAGCTTTGCGCGGCCCTCGCCCACGGCGATCTCGAACGGCGGCTGCTGCGGATTCAGGAAGGCGGCGCTTTGGGCGAATTTCTGTTCAGCCTCAACGACATGGCCGACACGTTCGACGCCTTTGTGCGCGAATCGACGGCGTCGCTCGAAGGGATCAGGCAGAATCGCTATTTCCGGCGAATCCTTCCGGACGGCCTCAAGGGCGCGCTGTTGCACGCCGCCCTCACGATCAACGAGGCCGCCGACAGCGTCGAATCGCGCGTCGCCGCCTTCGACCTCTCCACCGACGATTTCGGAAGCCAGATCAGCACGATCGTCGACCATCTGACCGTCGCCGCGGGCTCGATCGACCGCATGGCGAAATCGGTCGGGGAGGGCAGTGGCGCGACCGACGACAAGGCCGTGCGTCTCCATGACGCCTCGGGCGAATCGACCCAGAGCGTCGAAGCCGTCAAGACCTCCGCCGACGAACTCGCCCATTCGGCGCGGGACGTCGGCGTTTCGGTGCGCAGAACGGCCGACATCGCCGCTTCCGCGGTCGATACGGCGCGCAATGTGGGCGCGACCGTGGAAAGCCTCAACCGCGCCGTCGCGCGGATCGGCGCCATTGTCGACATGATCAACAAGGTCGCCGCCCAGACCAATCTTCTGGCGCTCAACGCCACGATCGAGGCGGCGCGCGCCGGGGAAGCCGGCCGCGGCTTCGGCGTCGTGGCGGGAGAAGTCAAGAATCTGGCCGATCAGACCGGCCATGCGACCGGCGAAATCGCGAAGCTGATCGGGGAGGTCGAGGCGGCGACCCGCGCGGCGGTGTCGTCCACCTCGGAAATCACCGATCGGATCGGCGAGATCGACCGCCTGACCGCGCAGATGCTGCCCGCGATCGACGGCCAGATCCATGCGACCAGCGAAATCGCCGCCCATCTGCTAAAAACGCTCGATCACGCCCGCGAGGTCACCGACGCTCTGGGGGCCATCCAGGCGACGGCGCGCGAAGGGCGGGGCGTGGCTGAAAATGTGACGACCACCGCGAGCACGATTTCGGTGGAAAGCCGGCGGTTGGACGGTACGGTCAGGGATTTTCTCGTCAATCTCAGGCGCGGCCCGCTCGACCGTCGCGAAACCGGCAAGCGCGAGCCGCTTGGCGTGCGCGTGAGGGCGAAGACGGCGCATGGGATCCACGAAACCGAGTTGATCGACGTCAGCCGCGCCGGCGCGCGGATGGGAAGAGTTCCGGGACTGGAAGACGGCGGGGCGGTCGCGCTCCTTCTCGCCGACGGCGTCGAAATCGACGGAATCGTGCGCTGGCTTTCGGAAAGCGAAGCGGGCCTCGCGCTGCCGCCCGGCGCCTTGAGCCAAAACATGCTCAACAAGCTGACCGCCCGGACCGCGGCCGCCTGAACCGCAAGCAACGCATCGGCCCCGCTCCGCAAGCGCGATCCGCATCGGGTTTGCGCGGGCGCTTCGGCTCATCTAATCTATGAATCGCGCCGGGCGGCCTTGAAAAACGGACGGACGGCAGCTTGGACCGTCATTTCGACTGTCCGCGGCGCGCTTGCGCCGGAGGGCGGCGGGCCTGAACGCATGTGGGGGCGCGATGACGGCTTTCTCCGGAATTTTCACGCAAGACGGCGGGGCGCCGCGCCAGAGGCTTTATCTCCTGTTCGGCGGGCTTGCCCTCGGCCAGTTCAGCGCCTGGGCCTGGGCGCTGGCTGTCTTCCATGACAAGCCGGTGCTGCTGGGCTCGGCGGTTCTCGCTTATTCGTTTGGCCTGCGCCATGCGGTGGACGCCGATCATATCGCCGCCATCGACAATTCCACCCGCAAATTGATGCAGGAAAGGAAAAAACCGGTCGCGGTCGGCCTGTTCTTCTCGCTCGGCCACTCCACCGTTGTCTTGCTGCTGTCGATCGCGGTCGGCTTCGCCACCGCGGCGGTCAGCGCCCGCTTCAAAGATTTGAAAGCGGTCGGCGACGTTGTCGGAACCAGCGCCTCGGCCTTGTTCCTTTTTCTGCTGGCGCTCTTCAATCTGCTGGTCTTCCTGTCGGTCTGGAAGAGTTTTCAGGCGCTTCAGCGTGGCCGAAAAATCTCCGAGGAGGATTTCGACCTCCTGCTCAATAAACGCGGCTTTCTGTCCCGGCTGTTCCGACCCATCTTCGCCATGGTGCGCGAGAGCTGGCACCTTTACTTCGTGGGTTTGCTGTTCGGCCTCGGCTTCGACACGGCGACCGAAGTCGCCTTGTTCGGCATTTCCGCGACGGAGGCGGCCAAAGGCGTGTCCTTCGCGAGCCTGCTGGTGTTCCCGGCCCTGTTCACCGCCGGCATGTCGCTCGTCGACAGCGCCGACGGCGCCCTGATGCTCGGCGCCTATGGCTGGGCTTTTGTGAAGCCGGTGCGCAAGATCTATTACAACCTCACCATAACCGCGGTTTCGGTGCTGGTCGCGCTGGCGGTGGGCGGGATCGAGACGCTCGGGCTGATCGGCGACAAACTGGAGCTGCACGGCGCTTTCTGGGACGCCATCGGCGCGCTCAACGACAATTTCGGCCTGCTCGGCTATGGCGTCATCGGCCTTTTCGTCGCCAGCTGGCTGGTTTCGATCGCGATCTACCGCCTCAAGGGTTTTGACCGTCTGGAGGCCGAAACCTAGCGCGCCAGATCCAGCAGCGCGTCCAGGTCGATATGGCTTTCGAGATGATCGGCCAGGGCGTCGAGCACGCGATCGACTTCCGCCTCATAGGCAAGACGCGACGGCTCGGCGCCGATCCAGTCCAGCAATGCCGCGCGTTGCGCCTCGTGGGCGAAGAGGCCGTGGACATAGCAGGCGCGGATCGCGCCGCCGGGCGAAGTCGCGCCATCCCCGCGGCCGTCGTCGAAACGCAGCATCGGCCGCGCGCAATCCGGCCCCGTGGTGACGCCGACATGCATCTCGTAACCGGTAAAAGCCAGGCCCTGCGGAACCGAAACGCCCTCGCGGGCGCGTAAAATTTTTTCGCCGGTCAGTTCGGTGGAAACATCGAGCAGGCCGAGGCCCTCGACCGCGCCGCGCGGGCCTTCGACGCCGAGCGGATCGGCGACTTTTTGCCCCAGCATCTGATAGCCGCCGCAGATTCCGAGAATCTTGCCGCCGCGCCGGGCGTGGGCGCGAAGATCGACGTCCCAGCCCTGGGCGCGCAAAAAGGCGAGATCGGCGATGGTCGCCTTGCTGCCGGGCAGAATGACGAGATCGCAGACCGGCAAGGGTTCGCCCGGCGCGACGAAGCGCAATTCGACGCCCGGCTCCAGTTTCAGCGGGTCGAAATCGTCGAAATTGCTGATATGCGCCAGCAGCGGAACGGCGACGATCCTGCCTGCGCCTTTCGGGCGCTCGCGCCGCGCCAGAACGACGGCGTCTTCGGCCGGCAGGCGCCAGGCGTCGGGAAAAAAGGGCACCAGGCCGAGCGCCGCCCAGCCGGTCCTTCGGGCGATCAGCGTCATGCCCTCAGCGAACAGGCTGGCGTCGCCATGAAACTTGTTGACGATGAAACCGCGCACCAGAGCGGCGTCTTCCGCGTCGAGCACGGCTTGCGCGCCGACGATCTGGGCGATGACGCCGCCGCGCTCGATGTCGCCGATCAGCACGACCGGCACATTTTCGGCCCGCGCGAAACCCATATTGGCGATGTCGCTCTCGCGCAGATTGACCTCGGCGGCGGCGCCCGCGCCCTCGACGAGAACCAGATCGGCGTCTTCGCGCACAAGGGCGAAGGATTCCTCGACAAAGCCCGCGAGCCGCCGCTTGAGCGCAGGATAATCGGGCGCTTTCGCCGCGCCGAAAACTCTGCCCTGGACCACGATTTGCGCGCCGATCCCGTTTTGCGGCTTGAGCAGGACCGGATTCATGTGGACGCTGGGCGGAACGCCGCAGGCGCGCGCCTGAAGCGCCTGGGCGCGGCCGATTTCGCCGCCCTCCGCCGTGACGGCGGCGTTGTTCGACATGTTCTGCGGCTTGAACGGCCGAACGCGCAGGCCCCGCCGCGCAAAAGCCCGGCAAAGCCCAGCGACGATCGTCGACTTGCCGACGTCGGAGCCCGCGCCCTGGAACATCAGCGCGCGGGTCATGTCGCGAAACCAGCGACTTCGGCTTCAGCCCTCACAACGCGATTCCCTGCCGCGCGTTTTCGCCGGCGTCGGCGCTCAGTCGCGCTCTTCGGTGGCGGTGATTTCGATGCCGAAGCCCGACAGCCCGACATATTTGCGCGGAGCCCTGGTGCGCAGGCGGATCGAGGACACGCCGAGATCGCGCAGGATCTGGGCGCCGACGCCGATGTCGAGCCAGTTGCGCGCGCGCTCCGTCTCGGTTCCGTTTTCCTGCGGCTGGCCGACGAGATTGGCCGGCACGCCGGCCGCGCCGTCGCGCAGATAGACCAGAACGCCGCGTCCGTGCCGGGCGAAGGATTCCAGCGCGGAATTGATCGTCGCGCCGCCGCCGAACACATCGCCGAGAATGTCGGCGCGATGCAGGCGCGCGGGAATGTCCACGCCGTCGCCGATCTCGCCGGCGACCAAAGCGAAATGCTGGACGGAATCGAACGGCGTGACAAAAGCGTGGCCGGTGAATTTGCCGTAGCGCGTGTCCACCGGGAAGGTCGCGACGCGCTCGACCAGCTTTTCGCGCGCCTGCCGAAAAGCGATGAGATCGGCGACTGAAATCCGCTTCAGATTGTGCTTTTCCGCGAAAGCGGCGATCTGCGGCCCGACCATGACGGTGCCGTCGTCATTGGCGAGCTCGCAGATCACGCCGACCGGCGGCGCGCCCGCAAGGTTGCAAAGATCGACGGCGGCTTCGGTATGGCCGGAGCGCATCAGCACCCCGCCCTCGCGCGCGACCAGCGGAAAGACATGGCCGGGGCGGACGAAATCAGCTGAGCCGAGATTGTTGTTGGCCAGCCCGCGCACGGTGTTGGAGCGTTGTTCCGCCGAAATGCCGGTGGTCAGCCCGTGCTTGACGTCCACCGACACGGTGAAGGCGGTGCCCAGCGGCGCGTCGTTCTCGGCGACCATGGGGTTGAGATGCAGCCGCCGGGCCTCTGCGGCGCTCAGGGGCGCGCAAACGATGCCGCAGCAATTGCGGATGATGAAGGCCATTTTCTCCGGCGTGCACAGGCTCGCCGCCATGACCAGATCGCCTTCGTTCTCGCGGTCGTCGTCGTCCGTGACGACGACGATCTCGCCGCGCTTGATGGCCTCGATGGCCTGGGTCACCGAATGGGTCACGGAGCCTCCTCCCGTCTTGTCCTCAGCCCCGACTTCGGGCAGGAAGTCGTTCGGCGTCACGGCGCCGCCGGTCACGCGCGTTATGGCCTGAGCCGTGTCGCGCGACATCCAGACGCTCTCCTGGTTGCACAACTGGCTCACGGCGCCGGGCGTCAGGCCAAGCCGCCGCGAAAATTCGATCCGGCTCACGCCGGACTTGCGCAACCAATCCGCCAGTTTCATGGTGGGAGAAGCTACAGGAAATTGGGACTTTAGCAATGCTAAAATTCTCTCCAGGGTTTATGCGGGGCGTTTTTAGCATTGCTGCGTGGGTCGGCCTGGCGTTGGCGCCGGCGCCAAAAGCCCTGGCCGAGCCCTTCCCCTTTTCGCGCGCCGCCGCTGGGCCTTGCGCCGATCTCCAGGCGGACGGACGATCCTATACGGTTTGCCGCTTCGATCCGGCCAAGACCGATCTGCGCCTGTTCTGGCGGGCGCCGGACAAGGCGCCCTTGGGCAGTTTCGAGGCTGTCGCCAACTTGCTCGCGCCGGGCGAAAAGCTGGTCTTCGCCATGAACGCCGGCATGTATGACGACAAGCAGGCGCCGCTCGGGCTCTATATCGAAAAGGGCGTCGAATTGAAGCGCGCAAACCTGCGCGGCGGCGGCGGCAATTTCCACCTCAAGCCCAATGGCGTCTTTTATGTCGGCGGCGGCAAGGCCGGCGTGCTGGAGACCTCCGAATTCCTGCAAAGGCGCCCCAAGGCGGATTACGCCACCCAGTCCGGCCCGATGCTCGTGCTGAACGGCGAGATCCACCCACGCATCAACGCCGCCGGCGTTTCGGAAAAGATCCGGAACGGCGTCGGAATCGACGGCGAAGGCGAGGTGGTCTTCGCCATTTCCAACCAGGCGGTGACTTTTTACAGTTTCGCGATCCTGTTCCGCGACATTCTGGGCTGCGACAACGCGCTCTTTCTCGACGGCTCGATTTCCGCGCTTTATGCGCCCGATCTCGGCCGCGACGATTTCACCGCGCCGCTCGGGCCGATGATCGGGGTGGTGGAAAAGGCGCGGTAGTGGTCGAAATCCAACGCTGGTCGCCCTCGCTGTGGCCGCGTTCGGCTCGAGGCGGTCGCACGACGCAAAGGTCCGGTTGGCGGCTATTGGCCCCTCAGCGGACGTTCCGGCGGCGAAATGAACCAGCGCTCATGACCCTGAACGGCCGGTCGCCAACTGATCAATACGACGAAGCACAATCTCGTTTACACGGCCTAGCCCTTCGCCCAAGGCGGGCTTCTATTCATCATGTGTTGCATTGTGGGGGTGCTGATTTGAACGGCATATGATATCGGTCGGCCGCCGTTCGTGGCGCCCAGGGAGGTCGGTTTCTCCGCCTCATCACTGGTCGAGGATAGGTTGGTCGACTGGAGGCAGGGGAAACCGTCGCAATGAATCGGCGAACCGTCATCGCCGGGGCGCTTCTTGCGGCTCTTACGGCATTCCTCGGCTGGCGGATGGTTCGGCCCCCGCATTTTTTTCCCGTCGCCGATTGGTTCGCCACGCCGATCTCTACGGCCGGGGCGTCCCAGCCACAATTCGATCTGTCGGCGGAGGCGTGCGGCGCCTGCCACTCGGACATTTCCCACGAATGGTCGTCGACGTTCCACGCCCATGTCTGGACCGATCCTTTTTTCCAAGCCGATTGGCGCAAGGAGGGCAGCAACCAGATCTGCCGCAACTGCCACACTCCGCTCGATCGGCAGCAGGAGGCGTTGGCGCTCGGGTTTCGCGGCGGCGACCGCTGGAGCCCTGTGCTGGCGCCTAATCCGATGTTCGATTCGTCGCTGCGACAGCAAGGGATCACCTGCGCCGCCTGCCACGTCCGCCAGGGCGTGGTCTACGGGCCGTGGGCGGGGCTGGAGGCGCCGCATCCCACCGCTGCCTGGACCAATGCCAATGAAGCCTGCGTCCGCTGCCACGCGGTGGTCAACAAGAGTTGGGACAGCTTCTTGAGCCTGCCGCCCTGCGGCACCATCGCCGAGATCGAACGCGCGCGGCCCGCCGAGTCCGCCGCGGCGCGGTCGGCTCCGCCCGGCGACGGCTATCTCGACGCCAGCCCCGTCGCCAATGTCGCCGCGCTTCGTTGCGTGGAATGCCACATGCCTTCCGTCGATCGCCCGCTGACGCCCGGCAGTCCGGCCCGGCAGGCGCGACGCCATCTGTGGCTGGGCGGGCACGATCCGGCGGCGGTCCGCGCAGCGCTCGCCATCAACTTCGCCAAATCCCCTGAGGTGTCAGGAGAGACGCGCTATACCCTGACGATCGCCAATACCGGCGCCGCCCACGATGTGCCTACCGGCACGCCAGATCGCCACCTTACCGTCACTCTGCAGGTCGTTGACGCCGCCGGCCAGCCCCTACAAACGCAAACGTCCACGCTCGAACGAACGGTAATCGGACGACCGTTCCTGTTCGATCTATCGGACACCCGCCTGCGCCCCAACACGCCTCGCAGCTATTCACTGACGGTTCCTGCCGGCGGCAGGGGAGTCGCGGTGGAGGCGATCGTTCGCTATTGGCTGATGAATCCCTCTCACCGCGACCACATCGCGTATCGTCTGCCGATCTCGGAGGAGATCTATCGCGAACGCATCCCTGTCGCTGGCCCCTTCGCGCATACCGATTGAGGATCACGGGATTTCGGTGATGGGGTAGAGAGTTTTTTCGGCCTTGAGTTTGCCAAGTTTTGGACATCGCAGATCTCGTCGCCCGCGCATCCGCGCAAGTCGAGGCGGTAAGCCGCTTTCCGTAGTTCACGGTCGAGCAATTCCTCGTGAAAGTCGCAAAGCTAAGCTTATGCATTGTGCGGAGGTCAGCAAATGACGCAACCCTGCCGTCACGTCTCGGTCCGCTCTCCGTCCCGAACCAGACCTTCGGCCTGTGACCGCAAGCCGCCGTTTTGGGTCATTCGGGAACGGGAACCAAGCTTCAGGTTTCAACCACTCGTTCTTACCGCGTAAACGGCCACGCAAATCCGTCGCCCTGCTGGCCGCGATGCCTCAAAAAGTGATCGGCCAGCACGCAGGCGACCATGGCTTCGGCGATGGGGGCGGCGCGCACGCCGACGCATGGGTCGTGGCGGCCTTTGGTGCGCAGATCCACTTCCGCGCCAAAACGGTCCACCGAGCGGCGGGGGGTGAGGATCGACGAGGTCGGCTTGACCACGAAACGCGCGACGATCGGCTGGCCGGTGGAAATGCCGCCGAGAATGCCGCCGGCGTGGTTGGCCAGAAACACAGGCCCGTCACTGCCGGCGCGCATTTCGTCGGCGTTGTCCTCGCCGGTGAGTTCGGCCGCAGCGAAACCGTCGCCGATCTCCACGCCCTTGACCGCGTTGATCGACATCAGCGCCGCCGCGATGTCGGCGTCGAGCTTGGCATAGACCGGCGCGCCCCAGCCGGGCGGGACGCCTTCGGCCACCACTTCCAGCACCGCGCCAATGGACGAGCCCGCTTTGCGAATCTCGTCGAGATAGTCCGCCCATTCGAGAGCCGCGTGGCGGTCGGGGCAAAACAGCGGATTGCGAGAGACCTCGCCCCAGTCCCAGCGCGAACGGTCGATCTTTTTCGCGCCGACCTGGATCAGTGCGGCGCGGATTCTCACGTCCGGAATGATCTTGCGCGCGACCGCGCCCGCCGCCACCCGCGCCGCCGTCTCGCGCGCGGAAGACCGGCCGCCGCCGCGATAATCGCGAAAGCCGTATTTGGCGTCATAGACATAATCGGCATGGCCGGGACGATAGGAATCCTTGATCTCCCCATAGTCCTTCGAGCGCTGGTCGGTGTTTTCGATCATCAGCGCGATCGGCGTTCCGGTCGTCTTTTGCACGCCGTCGCCATCGATCATCACGCCGGAAAGAATCCTGACCGCGTCGGGCTCCTGGCGCTGGGTGGTGAAACGCGACTGGCCCGGACGGCGCAGGTCGAGCCATTGCTGGATTTCCGCGGCGTCGAGCGGAAGGCGCGACGGACAGCCGTCCACCACGCAACCCAGAGCCGGCCCATGGCTCTCGCCGAAAGTGGTGACGCGGAAGAGATGCCCAAAGGTGTTGTGCGACATGGCGGCCGAACCGGAGACAGGGACGCTGCTTTCTAACCCTAAAGCGCGGCAAAGGCCAAATGGGCGCCGCTTGCGTCCCGGCGCCGGCCGCGATACCAAATCCTATAGCGCGTTTCTTTTGGGCGTTGGCGGGACATGACGGGAATGGACAGCGCCTTGCGGCGCGTGAATGTCGAAGAGCCTGTGTCGCGCCTGGCGATCCTCGCGACCAGATTCGCCAAGATTTCACTGGGCCTGGCGGTCGTCGCCCTCATCGCCGCCCATGCGCACGGGGCGCTGGCGCGGTTTTTCGCCGTCCTGACCCTGCGCCCCAATTCGGTTCCCGACCCGGGCGTCGGCCTGATCTTCTTTGTAGCCGCCTTGGCTGTCGCCGCGACAGCCGTTCTTCTCGCCGCCAGCGCGGCGGTTTCGATGTGGTTCAAAGGCCGGCGCGGCGTCGGCCGCATCTTTTCGACCCTCTTTCTGGTGAGCTTGCTCCTGCCCTACCCGGCCTGGCTGGTCTATTCGGGCGGCGCGCCACCCTGGCTCTCCGATATTTCGACCGACGCCGACGATCCCCCGTCCTTCGTGAACACGCCCGACGTCGTCGCGGCGCGCAGCGGCTGGGCGCCGGCGCCCTTCGATTCTGCGCGCAGGCAGACCCTGCTTACCGCCTATCCCGACCTCGACTCGATTGAACTCGACTTGGGGATGGACGAAGCCTTTCGCACAGTCCACGAGGCCGTGCTGGGCCTGAACTGGAAAATAATCGACGAAAGCCAGGCCGGCGGACCAGACCGGCCGGACGGCCATATCGAGGCGCTGACCTTTTCGCCCGCCCTCCATCTGCCGGTGGCGATCGCCATCCGCCTGCGCCCGGGCGAGGATGAAACCGTCGTCGACATGCGGGCCGAGACCCGCTACCTGCCCAACGATCTCGGCGCCGGCGCCAAATTGATCGGCAAGCTCAACGACGCGCTCTCGGACGAAGACAATACTGATTGAAACATTGGCCCTTGCTTCCGAATCGGAAGCAAGGGCGCCCGCCGGCGTCAGCCGGCGCGGATAAAGCGCGGCCTTTTCCAGGACAGACGGTTTGGATCAAACGAGAGCGAAAATCCCCTCGAGCCGGGGCGGGCCGTCCGTCCTGACCAATCCGCGCGCGCAAAAATCTTCCAGATGGGCGAAGGTCGAGAGCGCCGCCGCGCCCTTGAGGCGCGGGTCGAGCTTTCCATAGATTTCTTCGACGATCGCCGGCACGGGCCGCGGCCCGCCGGCGAGCGCCGCCAGGATCGATTTTTCGCGCGCGTGGCGATGATGGATCAGGGCGCGCAGAAAACGTTGCGGCTGAACGATCGGCCCGCCATGCCCCGGCCAATAGATTTGATGGTCGAAAGCCCGCAATTTTTCCAGCGAGTCCATGTAGAGCCGCATGGCGCCGTCGGGCGGCGCGACGATCGAGGTGGACCAGCCCATGACATGATCGGCGGTAAAAACGGCTTTTTCCTCGATCAGCTCGAAACAGAGATGGTTCATGGTGTGGCCGGGCGTCGCCAAGGCGCGCAGGGAAAAGCCGGCGCCCTGCCAGATTTCGCCGTCGGCGAGGACGCGGTCGGGCCTGTGGTCGAGATCGTTGGCGGCGTCGAGCTTGTTGATTTCGCCCAGGGCCAGGTCGCGAGCGGGAAAATGCGGCGCGCAGCCGATGATCGGCGCGCCGGTTTGCCGTTGCAGGCGCCGCGCGGCGGGCGAATGGTCGCGATGGGTATGGGTGACGAAGACGCCCGCGACTTTTTCGCCTTTCAACCCGGCGAGCAGCGCCTCGACATGGGCGGGCGCGTCGGGACCGGGATCGATCACCGCCACTTCGCCCGCTCCGACGACATAAGTGCAGGTCCCGGTGAAGGTGAACGGCCCCGGGTTGGGCGCGACAATGCGCCGGACGAGCGGCGAGACGCGAATCAGCTCACCGGGCGGGGCGTCGAAGGCGAGATCGAAACGCGGCTCTTCCGCTTTTTCGCTTGTCCGTTCAAAGGCGCCGGGATTGTTCATGGCTATGACTTAACGCCCTGCGGACGTCCCGCAAGGGTCAGTCGATCTTTTGCGCGCTCCAGCTTCCGCCGCAGTAGTCGGTGTTGGACGACCATGGGCCGGAGGCCGAATCGCCATGGACCTCGCCATTGGCGCGCAGAACCCTTTGGCCTTGCGAAAAATGGCCGACGAAAGTGCTGGTGTCGTCGACATAGCCCCAGGCCTCGACGCCTTGGGCGTCGATGTCGGCGACGCGATTGTCCTTGATCGTCACCACGGCATGGGCGGAGGGCTCGCATTTGCCGACCGTGGTCATCACATTGACGCGCCAGTGGCCGTCATGGCTCGACTGGGCGACGGCGGAAAGCGAGGACAGCAGAAGGAAACCAGCGGCAAGAAAATTCGCGCGCACGGACGGAGCTCCCTGGACAGGCGGACACAACGGATTGCGCCCCGGTCGCACGATTTGCGCCGCTTGCAAAGCGCCAAAGGTCTATTCCGGCGAAGAATTCTGGTCAGAGACGCAAAAATGTCACGCCGCCTGCAAAGCCTCGCGCAGGAGGGCGAGGGCGTCCGCCCCGGCGAAGACGAAACCGCGCGCGCCCGCCGCGCGCCATTGCGCCTCCATCTCGCCGGGACGGCCGGCGACATAGAGATGGGCCTTGGCCGCGGCGAGCGCCCCGGCGGCTTCCAGTCCCCGTTCGCCATAGAGGGCGTCCGAGGAGCACAAAACGGCGAGTTTCGCGCCGCTGGCCGCGAAGGCTTGCGCGAGGGCGGCCCCGTCGGCAGACCCTTCGTCGCCCACCGCCTCTATTCCGCCGGCCTCGAAAAAATTCTTGGCGAAAGCGGCCCGCGCGGTGAAAGCCGCGACCGGGCCGAGAGTGGCCAGGAAAATTCTTGGACGGCGCGCGCGGGTTTCAGCCTCGTCGCGCAGGGCCTCGAAGGGCTCCGCGGCGCGATGGGGCGCGAGCGCCCTTTCGCCGGCGGCGGGCGTAGGCGGCGCGGGCAGAAGCACGGCGACCTGCTTTTCATGAATGTCGGGAAATTCGCTGGCGCCGGTCAACGGCTCTTTGCGGCGCGCGACATTTTTCGCCCGCTCCCTGGCGGCCTGGGCGACCTCAGCCTGAAAGGAGCCGCTCGCGAGCGCCGCCGGCAGGCCGCCGGCCTGTTCGATTTTCTGGAACAGGGCGTAAGCTTCCTCGACCAGGGCGTCGGTCAGGGCCTCGAAACCGCCGGCGCCGGCGGCCGGATCCGCGACCTTGCCGAGATTCGACTCCTCCAGCAGCACGAGCTGGGTATTGCGGGCGAGGCGGCGGGCGAAAGCGTCGGGCAGGCCAAGCGCCTGGGTGAAAGGCAGGACGGAGATCGAATCGGCGCCGCCCAGGCCGGCGGAAAAGACCGCGACGGTGGCGCGCAGCAGATTCACCCAGGGGTCGCGCCGGGTCATCATCCGCCAGGCCGTCTCGCCATGGATGCGGATCGGCCTGGCTTCGAGGCCGCAGGCGCGCTCGATCCCGGCCCACAGGCGGCGCAGGGCGCGGAATTTGGCGATGGTCAGAAATTCGTCGGCGTCGGCGGCGAGGCGGAAATCGATTTTTTCCCGCGCCGCGTCGAGATCGACCCCGCCAGCTTCCAGCGCCCGCAATCCGGCAAGGCCGGAGCCAAGCGCAAAGGCCAGTTCCTGGGCCGGCGAGCCTCCGGCGGCGTGAATGAGCCGCCCGTCGGCGCCGATCAGGCTTCTGGCAAAACCTCTCGCGGCGAGATTCTTCGCCTGTTCCGCCAGCCTCGATCCTTCCCTGCGCCAGTCGAGCGCGGCGCCGCGCGCCGCCGCCGTCCCGATCGGGTCGAGGCCGAAGGAAATGTCGAGTTTCTGCGCGTCGTAGCCTCGCTCTGCGACGAGGTCGAGCAGAGCCGCGACGGGGGCTTCCGAATCTTCGGGAAGGTCGAGCAGGATTTTCAGGCCCGCGTCGAGATGGACGCCCTCGAGCGCCGCGCCAAGAGCCGCGCCGTCGGCAAGGCCGAAGCCGCAGGCGCCGATCGCGCCGGCGAAAACGATCTGCAGGCCATCGGCGCCGTTTTCGAGATCGGCCAGCGCGAGTTCATGGGCGGCGGCGGGCTCGGGATGATCGAGGCGGGCGACGATACGCCAGTCGCCGGCGGCGCGGAAGGCGCGCGGCTTTCCGCTGACCCTGGGGTAAAGCGGCTGGATCTCGAAGCCGTCGTATGTCTTGCCGGCCAGTTTTTTCAGCGGCGCGCCTTTGAGGGCGGCTTCAACCTTCGCGCGCCACACATCCTCTGAAACGCAAGGGAAGGCGTCGACGAAAGGCGCGGCCATGGCTGGTCTCCTGAATTTTCCGGCCCTTTTGCCATTTTGCGCGCTGCAGCGCCACTTGTCCTTGGTCGAAGGCGCGGGGCGCCGCAGTCAAGGGATTGACAAAATTTCACACGCTTGTGGCATGTTGCATGATCTCACGAAAAAGGCGCCTCCCATGACCGAAACGCAATTGCCGCCGAATCGTCGCCACTGGCGCTTTCACATGCCGCATTCCCATCTCAGCTCGGTGTTCGGCGACGACTGGTTCGCGCTCAAGGCGGAAGGCTTCGCCCGCTTTTTCGGCACCCCGACCTTTCTTATCGCCCAGACGATCATCGTTCTGGTCTGGATGGCGATCAATCTCGCCGGCTGGACCAAATTCGACGTCTATCCCTTCATCCTGCTCAATCTCGCCTTTTCCCTCCAAGCCGCCTATGCGGCGCCGCTGATCCTGCTGGCGCAGACCCGCCAAGCCGACCGCGACAAGGTCCATAGCGAGGCCGACGCGATGCACCGCGAGGAACTGCACAAGGTCAGCGAGGAGCGTCAGGAGGAGATGCACAAACAATCCTGTCTGCTGGTGGAAATGATGGGCCAGAACAATACGCTGACCGAACAGATCGGCGCGCTCGCCCAGCAGAATATCGACCTGACCCGCACGGTCCACGAACTGACCGAGCGCATCGAGGCGCTGACGGTCGATCTCCGTGACCGTTTGTGGGCGGCAAAAGCCTGAACCGGCTTTCGTCGCCGCGCCGGCCTCGCAAAACAAGGCGCGGCCGTGGCAAGGTGATGAACGCTCCAAACGGGAGGAACGCATCGTGAGCGATTCGAAAATGTCGCCCTCCGGGCGTCACTGGCGCTTTCACATTCCTCATTCCCATCTCAACTCGGCGTTCGGCGACGACTGGTTCGGGCTCAAGGCCGAGGGCTTCGCCCGTTTTTTCGGCACCCCGGTTTTCCTGATCGGGCAAACCATCGTCGTTCTGATCTGGATATGGATCAATCTCGCCGGCTGGACAAATTTCGACGTCTATCCCTTCATCCTGCTCAATCTCGCCTTTTCCCTCCAGGCCGCCTATGCGGCGCCGCTGATCCTGCTGGCGCAGACCCGCCAGGCCGACCGCGACAAGGCCCAGAGCGAGGCCGACGCGGCGCACCGCGAGGAGCTCCACAGGATCAGCGAGGAGCGCCAGGAGGAAACCCGCAAGCAGACCAGTCTGCTGATCGAAATGCTGAAGCAGAACAATAAACTGACCGAGCAGGTCAACGAGCTGGCGCAACAGAACATCGCCCTGACCCGCGTAGTGCATCAACTGACGGAGCGGATCGAGACCTTGACCATTGAGGTGCGCGATCGCGTGGCGGCGCGGGCCTGATCCTTGCCGCGGCGTCGGGGGGCGTTTTGCCGGACGTCCCATTCTCGCCGCCTTTCTGGGCGATCAAGCGGTCTGAAGCCCGCGAGCGATTCACCTTCGGTTAAGATTCGCGGGCGTTTGTTGCGATGCGGCACAGCCTGTCGCGACGAGGGAAGAACAGTGCAAATGACGTTCAATCTGGCGCGAGCGGCGGCGGCTGGCCTGGTTCTGGCTGTGACGCCCGCTTTCTGCGGCCCGGCGCTGGCCGGCGACGGGTTCAATCTCGCTGGCCTGTTCGGCGGCCAGGCCGAGCAAAGGGCGATCACGACGGAAATCTTCGTCGCCTCGACCCGCAAGGGCGGCGATCACGCCACCCAGCTCACGCCCGGCGCCAAGGCGCGCTTCGCGCTCGACTTCATCTCCGTCCCGCCCGACCACAAGCCGGGCCGGATCGAGCTGCCCGCCTTCGGCGGCCCCAATCCCGACCATCATTTCTTGCTGCGCGAGCAGAGCGAACTCGACGGGACGGAATTTGGCGAGCAGCTCGCGGCGCAGCTTTCCGGTCGGGTCGGAATCAATCGCGACGTGCTGGTCTATGTCCACGGCTTCAACACGTCGCTCGACGAAGCCCGGTTCCGGCTGGCGCAGATCGTCGTGGACACCCGTTTCGGCGGCGTCCCGGTGCTGTTCACCTGGCCGTCCAGGGCGCAACTCCTGGCCTATGGCGCCGACAAGGAAGCCGCCATGGCGTCCCGCGCCGCCCTGCGCAACCTGTTCCAGACCATCGCCGCGACGCCCGGCGTCGGCCGCGTCCAGATCATCGCTCATTCGATGGGAACCTGGCTGACGATGGAGGCGCTTGACGAGGCGGCCCTGTCCGGCTCTCCCGACCTGCACGGCAAGCTCGGCAATGTCATGCTGGCGGCGCCGGACATCGACCTCTCGGTGTTCCGCGAGCAGCTCGCATCGCTCGATCCGTCCCGTTTCTCGGTCTATGTCTCCAAGGACGACCGCGCCTTGCAGCTTTCGGCGGGTCTCCAGGGCGACCGCCGCCTCGGCTCGCTCGATCCCGGCTCCGACCGCGACCGCGAGCTGATCGAAAAGCTCGGCGTCGGGGTCTATGACATTTCCGAACTGTCCACCACGCTCATCGGCCACGACATTTACGCCGACGCGCCGCAAGTCGTGCGCCAGATCGGCAACAGGATCGAGAAGCCGCGCCCCGACGAAGCCGACGTGCAGAGCGTGATCGACGCGGGCGCCGACCGCGCGCCGCGCCCGGCGCCAGGCCAGACGCCGAGCCAGGCGCCGAGCCAGGCGACAGGTCAACCGACAAACCAGATCGACAGCCAGGCGCTGCCGTCGCCCGCGTCCCCCGCCCCCGCGACGCCCGCGGCGGCGACGGGAAAATGATCATTTCATCCCGCCGGTGATCCCCCGCAGAATCTCGCGTGCGACGGCCGTTCCCACCGTTCGCGCGGCCGACGTCGCCGCCGAGCGCAGGGCGGATTGCGCCACCGACGGCCTTTTGCCCTGCGAATGGAACAGATCGCCGAGGCCGGAGCCGATCTTCGACAACAGCCCGCCTTCTTGCGGCGCATCGGAGCCGACCGGCGCGCCCGACGTGCGGCCTTGCGCCCGCGCCTGAAGGATTTCGAAGGCCGATTCGCGATCGACCGTCTGGTCATATTTGCCCTTGAAGGGGCTCGAATCCTGGACTTCCTGCAATTCGGAATCGGTGATCGGGCCGACGCGCGACTGCGGCGGCGCGATTCTTACGCGGGTCACCATGGCCGGGGCGCCGGAGCCTTCGAGCATCGACACCAGAGCCTCGCCGACATTGAGCTTGGTGATGACGTCGGCCGTGTCGAAGGCGGGATTCTGGCGGAAAGTCTCGGCGGCGGTCCGCACCGCCTTCTGGTCGCGCGGGGTGAAGGCGCGGAGCGCATGCTGGGCGCGATTGCCGAGCTGGCCCAGAACATTGTCCGGCACGTCGAGCGGGCTTTGCGTCACGAAATAGACCCCGACGCCCTTGCTGCGGATCAGCCGCACCACCTGTTCGATCGCGGACAGCAGCGCCTTGGGCGCGTCCTTGAACAGAAGATGGGCCTCGTCGAAGAAGAAGACCAGCTTCGGCTTGTCCGGATCTCCGACTTCGGGCAGACGGGCGAACAGTTCGGAGAGCAGCCAGAACAGGAAGGTCGCATAGAGATCGGGGCTGCGGATCAGCTTTTCCGCTTTCAGGATATGGATGAAGCCGCGCCCGTCGATGTCGGGCTTGAGCAGGTCCATGACGTCGAGCGCCGGCTCACCGAAGAATTTTTCCGCGCCCTGGTTCTCCAGCACCAACAATTGCCGCTGGATCGCGCCGATCGAGGCCGCCGAGACATTGCCGTAGCGCTGCTGGAGGTCGGCGGCGTTTTGCGACACGAAGGCCAGCATGGCGCGCAGGTCTTTCAGGTCCAGCAGGGCCAGGCCCTGCTCGTCGGCGACGCGGAAGACGATATTGAGCACGCCTTCCTGGATCTCGTTGAGCTGGAGGATGCGCGCCAGCAGCAGCGGCCCCATTTCGGCGATGGTCGCGCGGACCGGATGACCCTTTTCGCCGAACAGATCCCAGAACACGCAGCGGAACTGGTCGGGCTCATAAGGAACGCCGATTTCCTGCGCCCGCGCGACAAAAGGTTTGGCGCCGTCGCCCGGCATGGCGATCCCCGACAGGTCGCCCTTGACGTCGGCGGCGAAGACGTTGGTTCCGGCGATGCAGAAGCCTTCGGCGAGCTTCTGCAGGGTCACGGTCTTGCCCGTTCCGGTCGCTCCGGCGACAATCCCGTGGCGGTTGCCGTAGCGCAGCAGCAGGTAGATGTAATCCTCGGCCTTGCCGACGAGGATCTGGCCCGGGACATTGCTGGGATCGGACATGGCTTCGCCTTTTCGACAGCGATTCTGCGCGACGCTCCCGCCAGATTAGCGCGCCTGTTCGCGAATGACGATGTTGCGATGGCGGCGAAGGCCCGGCGCCCTGGGGAAATCCACGAAAAGGCGTGGACAGAAAGCGGATTTCCGCCTGATTGTTCGCGAGGGGACGCGCGAAGCGCCATGGGTCGAAATTCGCGCCAGGAGGGCGCAGCGATCGAAAACGCCACGAAAATCATCCTGCTCGCGCCCGCCCAGCGCCAGAAAATCTTCCTGTATCTTGGCGTTCTGGTCTTTCTGCTCGCTTTCGGCGATCCCAACGGCGGGCTGATGGACGTGTCGATCAGCTTCATGCTGAAGAACAAATTGCATCTCGCGCCGCAGGAGTTGGCGCGCTTTCGTCTTTTCCTCGCGCTTCCCCTCTATTTCGCCGGATTTTTCGGTTTCGTCCGCGATAGGTTCAACCCTTTCGGCATGAAGGACCGTGGCTTTCTCGTCCTGTTCGGCTCATTCGGCGCGTCGCTTTATCTGGTTTTTGCTTTCCTGCCGGTTTCCGCCACACGCCTGCTGATCGCCCTGCCGCTGCTCACCTGCGCCTTCCTCATGCTCAGCAGCGCCCTGAACGGCCTCGCCTCGTCGCTGGGCCAGCAGCACGCCATGTCCGGCCGCATCAGCGCCTTGTGGAACAGTTTCGTCGCCTTGCCGGGCGTCGCCGCGTTCCTGACTGGCGGCTGGGTCAGCGACCGGCTCGAGGTTCTGGGCTTGAACGAGGCGGCGCGGCTTCTGTTCCTGGGCGGCGCGGCGATCCTGTCGACGGTCGCCTTTTACGGCTTTTTGCGGCCCAAAGCGGTGTTCGACAATCTCGCCGAGGAGCGGCCGGTCAAACCATCTGTTCTCGCCGATCTCAAACGGCTGTTGCGCCACCGGCCGATCTATCCCGCGCTGGCGATCTGGTTGCTGTGGAATTTCGCTCCCGGCGCGCAGACGCCGCTGCAATATTACCTCCAGAACACGTTGCATGCGCCGGACAGCGTCTGGGGGGCGTGGAACGCCGTCTTCGCCGCCTCCTTTCTCCCGCCTTTCGCGTTCTATGCTTTCCTCTGCCGACGCATCGCGCTGAAAAGCCTGCTGGTCTGGGGAACATTGGCCGCCATTCCCCAATTCACGCCATTGCTGTTCGTCCATGACGCGCAAGGCGCGCTGCTCGCCGCCGCCCCCATGGGGCTGATGGGCGGTGTCGCCACGGCGGCCTATATCGACCTGCTGATCCGCTCCTGCCCGCCCGGCCTGCAAGGGACGACCCTGATGCTGTCGAGCGGGCTTTATTATGTCGCCTCGCGCTTCGGCGACGTGCTGGGAACCGGCGTCTATCAAGCCTTCGGCGGCTTCGCCGTCTGCGTCGCCCTGATCACCGCCGTCTACGCCATGATCCTGCCGCTGATCCTGGCCGTCCCCAAAAAGATGATCTCTTACGCCGATGGCCATGTCCCGCAAGGATGACGCGCCTGTCTGCGCCGCAACTTGACGCAGATCACGTTCGGCGCGCGCGCCCGCCGTCACAGGCCTTTCAATTGGCAGAGGAAAAAGTTAAAGCAGCCGGCATGATCTGGCTCGTCTTCGCGCTCCTGACCGGGGCCGCCATCCTCTCCATTCTCTGGCCGCTCTCACGCCCCGCGCCCACGGCGCGCGAGGACGCGGGCGATGTCGCCTTCTACCGCGATCAGATCGCCGAGATCGACGCCGAGGTCGAGCGCGGCGGCCTCGACCGGGAACAGGCCCAGGCGGCCAAGGCGTTGGCCGGGCGCCGGCTGCTCGCCGTCGCGCCCGAAGAATCCGCGGCCGGATCCGCGCCCAGGGCGCGCAGGATCGCATCCGTCATCGCCCTCGTCGCGATTCCGGCGCTGGCGCTCGGGCTTTACCAGAAGATCGGCCATCCCGACCAGCCGGACATGCCGCTGGAAGCCAGGATGAAAGCCCAGCCGTCGCAGCAGGATTTCGCCGCCGTGGTCGCGCGGATGGAGGCCCATATCCAGGCTAATCCCGACGACGCCCGCGCGCTGGAGCTGATGGCGCCGGTCTATCTGCGCATGGGCCGCTTCGACGACGCGGTGAAGGCCCGAAAAAAGATCATCGAGCTGCGCGGCGAGACGCCCCAACGTCTGGTCGAATATGCCGAAGCCCTGTCCTACGCCAATGACGGGACGATCCCGCCCGAAGCCGAAACCCAATTGCAGCGCGCGTTGAAATTCGACCCCAAGAATCCCGGCGCGCGCTTCTATCTCGGGCTCGCGGCGGCGCAGAACGGCGACAAGGACAAGGCGCGCAAGATCTGGAGCGAACTGCTGCCCGACCTGCAGGGGGACGCGGCGGCGCAGCAGGAAATCAAGCAGAAACTCGCGCTGCTCGACGCGCCGGCGGAGCCGGGAGCCTCGCAGGGCGCGCCGCCTTCGGGCGAGGCCGCGGCCATCGCTTCCGCCGCGCCCGAAGCCCAGCAGAAGATGATCCGCACGATGGTCGAGCGCCTCGCGCAGCGCCTCGCCGCCGAGGGCGGGAGCGCGGACGACTGGCTTCGCCTCATTCGCGCCTATAAAGTGTTGAATGAAACGCAAAAGGCGCAAAATTCCTACAACGAGGCGCTCAAGGCGCTCGCCGGCGACGCCGCGGCGCGCGACAAGCTCGCCGCATCGGCCAGGGAAATGGGATTGCAGACGCCATGACGCGCAAGCAGAAGAGATTGACCCTGATCGGGTCCGCCGTCGGCGTGCTCGGCCTCGCCCTGGGTCTCGTGCTGTTCGCCTTGCGCGACAATATCGTGTTCTTTTATGGCCCGACCGACATGGTCGAGAAACATGTCGGTCCCGGCGTGCGCCTGCGCATCGGCGGATTGGTGGAAAACGGCAGTCTGGTCCGTCTCGCCGGCAAGAGCGTCACCTTCAGGATCACCGACGGCAAGGACGCCGTGCCGGTCGCCTATACCGGTCTGCTGCCGGACCTGTTCCGCGAGGGCCAGGGCGTGGTGGCCGAGGGCGCGCTCGACAAGAGCGGCGTGTTCCAGGCCGACAACATTCTCGCCAAGCATGACGAGCGCTACATGCCGCGCGAAGTGGTGGACGCGTTGAAGAAACAAGGCAAATGGGCCGGCCCCAGCGATCAGGCGGGAGCGCGATGATGATTGTCGAAGTCGGACATTACGCGCTGGTTCTGGCGCTGGCTCTGTCGCTGATGCAGGCGGTCCTACCGTTCTGGGGGGCGCGGACCCATGACGCGAGGCTGATGGCGACGGCGCGGCCGGCCGCCATGACCCAGTTCGCCTTTGTCGCCCTGTCCTATGCGGCGCTGACCTACGCCCATGTCGTCTCGGACTTCTCGCTGGTCAATGTGGTCGAGAATTCGGCCTCGACCAAGCCGCTGATCTACAAGATCTCCGGCGTCTGGGGGAACCACGAGGGCTCGATGATGCTGTGGGTCCTCATCCTGGCGGCCAGCGGCGGCGCGATGGCTGCTTTTTCCCGCGCCATTCCGCCGCGCCTGCTCGCCGACGCCCTTTCGGTCCAGGGCGTGCTCGGCGCCGCCTTCCTGGCCTTCATCCTGCTGACGTCCAACCCTTTCGCGCGGCTGATCCCCGCGCCGATCGAAGGCAATGACCTCAACCCGATCTTGCAGGACCCTGGCCTCGCCATCCATCCACCCCTGCTCTATCTCGGCTATGTCGGCTTTTCGATCGTCTTTTCGCTCGCAGCCGCGGCGTTGATCGGCGGCCGGCTCGACGCCGCCTTCGCTCGCTTCATCCGGCCCTGGACCCTCGCCGCCTGGTGCTTCCTGACGCTCGGCATCGCCATGGGCTCCTACTGGGCCTATTACACGCTTGGCTGGGGCGGCTTCTGGTTCTGGGACCCGGTCGAGAACGCCTCGCTGATGCCCTGGCTCGCCGGCACGGCGCTGCTCCATTCGGCGGCGGTGATGGAAAAGCGCGAGGCGCTGAAGGTCTGGACGATTTTTTTGGCCATCGTCACCTTCTCGCTGTCGCTGCTCGGCACTTTCCTGGTGCGTTCGGGCGTGCTGACCTCGGTCCATTCCTTCGCCAGCGACCCGACCCGCGGCCTGTTCATCCTCGCCATTCTGGTGATGTTCATCGGCGGCGCGCTGTTCCTGTTCATGCTGCGCGCGTCCTCGCTCAAACAGGGCGGCCTGTTCGCGCCGATCTCGCGCGAGGGCGCTCTTGTCGTGAACAACCTGCTGCTGACCGCGGCCTGCGCGGCGGTTCTGGTCGGCACGCTCTATCCTCTGGCGCTCGAATCGATCAACGGCGACAAGATTTCGGTCGGCGCGCCCTTCTTCAACCGGACCTTCGGGCCTTTGTTCGCGCCGCTCCTGCTGCTGGCGCCGCTCGGCCAGTTGCTGGCCTGGAAGCGCGGCGATCTTCTCGCCGCCGCGCAACGGCTGTTCCTCGCCGCCAGCCTCGGCCTCGCGGCCATGGCGGTCTTCGCGGCGCTGCATGGCGCGCCGGTCATGGCGGTGATCGGCTCAGGCGTCGCCGTCTATCTGATCGTCGGCGCCTTCGTCGAAATCTTCGGCCGTGTATTTCCCTCGGGTTTCGGCGCGGCGAAGAACGCTGTCTTTCGCGCCAGGGGCCTGCCGCTCTCGGCCTGGGGGACGGCCTTCGCCCACGCCGGCCTCGGCCTGTCCATGCTCGGCATAGCGGCGAGCGGCTGGGGGGTGGAGAAGATCGTGGCGATGAAACAGGGCGACGTTTACGACGTCGGCCCCTATCAGCTCCAGGTCGTTGGCGTCACCACCGACCGGGGGCCGAATTATCAGGAAACCGTCGCCCATATGAGCGTGAAGCGCGACGGCCAGATCGTCGCCTTGCTCGCGCCGTCCAAGCGCTTCTTCTCGACCCGGCGGATGGGCACCGCGCAGGCCGGCATCGTGACGCTCAACCTCGGCCAGATCTATGTCAGCGTCGCCGAGCCTCATCCCGATGGGCTGATCGACGCGCGGCTTTACTGGAAGCCGCTGGTCTCGCTGATCTGGGTCGGCGCCCTGGTCATGGCCTTCGGCGGCCTGCTGAGCCTCAGCGACCGGCGCTTGCGGGTGGGAGTGGCCCGCCGCGCGGCGAAAGTTCAAATTGCGGCGCAGGCGGCGGAATGATGAAAAAGCTCCCGTATTTCATCGGACGCGGTCATCGCTTCGCCACGGCTCGGCGCACGCGCCGAGCGTCGCTGAGGAACGGGCGCGCGAAACGCCCCCTATGGCTCGCCCTGACGGTTCTCGTGCTCTTGCGCGCCGCCCCGGCTCTTGCGGTCGAGCCGAGCGAAATGCTCAAGGACCCCAAGCTCGAGCAGCGCGCGCGAAAAATCTCCGAGGGCTTGCGCTGTCTCGTCTGCCAGAACGAGTCGATCGACGATTCGGGCGCCCAGCTTGCCCACGATCTGCGGGTGCTGGTGCGCGATCGGCTGAAGGCCGGCGACACCGACCAGCAGGTCAAGGATTATCTCGTCTCCCGTTACGGCAATTTCATCCTGCTGAAGCCGCCCTTCGAATGGGACACCTTGCTGTTGTGGCTTTCCCCCTTCGCCATTCTGGCGCTTGGCGCGGGCGCGGCCCTGCGCAACCGCCGCAAGGGAGAAGACAAGCCCGCCGCGCCCTTGTCGGAGGAAGAAAGCGCCCGGCTGAAAAGCCTGCTGGAAGATGGGCGGGCATAGCTTACCAAAATTTCATCCTCCCGAAACAGCCGCGTAAGCTGGCGGCTCCCATATTCGGTTGCGAAGGGCGGCGTGATTCCCCGCTTCCGCTTTCGCAAAGTTTATGGAGCCGTTGATGTCGTACTGGTCCGCGCAATCGTCCCATCGTGAACCCGCGTTCCCGCGCGCCCGGCTTCGGCCGCTGCGCGCTGTCATGCTGAGCGCCGTGGGCGCCGCCGCGCTCGTCGGCGCTGGCGCCGGCGTGGCGATTCTTCCCGCTTACGCCCAGGCGCCCGCCAGTCAGGGCCTCGCGCCGGCCGGGCCGGCGTCCTTCGCCGACCTGGTCGATCGGGTCAAGGGCGCGGTGGTTTCGGTCAAGGTCGATGTCGTCGAAAAGGCCGAGGCCGTCGGCCCCGACTTCGGCGAGGGCCTGCCGCCGGGCATGCCGCCGCTCTCGCCCGACGATCCGCTCTATCGCTTCTTCAAACATTTCGGCGCGCCCAACGGCATGCCGCAACAACCCCACAAGGGTCAGGCGCTCGGCTCCGGCTTCATCATTTCGAGCGACGGCTATGTCGTGACCAACAACCATGTCGTCAGCGACGCCACAGACGTGAAAATCACGCTCGAAGGCGGCAAGACCGTCCCGGCCAAGCTCATCGGCGTGGACAAGAAAACGGACCTCGCCCTGCTCAAGATCACCGAGCCGGGAACCTATCCTTACGTCGAGTTCGCGAGTTCCACGCCGCGCGTCGGCGATTGGGTGATCGCGGTCGGCAATCCGTTCGGCCTCGGCGGCACGGTCACGGCGGGCATCGTTTCCGCGCGCGGCCGCGACATCGGATCCGGCCCCTATGACGATTACCTCCAGATCGACGCGCCGGTGAATCGCGGCAATTCCGGCGGACCGACCTTCAACAGCAAGGGCGAGGTCGTCGGCATCAACACCGCGATCTATTCGCCTTCGGGCGGCAGCGTCGGCATCGGCTTCGCGATTCCCTCCGAGGTCGCCAAGGACGTGATCGCCGAATTGAAGGACAAGGGCTCGGTCAGCCGCGGCTATATCGGCGTGCAGATTCAGTCGGTGACTCCTGAAATCGCCGAAAGCCTCGGGTTGAAATCCACGGAAGGCGCGCTCGTCGCGCAGATTCAGCCGAACACCCCGGCCGTCGCCGCAGGCATTCTTTCGGGCGACGTGATCACCGCCCTCGACGGCGTCAAGATCGAAAGCCCGCATGAGTTGTCGCGGAGGATCGCCGCCCTCGGGCCCAACGCCGAGGTCGATCTGACCGTCCTCCGCAACGGCGCGAACAAGGACATCAAGCTCAAGCTCGGCAAGCTGCCCGACGAGGTTCAGGCCAAGGCGGACAGCGTCGCGCCGGAAAAGGCGGCCAAGACCGCGCTCGCGAAATATGGCTTCAGCCTGGAGGCGGCGAAGGACGTCTCCGGCGCCGGCAAGGACGGCGCGGTGGTCACCGACCTCGATCCGGACGGCCCGGCGGCGCAGAAAGGGCTCCGGCAGGGCGACGTGATCCTCGACATCAGCGGCAAGCAGGTCGCGGCGCCCGAGGATGTGGTCAAGGCCCTGAACGACGCCAGGAAGGACGGACGGCGCGCGGTGTTGCTGCGGGTCAGGACCGGCGACAATATGCATTTCCTCGCGCTTTCGGCGGATGCTTCGTGAGGCGCGGGGCTTAAGATACGAGACGGGGCGCGCCCAGCTCCCGCGGCCGGAAACGGCTTTATGAAGCGCGCCCGCGACGGCAGGCCGGAACGCCCCTCCGGCCTGCCGACTTTTTTTCAGGAATGGATTATGCTCCGCGCCATGCGAATCCTGATCATCGAAGACGATCCCCAGGCCTCCGCTTATCTGGTCAAGGCCTTCCGCGAAGCCGGTCATACCGCCGACGCGGCCGGCGACGGCCTTGCGGGCTACGCGCGGGCGGAAAGCTGCGATTACGACGTGCTGATCGTCGATCGAATGCTGCCCAAGCTCGACGGCCTGTCGCTGATCGGCGGATTGCGGGCGCAAAAGATCGACACGCCGGTGCTGATCCTCTCCGCGCTCGGTCAGGTGGACGATCGGGTGAAGGGCCTGCGCGCGGGCGGCGACGATTATCTTGCCAAGCCCTACGCCTTCGCCGAACTGCTCGCCCGCGTCGAAATCCTGGCGCGCCGGCGCGGCGGCGGGATGGCCGAGGAGACGGCCTACCGCGTCGCCGATCTCGAACTCGACCGGCTCAAGCACAAGGTTTTCCGCGCGGGCAAGGAAATCGTCCTGCAACCACGCGAATTCCGCCTGCTGGAATATCTGATGCGCCACGCCGGCCAGGTGGTGACAAGGACCATGCTGCTCGAAAATGTCTGGGACTATCACTTCGATCCGCAAACCAACGTGATCGACGTGCATATTTCCCGCCTGCGCGGCAAGATCGACAAGGGCCACGACAAGCAGTTGCTGCAGACCGTGCGCGGAGCCGGCTACACCCTGCGCGACGGGCTGGCGTGAGGATCCCCCGGATTGCCGTTCCGGCCTTGATGTTATAGGGATCGCCGCCTCAGCAGGAAGAGGCCCGCATGAACAGCGTCGCGCTTGAAGCCGCCAGGAACAGCGTCGAGATCGAAAAGGCCGGCGTCGCCCTTCTGCGCGCTGCGCTCGACGGCGAACTGGGCGAGGCGCTGGAAAAGGCGATCGCGACCATTCGCGCGGCGCGCGGAAAAGTGATCGTCAGCGGCATGGGCAAGAGCGGTCATATCGGGCGCAAGGTCGCCGCGACCCTGGCCTCGACCGGCACGCCCGCGTTTTTCCTGCACCCGGCCGAGGCGAGCCATGGCGATCTCGGCATGATCACCCAGGACGATGTGCTGTTCGCCTTTTCCTGGTCCGGCGAGACGGCGGAGTTTGCCGACCTGATCGAATATTCCAAGCGCTTCGCCATCCCCTTGATCGCCGCCGCCTCGCGACGCGACAGCGCGCTCGGCCGCGCCGCCGACATCCTGCTGGAATTGCCGCCGGTCGAGGAGGCCTGCCCCAATGGCCTCGCGCCGACCACCTCCACCACCATCCAGCTCGTGCTGGGCGACGCGCTCGCCGTCGCCCTGATCGAGGATCGGGGTTTTTCGGCGCAGGACTTCCGGCTGTTCCATCCCGGCGGCAAGCTCGGGGCGCGGTTGCACAAGGTCGACGATCTGATGCATGCCGGCGAGGACGTGCCGCTTCTGCCCGAAAGCGCGCGCATGGACGAGGTCATCCTCGCCATGACGGGGAAAAGATTCGGCTGCGTCGGGCTGGTGGATGACGCCGGCCGGCTCGCCGGGATCATCACCGATGGCGATCTGCGCCGTCACTGGAGCGATCTGCTGCAGCACAAGGCCCCGCGCGAGATCATGACCCGCGCGCCCTTGACCGCATCGCGCGGGACTTTGGCCTCCTCGGCGCTGGAGACGATGAACCGGCGCAAGATCACGGTCCTGTTCATCGTCGAGGACGGCAGGCCGGTGGGCGTTCTACATATCCACGATCTGCTGCGCGCCGGCGTGGCCTGACGGCTCGTCGCCGTTCATGCCGAAAGCCGCCGCGAAAAGCTCCTGTGTGTATTTTTCGCGCGGCTTCGCAAAAATCTGTCCCGCCGGGCCCTGCTCGACGATCCTGCCGTCGCGCATCACCGCTATGTCGGACGCGAGCGCCTTCACCACTTTCAGGTCGTGGCTGATGAAGAGATAGGACAGGCCGCGCCTTTCCTGAAGCTCGCGCAGGAGATCGATCATCTGGGCCTGGACCGAGCGGTCGAGCGCGGAGGTCGGCTCGTCGAGCACGATGATTTCGGGATCGAGCGCCAGAGCGCGGGCGATGGCGATGCGCTGGCGCTGGCCGCCGGAAAATTCATGCGGATAGCGGTCCATGGTCGCCGGGTCGAGGCCGGTGTCGGCGAGCGCGCGGGCGACGATGGCGCGTCGTTCCGGCGCTGACAGGCCCCTGTTCTGAATCAGCAGGCCCTCTTCCACGATCTCGGCCACCGAAAGGCGCGGCGACAACGAGCCATAGGGATCCTGGAATACGATCTGCAGGTCCTTGCGCAAGGGCCGCATTTCGCGCGAGGACAGGCCGTCGATGTTGCGGCCGAGATAAAGGATCGGCCCGTCCGAGCGGATGAGGCGCAAAAGCGCGAGGCCGAGCGTGGTCTTGCCCGAGCCGGATTCGCCGACGAGCGCGAGCGTCTGCCCCTTGCGCAGGGCGAGCGACACGCCGTCCACCGCCTTCACATATTCGCCGGCGCGGCCAAAAAAACCTTTCTTGATCGGGAACCAGACTTTCAGATTGGTAGCCGCCAGAACTTCCTTCGCGTTGGGATCGGTCGGCGGCGCAGCGCCACTCGGCTCGGCGGCGATCAGCATTCTGGTGTAGTCATGGCGCGGCGCGGTGAAAATCTGTTCGGTCGCGCCGGTCTCGACTACCCGGCCAAGCTTCATCACCGCCACTTCGTCGGCCATGTGGCGCACGATGCCGAGATCGTGGGTGATGAAAAGAATCGCCATGCCGTGGCGCTTCTGCAGGTCGCGCAGAAGCTTCAGGATTTGCGCCTGGACCGTCACGTCGAGCGCGGTCGTCGGCTCGTCCGCGATCAACAGGTCGGGATTATTGGCGAGCGCCATGGCGATCATCACGCGCTGGCGCTGGCCGCCCGAGAGCTCGTGCGGAAAGGCGTCGAGCCTTTTCTCGGCGTTTTGCAGGCCGACCTCTTGCAGCAGTTCGAGCGTGCGGGCGCGGCGCTTATCGCGCGAGGCCAGCCCGTGGATTTCGAGGACTTCGTCGATCTGGCGCTCGATCCGATGCAGGGGGTTGAGCGAGGTCATCGGCTCCTGGAACACCATGCCGATCCGCGCGCCGCGCACCGCGCGCAAGGCCGCCTCGCTCGCCTTCAGCAGGTCGCGGCCCTGGAAGAAAATCTCGCCGCCGAGAATTTTGGCGCCCGGCGCAAGCAGGCGCACCACGGACAAGGCCGTGACCGATTTGCCCGAGCCGGACTCGCCGACAAGGCCGAGCGTCCGCCCCCGCTCCAGCCGCAGGGAGGCGTTTTCGACCGCGAGCGACTCGCGGCCGGTCGGCCCGAAACCGACCGAGAGATCCCTGATGTCCAGCAGAGGCGCGTCGGGGGCCATCAGAAACCCTTTCGCGGATCGAAGGCGTCGCGCAAGGCTTCGCCGGTGAAGACCAGCAGCGACAGAGTGAGCGCGATCACGAAAAAGCCCGACAGCCCGAGCCAGGGCGCCTGGAGGTTGCTTTTCCCCTGCAACAGCAGCTCGCCGAGCGACGGCGAGCCGGGCGGCAGGCCGAATCCGAGAAAATCGAGCGAGGTCAGGGTGGTGATCGAGGAATTGAGGATGAAGGGCAGGAAGGTCAGCGTCGCCACCATGGCGTTGGGCAGGATATGCTTCACCATGATCTTGCGGTCGGGAAGCCCCAGCGCCCGCGCCGCGAGCACATAGTCGAAGTTCCTTGCGCGCAAGAATTCGGCGCGCACGACATGGACCAGATTGACCCAGGAAAAGGCCAGCAGGATGAACAGCAGTACGAAGAAGCTCGGGCTTACGATGGCCGAAAGAATGATCAACAGATAGAGGCTGGGCAGCGACGACCAGATTTCGATGATGCGCTGGAACAATAGATCGGTCCAGCCGCCGAAATAACCCTGGATCGCCCCGGCGGTCACCCCGACTGCTGAGGAAATTCCGGCGAGCAGAAGGCCGAACAGCACCGAAATGCGGAAGCCGTAGATCAGCCGCGCCACCACGTCGCGGCCCTGATCGTCGGTGCCGAGCCAGTTCCATTCGATCTGGCGGCAATTTTGCGCCGGCTCGCCCGAGAACGTCTTGCCCTGCGCGCATTGCGCATTGGTCAGCATCCAGGTCGGCGGCGAGGGCGCGGGCAGCGGCAAGGCGAGATTATGGGTGTCGTAGGAATAGCGGATCGGCGGCCAGATCAGCCAGCCATGGGCCTCGATTTCCTTGAAAATGACCGGATCGCGATAATCCGTCTCGGCGAGGAAGCCGCCGAATTTTTCTTCCGGGTAGCTGACGAAGGCGGGAAAGAGCAACTCGCCCTTGTAAAAGGCGAGGATCGGCCTGTCGTTGGCGATGAATTCCGCGCCGAGCGACAGAACGAAGGCGATCGAGGAAGAACCAGAAGGAAAAATAGCCGCGCCGGTTGCGCTTGAAGGCTTCGATCCGGCGTCTGCTGATCGGGGAGAGCGCGAACATCAGGTCTCCCGCGTTTCGAAATCGATGCGCGGGTCGATCCACGCATAGGTGAGGTCGGAAATCAGATTGATGACCAGGCCGAGCAGAGCGAAAATATAGAGATTGGCGAAGACCACCGGATAGTCACGGTTGAGCGTCGATTCGAAGGACAAGAGCCCCAGGCCGTCGAGCGAGAATATCGTCTCGATCAGCAGCGAGCCGGTGAAGAAGGCCGAGAGGAAGGCGCCGGGAAAACCGGAAATCACAATCAGCATGGCGTTGCGAAAGACATGGCCATAGAGCACGCGGCGCTCGGTCAGGCCCTTCATCCGCGCGGTGACGACATATTGTTTGCGGATTTCGTCGATGAAGGCGTTACGGGTGAGAAAGGTCGTGGTGGCGAAGGCGCCGAGCGTCAGCGCCGAGACCGGCAGGACGATGTGCCAGAGATAGTCCTTGATCTTGCCCAGGAGCGTGAGCTGGGAGAAATCGTCGGAGGTCAGGCCGCGCAGCGGGAAAATCTGCCAGAACGAGCCGCCGGCGAAGAGCACGATCAACAATATCGCGAAGAGAAAACTCGGAATGGCGTAGCCGACGATGATGACGCCCGAGGTCCAGATGTCGAAGGGCTCGCCCTCGTGGCGCGCCTTGGCGATGCCCAGCGGAATCGAGATCATGTAGGACAGGAAAGTCATCCACAGGCCGAGCGACATCGACACCGGGAGCTTTTCCCTGATCAGCGAAAGCACCGGCTCGTCACGGAAATAGGAGCGGCCGAAATCGAACATGGCGTAATGGCTGATCATCAGCCAGAATCGCTCCAGCGGCGGCTTGTCGAAGCCGAACTGCTTTTCCAGCTCCTTGATGAATTTCGGGTCGAGGCCCTGGGCGCCGCGATATTTGCCGGAATATTCCGAAGCCGCGCCGCCGCGCCCGCCGGCGATCGCGCTGTTGGCGCCGCCGAACCGCGCGGTCGCGCCCATGTCCTGGCCCTGAATCTGCGCCAGAACCCGCTCGACCGGCCCGCCGGGCGCGAATTGCACGATCAGGAAAGACAGAGACAGAATCCCGAACAAGGTCGGGATCATCAGCAGGATGCGGCGCGCGATATACGCCGCCATCAGCTTTTCGCCTTCGTGGCCGCCGCCTTTTTCGCGTCCCACCACCACAGCGAGGAAATGCCGAGATCGAGCTTCGGCGTCTCCTTGGGCCGGCCGAAGAAATCCCAGGCGGCGATGCGGCGGTTGGGCGAAAACCAGTTGGGAATCCAATAGCGCCCGGCGCGCAGGACGCGGTCGAGCACGCGACAGGTCACCACCAGTTCGGCCCGCGACTGCGCCTTGAGCGCCTTGTCGATCAGCATGTCGACCGCCGGATCGTCGATGCCCGGATAGTTCAGCCCACCCTGGGTCTTGCCGGATTTCGAGCCGAAATAGGCCAGAAGTTCGTCGCCGGGCACGCCGCCGATCATCTTGCGGTCGACGACCATGTCGAAATCGAACGTGTCGAGCCGCTGCTTGTATTGCGCGGAATCGACGATTCGCATGCGCGGCGCGACGCCGAGCAGCTGCATGTTCTTGAACATCGGCTGGACGACCTTTTCGAAAGCGGTCGTCACCTCGAGAAATTCGAAGGCAAGCGGTTCGCCGCTGGGCAGCAACATTTGCGCGCCCTGCCGCTTGCAGCCGGCGGCCATAAGAAGATCGAAGGCGCGCTTGAGCAGGGCGCGGTCCTGGCCGGAGCCGTCGGAGACCGGAGGGACGAAGGGCAGGCCGAAAACCTCGTCGGGAATTTTTCCACGCAGCGGCTCGAGAATCTTCAGCTCTTCGGCCGAGGGCAAACCTTTCGCCATCATGTCGGTGTTTTCGAAATAGCTCACCGCGCGCTTGTAGGCGCCGTAGAACAGGTTGCGGTTGTCCCATTCGAAATCGAGGCAAAGCCCCAGGGCCTCGCGCACGCGGGGGTCCTTGAAGACCGGCCGCCGCAGATTGAAGAAAAAACCCTGGAAACCGGGGCTGCGGCGGTCGGGGATCTCCATTTTCACCACGCGTCCGTCCCGTACGGCGGGGAAGTCATAGCCCGTCGCCCATTCCGAGGCGGTCGAGGATTCGTGGAGATTCACGGTCCCGGCCTTGAACGCCTCGAAGCCGACCGCGCGCTCGCCGAAATAATCATAGCGGACGACATCGAAATTGTTCTGGCCGACATTGACCGGCAGATCCTTGGCCCAATAATCCGCCACGCGCTCATAGGCGATATAGCGGCCCTGTTCGAAAGCCCCGATCTTGTATGGGCCCGAGCCGAGCGGGGGCTGCATCCCGGAGCGGGTGAAGTCGTGGCTCTTGTAATAAGCCTCGGACAGGATGGGCTGGCCGGCGATATTGAGAATCGAGTCGCGTCCGAAATTTTCCCGCAAGGCGACCAGCACGACATCATCGCCTTCGGCCTCTGCTTTTTCCAGATCGCGCAGCAATTGCTGGATCACCGGATGGCCCTTGTCGCGCAAGGTTTTCAGCGAAAAGGCGACGTCTTTCGCCGTCAATGGCGAGCCGTCGTGGAACCGCGCCTCGCGCCGCAGCTGAAAGCGATATTGCCGCTTGTCCGGGGAAATTTCGACCGAATGGGCGACAAGGCCGTAAATCGCATTGTCCTCGTCGAGATTGCCGGCCATCAGGCTGTCGTGGGGGAGCGACAGGCCGATCGCCGGATTGCCCTGCAGAATGAAGCCGTTGAGCGAATCGTACGAGGTCGCCGCCGACTCCATCTTCAACTGTCCGCCGCGCGGGGCGCCGGGCTGCGCATAGGGAAAATGATCGAAATTCTCGGGCAGGCTCAGATCGCCGAAGGACGACAGGCCGTAAGTCCTGCGCCAGGCCGCGCCCTGCGCGCGCGCAGGCAGTGAGAACAAGGGCAGAGCGGCGGCGGAAAGCACCACGGCGCGCCGCGTGACGGTGAATTTTTGCGACGATTGCAAGGGAGCCTCGGGCGAAGAGGGATGCGAGATTCGCCGGCCATTATGTCGATTTTACGCCGCCGCGTCGCCTGCGATTTGCAGCGCGAAGGCGCAATTGCGCGCGGCGGCGCACGGGCCCATATGCTTGAATGAAGCGGCGATTCGCCGCCGCGCAGTTGGTTCTGGAGGATGCGGCTGTGCCGGACAAGGAAATGAAACAGCTTATCGAGAAGCTGGAAAAACTGTCCGGAGACCTGGGCAAGCGGACACGGCAATTCCATGAAACCGGCGGCTTTACCGATATCCGCCGCAGTTTCGTGAACGAAATCGAGAAGAAGAACGACGCCCTTCGCGCCAGGATCGACCAAACGGTGAAAGACAAGGATTCCTGGGGGTTCTTCAGGGCGTCTCTGTGGCGCGACTTTGAAGCGGCGGCGGAAGATTTTGCGGAGCTGGTCGCCCTCCCCGATACGGAGCCGAAGAAAAAGCGCTGAAATTCTCAGCCCTGCGGCGGTCGGGAGATCCATTCCCTGGCCGCTGCAAGCTCCGAACGCTTGAACAGCCGGAATTCGCAAGGATAGAAGGGCGCGAACAGGCTGGCGGCCGCTCGAATCCACCCCTGATCGGCGACCACGGCGACGCGGCGGAAATTTTTCCAGTTGCGCAAGCCGACCGCCGCGTCGTCCCACATGGCTTCGAGATCGAAGCCTTCGAAATCCTCGGCAATGGCGTAGATCATGTCCACCGGGCCATGCGCCGCCGCGGCCTCCAGCCGCGGGGCCAGCGTGTCGCGGTAGTCCGCATGGGTGACGCGTCCATGCGCCTCAAGGCCCAGGACGCCAGAGGGAAGCCCTTCGATCTCGCGGAACATTGTGCGCCCCTTTCTTGCCCAGGCGCGCAGGATAGACCCAAATTCCGTCAGGCCAAAGCGGCGTCGAGCGCCGCGTCGAGTTCGTCGGAGGCGATTTCCTCCACGATGGGCCCCTGCGCATGGATCAGGAAGCAGCGCGCCTCGCGGCCGGGATAGAGCCGGGCGAGGCCCGCGCGATACAGCGCGAGCTGGATGACATGGGCTGGGCGGCGCTCGGGGCGAGGCGCGCCGGTCTTGTAATCGGCGATCCAGAGCCCTTCTGCCGTCTCGGCCATGCGGTCGATGGCGCCGACGATCTCGACAAAGCCGCCGCCGGGTTTTTCCAGACGCGCGGCGATCCGCGCTTCGGGGACGGATTTCTTGCCGAACAGAGGCGCGAGCCGCTCGTCGTCGAGCACGCCGAGCGCGGCTTGCGTCAGTTTTTCCGCGCGTTCCTCGCCAAGGCCCTGCGCCGCCAGGTCGCGCAGGGCGGCGTCGCCGCGAGCGTCGCGCGGCAGGTCGGGGAGGAACTCCAGCAGCCGATGGACGAGACGCCCGTCCTCCAAAGCCTGGGCGCGCTGCGGCGAGGGCGCGGCTTCCGCCAGATTCTGGTCCGCGCCTTCGAGCGCGCTCGAAGGCCGCAGCGGCGGCGGCGCGGCGCGCTCCGAGGCGGCGGGCGCGAACAGCCAGGGGGGCGGCGCGGCGGGGCCTTCTTCGAACGGTGAAGTCGCCGCGGCGAACGGCGCCTCCGCCCCCTCTTCCGGCGCGCCGTAACGCCAGACTATTTGCCCGCGGTCCCAGGGCGCCGGGACTTCACAGGCGTCCTGCTTCAGCGAGGCCTCGATCATGCCGCGCCAGCTTTCCGGCGGGCAATCGCGGGCGCCGCGATGGCCCGCGAAATAGAGCCGCTCCTCGGCGCGGGTCAGCGCGACATAGAACAGGCGGCGATATTCGTCCCCGGCCGCCTCGCGCCGCGCGAGGCGCGCCGCCGCCACGGCGGGGCAATCGAAATCCCTTTTCGGCGACCAGGCGATCTGGTCGGCCAGCGGGAAAAGCGCGCCGTCGTGATTGCCGGCCGGCGCTCCGCAGACGTCGGGCAGAAAGACGATCTTGGCCTCCAGACCCTTGGCGGCGTGGACGGTCATCACCCGCACGAAGGACGAGGTCAGGTCCATGTCGCGCTTGATCGAGACATCGAGCCCCGCGACCTCGGCGAGAAAGGCGGCGAGCGAAGGCGCGCGGGCGCGCTCATGCGCAAGCGCCAGCCCAAGGAATTCATCGAGCGCGTCGGCCGCGTCCGGCCCAAGCCTTGAGAGAAAGGCGCGGCGGGCGCCGAGCGGCCCGAGCAGGCGCGCGTAAAAGGCGAAAGGCGGCAGGGCGCGGCCAAGTTTGCGCAACAGATCGATCTGGGCGCAGGCGGACTGGAATTTCCTGTCGTCGGACGCGCGCATGGCCGCATGCAACGACCCGCGCCGCAACGGCGCGACGCCCAGCAAGTCGTCGTCGTCGAAACCGAAGACCGGCGTTTTGAGCGCGGTCGCCAAAACCAGGTCGTCTTCCGGCAGCAGCGCCGCGCGGCCGATGGCGACGAGGTCCATCACCGCGATATGTTCTGCAAGTTTCAGCCGGTCGGCCCCCGCCGCCGGCACGTTGTTTTCGCGCAAGGCGCGGATCATCGCGTCGAAAAAGGCGTCGCGGCGGCGCACCAGGATCATGATGTCGCCGGGACGGATCGACCGGCGCGCGCCGTTGTCGTGAACCGTCTCGCCGGAGCCGGGCGCGAGCCAGTTCTTGATCGTCTCGGCGATGCGCCGCGCCGAAAAAACCGGGGGGTCGGCCTCGTCGCGGAAATCGAGCGGCAGGCGCCAGTCGCGGGGCTCCTCCTTTTCGCCCGGCGCGATCACGTCCCAGATTTCGATCCGCGCCGGCAGGTCGCGTTTGAGCGCCTCATGCACGGTGCGGACATGATCTTCCCGCGCCGACAGGCCGCGAAAATGGTCGGGCCGTTCGAAAACCTTATCGACCGCTTCCAACAGTCCGCGCGCGGAGCGGAACGAGAGCGTCAGCTCGACCGGCTCGAAAGGTTTTTGCGCGGCTTGGGCGCGTTTTTTCAACTCGGCCTGCTTGGTCGCGAAAAGCTTTGGCTCCGCGCCCTGGAAGGAGAAGATCGACTGTTTCTCGTCGCCCACCGCGAAAAAGCTGCGCGGGCGCCGCGCCTGGCCCTCGCCGGCGAAAAAATCCTCGGAAATGCGGTCGAGAATCTCCCATTGCGCGGCGCTGGTGTCCTGAGCCTCGTCCACCAGAATATGTTCGATCCCGGCGTCGAGCTTTTGCAGAATCCAGCGCGCCGAGGAGCGCCGGAACATTTCGCCCGTGCGCGCGATCAAATCCTCGAAATCGAGAATTTGCCGCTCGGATTTGATCGAATCATAACGGTCGAGGACGGCGTTGACGACGACGCTCAGCGCGAGGCTGCGCTCCAGGGTTTCCGCCGCTTTCACCTTGTCGCGCAAGGCGTGCAGGCGGGTTTGTTCGCCCGCCAATTCTTCGAGCAGATCGGGCCGCGCCCTGGCCAGGTCGCTGGTCAGCAATCTCTTGGCCGGCTCGCCCTTGGCGGTGAAAAAGACGGTGAACAGGGCCTCCCGCGCGGCGTCGAACGAACCGGTCTTCCATTCGCGATGCGCCAGCTCGAAAGCTGTGGCGTTGGCCTCGTCCGTCTTTTTGCCCCTGCGCAGGAAGGACGCGAAATCGAGCCAGCGTTGCGGTCCGATTCCCTGCTCCAGCATCGCCCGATAAAATGTTTCGGACGTGTCGCCTGGCGCAAGGCCGAGCGTGGCGCGCAAGGCGTCCGGCTTGGCGGCGCGGAACAAAGCGCGGCGCGACAAAGCCTCGTCGAACAGTTTGTCGAAGACGAGGCCGGCGTCCTCGGCGACGCGCGCCAGCGCCGCGCCGAGTTCGCGATCGCGTTCGGCGGCGCGCAGGGTCTCGCGGCGGGCCCGCGCGATCAATTGCTGCTGCTCGACCTCCTCGACCACGGTGAAACCGGCCGCGACATTGGCCTCGAAAGGCGCGGCGTGCAGCACGCGTTCGCAGAAGGCGTGGATGGTCTGGATTTTCAATCCGCCCGGCGTCTCGACGGCGCGGGCGAAAAGTTTACGGGCGAAATCGAGGTCCTTTTTCTCGCGCGGGCGTGCGGCGCCGGTCGCTTGAATCGCGTCGCCCAAGGCTTCGTCGTCGAGCGCGGTCCATTGCGACAGGTTCTGGAACACCCGCTCGGCCATATTGGCCGCCGCCGCCTTGGTGAAAGTCAGGCACAAAATGCGGCCCGGCGCGCAGCCGGTCAGCAGCAGGCGGATCACCCTTTGCGCCAGCACATGGGTCTTGCCCGATCCGGCGTTGGCGGACACCCAGGCGGAAATGCGCGGGTCCGAGGCCAGGGCCTGCCGCGCCCGTGTCGCCTCCGGAATCTTGCGCACGCCGCTCATGACTCGTCTCCCCCGCCTTCGCCGCCCGAGGACGACCATTCGCGGGTCCGGGCGAGATGGTCGTAATCGTTGTAGCGCAAGGCGAATTGCGGGAAGGGCCGCGCCGGATAAGCCTGTTTCGGGTCGCGGAAATCGCTCAGCAACTGCACGAGTTCGTCATAATGCCGGGCGACGAGGTCGCCGAACGGCTCATTGTCCTTCGCCACCCGGCGCGGCCTGTCCTTGCCGCCGCCGACCGGAACATAGTAGGCTTCGCTCACCTCGCGCATTTCGACGCCGTGGAAGGCGCCGGACGACAGCATCGCCGCTTCCAGAGTGAGTTGCGGCGACCAGCCGGCGCCGACCTCCTTGTTGGAGGGCGGACGGCCGCTCTTGTAATCGACCAGAGCCGCCGTTCCATCTTTCAGCAATTCGATGCGGTCGGCCGTTGCGGTGAGGGTGAATTCGGAACTGTCGTCGAGCGGAATGCGCAGGCGCCCGCCCGCCTCGACCTCGACGCGCTCGATCAGCGGACGCCGCTCCGCCTCGAAGGCGAGAAAGACATCGAGACCCTGCAACAGGCGTGGCCAGCGGAACGCCAGAAATTCCGGGTCCGTCCGGAAAGCGCTGAGCTTTTCCCGCGCCAGTTCGACCAATTGGTCGCGCGCGTTCTCCGGCAGGGAGCCGCCGGGATGGCGTTTGCAGAATTGCTCCAGCGCCGCATGCAGAGCCGTGCCGATCTCGCGCGCGCCCGGCTCCTGATCGAGCCCTGGCAGCGGAAGAAGTTTCAAGATGAACTCGGCATAGATCGCATAGGGATCGCGGCGCAGGGTCTCGATCCGCGTCACCGAAAGTCTTGTCGGGCGCAAGGCCAGATCGGGCGCAGGCGCCGGCCGTCGCAGCGGCGGTGAGGGCGCCGTCCGGTCGAGCTGGCGCGCGAGGCCGAGCCAATCCGCGCCGCGCGCGCGCAGTTGGTCAAAAATTTGCTCCCCCGCGAGCGCCTCCATGCGCTGCAGGAAGCGCGAGGGCGTGGTCGGCGCGCCGCCGCGTTTTTTCGCGCGGCTCAACACCACTTCCGGCGCGCCGAAACCCTGGACGAAATCGTGGGCGGTCTGGCCGATACGCCGCTCCGGCGAGGACAGGCCGAGCTGCGCGCGCATCGCGCGGTTGAGGAAACAGTCGGTTTCGCCGCGCGGCGGCCAGGTCGTCTCGTCCAGTCCAGCCATGACCAGCCGATCGACCCCGATCAGGCGCGCTTCCAGCAGACCGAGGATTTTCAGACGCGGATGGGCGCGGGTCGCCCCGCGCAAAACCTGCTCGGCGATCAAGGCGTCGAAAAAGGCGGCATAGCTCTCGGCGTGGAAAGTGAAGGCGGCGTTGGCCGAAGCCTCCAGATCGGAAAAAAGCTTTTCCAGCGCCGCGCCGTCCTCGCCTGCGGGCAGCGCCTGCTCGTCTCCGGCGACGATCAGACCCAAAGCCTTGCGATGAGCCGCGAGCCAGGGTTTCAGGCGCGTCTCGCCGCCCTCAGCCAAAACGCGCAAGGGCGCGACGGCGGCGTCGAGCTTTTCGGCGAAACTTTCCAGCGCCCGCCACTCCGCCTCGGCAATCTCCTTCTGGCGCGGATGGGCGTGCTTGTCCTGCGCCGCCTTGCGCGCGGGTTCGATGCGGTCGCGCCAAAAATCGCCGCCGGCGTCGCAACGCAACACGCCGATCTCGAAAAGGCGCGCCAGATTTTCCGCTTCCTCGCCGAGGCCGAGCGAGAAATCGGGGTGCGAGATCAACGCCGCCCAATCCGCGCCGGCCCCACTGAGCGCGAGCAGAACAAGCCGCGCCAGCGAACCGGCGCGCGAGCCGCCAAGCGACACGCCGCCGGAATCGTCGATCTCGACATTCCAGCGCAACAATTCCGCGCGCACCCGCTCCGCCAGGCCGCGATCGGGCGTCGCCAGCGCGGCGGTCAGGCCGTCGTGCTCCAGCGCCTCGCGCAGGATGACCGCTATGGCCAGAGCCTCCTCGCGCTCGTCGGACGCCTCGATCAAGGTCACGCCGGCCAACGCCTCTTTCAGCGTTTCAGGCGACTGCGCCGCGCGCCAGCGCGGCCAGAGGTCGGTCGTGTCCGCCGGGCGAAAAGCCTCGGAGCAAAAGGTCTCGCGCAGGACAGGCGCGCCCTCGGGCGACCCAAGCGCGACCACTTCGTCGCGCGCCACGCCGATGGTCTCGATCAGCCGCGCCAGAAAAGCCTGGGGGTGGGTGGCGCAAGGCTCGTCACCTTTGCGGATGGACGCAAAGGATTCATTATCAAGGCGCTGATCGAGCCCTGGTAGCACGACCGCGCCGCGCGGCGCGCCGGCGATCGCCTTGAGCAGCCGGGCGGTGCGGATATTGGAGCCGGTCGAGCCGATGGCGATCACCGGTTCGTCGTCACGCCCGACCATCTCGATGGCGCGCGCGATCAGCGCCTGCTGGCGCGCGGCAGGATCGACAAAGCCGCGCTCCTTCTGGATCTCCGGCCAGGCGGCGGTGGCGATTTCGAGAAAATTCAGCGTGATCCGCCAGTAATCGTCGAATTCGCCATTGAGATTTTTCAGATCCGCCCAATCGACATTCTCGATGATCATCTCGTCGATCAGCGCGGCGAGATCGCCGGAAAGGCGCCATGCGTCGGCGGGATGGGCGGCGACCAGCAGGCTTTCCGACGCGTGTCGAACCTTGCCGTCGGCGTCGATCGAGACGATCGCTTGCCTTAACGATCGCGCCCAGGCGAGGATGAGCTCGCCCAGAAACATCCGGCGCTCGATGTCGCCCGCCGCGCGCGGTAGAGTGGGATCGAGCGGATTGTCGAAACCCGCCTCGCCGTTCTCGCCATCGAGCGCGCCGAGCGGCAGGATTTTGGGCAACAGAATGGCGGGATTGCCGCTCTGGCGCGCAAGCTCCGTCGCCAGCGCCCGGCCGGCGCGCTGCGTCGGCGTGAAAATCGTCGCCTTGGCCAGCGCCAGCGGCCCCGAAGCCCGCGACAGGCCGGGGACGACCCGCCCGTCGAGCAGGGCGCCGGCGAAGACTTTTAGAAAAGGCGCGCCGGGAGGAATGGTGAAAACGCGCGGCGGCAAGCTCTTCCCTCAAAAAACGTCTGGCCGTGGCGCGGCGCGACGATCAGGCCGCCGCCGCCCGATAAATCCTTTCGGCCTTTTCGATCGTCTCCGGCGCGCCGACATGGAGCCAGCGGCCTTCGAGCGGCAGGCCATAGAGGCGGCCCTGCTCGGCCGCCGCGAAAAAGAAAGGCGCGAGCCGGAACGGCTCCAGCGCATGGCCCGCGAAGAGAGAGGATTTGATGATCCCGACTCCGGTATAGACGTAGGGCGCGGCCTCGCCCGGCGCCGGCCGGGAAAGGCGCCCCTGCGCGTCGCGGAAAAAGTCGCCGCGCCCTTCGACGCCAAGGCTGGTCTTCATGTCGGCGAGCAGCAGCAGCACGTCCATCCGGTCGCCGTCCCAGGCGCGGGCGAGCCGCGCGACCTGCGGCTCCGGCTCGTCGATCCACAGGGCGTCGGTGTTGCAGATGAAAAAGGGCTTGCCGCCGAACTCGCCCAAAACCTTGACGATGCCGCCGCCCTGGTCGAGCAGTAGATCGCGCTCGTCCGAAATCTCTATGCGCGGCGTCTCGCGCTCCCGCAGATGGTCCTCGATCTGCTCGGCCAGCCAATGAACATTGACGATAGCCTCCCTGACGCCCGCCTCTTCGAGCCGGTCGAGCACGTGGTCGAGCATGGTCTTGCCGCCGATCCGCACCAGAGGCTTGGGAACCGACAAAGTGATCGGCCGCATCCGCGTGCCGAGACCCGCGGCGAAGACCAGGGCTTTTTCCGGCTGCGCCTTCAAACGACCGCCTCCTCGACGAAAAGCTGCGGCAGATATTGCTCGAACCAGGTCTTGAGCTCGGCGAGCGCCGGATGGCCGAGATCTTTCCTGAGATAGTTTTTCACGCGGGGAATATGCGCCAGATAGCCGGGCTTGCCGTCGCGCTTGTCGAGCCGGGCGAAAATGCCCAGAATTTTGCTCGCGCGCTGCGCGCCCATGATCGCATAGGACGTGGTGAAGGCGACCACGTCGAACCCTTCCTCCCTCTTGTTGCGGATGAAGGCATAGGCGCCGAGCAGCTTCAGCTCCAGTTCGTCCGGCACGGTGACGCGAGCGTCCTGCAGCAGCGAAACCAGGTCATAGGCCGGGGGCCCGAACAAGGCGTCCTGAAAATCGATCACGCCGACGCGCTGGTCGCCGGCTCTATTGGCGAGCCAAAGCAGATTGGGCGAGTGATAGTCGCGCAGTGTCCAGGTTTTTGGCTCGGCCAACGGGCCGGCGAGAATCCCGCGCCATGCGTTCTCATATTGCGCCCGCGCGCCCGAAGCGAGCTGGACGCCGAGGACATGGGGCGCGAACCACTCGACCAGCAGTTCGACCTCGATCAGAAAGGCGCCAAGGTCATAGTCCGGCAGGCGATAGGTCCCGCCGGAAAAGGCGATTTCCTCCGGCAGTTTCTTGCCGTGCAGCCGCGCGAGCAGGCGCATGGCTTCGGAATAGCGCTCCGGGCGCGGCCCGTCGGCGTCAGCCATGCCTTCGTCGCCGAGATATTCCAGCACCGCGAGGCCGGCCTCGAGATCGGCGGCGAAAATGCGCGGCGCGGAAAAGCCCTCCGCGATCAGGGCCTCGTCCACGGCGACGAAGGGGCGAATATCCTCGGCGAGATGGGCGAGCGCGCTATAGGGCTTGCCGACCTTGACCGGCGGGCCGTCGGCGCGCGGCGGCGAGATCACCAGCACCGCCTTGTCGCCGTCGGGCTTGACCAGCAATTCATAGGCGCGGGTCGAGGCGTCGCCCTGCATGTGCCGGCGCTCGGCCTCGTCCCAGCCGCAGCGCTCCAGAAGGACCTGCGCGCCGCGCAGGCGGATGAGGCGGCTCGCCGCCTCGCCATGGCCGACGATTTCGGCGCGGCGGAAATCCGGCCCGCGTTTCGCGTCGGCGAAAAGCGCGATGTCGATCCGGTCGGCCGCGAGCGCCGAGCCCGCGCGATCGGCCCATTCGACGATCACCAGCGCCCCTTCGGCCGCCTCGTCCCAGCCAAGCTCCGCAAGCTCGGCGGGATCCTTCACCCGGTAAAGATCGGCGTGGACGATGGGGAAGGCCGGCGCGTCATAGACCTGCATCAGGGTAAACGTCGGGCTCGGCGTCTCAAGCTCCGGATCGCCCGCAAGGAAGCGGATCATGGCGCGGGCCAGAGTGGTCTTGCCGGCGCCGAGATCGCCGCGCAGGGTGACGAGATCGCCTGCGCCGACCATGCCCGCGATTTCCACCGCCAGGACCCGCGTCGCCGCCTCGTCGGGCAAATCCACGCGCCAGACCGGCTCGTTCATGCCCGTCCCTCCGCTCTCTGCTCATCCTTCGGGCGGCCGGCCGTCTGGCCGCCCCGGATCGGGAAAATGCAGGTCACGACCGTCCCTTCGCCCGGCGCGGAATCGATATGAATCGTTCCGTCATGCAATTCGACAAAGGCGCGCACGATCGACAGGCCGAGGCCGACGCCGCGATGGCGCGAACTGATGGTGTGGCTCTCGAAACGGTCGAACACCTTGTCGAGGAGTTCCGGCGAGATGCCGCGCCCGCGATCGGCGACCTTGAACACGATCTCGCCGTCGCGGCGCAGGGCGGCGAGGGTGACGACCTGACCCGGCTCGGAAAAGCCGATGGCGTTGGAGAGCAGGTTGAAGAGAATCTGACGGATGCGCTGGCCGTCGGCGCGAAAGCCGCCGATGTCCGGATCAGTGACGATCGACAGCTCGACCTGGGATTCCGCCAGCCGGTCCTGCAGCCCCTCGGCGGCCTCGGCGATGACGCGGCGGATATCGACCTCGCCCAGATTCAACTCCATGGCGTCGCGGTCGATGGTGGCGAGATCGAGAATGTCGTTGATAATCGCCAGCAGCGCGGCCGAGGATTTCAGGACATAGCCGGCATATTCGCGCTGCTTCTCGTTGAGCGGGCCGACGCTGCCGTCCCCCAGAAGCTGGATGAAGCCGATGATATTGGTCAGCGGCGAGCGCAGCTCGTAGGAGACATGATGCACGAAATCGTCGCGTAATTGCTCGGCGGCGAGCAGCGCCTGGTTGCGTTCCTTCAGGGCGCGCTCGACATTCACCCCGTCGGTCACGTCAATGAACGTCAGCAGGGCGCCGCCGTCGGGAAGCGGCGCGACGGCGCAATCGACGACCGCGCCGTCGGCGCGGTTCATGCGCCGCTGGAAGCCCATGCGCGCCGAATGGAGGCCCGCGACCGCCGAGCGCAGATCGGCCCAGATGGCGTCGTCGGGCAGGAGCGGCCTGCAGGCGGCGCTGATGGCGTCGATATGGGGCCGCTCGGCGATCTGCTGCCCGGACAGGCGCCACAGGCGGACGAAGGCGGGATTGGACAATTTCAGGCGACCGTCGGCGCCGAAAACCGCTACGCCTTCCTGCAGCGCGTCGAGCGTCTCGCTCTGCACTCTCGCCAGCGCGTTATATTGCGATTCGAGCGCGAAACGTTCGGTGACGTCGTCGAACAGATAAGTGATCCCGCCCTGCGGATTGGGATCGAAGGCGACGCGCAGGGTGCGGCCGTCAGGCAGGTGCCAGATTTGCGGCGCCGGCTCCACGGCGAGATAGGCGCTGTGCAGCGCCGCCTTCCATCCGCGGTAATCGGCCTGTTCGGGCAGGCGGCGGTGGGCGCGCAGATCGTCGAGTATCTGCGAATCCGTCGGCCCCTGTTCGAGAAACGCCGGATCGAGCTGCCAGAGATGGCGATAGGCGGCGTTGGCGAAAACCAGCCTTTTCGACCGGTCGAAAATGACGACCGCCGTGCCGATCTGGTCGAGGGTGCGGATGTGGGATTCGACCTGGAGCGCATGATCGGCGCGCACGGCCTCGAGTTCGGAAAGATCCTCGGCGATGCCGGCGCCGCCGCCCGCCAGCGGCGCGTCGAGCACGTCCATCAGGCGGCGCACGCCAGCGACCACCACATGCTCCCGCCGCCGCCAGGCTTCGCCCGCCTGGCGCGCCCGCGCCGCCGCCTCGCGCGCCCCGCGGTCGAGCAGTTCGAGGCCGCGCGCCACGGCGTCCCGCGGGCTTTCGGCGTCCACCGCCTTGGCGTAGGCCGCATTGACCCAGTCGAGCGCCTGATCGGGTCCGCGCGTCCACACCGGATGGTCGCTCAGATCGAGCAGGCCGCGCAAGGTTTCGAGCCGCGCCGTCTGCGCGCCATGAACCTCGCGCAAGCGCATCAGTTCGAGGCGGTCGCCGGAAACGTCGCGCACCCGCATGACCACCCGGCTGCCGATCGCCCGGCCCTCGGCTTCGAGATGGCGGCCGTTGTGGCTGACGAGATCCTGGTGGAAGGCCTGGCCCCGTTCGCGCAGATGCGCGACATTGGCCTCCAGCGCCTGGGCCTGATCGGGCGGCAGCCAGGCGCCGAAGCCGAGCACGCGGCGCGGCGCCGGCGCATCGATCGCCAGACTCACGTCGCCCTCGATCTCCGGCTCGCCGCGCGCGCCGGCCCAGACCACGACGAACTGGGTTTCCGAGGCGAGAAAGGCGCGGGCGCGCTCGACCTGCTGGCGCAGCTGCTCGATTTCCGAGGAAAGCTCCGCCTCGCGCCGCGCCCAGCTCCGCCGCCCGGCGAGATGGAGCAGAGCGGTGATGGTGGAGAAAAGCACCAGCCCCGCCCCGAGCGACAGGCCGAAAGCCGTATCCGCGCCCGCCAGTCCCGCGGACGCCTGCGCACGCGCCGCGAAGCCGGAAAGGAGCAGCGCCGGCGCGGCGAGGCAGGACGCAAGACGCAGACGCGCGGCGCGGCGCGGACCTGTCTGGCTTCCTCGTTGCGGCATGGACCGGGATTCCCTTCCCCCTCGGGGCCGCCGCCCCGCGAATCACCCCAATTTACCTTCTTGATTCATGGTTAAGGAAGAGGAACGAAATGAAAAACGCCTCCGGTGGGAGCCGGAGACGCTGAATTGTGCACAGGCGCCACAGTTTCCTTTTGTCGATCGCGCAAAAGCGCGATCGACATTTCCCTCGCATTGGCCATAGCCCTTCGCCAGACGGGCGTTTTCCGACGCCCTTTGGGCGCGTTCGCTCCCAGCCGGCGGACGCCGGCGGGGCAACTCAATAGCGGTAATGGTCGGGCTTGAACGGCCCCTCGACCGGAATCGAGAGATAATCCGACTGTTTCTGGTTCATGACCGTGAGTTTGACGCCGATTTTTTCGAGATGCAGCTTGGCGACCTTCTCGTCGAGATGTTTGGGCAGGGTATAGACCTTCTTGCCGTAGTCGCCCTGACGGGCCCACAGCTCGATCTGGGCCAGGGTCTGATTGGTGAAGGAAGCCGACATCACGAAGGACGGATGGCCGGTGGCGTTGCCGAGATTCACCAGGCGCCCCTCCGAGAGCAGGATGATGCGCTTGCCGTCGGCGAATTCGATCTCGTCCACCTGCGGCTTGACATTGCTCCATTTCAGGTTGCGCAGCGCCGCGACCTGAATTTCGGAATCGAAGTGGCCGATGTTGCAGACGATGGCGCGGTCCTTCATGGCGCGCATGTGGTCGATATTGATGACGTCGACATTGCCGGTCGCGGTGACGAAAATGTCCGCGCGGGGCGCCGCGTCTTCCATGGTGGTGACTTCATAGCCTTCCATCGCCGCCTGAAGCGCGCAGATCGGGTCGATTTCCGACACCAGCACCCTGCAGCCGGCGTTGCGCAAGGACGCCGCCGAGCCTTTGCCGACGTCGCCGAAGCCTGCGACCATCGCCACCTTGCCCGCCATCATCACGTCGGTGCCGCGGCGGATGCCGTCCACCAGCGACTCGCGGCAGCCATAGAGATTGTCGAACTTGGACTTGGTGACCGAGTCGTTGACGTTGATCGCCGGCCACAGCAGCTTGCCTTCCTTCTCCATGACATAGAGACGGTGGACGCCGGTGGTGGTTTCTTCCGTCACGCCGCGGATCGCCATGGCGCAGCGGCCGTAAAAGCCGGGATTGCCCTTGAGGCGCTTCTTGATCGCGGCGAACAGGACTTCTTCTTCCTCATTCGTCGCATGATCGAGAAAGGCGACGTCGCCCTGCTCGGCGCGCAGGCCGAGATGGATGAGCAGGGTGGCGTCGCCGCCGTCGTCGAGGATCATGTTCGGCGTCCCGCCGTCGTTCCACTCGAAGATGCGATGGGTGTATTCCCAATATTCGTCCAGGCTCTCGCCTTTGACGGCGAAGACCGGCGTGCCGCGCGCGGCGATCGCCGCCGCCGCATGATCCTGGGTCGAATAGATGTTGCAGGAGGCCCAGCGCACATCGGCGCCCAAAGCCTGGAGGGTTTCGATCAGGACCGCCGTCTGGATGGTCATGTGCAGCGAGCCGGCGATGCGCGCGCCTTTCAGCGGCCGGGCGGGGCCATATTCGGCGCGGGTCGCCATCAGGCCGGGCATTTCGGTCTCGGCAATGGCGATTTCCTTGCGCCCCCAATCGGCGAGCCCGATGTCGGCGACGACAAAATCATGGGTGAGATGGCTGGCGTTCATGATTTCCCATCCTGTTGCGAACTGCGGGCTCTATAGCAGCGGGGGGCAAACAAGGCAATAAACATATATGCAAGTCTTTATATGATGCGTCGCGGCAGGACGCGAAGCCGCCAACCCGCGCTGAACACCATATTGGTTGATGTTAATCGCGGTTTCGGGCGGACAGCGGCCCTGGAACAAAGGACCGGTCTCTCCGGACGAGCGGTCGACGCCGGAAGGGCTAGGATGCGCCGATTTCGCTCGAACCTGAGCCGCCTTGACCCATTAGAGAACAGAATCCGCCAAATCCGGAAATTCGTGGCCGTTCAGCACGGATTCCCAAATCGACCCAAAGCAGGCCTTCGCCATTTATAATGAACGACTTCTCCGGCGGCATGAGCCGCCGTTCGCCGGGGTAAGGAGTCCCGCGCCACGAATTCGGCGTATCATGACATTGGGAGGCGAATCGAAACTACGACCAGAGGAGACAGCTGATCCGCCTCGAGAATCGCGTTGCACGGCGGCGCCGCGCGGCCGAGAATTGGCGTCTTGGAAATGAATGAATGAAGCGGCAGCTATTCCTGCTCCGGCACGCAAAATCCTCATGCGATGATTTGTCGGTCCCCGATCACGACCGCCCGCTGAACAAGCGCGGAAGGAAGGCCGCCGCATTGATGCGGCAATTCATTCGATTCGAGGGAATTCGTCCGGATCTGGTGTGCGCATCGAGCGCCAAGCGGACATTGCAGACCCTTGAGGCGCTCGAGCCGTGGGACCGACCGCCGGCGGTGGAGATCAAGCCGGCGCTTTACCACGCGCCTCCGCAGAAAATTCTGGAACTGGTCCGAGACATCCCTGATTCGTCGCGCGTCGTGCTGCTGATCGGACACAATCCCGGCTTGCAGGAATTCGCAAAGCTTCTCGCCGGCCGCGGCGACGACGCGCTTGTCGGGCGCCTGGCTGAAGCCTTTCCGACGGGAGCCATGGCGAAATTCGAGATCGACTGCGATTGGCCGCAAGCCAATGAGGGTTCGGGAAGACTGACGAGCTTTGTCACGCCACGGGAGCTGAATCCGCCAGGATGAAGCTTCGCATGGCGCCTGCGCCTGCGGCGTTTTGAAACAGTCATCATTTTCGCGGATATGAGCTAAAAGGCGTCGCAGTGAAAGCGTCTGATCCAAGTCCATGAACATTGAAATCGAGCGGAAATTCCTGCTTCGGACCAACGGATGGCGCAGTGAAGTCATCAGCGTCGAGCGCCTTCGCGATGGGCTCATCGGTGTATTCGACGGCGGCAAGATTCGCGTCCGGCTCGCGGATTCCAACGCCTCGCTTGCGATCAAAAGCCCTGCGTCCGGCTTGGCGCGACGCGAATTCGAATATCATATCCCGCGGGCAGACGCCGAATTCCTGCTGGCGACGATGAGCGGCGACCTGATCGTCGAGAAATTGCGCTACCGCGTTTTTCATGCCGGCTTCGAATGGTTGGTCGATATTTACGAAAAGCAGCTCGCCGGAATCGCCCTCGCGGAAATCGAACTCGACCGGGCGGACCGGGAATTCCCTCTGCCGCCCTGGGTCGGCAGGGAAGTGACCGACGATCCGAGATTCCACAAGCGGAACATGATGAGGTTGGCGCTGGCTTCCGCCGCTCCGCTGACGATCGAGCGTTTGCTCGGCCTTTCCGCTCCCGAACATGTCTGATCGGAGTCGGCGGCGCCTTTCGGCGCAAGGTTTGCGCGGTCGCTGCAACCGGCCGGCCAATTTATTCATGTCAGTTTTATGACAATGCTTTCATGAAGTTGGAATAAAAACGCTGATCATGCCATTCAACTGCTCCAATGGTGGGAGATGGGATTGATTCAACGCAATCTCGCGTAGCATTTTCCTCGGCTATAATTTGCGTCCCTTAAACGGACAGGAACGACGAGACGAATGGTCGGCAAGGTTGCGATCGTCGAATCCCTGGGCGAAAGGGCCGTGCTGCTGCCGAGCCTGATTGCAACGGCTTTGGCGGCCAACGATCGCCTAAAGATTCGCCTGACCCTGCTGCAGGAAGCCTCAGCCCAGGCTTCCGAGCCCGGCCGCGCGCCCCCGTCGCTGGAGCGTGAACGACGCGCCGCTGGACTGGACGACGTCGCCTTCGATGCGATCTTCTCTGGCGCTCGTCCGCTCGACGCCGGCCATTTCATCGCGCCCGGCGCGGCGGCCTTGGCCGCCGGCATGGCGGACGACCTCGCCGCCATGCTGTCGCCCCTCGAAGCCGCGGGCCGGGGGGACGCCGCCGCGCTGAAAAGGCGCATGGAGGCGATTGTCGCCATTTTGCCGTCCTTCCCCGAGGATCGCGTTTCTCACGCCGAGGTTCTGGCGCTGGCTTCCGCGCGGCGCGACGCGGGCGACAGTCTGCATCTTCTGGTGATGGACCTTCATCGCGCCATCAACCGGCTGGCTTCGGAAACCGCTGTGGAAGATGTGGACGGCGCCGGCGCCGCCGGCCTCGACGATTCCGCCCGCGCCCGGGTGAAAGCCTTCATGCGCGGATTGAATCGCACAAAAAGCCTTGCCTTCGGCCATCCGGGCCTGGCGACCACGGCCGGCCAGATCGGCGCGCGCCTCTCGATCCAGAACGATATCGGCACGACGGACGCGCATGTGCTGGTTGTCCGCGTCGAAGGCCTGACCGCGACGACGACCTATACCGACGTCCACCGTCCGCGCGCGAAATTCTTCATGTCCTTGTTCGACGGTTCGGGCGTCGAGTGGAGCCCGCTGGCAGAAAAGCGGCAGCGCAATCTTGCCGAGGGCGAGGTTTTCTATCTGCTCACGGGGGTTTTTCGCGCCCCGAACGCGTCGGAACTCGATCGCTTTCTCGAACTGCTCGGCTCGCGCATCGTGTTCCTGATCGACTGGAACAAGGCGCGCAAGGCCCTTCAGCTCTTCACCGGCAAAAGGGCGGCGATCGACATTCTCACCGATGCGGCGCGACGCGACGAAGGCCATCGCGCCTTTCTCGAACTCGGCGGCGCGGAGCTTGTCTATGAGGCGATCCGCAACGCGGCGTCGGGGCGGATCGCTTATGGCGTGCCGCTCGACCAGGCGCTTGGCGAGGATGAATGCCAGGGCTTCCTGCGCCATGTTCTTCATGTCGCCTGCGACGGTTTGAAGGATGGTCGATCGACGCGCCTGATCCGCGATGAAATCCAGGCGGATTTGTCGCAACGGCTCGATACGGCCGAACGCGAAACCCTCGCCGTCGCGCTGCGCCATCTCGGCCTGACGCGGATGCTGGCGGGCATGATCGAAACGGCCTTTCTGCCCGACGCGCCTCGCGAGCCTCGACGTGCGACGTGCTGTCGCCGCGCGCGCGAAGGCGCTGGAAGCGAAGGCCGATCGGCTGACGGTCGAGGCGCGAGGAATTTCATCCCGCCTGCGTGACGCTGGCGACCTTCTCACATTGATCGACCAGGTCGAGGCGGCGACGGATTGTTTCGACGAGGCGGCTTTCCTCATCAGCCTGGCCCAGGGCGACGGGACAGATCGGATCAGCGCCCCACTTTCACCCTTGGCTTCGGTCGCGACCGAATCCGTCGCGCAAATGACGCGGGCGGTCGAGGGCGCGCTCCTCGTGCCCAAGGGCAAGCGCGAGGACGCCGCCTTCGCCCTGAAATGCATCGATGCGGTCGTTGACGCCGAACGGGCCGCCGACGCGGCCGAGCGCGCCGCCATGGCCGCGCTGCTCGGGCCGTCGCTTTCGGGGGCCGAGGCGCGGGTCGTCGTCCTCGGGCTCGAAATCGCCCGTTCATTGGAGGAGGCGACCGATCGCCTCGCCCATGCGGCCATGTCGTTGCGCGCCCGCTTGTTGCAGGAGCTGTCCGCATGAGCGGCGAAAAACTTCAGCTCGGATGGATCGGGCTCGATGCGGCGCAGGCTCAACTGCCCCCGCCTTTATATGGCTCGAAAGCCTCGGAACTGGCCGGAATGACCGCGCTCGGCCTGCCGGTCCCTCCCGCCTTCGTCCTGCCGACGGCCCTCTGCGGCCCGATCCTCTCCGGCGACGCCAAGGCGCGAACCGCTCTGCGGGAGGGGCTGGCCGAAGGCGTCGCGCGTCTGGAGGCCGCGACCGGACGCAAGCTCGGAGACGCCCGCGCGCCGATGCTCGTTTCGGTGCGCTCGGGCGCCGAACAATCCATGCCGGGCATGCTCGAGACCGTGCTCGATGTCGGCGTCAACGCGGTCAGCGTCCACGGCCTGATCCGCGCGACGGGAAATCCGCGGCTGGCCTTCGACTCCTGGCGGCGTTTCATCCAGACTTACGCCGAGGTCGTCGGCGGCATGGAGATCGCGCCGTTCGACCAGGCGCTGGCGCGGATGATCGAGGCGGAAGGGGTCGCCCATGAGGGCGATCTCGATCCCGAAGCCCTGGAGCGGCTGGTCGCGGAATTTCTCGTTCTCGCCGAAGATTCCGCGCCGCCTCCAGACCCGATGGAGCAGCTTTTCGGGGCGGCGCGCGCGGTCTATCTCTCCTGGCGCAGCCCGCGCGCGGAAACCTACCGCCGGATGAACGGCCTCGACGATTTGCTCGGCACCGCGGTCACTGTTCAGGTCATGGCCTTCGGCAACGCCGGCGGCGCTTCCGGCTCGGGCGTGGCCTTTTCGCGCGATCCCGCCACCGGCGCCAAGACCTTTTACGCCGACTTTTTGTTCGACGCACAGGGCGAGGATGTCGTTTCGGGACGGCGCACGCCGCTCGACGCAGCGCAATTGCGCGATCGCCTGCCGCAGGCCGCGCAGCAACTGGCGGAAAGCGCCGAGACGCTGGAAAAGGCGCGACGCGACATGCAGGACATCGAGTTCACCATCGAGAACGGCAAGCTCTTCCTGTTGCAGACCCGTTCCGCCAAACGCACGCCGCGCGCCGCGCTAAAAATCGCAGTCGATCTCGTGGCCGAGGGATTGATCGACCGCGACGAGGCCCTGCGGCGCGTCGCCGCGGTCGATGTCGCCAGGGTCGGCGAAACCTCCTTTGTCGAACCCGCTCCGGCGGTCGCGCGGGCCATTGTCGCCGCTCCGGGCGTCGCCTGCGGCCGCGCCTGTTTCACCAGCGCGCAGGCCGAGACTCTGGTCCGTCACGGCGACAAGGCGATCCTCGTCCGGCGCGACGCTTCAACCGAGGATGTCGCGGGCTTTGCCGCGGCGGACGGCGTTCTGACCGCGATCGGCGGCCGCACCTCCCATGCGGCGGTCGTCGCGCGGCAGATGGGGAAGGTTTGCCTGGTCGGCTGCGGCGCGCTGGCGATCGACGCCGACGAGCGCGGCGCGACGATCGGCGGCGAGGCGCTGCGCGAGGGCGATTGGGTCGCCCTCGATGGCGCATCGGGAGACATCACTTTCGGCCGGCGTGAAATCGCCTTTGTGCGCGCGCCGGAAAGCATGACCATCATGGAATGGAGGAATGAAGGCGACGCCCACCCCTGAAGGCTCAGCCGGCTCCGGGAGCGGCGCGCCGGCGTCTGGACTCAATATTTTCGGGGGACATACATCTCCTCGGGAATAGGTGTGCGGCTGTAATCCGGATTGCGGGCGCGCGCCGGCAGAACGACATCCGGATGCTGAATTTCCTCATAAGGCGAATTGGCTCAAGCAGATGGGAAATGCAGTTCAGCCGGGCCCTTTTCTTGTCGTCGGCCTCGATCACCCACCAGGGCGCCTCGGCGATATGGGTGCGCTCCAGCATGTCCTCCTTGGCCTTGGTATAGGCCTCCCAGCGGACGCGCGACTGCAGGTCCATCGGGCTGAGCTTCCACTGCTTGAGCGGATCGTGGATGCGCATCATGAAGCGGAAATGCTGCTCGTCGTCCTTGATCGAAAACCAGTATTTGATCAGCCGGATTCCCGAGCGCACCAACATCCGCTCGAATTCCGGCACGCTGCGGAAAAATTCCTCGACGTCGTCTTCCGAACAGAAACCCATGACCCGCTCGACGCCGGCGCGATTGTACCAGGACCGGTCGAACAGGACGATTTCGCCGCGCGCCGGCAGATGCGGCGTATAGCGCTGAAAATACCATTGGCCTTTTTCGCGCTCGCTCGGCGCCGGCAAGGCCACCACGCGGCAGACGCGCGGATTGAGCCGTTGGGTGATGCGCTTGATCACACCGCCCTTGCCGGCGGCGTCGCGGCCCTCGAAAATGATCACCGCCTTCTCGCCATTATCGGCGACCCAATCCTGCAGCTTGACCAGCTCGCGCTGCATCCGGAACAATTCCTTGAAATAAACCGAACGGCTCAAGCCGACATGGTCGGGATGTTCCGAAGCCTCGTCCAAAAGGCTGGCGAGACGCTGATCGTCGAGCTCCTCCTCCAGCTCCTCGTCGAAACTGTCCAGCATTTCCGCGCGGACGCGCTCGTCGAAGCTCAATTCCGACTTGGATTTTTCGTCGCTCACGGCCTACCTCCGCCCGTTTCCGCCTTCCCGAAAGGTCTTGAGCGTAGCCACGCCCGCCCGAAACGTTCAAGCCCTTGGAAATGAAAATCTCGCGGGGGAGGATTTTTGAACGTTTCGGCTCGCGGCCTGTCGAGGCGGTCCACGCGCGGCGGCGGCGTACGGCGCGGATACGTCTGCGACTATGGTGGATGTTTGAACTAACGCCCGGTTTCGGATAGGATTAATCAAAATCGACAAGCCGATGGCCGGCCGCACCGGCGTTGCAGCTGCGACACGTTTCCGGGTCCGCGTCATGCACATAAGCTTAGATCAAGCCATAGAAATCCACGCGAAGGCGCTGCGTTATCGGCATGGCGCGAAAGCGCCGCGCATGGCGCGCGAGAAAGCCGACCAACTCGCCAAAATCGGCGACCGGGAAGGTTTTACGGTCTGGCTCAAGGTCGCCGATATGACAGAGGCGCTGCTGGTCGAAACGCCTACGCGCTGATCCGTCAGGCGGCGTGCGAAGCGCCGGTTGGTCGCAACAGGCCGGGGAATCAAAAGCCGAAAATCTGCTCGCGCAGGGCGTCCTCGTAACGCTTTTTCGCCGCTTTCACCTGGTTGCGCGTTTCGTCCTCGTCGAAATGGGCCTGTTCCCAAAGGTCGATCTTCGCGACATCGTGATCGACCGACGCCAGATCTTCTTCGTGTTTGATCGCCGCGATCCATTTTTCGACGGCCGCCTTGTAGGCGGCCTGCAATGTATCGAGCTGCGCTTTGTCGGCGTCCATGTCGATCTCCTTTGTGCAGACCGTAACAGGCGCCCGTGAAGGTCCGACGACAGGGCTGGCGGCGGATCGAACGCTTTCGCCTTCCCACTGTTCCCGATTTCGCCGCCGAACCGAGTCGCCGGCGCATCAATCCATGCCGTTTGTCATCGGATTGTGATCTTCCTCGCCATAGTCGTGGGAAGCATCCTCGCGGAAGGACCGAACCATGACCGCTGCGTCCCAAGTCCATGTCGAAACGGCCGTCGCAAGGCCCAATCTCGACCATCCGACCGACCCCCGGCAGTTCTACGCCATGTTCGCCATCGGCGTGGCCGGGCTGCTTTACGCCGCGTGGTCGATCTATTCGGACATCGGGCAGGAAGGCAGCCATGTGACCAGGCTCTGGCCCTTCCTCATGCTTGGCGTGGCGCTGGTGATCGCGCTCGGCTTCGAATTCGTCAACGGCTTCCACGACACCGCCAATGCCGTCGCGACGGTCATTTACACCCATTCTCTGCCGGCGCCGCTCGCCGTCGCCTGGTCGGGCCTGTTCAACTTCCTTGGCGTTCTGACTTCCAGCGGCGCCGTGGCTTTCGGCATCCTCTCGCTGCTGCCGGTCGAACTGATCCTGCAGGTCGGCTCCAACGCCGGCTTCGCCATGGTCTTCGCCTTGCTGATCGCCGCGATCATCTGGAATCTCGGCACCTGGTGGCTCGGCCTGCCGGCCTCCTCGTCCCATACCTTGATTGGCTCGATCATCGGCGTCGGCGTCACCAACGCCCTGCTTCAGGGCCGCGACGGCACGTCCGGCGTCGATTGGGGCCAGGCGGTAAAAATCGGCGAGGCCCTGCTGTTCTCGCCAATCGTCGGCTTCATCTTTTCCGCCGCTCTGCTGCTGGTGATGAAGCAACTGGTCAAGAAGCCCGAACTTTATGAGGCCCCCAAGGGCGACGGCAAGCCGCCGCTGTGGGTCCGCGCGCTGCTGATCTTCACCTGCACAGGCGTCTCCTTCGCGCATGGCTCCAACGACGGCCAGAAGGGCATGGGCCTGATCATGCTGATCCTGATCGGCACGGTTCCCACGGCTTACGCCCTGAACAAGTCGTTGCCGCAGAGCCATGTCGAGCGTTTCGCCCAGATTTCGGCCAACGCCTCCAGGGTCGTGGACGCCCACGCCGCCGGCTACAATATCATCGGCGACCCGCGGCCCGTCGTCACCGCCTATATCTCGCGCCACGAGATCACCGGCGGGACCTATCCCGCTTTGGCGGTCCTGATTAGTGACATTTCCAACCAGATCAAGGCCTTCGGCTCGATCGCCCGCGTGCCCTACGACAAGGTCGGCAACACCCGCAACGATATGTATCTGACCTCGGAGGCGATCCGCGTCCTGATGAAGGACAAGGGGGCCGAACTCTCGACCTCCGACGTCGCCGCGTTGAAGGCCTACAAGGGCGCGGTCGACGAATCGACCAAATTCATCCCGATCTGGGTCAAGGTGGTGGTCGCCCTCGCGCTCGGCCTCGGCACGATGGTGGGGTGGAAACGCATTGTCGTGACGGTTGGCGAGAAGATCGGCAAGACCCACCTGACCTATGGCCAGGGCGCGGCGGCCGAACTGGTGGCGATGGGCACGATCATGGCGGCGGACAGTTTCGGCCTGCCGGTCTCGACCACCCATGTGCTGTCGTCCGGCGTCGCCGGAACCATGTCGGCCAATGGCTCCGGGCTGCAAATGGCGACCCTGCGCAATATCGCCACCGCCTGGGTCCTGACCCTGCCGGCCGCCATGCTTCTGTCGGGCTTCCTTTACTGGATTTTCCACGCGATCTTCTGATCGCCGGACTTTCGCGACAGTTCGGGGCGGCCCGCTGCTTTGGATCGCCCAGCGAGGATCGCACGAAGGTAGGATCGCATGAAACGCGTAGCGGTCGTGGCCACGGCGCTTGCGGGCGCCGCCCATTTCGGCGCGTCGGTCGGGCTGGACTCCAAGCCGCCGGAGAGCGATCTCGACAAGCTGGCGGACATTATCGAACGCGAGGCCGAGTTTCTGGCCCAGCGTTCGCACACCGCCGCCCTGATCGTCGATTTCTTCACGCGTCTCGACGCGGGCATCAAGCGCCACACCGACAATTATGTCGATCTGAAAATCGTGCTGGCGGCGGTCATCATCGCCGGAACGATCTTCGAAGTCGACATGTCCGCCGCGACGCCGGTGTGGCTGACCCTCGCCGTGTTCAGCGTCAACCACATGGTTCAGCTGCGCCAGCATCAATCGATGCGCGAGGTCGAGCAGCGCGCGGCTCCAGCCTGAGGCCGGACTGCCGATTTCCGCAAGGATCGTCCGCGAATGGAAATAGCGGTTCGGCATTACATGCGGGGGCGCATCCGCCTCGCCGCTCACAAGCTCTGCGCCGACCGGGCCCTTTCGGAACAGGCGCTGGCTTTTCTTCGCGTTTATCCCGGCGTCCGCGGCGCGCGCGTCAATTACGAATGCGTCAGCATCGTGGTCGATTTCGATCCCGCCATCGAGCCGACCCTGCGTCTGCTGATCGGCCGACGGCGAAATTCTCGAAGGCGCCGCGCTGATCGACCAAAAGACGATCACCGGCGAAGGCTTGCCGGTCAATCGCGGCGTCGGCGAAGCGGCCTTCGCCGCGACAGTCCCGCGCGAGGGACAGCTCACCATCCGCGCCAACCGCGTCGGCTCGGACACCACCGCCGGGCGGATCGTCCGCCTGATCGACTCGGCGCCGGTGGGCGACACGCGCATGCGGAACCACGCCGAAACGCTCGCCGACCGGCTGGTCATGCCGACCCTTGGGCTGGCGGTCGGCTCGGCCGCGCTCACCGCCGATTTCAATCGCTTCCTCAATCTGGTCATCGTCGATTACGGCGCCGGCATACGCGTCGCCGCGCCGACCGCCGTTCTGTCCTCGATGACCCAAGCCGCGCGCTCTGGCATTGTCATCAAGAGCGGCCGGCATATGGAAAAGCTGGCGGAGGTCGACACGATCGTCTTCGACAAGACCGGCGCGCTGAATGAGGGCGCGCCTCGCCGCGGCGCTCACCGCTGTCAGCGGCGGGCTGTCGGGCTTTGTCGGGTTCGACGCGCTGCCCGCCGAACTGCCGTCCACGACGATTGCCATGCTGCATTCGATCGCCTCGATCGCGCGCTACCTCGGCGAGGATCTGTCGGGCGTGGAGGCCCGGCTCGCCTGCGTTTCGGTTTTCGCCTTCGGGGGCCATGGCGGCGGAAAGGGCGGCGAGCCGGCGGAAGTCGGCTATTACGCCTCGCGGGCGCTGCTCGGCAAATTATCGGGCGACCTTTCAACCGCCCTGGTTCAACGCGGCGTGACGACCTCGCCGGCGATGAATGCTTTCGTCGCCGAAGTGACGACGCGCTACGGACCCACTGTCTGGGAGCGCGCGGCGGCCCGTGCCGTTCCGCTGGTCGGCGCGATCGGCGGCGCGTCGATCAATGTCATTTTCACGAATCATTTCAATGCGATCGCCTGGGGGCATTTCACCGTTCGGCGGCTTGCGGTCATAGGCCGAAGGTCTGGTTCGGGACAGAGAGCCGACCGAGACGTGACGGCAGAATTGCGCCAGAACCGGGAATTCTTGTTTGTCCTAGGGCCCCCTTGCCGTCAAGCGCGCCGGCGCGGCCATGGCCAGCAGGGACGGTGCGGTGACGGCCTTGTCGCGTGTAACGCCTTCAGTTTCCCCCGGATATCCAACCAGGCCTATTTTTCCAACTTGCCGTGCATAACGATGATCGTTTGCTGCATGAGCGCGCAGAGAACTTCCTTGCCGTCCTTGATGGCGAAAACCTCCGCTTTGGTGACGATCAGCGTGCGCCCGGGTCGAACGACTTCGCCGCGAGCGACGAGCTTTTCGCCGTCTGCCGGAGCCAGCAAGTTCAGCTTGAATTCGACGGTCAGCACCGAGTCACTGGCCGGAACCATCGTCATGGCCGCATAGCCAGCCGCCGAATCCGCGATCATGCCGACGACGCCGCCATGAATAAATCCATGTTGCTGTTCGACGCCTTGCCAGTGCTGCAGATGGATTTCGGTTCGACCATGCTCAACGACCGGCAGAGTGGCTTGAACCAGATGCATCGCGTTCTGCCGGTCGAAACTGGCGCGGACGCGTTCGGCGAAATGTGGGTCGGAAATACGGCTCATAACGTTGCTCGCGCTGCGCAATAGACGCGATCTATAGCTACATTTCCGTCATTGTCGCGCGCAAATTAAGCTCGCGGCTGCTTGGAGTCACAACGACCCGTTCGGGCAAAGGCCGGTTGCTCCGCCGCCGGTCGATTCCGGCCCGCCGCGCCTGTCATCGCGCCGACCCATCTCTCGCTCGCTCCCGCCGAGCCACCACAATCATCCGCCGGCGAACTCGTGGCTCTCGTCGATTTAGCGGAGCCCACCCCATTCGCTTTCAGGAAACCGGCTGGCTGCTATTGACAAAATGTATCTAAGATATATCTTACACGCATCGTGAGGAGTAAAACGATGCACCACAGACATAAACACCGCCCTCGGGGCGATCATGAATTCGCCAATTTCCCTTTCGCCAATCAACCGTTCGCGATGCGCGGCCATGGCCCGCGCGGTTCAGGCCGTCCCGGCTTCGGACGCGGCGGGGAAACCGGACCGGGCGAAAGGCGCGGCAGGCGCCGCATGTTCGAAGGCGGGGAATTGCGCGTCGTCATGCTGCTGCTGATCGAGCAGGAGCCGCGCCACGGTTACGACATCATCCGGGAAATCGAGGCCCGCACCGGCGGCGCCTACGCGCCCAGCCCCGGCGTCATCTATCCCACCCTGACGCTGCTCGAAGAAACCGGCCTGATCGAGACCCAATCCACGGAAGGTCCCGAAAAAGCTGTTCGCCATCACCGAAGCTGGCCGCGCCGAACTGACGAAAAGCCGGGCGGAAGCGGAGATGGCGCTGGCGCGGCTCGAAGCCCTGCGCAAGCGTGGCGAGGCCATGGACATGGGGCCGGTGTTTCGCGCCATGACCAATCTCAAGACCGTGCTCCAGCAGAAGGCGCTCGACAGCGCCAACAAGGAGCAATTGTTCTCGGTCGCCGAAATCATCGACGAAGCCGCCCGCAAGATCGAACGCCTGTGAAAGACGCCATGATGTTTCAGACGGCCAGCCGCCACAAGACGGAACGCCTTCGTCAGGAGCCCAAGCGCCGGCTTCTGACGGTCGCGACCGTGACGCAACTCACGCCGCATATGCTGCGGGTCACCTTCGCCTCGCCCGATCTCGCGGATTTCTCCAGCCCTTCGCCGGACGATCACATCAAGCTGTTCCTGCCCGATCCCGCCAATCCCGCCCAGCAGGTCATGCGCGATTACACGCCGCGCGCCTTCGACGCCGCGAAAAAAAATCCTGACAATCGATTTCGCCGTGCATGACGCGGGCCCGGCGACCGCCTGGGCGCTCGCCGCCAAGCCGGGCGACAGGCTGGCCATTGGCGGACCCAAGGGCTCCACGGTGACGCCCGACGATTTCGACTTCTACCTGCTGATCGGCGACGAAGCCGCTTTGCCAGCGATCGGACGCCGGGTGGAAGGCCTGCGCCCCGGCGTTCCGGTGGTCACGATCATGGTCGTCGACGGGCCGGAAGACGCACAGACGTTCGAGACCCGCGCCGACTGGACGCCGGTCTGGGTCTACCGCCAAGGCGAACATGTTGGTGACGCGGCCCTGCTTTGCCATGCGCTGGACGCCTGGAAGGCGCCAGAGGGAGAAGGCTATGTCTGGATCGCAGCGGAAGCGCGCGTCGCCAAGTCCTTGCGCGACGTGATGCTTGACGATCGTGGCCATCCGAAAAACTGGCTCAAGGCGTCGGGCTATTGGGTCTACGGCCAGGCCGGGGCAATGGAAAAGCTCGATAATTAGACCATGACAGCATTCCGTCCCTGCGCTTGGGGACTCAGTTTTGGGTATTGGCGACACCGCCGGATGGCTGCTTTCGAGCAACGATTGGCGCGCCGCGCAGGCTCGGCGATCGACCGCCTTGGGTCATGGGCGCTGGTTCATTTCGCCGCCGGAACGTCCGCTGAAGGGCCAATAGCCGCCAACCGAACCTTTGCGTCGTACGACCGCATCGAGCCGATTCCGGCCGATCATGCGGTCTCGTTCTGGCTCGCCGCCAAGTCCGTATTTAGTGGGTGTCTGTTTTAACCGGAGAGGCAGGCTTCATTCTTCGGCGTTCGAGGACCAGCTCGCGTGCGACACATGGGGCGATTTCGCGATTTTTTCGGCGGCGGCGTCCAGTTCGGCCGGCTCCACGGCGGTGCTGACCAAGGTGGCGATCACTTCGCTGACCTCGTCGGATCGTTCGACCACGTCGACATCGCGAACCGGATAGTCCGCTTCCTCCAGCACCTCGACGACGCGGTCGCGCACTTGGCCGACATATTCGGCTTCCGTCATGACCAGCACTTCATAGGTGGCCTCCGAAGTCCTCTCGTCGAAGGGCGCGCGATTGATCGCATTGACCAGGGGCCGCAGCAACGTATTGCCGGCGAGCACCGCCGCTGTCACGATCGACGCCTCGACGATCAGGCCAAAACCTGAAAGCGCGCCGATCGCCGCGGAGCACCAGAGGGTCGCTGCGGTGTTCAGCCCCCACACCTTGCTGCCCTCCTTCATGATCGCGCCGGCGCCGAGAAAGCCGATCCCCGACACCACATAAGCGGCGATCTGGGACGCGCCGGCGGCGCCGTTGATCCGAAAGCCCAGCGAAACGAAGGTCGCGGCGCCGATGGCGACCAGGACATTGGTCCGCAGCCCGGCGCTCCTTTGCCGATATTGCCGCTCGGCGCCGATAAGCGTCGCGAGAAGGAAGGCGGCGGCGACGCCGATCGTCAAATTAATCGCCGGCCAGATTTCAAATTTCAACATGAGCTCCGACATGAATTTGCCGACCGACCCGACATCGGCTCAGAAAATCATGCAAGAACATGACAGTTTTGTGCAAGCGACCGGGACTGAAAGCAAAACGAACTTTGTGGGGCATCCGTTTAACATTGATCAGAGCGAAGGCTTGCCGATGTTTGCGCTCTCCTTGTCATCGCGGTCGAATGTTCCGCGTACGACAGCTTTCTGGCGCGTTTCCGCCCTCCGGTCGATGACCGATTCCCGCCCACGGGAGCCGCCAAGAGCGAATTACCGCCTCGGTCATGAGCGCGCGTTCGATTGCCCTCCGTAACGACCGCTGACGGCGTTGCTGCGAGAATGAGTGAGAAAGCTCGAAAGGCGCCTTCGGGTCGGAAACCCTAAAATTTTCACGAAAGCGCCGCCCGCTCAATCCTCCCGCGCCTTCTGCGCCTGCCGGAAGGCCAGCGCCTTGTCGCCGATGTTCAGGCCGATCTGAAAGCTTTCCGCGATACGGTTGGCCCGGGCGACGAAGAAGCGGGCGCCTTCGGGCGGCAGGACGTCGCCGGCGGTGGCGGCGAAAAGCTCGAGCCAGGCCTTGAAATGTTCCGGCGCCAGATCGAGCGCGGCGTGGGCCGGCAACGGCCGCCCGTTGTAGCGCCCCGTGCGCAGGCCGATCTGCGACCAGAAATCGGTCAGTTTGGCGAAATGCTCTTCCCAATGGCCTTCGAGCTTTTCTTCGAAGATCGGGCCGAGCAGGGCGTCGGCGCGAGCGCGGGTATAGAATTCCCGCACCAGGCGCGACATCATTTCCTCGGTCAGGCCTCGCGGCGGCTCCTCGAGATCCGCCGAGCGGATGGCGAGAGGATGCGGCATCGTATTGTCCTCGAGTGCGTTTCCGGCCCCGGCGCGTCTCGAGGCGCCCGCCCGAAAATTTGGTTTGGCTTTGGCTTGGACACTTTGCTAAATGGTTGGGCGTCGGGATTCAATCAAGGAAACCGCCGCTCCTCCGGTCGGCATCGGACTACGCCGTCGTGGCGGCCCGAGAGCCGAAGGACCCGCCGCATGCAATCAGAGGTGCGCCAGTGACTTCGGTTTTGAATGACCAGCCGGCGATGATCGAGCAAATCCTCGACGTGATCGCGTCCGAAGGCGTGATTCCTCGCGAAAGGCTGCGGGACGACGCCACCATCGAAAGCCTCGGGCTCAAATCGATCGACCTGGTGATGATCCTGACCGCGATCGAAGAGAAATTTGACGTCTACATTCCGATGGACGGCTCCTTTCAGGAAGCCAAGGATCTGAAAGGCCTGGTCGAGGCGATCAGCGCCCATATTCTCAAGGAAAAAGCTCAACAATGACGTCCCGACGCGTCGTCGTCACTGGCATGGGCGCCGTTTCGGCGGCTGGCGTCGGCGCTGACCTCCTGTGGCAAGCCGCGCGCGACGGCAAGCCCTGCATCGGCCCGCTGGAGGTGCGCGAGCCCTATGGCGGCCGCATCCGGATTTCCGCCCAGGTGCGCGATTTCGACATCGCGGCCCGCGTCGGGCCCAGGTTCGCGCCTTTTGCAGACGCTTTCACCGCTTACGCGCTGGTCGCAGCCGACGAGGCGCTCGCCCAGGCCGGGCTCGACCCCGAAGAGCGTCAGGGCCCCCGCTGCGCCGCGCTGCTCGGCGCCGGCATCGGCGGGATGAGGACGATCGACGACGGGCTCTATACCGTCTATGTCGAAAACAAGCGTCCGGAGACGCTGGCGGTCCCGAAGCTCATTCCCAGCGCCGGGCCGTCCGCCCTTTCCATTCGTTACGGCGTGACCGGCCCCTGTTTCGCGGTCGCCAGCGCCTGTTCCTCGGGCAGCCAGGCGATCGGCATGGCCGCGCAGATGATCCGGGCCGGGATGATCGACCGCGCCATCGTCGGCGGCGCGGAGGCCTGCGCCACCAATGGAACGATGCGCGCCTGGGAAGGCCTGCGCGTCCTGACCCCCGATTTCTGCCGGCCTTTCGACAAGAACCGCAACGGCATGGTGCTGGGCGAAGGCGCCGGCATGTTCGTGCTGGAGGCCGAGGACATCGCGCGGGCGCGCGGCGCCAGGCCTCTGGCCGTCCTCGCCGGCTATGGCACCAACAGCGACGCACTCGACCCGGTGCGTCCCGACGCGGCGTCAGGCGCCGCCTGCATGGCGATGGCCCTCGAAGACGCCGGCCTCTCGCCGACCGACATCGATTATGTCAACGCCCACGGCACCGCCACGGTGGCGAACGACGCCAGCGAGGCGCAGGGCCTCAACATCGTTTTCGGCGGCCACTGCGAGCATATGCTCGTCTCCTCGACCAAGCCGGTCCATGGCCACGCCTTGGGCGCGGCGGGCGCGCTGGAGCTGGTCGTCTCGATCATGGCCCTGCGCGAACAGGTGGCGCCGCCCAATCTCAACACCGATATTCAGGACGCCAACTGCCGGATCCGTCTCGTGGGGCCGCAGCCGATCAAGACGCGCATCCGGGCGGTCCTGTCCAATTCCCTGGCCTTCGGCGGCATCAACGCCTCGTTGATCGTCACGCCTTATCCAACAGCCTGAGGCCGACGCCGTGACGCCGCCCGTGCTGCGCGCCGGCCCCTTGCGGGTCTCCGCCCAAGCCGATGTGGTGCGCGCCTTCCGCCGCGAGACCGGCTGGCGGGAAGAGGACGGCCCGCCGCCGGCGAGTTTCCCGGTGGTGTGGATGCGGCTGCCGGAAATCGGCGAACCGATCCGCGCCGTCACCCAGGAAATCGGCCTTCCCGTCCATGAGGCGCAGCATTTCGACTATGCGCGCCCGCTCGAAACCGGACGGTCCTACAATCTGATGCTCGAATTGCGGCGCGAGAACAATCCGATGCGCCTCATCGCCACGGCGTCGGTCTTCGATCTGTCCGGCGCCTTTGTCGCGCGGGTGGAGTCCACCCTGCGGCTGATCGATCCGGCCACGATCTCGCCCAGACCGGCGGAGGCCGGCTCAGAGCCGCCGGAGGCCGCGGCATGACCGCCGAATTCGTTGCGCCGCGCGCCGGCGAAAGCCTGCCCGCCCGAACCATCGGGCCTTTCTCGACGCAAGATCTCGCCCGCTACGCCGAGGCCTCCGGCGACAGCAATCCCCTCCATCTGGACGTCGGTTTCGCCAGAAAATTCGGCTTTCCCGCCTGCCCCGTCCACGGCATGCGGCTGCTGGCGGCTTTCGAGCCCCTGCTCGCCGAATGGCGGCCCGATCTCGCCGTGATCGACCTGCGCGGCCAGTTTCTGGCCCCGATCCTGGAAGGCCAGAAAGCCCTGCTGACCGGCCGCGTCGTCAAGGTCGAAACAAGCGAGGACGGTTTCGTCGCGGTGGCGCGGCTGATGGCGCAGGCCGAAAGCGGCGTCCCGGCCCTGATGGGCGAAGCCCGCCTCGTCCCGGCGCGACGTTGACGCTTCCGACGAAGAGTCGCATGGACGCGCGGCCCTGTTTTGACTATCCAGAACACGGAACGCCATCGGCCAGGCGAACGGGCCGATGGCTTCCTCGCCGACCGGCCGGCCTTGTGTGGTCACTTGGCCGGCTGACGCCGGCGGGCGCCCTTGCTTCCGGCAAGGGCCAATGATGTAACTTCCCGCCCGAACCAGAGGCCTGACCCGATGACCGAATTTGACCCCAGCGATCGCATCGTCACCGTCTTCGGCGGCTCCGGCTTCATCGGGCGCCATCTCGTGCGGGCGCTGGCCCGCGACGGCTGGCGGGTGCGGGTGGCGACGCGCCGCCCCGATCTCGCCTTCCACCTCCAGCCGCTCGGCCGCGTCGGCCAGATCAATGCGGTGCAGGCCAATGTCCGCTATCCGGACTCGCTCGCCGCCGCGCTGCGAGGCGCCGACGCGGCGGTCAATCTGGTCGGCATTCTCGCGCCCTGGGGCAAGCAGACTTTCGACGCCGTCCACGCCCGGGGCGCCGGGGCGGTCGCCAAGGCGGTCGCCGAGGCCGGGATCGGGAATTTCGTCCATCTGTCGGCGATCGGCGCCGACGCGCGGTCGAAATCGGCCTACGCCCGCACCAAGGCCGAGGGCGAGGCCGCCGTCCTGTCCGCCTTGCCGTCGGCGACCATCCTGCGTCCCTCGGTCGTCTTCGGCCCCGAGGACCAGTTCTTCAATCGTTTCGCCGCCATGGCGCGGCTCATGCCCGCCCTGCCGCTGATCGGCGGCGGCAAGACGAAAATGCAGCCGGTCTATGTCAGCGACGTCGCCGAGGCCGGCGCCCGCCTGCTGCGCGTGGCGGGCCAGCCCGGCGCGATCTACGAACTCGGCGGGCCGGCGGTCCGAACCATGAGGGAATTGCTGGAATACGTGCTGGCGACGATCCGGCGCCGCCGGCTGCTGGCGCCCCTGCCCTTCGCCGTCGCCGCGCCCCTCGGCGCCATGACCTCGACCGTCGACAAGCTGCTGTTCGGCCTGTTGCCGGAGGAATTCGTTTTCACCGCCGATCAGGTGGAGCTGCTGAAACACGACAACGTCGTCTCGGAAAAAGCCGTTTCCGAGGGCCGCACTCTCGGCGGACTTGGAATCGCGCCCGAATCGATCGAGGCGATCGTTCCGACCTATCTTTACCGCTTCCGCAAGAACGGCCAATACGCCGACCAGCGGCTGGCTTGATTTTTCACGCAGCTGCCGGCGCGGCGAGCCTTTTGTACAGCCGCGCCATCAGGCCCACGCCGAACAAGGGCGTCAGAAGGTTGAGCACGGGAGTCGCCAGGAAGAGCGCGATCAGAAGGCCGGCGACGAAGATCGTCAGACGGTTGGCGCGGCGCAGGTCGCGCGCCGCTTCGAGCGGCAGGAAACGCATCGCCGCGAGCTGGAAATATTCCCGGCCGAACAGATAGGCGTTGGCGACGAGAAAGACCAGGGCGTTGAAGCCGGGCAGAAGCCACAAAGCGAAGGCGACAAGATTGACCAGCAGCGCCACGCCGGAAAATTTTAGCGCCAGAATCATCGAGTTCAGCGCCGGAACCGCCCGGCCACGCCGCCCGTCGGCATAGATTCCGGCCTCGACGTGATCGGCGAGCTCGTCGAGGAAAAAGCCGCCGACGAGCAAGGCGACCGGCGCGATCAGAAAAAACAGCCCGACGAAAAGCCCCAGCCCGGCGGCGATCTCGACCAAGGTCTTGAGCCAGGGCGCGCCGGCGAACCATTGCGCGCCGCCGGTCGTCGCCCAGATCGCGAGGCGCTCCAGCGCCATCCACAGCAAGGCGAGCAGCGCCAGCGTGAGGCCGAGCGACTTGACGAGCACGGCGCGGAAGGGCGGCGTGAACATGTCGCGGAGGCTGGCGATGGCGTCTTCGATCATATGGGGCGCTGGGGAGGGGGCGACGCGGTCAGGCCGCCGCGTCGGACGGCGGCGAGGCCTGGGTCAGAATGGCGTAAAGCGCGGGCGCCTCGCGCGTCGCCCGAATTCTGGCCACGACCGCTGGATTGCGCAACAGGCGCGCAATCCCCGCCAGCGCCTTGAGATGATCGGCGCCGGCGTTCTCCGGCGCAATCAGGCCGAACAGAAGATCGACCGGCTGGCCGTCGATGGCCTCGAAGTCGATCCCGCGCTCGAGCCTGGCGAAAATGCCGAAAATGCGCGGCGCATTGAGCAACTTGCCGTGGGGAATGGCGATGCCGTCGCCCAATCCGGTGGAATTCAGCTTTTCCCGCTGCATCCAGGCGTCGAAAATCTCGCGCGCCGGCAGGCCGGAAACCTCCGCCGCCTTTTCGCTCAATTCCTGCAACGCCTGCTTTTTGCCGTTCACCCGCAGCGAAGGCAGAATAGCCTCGGGAGCCAGAAGATTTTCAAGCGGCATGAGGATCTTTTTCCGTCAGCGCGGCGCCGCTGGCGCCCGTGAAATCACGCGCGGCGCCGCGCGCCCGCCCATGCAAATTTCGGGCCTCGATCACGCGGAGCCTTTGACGCCATTGGTCGGATCGACCCAGCCGATATTGCCGTCGAGCCTGCGGTAGATCACGTTCACGCGGCCGGTCGTCGCGTGACGGAACATGAGGACCGGCGCGCCGGTCAGGTCCAGCTCCAACACCGCAGCCGAAACCGAAAGCTCCTGCAGCAGCTTTTCCAATTCGGCGACGACCAGCGGCCTGAATTCATGTTCGGCGGGCGCCTCCTCGCCCTCGTCGAGGGCGCCGAGCACCGTGTAACGGATCGGCTCGCCGGCCGGACCGGCCTCGCGCTGGGCGGACGAACGGTCCTTGAGCTTGCGCTTGTAGCGCCGCAGGCGGCTTTCGATGCGGGCCGCCGTCTGGTCAAAGCTGGCGTAGACCTCCTGGGCCCGGCCTTCCGCCTGGAGGGTGACGCCGGAGGCGAGATGCAGCGTGCAATCCGTGCGAAAGCCCGAACCTTCCGGCTCGATCGTGACATGGCCGGAGACGGAGCCGTCGAAATATTTGCTGGTCGCGGCGTTCAGTTTCTCGGAGACATGCGCGCGCAGAGCCTCGCCGATATTGATGTTCTTGCCTGAGATCCGCAGGGCCATCCGTTTTTTCCAATTCTGTCGAAAGCTGTCGGTCGGAGCTCCCCAAGCTCCATGCGGCCGGCAGGCGCCGCCGCGAGAGATCCGGGTTCGAGCCCGATTAATCCGCAACGGTTAGAAGCCTCCGCGCCCGAAGTCAATAACGCTTCTCGGCCGCCCGATCCGACGCGGATTCCCGCTAAAAAGCAAAAATCCTGTCGCCGCCGCGCTCAGACCTGGGCCATCGCCTGTTTCTCGCGCCGGCGTTCGACCGAGGAAGGAATGCGCAGGCTTTCGCGATATTTCGCGACCGTGCGCCGGGCGATGTCGATCTGCTGCGCCTTGAGCTTTTCGACGATGGCGTCGTCGGAGAGGATGGCGTCGGGCGCCTCGGCGTCGATCATCTGCTTGATCTTGAAACGCACCGCTTCCGCCGAATGGGCGTCGCCGCCGCCATGGGCGGCGATCGAGGCGGTGAAGAAATATTTCAGCTCGAACAGGCCGCGCGGCGTCGAAATGTATTTGTTGGACGTCACCCGCGAAACCGTCGATTCATGCAGCCCGACCGCGTCGGCGACGTTTTTCAGGTTCAGCGGCTTGAGATGCGCGACGCCTTGCGCGAGAAAGGCGTCCTGGCGGCGCACGATCTCGGCGGAAACCTTGAGAATGGTCCGCGCCCGCTGCTCCAGCGCCTTGGTCAGCCAGTTGGCGCTCTGCAGGCATTGCGACAGAAAGGACTTGTCCTCCTCGCCGCCGCCATTGCGCGAAACTTTCGTGGCATAGGTCCGATTGACCAGGACGCGCGGCAGCGTCTCGGAATTCAGTTCGATCCGCCACGAGCCGTCGCGCGCCGCGCGCACAATGACGTCGGGCGCCACGGGCCGGACCGGCGCCTCGCCGAAGGCGCGTCCGGGCTTGGGGTCAAGCCGGCGAATTTCCGCCATCATGTCCTTCAGATCCTCGTCGTCCACGCCGCAAATCCTGCGCAGGGCGGCAAAATCCCTTTTGGCGACCAGAGGCAGATGGGCGACCATGGCGGCCATGGCCGGATCGAAACGGTCGCGCTCCCGCAGTTGCAGCGCCAGACATTCGGCGAGGTCGCGCGCGCCGATCCCCGTCGGCTCGAAAGTCTGGACCAAGGCTATGGTCTTTTCGACCCGCTCACGCGCAACGCCGAGCCTTTCGGCGATTTCCTCCGCGCTCTCGCGCAAATAGCCGGCCTCGTCGATGGCGTCGATCACCGCGAGGCCGATCATCCGCTCGACCGGGTCTTGGGTCGCGATCGCCAGTTGCGCGCCCAAAAAATCCGCCAGCGTGCCCTGGCTGGCGACATAGGCTTCGATATTGGGCGGCTCGCGGGTCGAATCGCCGCCGCCGACCCCCGACCAGGCGGTATCGGAAAGCCCCATGGCTTCGAGCTTGTGTTGTTCGGCGGCGGGCGAGAGATCGCGGTCGCCGTCGAAGGCGTTCCCGACCTCGGCGCCGAGGCTCTCCGTCATTCCCTCGGGCGTGGTGGCGAATTCCGACGTGGCCCAATCGCCCTCGCCCGGATCGGCGCCGGAGTCCGCCGTCGCGGCGCCGGCGTCGGGTTCGATCGCAGCGTCGATTCCGGTCGGCGCGGGGTCCGGCCCCTCCTCGGCGCGCTCCAGCAAGGGATTGCGCTCAAGCTCTTCCTCGACATAGGCCGCCAGCTCCGCGCCGGAATATTGCAGCAGCTTGATCGCCTGCAGCAATTGTGGCGTCATCGCCAGCGACTGGCCCTGGCGCAACAGCATTTTGGCGATTAAAGCCATTCCCGACCCGTAAGACCGCCGCCGCGCGTCGCGCGCGGCCTGTTTCTTGCATATACATTTTGCGTCGGGCCGGCCACGAAAAAAAACCGCGGTGTGGTTTACATGCGGAAACCTTCGCCGAGATAGAGGCGGCGCACGTCGGGATTGGAGACGATGGCGTCGGGGTCGCCCTCGGTCAGCACATGGCCGGAATGGATGATATAGGCGCGGTCGATCAAGCCCAAGGTTTCGCGCACATTGTGGTCGGTGATCAGCACGCCGATGCCGCGTCCCTTGAGATGCTGGACCAGATTCTGGATGTCGCCCACCGCGATCGGATCGATGCCGGCGAAGGGCTCGTCGAGCAGCATGAAGGAAGGATTGCTGGCGAGCGAGCGCGCGATCTCGCACCGGCGGCGCTCCCCGCCGGAGAGCGCGATCGACGGCGACTTGCGCAGGCGTTTGATGTCGAATTCCTCCAGCAGGGCTTCGAGCTGCTGGGCGCGACGGTCGCGGTCGGGCTCGGCGATCTCCAGCACCGCGCGGATATTGTCCTCGACGCTCAGGCCGCGAAAGATCGAGGCCTCCTGCGGCAAATAGCCGATGCCGAGCCGGGCGCGGCGGTACATGGGCAGGCCGGTGACGTCATGGCCGTCGAGCTCGATCATGCCCTTGTCGGGCCGGATGAGCCCGGTGATCATGTAAAAGACCGTGGTCTTTCCGGCGCCGTTGGGGCCGAGCAGGCCGACGGCCTCGCCGCGGCGGACGTTGAGGCTGACATCCTCCACGACCCGGCGGGCCTTGTAGCTTTTCCCCAGATGATGGACGTTGAGCATCTTCTCGCCGTCAGGTCCGCAAGCTTGCGCCGGTCAATGGGCGGGGGCGCCGGAAGGCGCCGGCGGCTTGGCGCCGGGCTTCTGCGCGTCGTCGCCGGGAATGATCAGGCTATGAACCCGACCTCTCGATGAAACCACCGCCTGGCCGGTCGCAAGGTCGTAGTCCAGCTTGTCCCCGCGGGTGACGTTGTCGCCCTGGGAGAGCGCGACATTGCCGATGAGATAGAATTTGTCGCGCGGCTTGTCGTAGAGGAGCGAATCGCCGGAGCCCACCTGGTCCTTGCTGGTGATCACGATCGGCCCCTTGCCCTCCATCCGGCGCAGGCCGGAACTGGCGCCGAGCGCCGGACCGCCCGGCGTCTTGCCGCCGCCTTGCGCGCTGTCGAAGAAAATGGTCAGAACCGACGCCTTGAGGCGGGTGTCGCCCTGCACGACCACGACATTGCCGCTATAGACCGCCTTGTGCTGCTTGTCGAAATAATCGAGCTTGTCGGCGGAAATATTGATCGGCTGATGGCTGGAGGCGCCGGGCAGGAGGGTTGCGCCCTGGGGCGAAGCCTTCGCGGCGGCGGCGTCTTGCGGAGCGGCGCAAGAAGGCGCGGCGGCGCAGGCCAGAGCCAGCAGGGCCGCGGCCGCCGCGCGGGAGGACAGGCGTTTCATGGCGTCGGATCCTTGTGTTCGGGCGCGGTTTGCTCTGGTTGCTCCGACTGGGTGAATTGCGATTTCACGTCGCCCGAAAAGGTGATCGTTTCGCCATTGTCGGCCGAGGTCATGCCGTCCGCCTCAATCCATCCGTTGTCGAGCTCCAGCCGCACCGGCTCGGCCGAGTTGAAGACATTGGCCTTGAAATCCATTTTCATCCGCCGCAGCAGCAGAACGAAATTCGCTCCCTTGATCCGGACGTTGCCGGAGAGGTCGAGGGTCTGCGCCGTGGCGTCGTAGATCCCGTCGTCGCCCAGGATCCGGGTCCGGCTTCCGTCCGCCATGTCGAGCGTGGCGTCGAGCTTGGTGAGAATGGTCCGGCTCGGGTCGCCGGGGCTTTGCACGCCGGTTTCGGCGACGACGTCGTAGGGTTTGCCGTCGCGGCGCATCCCGGTCAGGCGCGGGTGCGACATGGTGATCTTGTCGCTGGAGATACCGAGCCGATCGAGAGACAGATGGACCTCGCCCATGTCCTGGGCGCGGAAATAGGAATACCAGATGACGCCGATGATCGCGGCGGCCGCGGCGATCGGAATGGCCCGGCGCAGCCGCCTGACCCGCCCGCTGTGGCGCGCCGCCGCCCGGAACGCGCGGGCGCGCTCCGGAGAGACGGAGGGCAAGCCGTCGCCGATGCGCCGGTCCGCCTCGCCCGTCATGTTGTTTCCCGCGTCGCCCCGACGCCCGTCGTCATTCGCATTGCCCATCGACGCATTCGTGGCGAAGCCTGTTGAAACAGACCGTATGAATGTTTTCTGAACGCAAGGAATGGCTCCCATCATGGCCGTTGCAGGGCGTCCCCGGCGTCAGCTATGCGCGAAAATATCGGCCTCCGGCCAACCGAGAAGATCGAGCTCCGCGCGCGTGGGCAGGAATTGGAAACACGCCGTGGCGATCGCCGCCCGTCCCTCGCGCGCCAGCAGGATGTCGAGTTTTTCGCGCAGGGCGTGGAGATGCAGAACGTCGGAGGCCGCGTAAGCGAGCTGGGCCTCGCTGAGCTTTTCAGCGCCCCAGTCCGAACTCTGCTGCTGTTTGGAGATTTCGACGCCGAGCAGATCCCGCGTCAGATCCTTCAGCCCGTGGCGGTCGGTATAGGTGCGGGTCAGGCGCGAGGCGATCTTGGTGCAATAAACCGGGCCGACCCGCTGGCCGAAAGTCTTTTGCAGAATCGCAAGATCGAAACGCGCGAAATGAAAGATCTTGGTGACCGCAGGGTCGGCGAGCAGGCGGACGAGATTGGGCGCCCTGGTCTGGCCCTGGGCGATCTGGACGAGATCGGCCTCGCCGTCGCCGCGCGAGAGCTGGACCAGGCACAGCCGGTCGCGGTGCGGATTGAGCCCGAGCGTCTCGGTGTCGATGGCGACGCTTTCGCCCGGCGAAAAGTCGTCGGGCAGGTCGCCGGTGTGCAAGCGAATGGTCATGAACGATCCTATAAAGCGTGCAACGCCTAGCACCGCGACCGGGCGGCGGCAAGCCGGCCGCCGCGCTTCAATCGAGATCTGGCCTGCCCCGGAAAGACTTGGTCGCGCCGCGCTGCTTCTTGCCGTCGAGCCGGCGCTTTTTCGAGGCCAGGGTCGGCCGGGTCGGGCGGCGCGGCGGAGGCGGCGGGCGCGCGGCCTCGCGGATCAGCGCGATCAGCCGCTCCAGGGCGTCGGCGCGATTGCGCTCCTGGCTGCGGAATCTTTGCGCGGAAATGATGAGATCGCCATTGGCGGCGAGCCTGCGCCCCGCGAGATGGGCGAGCCGCGCCCGAACCGGCTCGGGCAGGCTCGGCGAATCGAAAATGTTGAAACGCAGCTGGACGGCCGATTCGACCTTCTGGACATTCTGGCCGCCAGGGCCGGAGGCGCGCAAAAAATCCTCGCGCAATTCGGATTCGTCCAGCGCGATGGAATGGGTGATCCGGATCATGCGCCCCCTCCCCGCCTCGCGTGAACTCGACAATTGCGCCCGACTGTCGCCGATCGGCCACAGTCCCGCGCCGCCTTTGTGTCTAATATGAGAGTTGGCGCCGCCGCCAGCTTTTTCGAGACCGTTTTTTTGAGCCGATGATCGACCGCCGCGAAGACAGGGCGTCAGAGGACGCCGCCAATCTCCTGCTCAGGATCGCCGTGGCGGCCGCTTTCGTGGCGACGCCTTTTTTTCAGCTGTTCTCGCAGCGCGCGATCTTCGTCCTGCCGCCGATCGCCGGCGCGCTCATTCTGGTCGCCGGCATGACGCTCGCGCCGCGGTTCAATAGGCGGGATATTTTCAGCTTTCTCGCCGCGCCGCTCGGTCTGGCCGCCTCCTTTCTCGTGTTCTGGATGCTGTTGTCCCTGTTATGGACGCCCTTCCCCGCCGAAGCTTCGGCGCGCCTGCTCAAATCCTTGCTCACGCTCGCCTGCGTGTTGCCGGCCGCAGCTTCGCTGCCCGCGCGCACCCGCGCCGCCAACCTCTATTTCCTGCCGCTCGGCGTCGCCCTCGCCGCCGTGACGGCGCTGGTCTTCTCGGCGCCCGGCCTTTCCGGAGGCCTAGAGACCGAGGCCCAGGGAAATCTCCGCATCGGCGTCGAGGCGGCGCTCCTGCTGCTGTGGCCGGGGCTGGCGGCGACCCACCTGCGCGGGCGCGCGACCCTCTCGGCCGCGCTCGTCATCATCGCCGTCGCGGCGGCGGTCTCGGTGCCGACGCCGGGCGCCCTTGGCGCGACAGCGCTCGCGGGCGCCGCCTTCGCTCTGGCCTGGCGCAATCCGGCGATCACCGGCCGCTGGCTCGGGCGGCTCGGGGCGGCCTGTTTCCTCCTTGCCCCGCTCGCGCCGCTGCTGCTCAATCTGAAGGGTGGCCCCAACCCGCCCCATTGGCTGGTCAGCCTGAAAATCTGGCGCTGGCTGATCGCCGCCGACGGGGCGCGCGTGATCACCGGCCACGGCTATGATTTCGTCGGTGCCGCCTTCGGGCGCGGTTATCTGCCGCTGCAAGCGCCCCGTTCGATGCTGTTCGAGACCTGGACCGATCTCGGCCTGGTCGGCGCGGCCGCCGCCGCCGTCCTCATCCGGCTCGCCTACAAGGCCGCCGCCGAGCAATCGCGCCGGCTGGCGCCGTTCTGGATCGGCGCCCTGACCTATGTCTCGGTCATGGGCCTGCTGGGGCTCGCCACCACCGAGGCGTGGTGGATCACCATGCTGGCGCTGGGCCTCGCCGCCTTCGCCTTCGTGACGCGCGGCGACTACAAGACGGTGCGGCCCAACGCGCCCAGATGAGGCCGGCCCGCGCGCGGCTTCAGGGCAGGATTTCCAGCGCCTTTTCCTTGGGGCGGCACAGGCGCGCGCCCTTGGGGCTGACGACGATCGGCCGCTCGATCAGCACGGGATGGGCGGCGATCGCGGCGAAAATCGCGTCGTCGGACAAAGCCGGGTCGTCGAGGCCCATTTCCGCGTAAGGCGGCGCTTTCTTCCGCAGAATGTCGCGGACCTTCAACCCGGCGCGCGCCAGAATCTTTTCCAGTTCGGCGCGGCTCGGCGGATGTTTCAGATATTCGACGATTTTCGGCTCGACGCCCGCCTCGCGAATCATGTCGAGCACATTGCGCGACGTTCCGCAGGCGGGATTGTGATAGATCGTGACCTCGAAACTGCTCATTCCTGTCCTTCTCCCCGATTTCGACGCGTCGCGATCGGAAAATCCGTCGCATCAGCCATAGCCCGTCGTCGGACGGGCGTCACGTCGCGCCTGGCCGGTTCTCGCAGGCGAGAACCGGCCGTTTTGGTGGTTTCAGCCCCCGATTTCCTCGCGCAAAATCTCCAGCTCCAGCCATTGATCCTCGGCCGCCGCCAGTTCGGCCTCGGTCTTGGCGAGCAGCGCCGTCGCGTCGTTGAAACGCTTCGAATCGCGGGCGTAAAGCTCGTGATCGTCCAATATTCCGTGGAGCTTCGCGGCGGTCGCGCGCAATTTCTCCATTTTGTCCGGAAGAGTCTCCAGCGCGTGCTTTTCCATGAAGCTCAGCCGGCGCTTGGTTTCCGCGCGCGGCGCTTCGACGCGCGCCGGCTTTTTCTCTCCCGTCTTGGCCTTCGCCGCCGGCCCCAGGCCGAAGCCGCGCTGGACGACCATGTCGCTGTAGCCGCCGGCGTATTCGACCCATTTGCCCTCGCCCTCCGCCGCCACCACCGAGCCGGCGACGCGGTCGAGGAAATCGCGGTCATGGCTCACCAGCAGGATCGTGCCGGGATAATCGCCGAGCATTTCCTGCAACAGGTCGAGGGTTTCGAGGTCGAGATCGTTGGTCGGCTCGTCGAGCACGAGAAAATTCGAGGGCAGCGACAAGGCGCGGGCGAGCAGCAGCCGGGCCCGCTCGCCGCCCGAGAGTTTTCCGGTCGGGGTGCGGGCCTGTTCCGGCGCGAACAGGAAATCCTTCATGTAGCCGATGACGTGTTTCTTCTCGCCATTGATCTCGACCCAGTCGGAGCCGCCGCCGGTCAGGGAATCGGCCAGGGTCGCATTGGGGTCGAGCGCGGCGCGGCGCTGGTCGAGCGTCGCCATCTGCAGATTGGTCCCGAGCCGGATCACGCCCGAATCGGGTTCGAGCGCGCCGGTCAGCAGGTTGATCAGCGTCGTCTTGCCGGCGCCGTTGGGCCCGACCAGCGCCAGCCGGTCGCCGCGCAGCAGGCGCAGCGAAAAATTCTTCACGATCGGTCGGTCGCCGAAGCTTTTCGAGACATTTTCCGCCTCGACCACCAGTCTGCCGGAGACCTTGCCCTCGGCGACGCTGATCCTCACCTCGCCGGCCGCCTTCCGGGCCTCGCGCTTCTCCTGGCGCAGGGCGGCGAGGCCCGCCATGCGGCGGACATTGCGCTTGCGCCGCGCGGTGACGCCGTAGCGCACCCAATGTTCCTCGGCCGCGATCTTGCGGTCGAGTTTCTGGGCGTCGCGCTCCTCCTGCTCCAGAACCGCGTCGCGCCAGGTCTCGAAGGCGCCGAAGCCTTCATTGAGCCTTCTGGTTCCGCCCCGGTCGAGCCAGATCGTGACCCGCGACAGGTTTTGCAGGAAACGCCGGTCGTGGCTGACGAGGACCAGCGCCGAGCGCAGGCTCGCCAGTTCGCCCTCCAGCCATTCGATCGCCGGCAGGTCGAGATGATTGGTCGGCTCGTCGAGCAGCAGGATGTCGGGCTCGGGCGCGAGCGCGCGGCAAAGCGCGGCGCGGCGCGCTTCGCCGCCCGAGAGCGTCTCCGGCTTTTCGTCGCCGGTCAGGCCGAGCGCGTCGAGCAGGTAATGGGCGCGATGTTCGCCGTCGCCCGGCCCCAGCCCGGCGACGACATAGGAAAAGACATCCGCGAAGCCGGAAAGGTCCGGCTCCTGCGGCAGGTAGCGCACGGTCGCGTCGGGCTGGAGGAAGCGCTCGCCACGGTCGGCCTCGATCTCGCCGGCCGCGATCTTGAGCAGGGTCGATTTGCCCGAGCCGTTGCGGCCAACGAGGCAGATGCGGTCGCCGCGTTCGACGACGAGGTCGGCCGAGTCGATGAGCGGCTTGCCGCCAAGCGTCAGGCCGACGCGTGTCAGGGCGAGAAGGGGAGGAGCCATGACGGCATGAAACGCAAAACGGCGGCGAGGGCAAGGGGCGCGCCAAGAGTCGCGCCAAGAGGCCCGCGAAGAGGCGCGCGAAGAGAGATCGCGCGCCCGATCGAAGCCGGAGCCGGAAGCCGAACGCCTGAGCCGAGCGACCTCCGACCTCTGGTTCGGCGCGCCGCGCCGGTCGGCGCGCATACGATCGGTCCTTTTCAAGGACCGATGGCGTTACTGGGTCAGGTGCGGCGCGGTGTTCACCGCATTGATGAACAATTGCTGCAACGCCGCGGTGATGTCGCCGTCCGTGCTGACCGCCGCGAAGAGATTCGTCGACGACGCGCAGTTCTGCAGGTTGCTCTCGACCTGGCTGATGAACGGGGCGACCGTACTAGTATACCATGAGTTGCTCGTCAGCGGATAATAGACGGTGTAGAGCACGGCGATTCGAATTCCGCGCGCCTTGATGGTGGAACACAGCGCGGTGTTCACCGGCTGCTCGCAGCGCGTGAAATTGCCATAGTTGTTCGAAAAGCCCCATTGCTCCGAGGTGTTGCAGGAAGAGCTGTTGTAAAGGCCGACGTCGTCCACGCCGTCTGTGACGATCAGCAGCACGCCCTGCGGCGCGTCGCCGGCGTTGTTGGTCCCGCCGCCGGGCGTCGGCATCAGGGTGTTCAGCGTGTTGAGCGCGTAAGCGAAATTCGTCCCGGTGTCATTATTGTACAGGCCATAATAATTGACGGCGCTCCTGCCGGATCCCGTTGTTTTGTACACGGCCGTGGCGCTTTGGGGAATCGAGGCGACGGTCGTGTAACTTCCCGCGCCCGTTCCGGTCGGATAGGTATATGAACCGCCGACCGGCAAATAACTGTTGTCCGCCATCATGGGGGGCGCAATCGCTGAAAAATACGATTGCAGTCCCGACACATTCCCATCCGACGCCAACCAAAGATTCAACGATGGCGTACGGGGGTTCGTGCCGCAGTTTACCTGTGGTGAAGTGGGCGCCGGCGGCGCAGCGAACAATTGCGTTGCGCCATCGCCGAAAATATGCCCGGACATGCAATAGGACAGCTGATTGTTGGCCGGCGCCGTCGCGTTGTATTCGTCCATCATCGTGTTGGCCGTTTGCACAAGGCCTTGCGCGGCGGCGCGCACATTGTCGATGCGCAGGGTGATGCCGTTGTTTTCCGCATAGGTATAGCTGTCGATGGTGCCCCAGCCCGGATAATGGACGGTATATTCGCTGTCGGTATAGTCGTTCTCATGGCAGGCGAGGGCGCAGCCGGTGTTGTTGACCATGGCGGTGATGCCCGCCGTGGTCGCGGGAATCTCCATCGAGGGGGACGCGTCGAGCAACAGATAGAAATTGATGTTCGGCGCCGTGCTGACGCTGGCCGTCGAGGCGACGGTGAAATTCGCCTGGGGGTTGTGTTCGATGGTGCCGAAGAAGTTCTGCACACTGACGGGGTAGCTGACCGCGACCTGCCGCGTCGCCCCGTTGGCTCCGACCGAATCGGTGACGGTCACTTTCAAATTGGTGGCGGTATAGGTCACGCCTTTGACCATCGCCGTCTGCGCCGCGAACATCGAGGTCGCGGCGGCCTGGGCGACGGAGGAGGATTGCGACAACAGGGCCGGGGCGGTCCCGGCGAGCGCGGCGGCGTCGGCGGCGGCGCTCATTCGATCGCGAATCATCGAGTCGCGAGCGTAATCGATCGCCGTTCCGCCCATGAGCAGCATGGTGAGGGCGGAAAGAGCAAAGATGATCGACATATTGCCGCGCTGGTCGTTGAGAAAGCGGGCCGGGATCTTCATGGGCTGTCCTGCGATTTTCATGGCCATGACGCCTTCAACCTGTGTAAGGGACGGAGCTGGAATCGCGCGGGCTCTCGTAAAATACGTTATTCAAACTATTTCCATTCAATAAGTTCTCTGGAAATATTGGGTCATATGTATAGGTGACGTTTGCACAAATAATCGACGTGCCGGCCGTCGCCATCCCGCTCGGCAACGTCGCGGTGGCGCCTGGCGTCAAGGCCGTGGCGTGCAGCGCCTCGCTCCAGGTCACGGTCGTGACGCCGGAGCTGTTGGTCGTATATTCCGTGACGATGATCGCGGTCCTGGAACTGTCGTAAGGGTAGACGATCTGCGCCGACGCGTTCAGGATGGTCGTCATCTGGGTGGCCGAAACGCTTGGCAGGCGGGCGATCAGGTCGGCAAGCGTATGGGCCGTGATCGAAACCTTGCGCTTCGTCGTCGCCACGTCGCAGATCGTGTATTCGCCGACCAGGATCAGCAGGGCGACCGGCGCGATGAGCACAAATTCGACGGCGCTCGCCGCGCGACGGTCGCGCATGAAGCGCGACGCCAACGATGAGAGCCTTGTCCAGGACAGGGGAGCCGGCGCGCGCATTTTCAGCTCCCCGTCTGTATGTAAGGCTCGACCGCGAACACCGATGTCGTCATCATCTCATGCGTTCCGTTGGGGAGATTGGCGAGGTTGAGGCCGAGGATGCTGATGTAGACCGGGAACTGATAGATCACGCGCAGGACCAGGACGCTGCCGGTCCCGCCGGTCTGGAAATTCCAGTTGTTGGTGACCTGACCCTGCGCGTTGTAGGTCAGGACCGGCGGGGTCAGGTCGACGCTCGTGCCCGCGAAATTAGAGGTGGCCTCGAGATCGACCATGACGCCGGAGCAACTGAAGAGAGACGGCAGATTGGAACACAAGCTGGTGATGAACTGACTCGACGTGATCCCGGCGGCCTGCCCCTGACCCGTCAACAATTGACGCGCCGCGAGATCCGTGGCCGTCTCCAGTTCGTTCTCGGCGAGAAAGATGACGCCGACCTGAAAAATGGCGAATAGAATCGCGAAAAACGGCACCGCGAGCATGGCGAACTCCGTCACCGCCCCGCCCCGCCGGTTGGTGACGAACGTTGCGAAAAGCCTGGGAATTCGCGTTAGCCTATACACGTCACTGACCATTTTGACTCGCGTCGAGGGATTACCCCGCGTCAACCCATAACAACCGAAAAATCCTAATCTGACGTTTCGAACCATTGTTCAGTTTTAGTAAACGCGCGCTGCATGGCTCTTTTGGAGCGTTTGTTAACCAAGACAGAGAAGATGAGCGCTTTGCCAGGCGCCGGGAGCCCTTTTGACGGACGACGAACAGGCGACGATCCTGCCCCTCGCGCCGGCGCCCTTGATGGCGGCGGCGGCGCGGCTCGCCGCGGGCGTCCGCGAACGATTGTTTTTTGCCGACGTCACGGGCTAAGGTCCAGCCCGACCAAAATCAAAGAATCGGACTTCGACATGGACCGCAACGACGTCGCCGCCGCTTTCGCCGCCCTCGAAGCGCATCGGGTCGAAATCGCGGCCCGGCGGACGGTCGATTTCTTCGCCGACGACCCGAAAAGATTCGATCATTTCTCCGCCCGCCTCGACGATCTGCTCTATGATTATTCGAAGAACCGCCTGACCCGGGCGACGCTCGGCCATCTGTTCGACCTCGCCCGCGCGGCGCGGCTCGAAGAGCGGCGCGAGGCCCTTTTTTCCGGCGAAAGGGTCAACAATACCGAGGAGCGCGCCGCCCTCCACATGGCCCTGCGCAATTTTTCGGGCGAGGCGGCGCGGGTCGACGGCGAAAACGTCATGCCGGCGGTCGAGGAGAAGCGCGCGAAAATCGCCGCCTTCGCTTCCGCCGTGCGCGAGGGCGTCATCGCCGGGGCGGGCGGCCATTCCTATACCGACGTGGTCAATATCGGCATCGGCGGCTCCGATCTCGGCCCGGCCATGGCGGCCCGCGCCCTGTCGCCCTTCGCCTCGCCCGCTCTGCGCGCCCATTTCGTCTCCAATGTCGACGGCGCGGACATCGCCGACACGCTGGCCTCGCTCGACCCGGGGCGCACCCTCTTCATCGTCTCGTCAAAAACCTTCACCACCCAGGAGACCATGGCCAATGCGGCGACCGCGCGGGCCTGGATTTCGGCGGCTCTGGGCGAAGCCGCGGTCGCCGACCATTTCGCGGCCGTGTCCACCCAGCTCGACCGGGTCGCCGATTTCGGCATCAGGCCGGATCGCGTCTTCGGCTTCTGGGACTGGGTCGGCGGGCGCTATTCGATGTGGTCGGCGATCGGCCTGAGCCTCGCCATCGTCATCGGCCCCGGCCATTTCGAGGAATTCCTGCGCGGCGGGCACGATGTGGACCAGCATTTCCGCAACGCGCCGATGTCGCACAATATTCCCGTCCTGATGGGCCTGATCGGCGTCTGGCACCGCAATATCTGGGGCTTTCCCGCCCAGGCCGTCATTCCCTACGACCAGCGCCTCGGCCGTTTTCCGGCCTATCTCCAGCAGCTCGACATGGAGTCGAACGGCAAGAGCGTGACGCGCGACGGCGCGCCCACGCCGCGCGCCACCGGCCCGATCGTCTTCGGCGAGCCGGGCACCAACGGCCAGCACGCCTTCTTCCAGCTGCTGCACCAGGGAACCGAAGTGGTCCCGGTCGATTTTCTGGTCGCCGCCGAGCCGACCCACGCCGACGAGAAACACCACGAATTGCTGTTCGCCAATTGCCTCGCCCAGAGCGAAGCTTTTCTGCGCGGGCGTTCGCAACAGGAGGTTCGCGAGATTTTGAGCGCCGAGGGTTTTTCGCCCGCGCGGATCGACGCGCTCGCCCCGCACAAGACCTTTTCGGGCGACCGGCCCTCCTCGACCCTGCTTTACCGCCGCCTCGATCCCCGCACCCTCGGCCGGATCGTCGCGCTTTACGAGCACAAGATCTTCGTCCAGTCCGTGATCTGGGACATCAATCCCTTCGATCAATGGGGCGTGGAGCTGGGCAAGGAATTATGCAATGGGCTCGCCCCGCTCGTCGGCGACGCGAGCGCCGACCTGACCGGCCTCAACGGCTCGACCGCCGGCCTGATCGCCGCGCGCCGGGCGCTGACGGCCGGTCGATAAACTACTCGTCCTCGCCGAATTTATTGGCGACCAGCGCCGCGAGGGCGGCCACCGCTTCCCTCGCCTGTGGCCCGGTCGCGGAGACGACGATCGTGCTGCCGATGCCGGCGCCCAGCGTCAATATGCCCATGATCAACTCGCCTCCGACGGTTTCGCCGCATCGCGACACCTTGACGTCGGCGTTGAACTGTTCGACGCAATGGACGAATTTGGCGGTGGCGCGGGCGTGCAGACCCTTGCGGTTGACGATCTCCAGCTCGCGGGCGACCGCGCCCTCGGCGGGCGCGGCGCCAGGCGGGCAGTCGCAGGGGCCGCCGTCGTTCACTTCCGTCATTTCCCACACAGAATCTTGCTGGCGACATAAATATATTTGCGTCCCGCCTCGGCCGCCTGGGTCACCGCCTGTTCGAGCGGCGCTTCGTCGCGCACCGAAGCGAGCTTGATCAGCATCGGCAGATTGACGCCGGCCACCACTTCGACATGGGCGGCGTTCATCACCGAAATCGCGAGATTGGACGGCGTTCCGCCGAACATGTCGGTCAGGACCACGACGCCCGCGCCGGAATCGACCCGCGTGATCGCGTCGATAATGTCGAGCCGGCGGATTTCCATGTCGTCCTCGGGGCCGATGGTGATCGTCGCCAATTGCGACTGCGGTCCGCAAACATGCTCCAAAGCCGCGCGAAACTCAGTCGCCAGATGGCCATGCGTCACGAGCACCATGCCGATCATCGACAATTACCGTCCTGTCCTCGCCCACGCCGGCCTTCTCTCCGCGCCCGAGGCGCGCGGCGAAGCGGCAGGTCGGCGACGCGGCGAAGCGCATTCTTGGCGCCGCTTCCGCCGTCATGAAATCGCCGAATTTCAGACCGGTCATTTTCGTGTTTGCGGCGCACTTGGCAAGCGAAATGAGCGATCGGCGTCACTTTGTCGAAACTTTGTGCAAGAAAGCCATAGTGGCCGCGACCGAACGCTCCGTCTCCCGCGCCGGCAGACGCAGGCGGGGAACCTCCCGTAGCCCACGGAAATCGCAGGATAATTCCTCTGGTTCGGGCAAGCGTGGGGGCGCGGCGCCCTCGCCTTCCGGCTCCAAATCGACGATCAGCGCGAGCACCGCGCCCCCCTCGAAATCCTGAGGCAGAAGACCGATCCCACGCCATTCGGCGAGGCCGGCGATGGCGTGATGCGGGGCGAGCACCGCGCGGCCGCCCGCCATATGGGCGATCACGCAATCGTCGCCGATGAGCCGGGCGAAATCGCCGCGCCGCCGCCAGGCTTCGACCAGGGCGAGGGCGAGACTCGACTTGCCCGCGCCGGACCGGCCGCGAATCAGCACGCCATGCTCGCCCAGGGCGACGGCGCTGGCGCTCACGCGAAAGGGAGGCTCCGCCGCCTGCCGCGTCATGGCGTGGCCGCCGGGAGGGAGACGATGAAACGGGCGCCGAGCGTCCGGCCCTCGTCGTCGGCGCGGTTTTCGGCGCGAATCGTTCCGCCGTGGGCCTCGACGATCTGGCGCGAGATCGACAGGCCGAGCCCGGAATTCTGGCCGAAGCTCTGGTTGGGACGGTCGGTGTAGAATCGTTCGAAAATCCGCTCGAAGGCGTGGGCGGGAATGCCCGGCCCGTCGTCGTCCACCACGATCTCGAAGCCGGCGCCCTCGTGGGCGCGCCGCACCGTGACGCGCACCTCGCCGGCGGCCCTGGAAAAGGTGCGGGCGTTGTCGATCAGATTGTTGAACACCTGGCCGAGGCGCGAATCGTAGCCAAACACCAGCCAGGGATGCGGCGGCCCGGCCTCGACGACCAGGCGAACCTTGACCCGATCCCCGCGCTTGACCTGATTGGAGACATCGACCAGAGCGCGCGCCAGCTCGACGATGTCGACCGGCTCGCGGTCGCCGCGCGCCAGTTCGGCGTCGAGCCGGGAGGCGTCGGAAATATCGGAAATCAGCCGGTCGAGCCGGCGCACGTCGTGCTGGATGATCTCGAGCAGTCGCCCGCGCGCCTCGTCGGTCCTGGCGATCGGCAGGGTCTCGACCGCGCTGCGCAGCGAGGTCAACGGATTCTTGAGTTCATGGGCGACGTCGGCGGCGAATCTTTCGATCGCCTCCATGCGGTTGAACAGGGCGCGGGTCATGTCGCGCAGCGCCCCGGACATATGGCCGATCTCGTCGTTGCGGTCGGTGAAATCCGGAATTTCCTGGCGCGACCTGACGCCGCGCCGCACCCGGTCGGCGGCCTCTGCGAGCCGCCGGATCGGCTCGGCGATGGTTCCGGCGAGAGCGGCGGAGAGCAGGAACATCACCGCCGCCGCCACCAGAAAGATCCGGATCAGGGCGCGCCGCTCGGCGGCGATGGCGTCGTCGATGTCGCTGCCCTGGGTCGAAAGCAGAAGCGCGCCGCGCACGGTGCGGAAACGCTGGATCGGCTCGGCCACCGTCACCACCGTCTCGCCGCGCGGGTTGACGCGCACGAAGAATCGCTCATGGCCTTCGAGCGCCGAGGCCACTTCGGGATAGAGCCGGCCGTTGGCGACGCCGATGTCCTTGTAAAGCGGCAGGCGCTCCAGATTGAAGCGCCCGCGCAGGAAGTCGCGCAGCCGTTCGAGCCAGCGCGGCAATTCCTCCCGGCCGGGCGGCGGCAATTCATTGCTCAGGATGTTCGCGCGCGAGGCGAGCGAGCGCGAATCGAGCAGAAGATAGCCGTCGCGGTCGTAGATGCGCGCGCGGGTCTTGGTCGGCGAGACCAGACGGCGCAGCAGCGGGCCGACGCGGTCGGGATTGATCGAGAATTCCAGACCCGATTCGGATTCCTGGTCGAGCGCGTAGCTCTGGCCGGGGGCGAGCTTCAAAAGCTTTTCCGGATCTATGGTGATGGCGTCGGCGTCCACCGTCGCCGATGAGGCGATCGCCGCGGCGATGATCTGGGCCTGGGCGGCGAAGCTCTGGATGCGGGCGTCGATCAGGCCCTGGCGGAACTGGTTGAGATAGAGAAAGCCGACCAGCAGCGCGAACAGGCCGCCGAGATTGAGAAAGACGATGCGCCGGGTGAGCGAGGAGGAAAAGCGCGAGACGAAGCGGCGCAGGAAGGCGCGAAGCGACGCGGCGCGGCGCATCAGGCCCAGCCGCGACGGCCACAGGCCGCCCGCGCCCGCCGATCGACGCGGCTTTAAGCGTTGCTCCGCCGGTTTCGCGCCCGCGCGCTCGTCCAAAACCGCCCCCTCCGCGGATCGTTCATTCCTTGAAACGATAGCCGACGCCATAAAGCGTCTCGATCATCTCGAAATCGTCGTCAACCATCTTGAACTTCTTGCGCAGCCTCTTGATGTGGCTGTCGATGGTGCGGTCGTCCACATAGACCTGATCGTCATAGGCGGCGTCCATCAGCGCGTTGCGGCTTTTGACCACGCCGGGGCGGGTCGCCAGCGCCTGCAGGATGAGGAATTCGGTGACGGTGAGGATCACCGGCTCGCCCTTCCAGGTGCAGGAATGGCGCTCGGGGTCCATCTTGAGCTGGCCGCGCTCGAGAATCTTGGCCTCGGTTTCCTTCTGCGCCGCAGCCTCCTTGGGACTGGACCGGCGCAGGATCGCCTTGACCCGCTCGACCAGCAGGCGCTGCGAGAAGGGTTTGCGGATAAAATCGTCGGCGCCCATTTTCAGGCCGAACAATTCGTCGATCTCCTCGTCCTTGGAGGTGAGAAAGATCACCGGCAGGTCGGATTTCTGGCGCAGGCGGCGCAAAAGCTCCATTCCGTCCATGCGCGGCATCTTGATGTCGAAGATCGCCATGTCCGGCGGATTGTTGCGCAGCCCTTCGAGCGCCGACATGCCGTCGTTATAGGTCTGGACGCGATAGCCCTCCCCCTCGAGGGCGATCGAGACCGAGGTCAGGATATTGCGATCGTCGTCCACAAGCGCGATGGTCGGCATGGTCACCTCTTTTTCTGGCGCGGCCGCGAGCCAAACCGCCTTCAGGCCTATATATATAGGAGCCTGATCCGGGAATTCACGCCGTTTTCAATGAACCTGCCATGAACACCCAAAATGAATGCTTCTGACGACGCTCCCAAGGCTCCATTCGAGCCTCTCCCCCAGAACACCTTCGACGGGCTCGGCCTGGCCAGGAAACTTCTGCGGTCGATCCCCGCCGCGGCCCTCGCCACTTTGGCGCGCGGAACCTCTTTTCCCTTCGCGACCCTGACCGCCGTCGCGACCGACAGCGACGGCGCGCCGATCCTCCTGCTTTCCGACCTCGCCCACCATACCATGAACCTGCGCGCCGATCCGCGCGGCTCGCTGCTGCTCAGCCAGGGCGGCAAGGGCGACCCGCTCGCCCATCCGCGCCTGACCTTGGTCGGGCGCCTCGCGCCGACGCCGGACGCCAGGGCGGGGGCGCGGTTTCTGCGCCGCCACCCGAAATCGGCGCTTTACGCCGGGTTCAAGGATTTCTCCTTCTGGCGGCTCGAGCCGGAGGGCGCCCATCTCAACGGCGGATTCGCGCGCGCCGCCGATTATCCGGGCGCCGATCTGCTCGCCCGCGTCGCCGACGCCGAAGAGCTGTTCGCATCGGAGGCGGCGCTTCTCGAGGAGATCAACGCCCTGCCGCGTGAGGCGCGCGGCGAGCTGGCGCGGGCGGCCGGCGAAAAGTCTTCGCTGAACTGGCGCGCGACCGGGCTCGACCCGGATGGCCTCGACCTCGTCGCGCCGCAACTGACCGCCCGGCTGGCTTTCGCCCGGCGCGCGGAAAATCCCGCCGCCTGGCGCATTGCGCTGGATGAAACCAGGCGGCGTGCGCCCGCGTCGACCTGACCGGCGCGGCGGGCGGCCGCCGCTCATCGGCCTTTTTGCTGATTGTCGTGCGGGGAAAGGCGCGCGTAAATCGGCGCCATCGCTATAATGGCGGCGCGCACAACAACAATTCCGAGCGCGGACGGGAGCTGGGCAATGGCTAAAACAGGTGTTTTCAATCCGGAATTTCCGGTCGAATCCTTCGGGTTCAAGAATCTCGGGCATGTCTATTACAATTTGAGCGCGCCCGCGCTTTACGAGCAGTCCCTGCGCCGCAACGAGGCCGCGCTCGCCGCCGGCGGCGCCCTGGTCGCCGAAACCGGCGCCCACACCGGGCGCTCGGCCAAGGACAAATTCGTCGTGCGCGACGAAACCACCGAAAACAATGTCTGGTGGGACAATAACGGCGCGATCGGCCCCGAACATTTCGACGCCTTGCTGGCCGACTTCCTGGCCCATGCCGAAGGCAAGGACCTTTTCGTGCAGGATCTTTACGGCGGCGCCAACTCGGCCCATCGCGTCAAGGCGCGGATCGTGACCGAATACGCCTGGCATTCTTTGTTCATCCGCAATCTGCTGATCCGCCCGAAAGTCGAGGAAGTGCTGGAAAACGTGGCCGACCTGACCATCGTCGACCTGCCGTCCTTCCGCGCCGATCCGGCGCGCCACGGCTGCCGCACCGAGACCGTCATCGCGGTGAATTTCGCCAAGAGAATCGTGCTGATCGGCGGCACCTCCTATGCCGGCGAAATGAAGAAGTCGGTCTTCACTTATCTCAACTATGTCCTGCCCGCCGAAGGCGTCATGCCGATGCATTGCTCGGCCAATGTCGGCGACAGCCACGATTCCGCGATCTTCTTCGGCTTGTCCGGCACAGGAAAAACCACGCTTTCGGCGGATTCGTCCCGCACGCTCATCGGCGACGACGAGCATGGGTGGTCGAAGGAGGGCGTGTTCAATTTCGAGGGCGGCTGCTACGCCAAGGCGATCAAGCTGTCGCGCGAGGCCGAACCCGAAATCTTCGCCACGACCGGAGCGTTTCGGCACGGTGATGGAAAATGTCGTGCTCGATCCGGAAACCCGGGTTCCCGATTTCGACGACGGCACCAAGACCGAGAACACCCGCGTCGCCTATCCGCTGGATTTCATCCCCAACGCCTCGGCCACCGGCCGCGCCGGCCATCCGAAGAACATCGTCCTGCTCACCTGCGACGCCTTCGGCGTGCTGCCGCCGATCGCCAAGCTCGACGCCTCGCAGGCCATGTATCACTTCCTGTCCGGCTATACCGCCAAGGTCGCCGGCACCGAAAAGGGCGTGACCGAGCCTTCCGCCACCTTCTCGACCTGTTTCGGCGCGCCTTTCATGCCGCGCCATCCGTCGGAATACGGCAATCTGCTGCGCCATTTGATCGACGAGCATCGCGTCAACTGCTGGCTGGTGAACACCGGCTGGACCGGCGGCAAATATGGCGTCGGCCGGCGCATGCCGATTCGCGTGACCCGCCGCCTGCTCTCCGCCGCGCTCGACGGCTCGCTGAACAGGGCCGAATTCCGGGTCGACCCCTATTTTGGCCTCGCCGTGCCGACCGCCGTTCCAGGCGTCGAGTCGGACATCCTCGACCCAGTCAAGACCTGGGCCTCCGAGGGGGATTTCATCGCGACCGCGCAGAAGCTGGTGAAATTGTTCCGCGACAATTTCGTGACCTTCGAGCCTCACGTGGACGCCAGGGTGCGCGACGCCGCCCCGGCCATGCGGGTCGCCGCCGAATAGCCTCTGGCTTGGTCACTGAGGAACCCCGCCGGCGCGCCGGCGGGGTTCTTTTTTTTCAAGTCGGCTTGAGCATTAATGTCGGGTTCAGCCGGTAAAATTCAGTTTCATCATGTGATCGTAACGACACGCCGAGAAATCTTCACGCCTTAATCAAGCCATTAAGGAATCGGAAACCCTCGCCTGTTGTCATGGTCGCGACAGCTGAAATGGGAATGTGAGAAAGAAAATGCGTATCGGCTCCTCGAAGGATCTGCAAAACGAGACCTTGAATTCGCTCGGCCTGATCAGCGCGGCCTCGGACTGGCGCGGCGGGGGCGAACAGGCGGACGCCTCCCGCCTCAAGGCTCTTCACCAGCTCATGAGGGCGGCCGAGGATCACGACGCCGACGCCCTGCTCGACGTCAACTACACCGAAGAAGTCCTGCAGCGCGCGGAATATCCCGGCGCGGCGCCGCTGAAGCGGGTTTGCGCCACAGCCATCGCGGTCAAGCTGAGATCCGCCTGAAACGATGGAATGTCGGGGAAGAAAGCGCCGCCGCGAGGCGGCGTTTCTCGTTTCCGTCAGCGCTCGAGCACATAGGTTCCGGGCGCGTCGCCGAGCGCCGGCCCCATGGCCGGCGGCGGGCCGAACGCGCCGGAATGGCCGTCGAGCCACTCGGCGTAGGCCGGCCACCACGAGCCTTCGCGCGATACCGCTTTGGCGTAATAATCCCTTGGCGGCGGCGCCTTGGCGCCCGACCCGATCTGGAGAAGGCGATAGGAGCGATGGCGATGGCCGGGCTCGCTGACAATGCCGCCATTATGGCCGCCAGACGCCAGCAGGAAGGTGACGTCGCCCGACACGAAGCGATGGATCTTATACACCGAGCGCCAGGGCGCGACATGGTCGTTCTCGGTCCCGACCGCCAAGACCGGCGCCGTGATCGCGCCGAGATTCACCTTTGCGCCGCCGGCCTCGAAACGGCCCTCGGCGAGATCGTTGTGGAGAAAAAGCGCGCGCAGATAGGTCGAATGCATGCGGCAGGGCATGCGGGTCGCGTCGGCGTTCCAGGCCATCAGGTCGTTGCCGTGGGCTTTTTCGCCCAGCAGATAGCTCTTGACCATCCGCGACCAGATCAGGTCGCGGGCGTTGAGCATGGAGAAGGCGCTGGCCATCTGGCTCGCGTCGAGATAGCCCTGCCGGGCCATGAGGTTGTCGAGTTCGTCGAGTTGGGTCTCGTCGATGAAGATTTTCAGCTCGCCCGGCTCGGTGAAATCGGTCTGCGCCGCCAGGACGCATAGACTTGCGAGCCTGTGGTCGCCGTCGCGGGCCATGGCGGCGGCGGCGACCGCCAGCAGGGTTCCGCCTATGCAATAGCCGAGGGCGTGGATTTTTTGCGCGCCGGTGATCGCGGAAACAGCGTCGAGCGCCGCCATGACGCCGAGGCGGCGATAGTCGTCGAAGCTGGTCTGGGCCAGCTCCGGCCCCGGATTGCGCCAGGAAATGCAGAAGACGGTGAAACCGCGCTCGACCAGATAACGGATGAAGGAATTGTGCGGCGACAGATCGAGAATGTAATATTTCATGATCCAGGCCGGGACGATCAGCAGCGGCTCCGGGCGCGTTTGCGGCGTCAGCGGCGCATATTGGATCAGTTCGATCAGTTCGTTGCGCAGCACGACCTTGCCCGGCGTCACCGCCACGTCGCGCCCGACGACATACTCGTTGAACGCGGGCGCCGCCTTCGGATCGAGCGAGCTGCTCAGATCCTCGAGCCAGTTTTCGAAGCCGTGCAGGAAATTCGCCCCGTTCTCTTTCAAGGTGGCGCGCACGACTTCCGGGTTGGTCCATGCCAGGTTCGAGGGCGAGAAGGCGTCCAGCCATTGCCGCGCGGCGAAAGCGACGAGCTTGGCGTGGTGTTCGGAAACGCCCGGCGTATGGAGAATGGCCTTGTTCAGCCATTCCTCGATCAGGAGGAAATTGCTGGCGTAGAAATTGAAAGGCGGACCGGCCCAGGCCGGATCGGTGAAGCGATGGTCCTCCTTCTCCGGAGTGGGCTTGCCGCCCGCCTCGACCACGCGCAGGCTCTGGCGCAGGGCGTCTTCGGCGGTCTCGGCGAGATATTCCGGCGCCGCGACGGCATGACTGACGATATCGGCGACCGCGGGAGTCAATGCGGCCGGCGAAAGCGGACCTGCGGGAATATCAAGCGGCCAGGGTTCCGTTGCGCAAGCGGTTTCGCCCGCCTGTTTCAAAGGATCGGCGATCTTTTTCCCTGTCATTGGAAAACCCGGAAAAACGCGATGGCTCGGCGTAACGGCCGTAATTCCCCCAATTCGGCCACAACCGCGCGGCGAAAGCAAGGCGTCGCGCCCGGCGGGCGAAAAAGCGCCCCCTGGAGGCCGAGGCCGGCCGCCGACTGTCCTCTGCGCGCGCTCAGGAGAAGGCGGCGCGCAACCGGTTGAGCTGCTCTTCGACCGGGCTGACCGCGGGCGGCGCGAGCGGCGCCTCGGGATCGAGATAGAGCAACTGGTCGAGATGGATGATGCGGGCCTGCAAGCGCAGGGAATCGACGACGAGGTCGCGCAGGGCCTTGGGCAGGCGGGCGAAGACTTCGGGCGCGGCGGCGCTCTCCTGATAGGACAGCTTGACCTTGCGTTTTTCCGAGGCCGCCTGTTCGAGGGTCAGTTCGCCCTCGTTGACCGCGCGCTGGAGCAGGAGCCAGGACGCGATCTGCATCAGCCTTGTGGTCAGGCGCATGCTCTCGGCGGCATAGGCGAGGGAATCGTTGCGCGGCAGGGTCCGCGCCTCTTCCCGCCCGGGACCGTCGAGATAGGCCGCGGCCTCCTCCACCAGGCCCATGCCCTCGCGGAACATGGCCTTGAACGCCTCGGACGCAGCCAGGCGCTCGGCGAATGAGACGGCCCCCCCGCCCTCCATATTCGTGCGACCCATGCGCTACCTCGAAACAGCGCGCCGACAAACACGATCCGCCCAGCCTTACGGCCAAGGTGGACCGCCCCCTTCTCGGGAACGGGGTCACCATAACGCGCCTCGCGGGCCGGCGCGCGCCGAAACTAAATTAATGTTTAATGAATCGGGCCTGTCCGCCCGCGACGCAAAAAGGGGAGCCGCCCTAGGGCGGCTCCCCAAAGTCGATACAGGGAGGCGTCAGACAAGGCGAAAGTCGCCTGGTTCCGGATGGAACGATTCCACCTTGGCGCAAAAAGGTTAACAACCCATTAAGGTAAACGCGGCGCTGAGAAATTATGGCTCCGAATCATGACGTTAGGTCATTCCGACTTCCGGAAAAAGGCGTCGGCGACGGCGCGCGAGGCGCTTTTCTTCTCCCGCGCCGCCTCCAGCCGCGCGATTTCCTCCCGCAGCAAGGCGATCCGTTCGCTCAATTCATTCACCGAAAGCGTGTCAAGCGGCTGGCCCAGTTCATGGCGCGCGGGCGCCTTTTTCGGCGCGAAAAGCTCCTCGTCGTCCCTCGCCACGCCCACCTCCCGTCGCGCCGTGAAAATCCGCGGTGGAAATCCGCGGCGTCATTTGCCTTTCGCGCCCATTCACATTATATCTCGCTCAATCCCCGTCATGAACGAAATTTGAGGCTGCGCCTCGGCCGGGCCGGAGCGCGAAGGCGCGCGTCCGGCGGCGAAAGAAGAAGGATTCGAGGAGAAAAAGATGAGCAACGCCCCGCTCATGCCCAAGGCCACCGCCGTATGGCTGGTTGAGAACACCTCGCTGACATTCGACCAGATCGCCGAATTCTGCGTGTTGCATCCGCTCGAGGTCAAGGGCATCGCCGATGGCGAAGTCGCCTCCGGCATTCGCGGCCATGATCCGATCACCTCGGGCCAGCTGACCCGCGAGGAGATCGAACGCGGCGAGAAAGACCCCGACTACCGCCTCAAGCTCGCCATCTCCAAGGTGCGCCTGCCCGAGGTCAAGCGCCATCGCGGCCCGCGCTATACGCCTTTGTCGCGCCGCCAGGACCGGCCCAACGCCATTCTCTGGCTGGTGCGCAACCATCCCGAGCTGAAGGACGCCCAGATCATGCGGCTCGCCGGCACCACCAAGAGCACGATCGCCGCGATCCGCGACCGCACCCACTGGAATTCGGCGTCGCTGACCCCGATGGATCCAGTGACCCTCGGCCTGTGCTCGCAGATCGACCTCGATTTCGAGGTGCAGCGCGCCGCCAAGGACCGCCCCGGTCTGGTTCAGGACCACGGCCCGACCCTCGTCCCCGCCGAGGAAACGACCCAGCCCTTCTATCACGAGCCGAGCACCCACGAGGAGGTTTTCGGCTCCGCGCCGGCGCGCAAGGAGCCCGAGGAGGAGAAGATCGACGTGGATTCGGTCTTCGCCAAGCTCAAGGGCCTGAAAACCAGGGAATAAAATGGCGGCGGTGCGCATACTCGGCGTCGATCCCGGCCTGCGCCATACCGGCTGGGGCGTGATCGAGGCCGAGGGATCGCGCCTCGCCTTCGTCGCCTCCGGCGCCATCCATTCGCCCACCGGCGACGATCTCGCCGAGCGTCTGCGCATGCTGCACGAGGGTCTGGCCGCGGTTATCTCCGAGCACCGCCCGGACGAGGCGGCGGTGGAAGAGACTTTCGTCAATCGCGACGCCCAATCGACGCTCAAGCTCGGCTATGCGCGCGGGATCGCTTTGGTCGTTCCGGCCCTCGCCGGGCTGGAAGTGACCGAATACGCCGCCAATCTGGTGAAGAAGACGGTGGTCGGCGCCGGCCACGCCGAAAAGGCGCAGATCGCCATGATGGTCAAGATTCTGCTGCCCAGATCCGAGGCCTTGAGCCCCGACGCGGCGGACGCCCTGGCGGTTGCGATCTGCCACGCCCAGCACCGCGGCGCGAAAAAGCGCGCGGCGGCCCTGGCGGGGAAGTAATTCTTCTTTTGTTCGCCCAACCGAATTAAACTCGGACCCACGCGATTCGTCCCGGGCGGAAAATGATCGGCAAACTCAAGGGCGTGGTGGATTCCCTGCACGAGGATCATGTCATCCTCGACGTTCAGGGCGTCGGCTATGTCGTGGCCTGTTCCGCCCGCACCCTCCAAAGACTGCCGCGCGCGGGCGAAGCCGCCGTTCTCGCCATCGAGACCCAGGTGCGCGAGGACGCCATAAGGTTGTTCGGCTTCCTGAGCGATTCCGAGCGCGACTGGTTCCGCATCCTGCAGAACGTGCAGGGCGTCGGCTCGAAAGTCGCGCTCGCCATTCTCTCGATCCTGCCGCCCCAGGAGCTGACCTCGGCCATCGCCTTGCAGGACAAGGCTTCCATCGCTCGCGCGCCCGGCGTCGGCCCGAAACTCGCCGCCCGCATCGTCTCCGAACTCAAGGACAAGGCCGGGGCCTTCGGCGATGTGGACGCCGGGGCGATCGCTTTGGCGGGCGAGGACGTCGCGCCCGCCGGCTCCAGCGCCGCGCGGGAAGCGATTTCCGCCTTGATCAACCTCGGCTATCCCCGTCCCCAGGCCGCGACGGCGATCGCCGCGAGCCTCAAGGCTTTGGGCGAAAGCGCCGAAACCGCCGCGCTGATCCGGCGGGGGCTGAAGGAACTGGCCCAATGAAGAAGGCCCGCCCATGACCCCGCCCGCCAGCCGCATGATTTCGCCGGAACGGCGCGAGGACGATCTCGAAGCCTCGATCCGGCCGCTGACTTTGGCCGATTTCACCGGCCAGGAAGCCGCGCGGAAAAATCTCAAGGTTTTCATCGAGGCGGCCAAGACCAGAAGAGACGCGCTCGACCATGTGCTGTTCGTCGGACCGCCGGGCCTCGGCAAGACCACGCTCGCCCAGATCCTGGCGCGCGAACTGGGCGTCAATTTCCGCTCGACCTCGGGCCCGGTCATCGCCAAGGCCGGCGATCTCGCGGCGCAACTCACCAATCTCGAAGAGCGCGACGTGCTGTTCATCGACGAAATCCACCGGCTCAATCCGGCGGTCGAGGAAATCCTCTATCCGGCGATGGAGGATTTCCAGCTCGATCTCATCATCGGCGAGGGGCCGGCGGCGCGCTCGGTCAAAATCGACCTCGCCAGATTCACCCTCGTCGGCGCCACCACCCGCGCCGGCCTGCTCACCACGCCGCTTCGTGATCGTTTCGGCATTCCGATCCGCATGAATTTTTATAATGTGGAGGAGCTTCAAAGCATTGTCGCGCGCGGCGCGCGGGTGATGAACTGCCCGATGAGCGAGGACGGGGCCAACGAGATCGCCCGGCGCTCGCGCGGCACGCCGCGCATCGCCGGGCGACTGTTGCGCCGGGTGCGCGATTTCGCTCTGGTCGATGGCGACAGCATCGTCACCCGCGAAGTCGCCGACCGGGCGCTGAAACTGCTGGACGTCGATAGTATCGGCCTCGACCAGATGGACCGGCGCTATCTCGACATGGTGGCGCAAAATTTCGGCGGCGGCCCGGTCGGCATCGAAACCATCGCCGCCGCGCTGTCCGAGCCGCGCGACGCCATCGAGGACATTATCGAGCCTTATCTGCTGCAGCAGGGTTTTTTGAATCGAACGCCGCGCGGAAGAATGCTGACGCCGATGGCGTTCCGGCATTTGGGACTGGCCGAGCCGGCGCGACCGCCGCAGATGGGGCTTTTTTCAGAAGACGAAGTCTGACCCATGCCGCCCGGACCCATGCCGCCCCAGGGCGCCCTCGACGACGGCCGCCATTTCTTCCCCATCCGCGTCTATTTCGAGGACACGGATTTCACCGGCCTTGTCTATCACGCCAATTATCTGCGCTTCATCGAGCGCGCCCGCACCGAAATGCTGCGCGAACTCGACGTTCACCAAAGCGCGATCCATGCCGGCGAGAGCGGCGACGCCCTGTTTTTCGTGGTCGCGCGGATGCAGCTCGAATTTTTGAAACCGGCGCGGATGGACGACCTTCTGACCGTCGAGACGAAGCCGCTCAAACTCACCGCCGCCACGATCGAGCTGGAGCAGATCGTGCGGCGCGAGGCGGAAATTCTTTTCACGGCAAAAGTCCTGGTCGCGGCGCTGGCCGACGGCAAGCCGCGCCGCCTGCCGCGCGAAATCCGCGAAAAGCTCGCGCTCGGCGCGGCGCCGCACAAACCGTAACCCATTCTTAACCACGCTACGCGCTTAACTGAAGATGAACGGCGGCCGCGCTTTTTAGCGGCCCGGGCCGCAGAAATGACCGATTTCCACGGCAGAGGGTCACGCGCGCGCAAAAAGCCGCGCGCCGCCGGATTTGCGAGGGACCGCCTTCATGAACGAAATCGCCGCCACGCCGCTCGCCGACGCCGGGGTTCAGGCTTCCGTCTTCGCCATGTTCTGGGGCGCGTCCATCGTCGTCAAAATGGTGATGGTTGGACTGCTCGCGGCTTCCGTCTGGTGCTGGGCGATCATCGTCGACAAGACGCTGCTGATCCGCCGCGCCCGCGCCGCGATCGAGAATTTCGAAACTCTGTTCTGGTCCGGCAATTCGCTGGAAGACCTTTATCATTCACTTGCCGCCCAGCGCACCATGGCGACCGCCTCGCTTTTCGTCGCCGCCATGCGCGAGTGGAAGCGCTCGTTCCAGAACGCCCACGCCTCCTTCGTCGGCCTGCAATCGCGCATCGAGAAAACGCTCGACGTGTCGATCGCGCGCGAGGTGGAAAAGCTCGAGTCCAATCTTCTGGTGCTGGCCACCGTCGCCTCGGCCGGGCCGTTCATCGGCCTGTTCGGCACGGTCTGGGGCATCATGACCTCGTTCCGCTCCATCGCGCTTTCGAAAAACACCTCGCTCGCCGTGGTCGCGCCGGGCATCGCGGAAGCCTTGCTCGCCACGGCGCTGGGCCTGTTCGCCGCCATTCCGGCGCTGATCGCCTATAACAAGCTGTCCGGCGACGTCGCCAAGACCCAGGCGCGGATGGAGAGCTTCGCCGACGAATTCTCGGCCATCCTGTCCCGGCAGATCGACCAGCACGCCGGGCAGCGCAACAACGCGGCCTGAGGAGCGGACGAAATGGGAATGGCGGTTTCATCGGGGGGAAAGGGCGGGCGGCGCCGGCGCGGCGTGCCGCGTTATCGCGCCATGGCCGACATCAACATGACGCCCTTCATCGACGTCATGCTGGTGCTGCTCATCATTTTCATGGTCGCGGCGCCGCTGCTGTCCTCGGGCGTGCCGATCGATCTGCCGGCGACCAAGGCCGGCGAGCTGAATATCGACAAGAAGCCGATCGCCATCTCGATCGACGACCACGGCGACCTCTACCTGATGGACCAGAAGATCGCCGACACCGACCTGATCGCCGGCGTCCAGGCCCAGGCCAAGGAGGGCGTCGACGAGCGCGTCTATGTGCGCGCCTCGAAACTGGTGCCCTACGGGCGGGTCGCCGACGTCATGTCCGACCTCACGGCGGCGGGCTTCAAAAAGGTCGCTTTGGTGACCAGCCAGCAAACCGATCAGCAGGGGAACAGTCAGGGTCAGGCGAAGTGAGGTTTTCGCGTTCGGAGCCGGGTTTTCTCGTCTCGGCGGCGGTCCATCTCGGGCTGCTGGCGTTTCTGCTCGTCCATTTTTCCCACGACGAGCAATTCGCCGACGCGACGGAGGCCATTCCGGTCGAGACCGTCACCGACGCCCAGTTCCACGAGATCATGCAGGGCGAGAAAACCGCCAAGCTCGCGGAAAAGCCCCAGGCCGACAAGGTCGCCGAACCGTCCGAGCTCAAGCCGACCCCGCCGCCGCCCCCGCCAAGGCCCGAACCGAGCCAGGCGGATCGGACGCCTCCACCGCCGACGCCCCCTGCTCCGCCGCCACGCCCGGCGCCCCCGCCGCCGGAGGCCAAGGCCCCGCCGCCCGAGCCGGAAAAACAAGTCGAACGCGACGACGCCGAGACGGTCCGGCCGCCGCCGCGCCCGAAAAAGCCGGAACAGGCGCAGCAGAAGCCCGCGCCCGAGCCGCCGAAACGCCCCCGGAAAAGCGCGCCCAAGCTCGACGAAGTGGCCAAGCTGCTCGCCGAGGCCAAGGACAAGCCGGCGCCGAAACCCAAAGCCAGCGCGCCACGCGAAAAGCCACACCAGGCGGCCAACCTCGACGAGGTCGCCAAGCTCCTCGACGAGAAGGCGCCGGAGGCGAAATTCACCACCGGCCGCGAGGTCAGCCATGCCGCCGCACTGGGCGCGCGTCACGCCGCCGGCGCGCGCATGTCGCCCTCGATGGCGGACTCGCTCGGCGCCCTGCTTCAGGAGCAGTACAAGCAATGCTGGAATTACCTGCCGCTGACCGCCGACAAATATGTCGCCAAGATCCGTGTGTCCTTCCGGCCGGACGGCTCGCTCGCCAGCCAGCCGGTGCTGCTCAATCCGCCGTCGGACCCTGCTTTCCGTGGCCTGGCCGAAAGCGCCATGCGCGCCGTGCGGCGCTGCAACCCCCTTCGCATTCCCGCCCAATACCAGCCCTATTATGACCAGTGGAAGGATTGGGTGGTCGGGTTCGACCCCGAAATCCTGAACTAGCCCCCAACGTCCAGCACGGAACTCCAGGATCCTCCCGATGCCATTCACACCCAGCCGTCGCGCCGCCGCCGCCATGTTCGGCGGCCTCGCCCTCAGCCCCTTGGCTCCCCGCCTCTCGTCGGCCCAACGCTATCTCGACGTGCGCGGCGGCGGGAATTTCACGCCGGTCAATGTCGCCATCGTTCCCTTCGCCGGCGAAGGCGGCGCGCCGATCTCCTCGGTCATCGTCAACAATTTCCGGCGCTCGGTCTTCATCAACCCGGTCGACGCCGGCGCGGCGGGCGCCGGCGTCAGTCCCGACGCCCCCCCGAACATGGCGGCCTTCCAGGCGCTCAACGCCCAATATGTCGTGCTCGGCCGCTCGGCGCGCGGCCCCGACGGCCGCATGAAGACCGAATTCCGCCTGTGGGACGTCGGCGCCGGAACCCAGGCCGCCGGCCAGCAATTCGTCACCGACCCGAAAAATTCTCGGCGCGTCGCCCATATCATCTCGGACGCGATCTTTTCCAAGGTGACCGGAGAAGGCGGCTTTTTCGACACCCGCATCGCCTTCGTGGACGAGAGCGGCCCGCGCCAGAACCGCACCAAAAGGCTGGCGATCATGGACCAGGACGGCGCCAACGCGCATTATCTCACGCATGGCGACGATCTGGTGGTGACGCCGCGCTTCTCGCCCAGTTCGCAGGAGCTGACTTATATGTCGTTCGGCGCGGAGGACCCCCGCGTCTTCCTGCTCAATATCGACACCGGCCAGCACGAGGTGGTCGGCAATTTCCCCGGCATGACCTTCTCGCCGCGCTTCTCCCCGGACGGCCAGAGGATCGTGATGTCGCTGGAGGATAACGGCGTCGCCAACATCTACAGCATGGATCTGCGCTCGCGCGCCACGACGCGCCTGACCAACTCTTCGGCGATCGACACCTCGCCCTGCTATTCGCCGGACGGATCGCGAATCTGTTTCGAGTCGGATCGCGGCGGCACGCAGCAGATCTATGTCATGAGCGCGGGCGGCGGCGCGGCCAACCGCATCAGTTTCGGCGACGGGCGCTATTCGACCCCGGTCTGGTCGCCCAAGGGCGATTATATCGCTTTCACCCGCCAGTCCGCCGCGGGCTTCGCCATCGGCGTGATCAAGCCCGACGGCTCGGGCGAACGGATTCTCGTCGAAAGCTTCCACAACGAGGGGCCGACCTGGGCGCCCAACGGCCTGTTCGTGATGTTCTTCCGCAATGTCAACGGCGGCCCGCGACTGTTCATGAGGGACATTTTCGGCCGCGCCGAATTCGAGGTTCCGACGTCCAGCTTCGCCTCCGACCCGTCGTGGAGCGGACTCGTCAGCTGAGCGGGGCAAAAAACCCGCTCGGCCCCATTGCCGCCATGAACGCCCTGTTAACCACGCCGGGAAAGATCACAAAGTCGCCGAATTTCATTACCTTTCATCAAGGTTACGAAAACGCTCGTTTAACGTTCGCGGTCTAGGACTTGAGGAAGAACCCGCCGGTTCCATGGGTCTGGCGGGGCGTGAACTGAAGCGTAACGGCGCCCGGGCGGCGGGAATTCCCGTCCTGGCCCGGCTGTCTGGTAAAGGAGCGCAACGCATGAACAAACCTGGCTCGATGGTCGGCCTGAAGCACGCCGCCGTTCTCGCCGCGGCCCTGGCTCTTGGGGCCTGCGCCAAGAACCCGACCGACATGTCCGGCCTCGACGGGCGCGGCGGCGTCGGCGTCTCGGGGTCCGCCATCCCCGGCTCCCAGCAGGATTTCGCCGTCAATGTCGGCGACCGCGTCTTCTTCGACAGCAACTCCAGCCAGCTGAGCGCAACCGCCCAGTCCACGCTCGACAAGCAGGCGGCCTGGCTCAGCCGCTATCCTAATTACCATTTCACCGTCGAAGGCCACGCCGACGAGCGCGGCACCCGTGAATATAATTTCGCCCTCGGCGCCCGCCGCGCCCAGGTGACCAGGGATTATCTGGTCTCGCGCGGCGTCGCCGCCTCGCGCATCAGGACCATTTCCTACGGCAAGGAGCGTCCCGTCGCGGTCTGCGACGATATTTCCTGCTGGTCGCAGAACCGTCGCGCCGTCACCGTGCTGCACGGCGGCCAGAGCTGAAGCCATCCGCAAGCTCGCGAAACGAAGCCGGCGCGTTCAGGCGCCGGCTTTTTTTTCGCTGTGGCCAAAAAGCAACGCCGACGCCACTTTTTTACCTCATCGCGGCGCAACATATGTTAAGCCTGAATCGTTCCCCACCGAGGTTTGAAGAAAGATGGCCCTTCTGTCGCCGCGCGCCGTTCGTTTCGCCGCGTCACGCAAGAATTTGATCGCGGCTATCGCCGCAGCAGCGCTTTTCTCGGGCGCCGCTCCGGCGGAGGCCCAGTTCTTCGGCCGTCCCACCGCCAATGTTCCGAACCAGGGCGGCGACGCCCCGAATCAGGACACGTCCGCCCTTCTGCGCGTCGACCGGCTGGAAAGCCAGGTCCGCGACCTGAACGGCCAGGTCGAGCAATTGCAGTTCCAGGTCAAGCAGCTTCAGGACGCGTTGCGCAAGTTCCAGTCCGACGCGGACTCCCGCCTCGACCAATCCTCGGGCCGTCCCCCGCCGCCCCGCCGCTCCGACCTGGGCGACGATCCGAACGCCGGGTCCGCGGCCGCGGCCAACGTCCTCCCGCCGGCGGACCCCGGCGTTCCCGCCGCCGCCGCGCCGGATCTGCCTCCGCCGCCTGCCGCGGTGGGCGACGACGGCCGCCGCCACGACGCCTTCGATCCCGGCGCGCAGCCCAATGCGCCCGGCGCGCCCCTGCCGCTGGGCTCGCCCAATTCGGCGAGCAGGCCGCTCGACATCCGCCCGCCGTCCCTGCGCAGCGGCGACGCCGTGGCCTCGGCGGAAGCGCCTGCGGGGCCGTCCGCCGAAAACCCGGCGGCTCAGGCGGCGGTTCTTCCCCCCGCCGACCCGGTCAAGGCCGAATATGAAGCCGCCGCCAGCGAACTGAAGTCGCAGCATTACGACGCCGCGCAGCAAGCCTTCGCCGCCTTCGTGCAGAAGAACCCGGGCAGCCGCTACGCCGCGTCGGCGATCTATCACCTGGGCGAGGCCTATTCATATCAGAACCGCCATCGCGAGGCGGCCGAGCAGTTCCTGAAGATCGCGAAGGATTACGCCAGGAACCCGGTCGCGCCCTACGCCATGGTCAGGCTCGGCATGTCGCTCAACGCGCTCGGCGCCAAGACGCAGGCCTGCGCCTTCTTCTCGGAAATGCCGCGCAAATATCCCAACGCCCCCCCGGCGGAAAAGCTCGCCGCCGAGCGCGAGGCGAAAAAGGCCTCTTGCTGACCGCGGACGCTCTCGACCCGGATCGGCTGTTCGCCGGTTTCGAAGGCCTCTCGGGCCTGCTGATCGCGGTTTCCGGCGGGCCGGATTCGCTGGCGCTGACGCGTTTCGCGCGGCGCTGGCGGAACTCGGGGGCCGGCGTCGCGCTCCATGCCGCGACCGTCGATCACGGGCTGCGGCCGGAATCGCGCGCCGAAGCGCTCCAGGTCGGCCGCTGGGCGCGCGATCTCGGCCTTAATCACGCCATCCTCACCTGGCGCGGCGAAAAGCCTGCGACCGGCGTGCAGGAAAAGGCGCGCGCCGCCCGCTATTCCCTGCTGTTCGACCACGCCCGATCGATAGGCGCCGAGGCCGTGGCCGTGGCGCACCATGCCGACGACCAATGGGAAACGGTGCTGATCCGGCTCGCGCGCGGCAGCGGCCTTTCCGGCCTCTCGGGAATGGCGCGCGACCAGATGCTTGCCGGCGGGCGCCTCATCCGCCCCCTGCTCGGCCTGCGCAAACAGGTTTTGGTCGATTATTGCCGCAGCGAGGGCCAGGATTTTTTCGACGATCCGGCCAATTCCGATCCTGTCTTCGCCCGGGCGAGCTGGCGCGCCATCGCCCCCGCACTGCAAGGCCTCGGCCTGACCCCGGTCAGGGCGGCGACCTTCGCCGAGCGGGCGCGCAAGGCCGATGAGGCGATCGAATGGGCGGCGCGCGATTTTTTCGCCCGCGCGACGACGTCGCAGCCACATGTCTACGACTTGTCCCGGATCGACGACGCGCCTTTGGCGGTTTTCGAGCGCTTCCTGGCCCTGGCCCTCGCGCAAAGCGCCGGCGAGCCGCCGTCCCGGCTGGAGCGGCTCGAGGCCCTGGCGAAAAATCTGCGGATGGCGCGCCAGAATGGCGGGACTTTGCGCGCGACGCTCGGCGGATGCGCGGCAAGGCTCGGCTCGAACGGCGTGCTGGCGCTGCGCCGCGAGGCGCCGCGCCGGCGCGGCGCCTCCGCCGCGCGCGAAAGCATAACGGGCGATTTTCGCGGTCTTTTGCCCGATTGACGCCCTCGTGACTTGGCAAGCCCGCTGGCCGAGCCTACATATCGTTGACATCAAGCGAGCGACGCTCGACCGGAGAGGCTCCCAGGACAGAAGATGAATCCGAATTTCCGCAATTTCGCTCTGTGGGTGATCATCGTTCTTCTGGTGGTCGCGCTGGTGGTCCTGTTCCAGAAGCCCAGCGACCGCGCCCCGACCCAGGAAATCAATTTCAGCCAGCTGCTCACCGAGGCCGACCAGGGCCATATCCGCGACGTCACCATCGCGGGTTCCGAAATCGTCGGCCATTACGCCGACGGCAAGGCCTTTTCGACCTATGCGCCGAACGACCCGACGCTGGTGAACAGCCTTTACAAGAAAAACGTCCAGATCACCGCCAAGCCGCCGTCCGACGGCAACAACTGGCTGGTGACCTTGCTGGTCAACGGCCTGCCGCTGATCGCCTTCATCGGCATGTGGATCTTCCTGTCGCGCCAGATGCAGGGGGCCGGCGGCAAGGCCATGGGTTTCGGCAAATCCAAGGCCAAATTGCTCACCGAGGCCCACGGCCGCGTGACCTTCGAGGACGTCGCCGGCGTGGACGAGGCCAAGGAAGACCTTCAGGAAATCGTGGAGTTCCTGAAGGACCCGCAGAAGTTCCAGCGCCTCGGGGGCCGCATTCCGCGCGGCGTTCTGCTGGTCGGACCGCCCGGCACCGGCAAGACCCTGCTCGCCCGCGCCATCGCCGGCGAAGCCAACGTGCCCTTCTTCACGATTTCGGGCTCGGATTTCGTCGAAATGTTCGTCGGCGTCGGCGCCAGCCGCGTCCGCGACATGTTCGAACAGGCCAAGAAGAACGCCCCCTGCATCATCTTCATCGACGAGATCGACGCGGTCGGCCGCCATCGCGGCGCCGGCCTGGGCGGCGGCAACGACGAGCGCGAGCAGACCCTGAACCAGCTGCTGGTCGAGATGGACGGTTTCGAGGCCAATGAGGGCATCATCCTCATCGCCGCCACCAACCGGCCCGACGTGCTCGACCCCGCGCTTCTGCGCCCCGGCCGTTTCGACCGCCAGATCGTCGTTCCCAACCCGGACGTGATCGGCCGCGAGAAGATCCTGAAGGTCCACGCCCGTAAGGTGCCCTTGTCGCCGGACGTCGATCTCAAGGTGGTCGCGCGCGGCACGCCGGGCTTTTCGGGCGCCGACCTGATGAATCTGGTCAACGAGGCGGCGCTGCTCGCGGCGCGGCGCGGCAAGCGCGTCGTGACCAAGGACGAGTTCGAGGACGCCAAGGACAAGATCATGATGGGCGCCGAGCGCCGCACCATGGTGATGACCGAGGAGGAAAAGCGCCTGACCGCCTATCACGAGGGCGGCCACGCCATCGTCGCGCTCAATGTCCCTGCGACCGATCCCGTCCACAAGGCGACGATCATCCCGCGCGGCCGGGCGCTGGGCATGGTCATGCAGCTGCCGGAGCGCGACAAGCTCTCCATGAGCTACGAGCAGATGACCTCGCGCCTCGCGGTGCTGATGGGCGGCCGCGTCTCCGAGGAGATCATTTTCGGCAAGGACAAGGTGACTTCGGGCGCGCAGAGCGACATCGAGGCGGCGACCAAGCTCGCCAAGGCCATGGTGACCCGCTGGGGCTTTTCCGACGAGCTCGGCACAGTAATGTACGGCGAGAACCAGGAAGAGGTCTTTTTGGGCTATTCCATGGGCCGCCAGCAGAGCATTTCCGAGGCCACCTCGCAGAAGATCGACAGCGAAGTGCGCCGCTTAGTCGAGGCCGGCCAGGCCGAGGCGCGCCGGATCATCACCGAGAAGCGCGACGATCTGGAAAAACTGGCCAAGGGCCTGATCGAATACGAAACCCTGACCGGCGAGGAGATCATCGGCCTGATCAACGGCGTCGAGCCCAAGCGCGAAAACCCGGACGAGACGACGCCCGCCGGCCCCCGGCGCTCGGCCGTGCCGGCCGCCGGCAAGTCGACCTGGACAGGCCCGGACGGCGATCCGGGCCTCGCGCCGGCGCCGCAGTCCTGAGCCGGCGCTCCATCAGCAAATTTTTCAACCCGCGGGCGAAATCGAACGATCGAGCCCGCGGGTTTTCATATGAATACCGCATGAGTTCCTGCGGTATTCATACTCCGTTGGCGTTTCGGCGGTTTGCGAAGCAATCCTGCGGAAACCGTATCTTGCGCCCATGCCTCGCGGGCTTGTTAAACCTGTATATCTTTTGTGAACGCGGTTCCGGCAGAGTTTGATTATACTCGGCCGGATCTTCACGATTCGCGCCGCCCCAGACGGAGAAGCACCGGCCATGAGCCGCAGATATTTCGGCACCGACGGCATTCGCGGCCTCGCCAACAAGGTCATCACCCCGGAACTGGCTTTGAAAGTCGGCCAGGCGGCCGGGCTGACGTTTCAGAACGGCGACTACCGCCACCGCGTCGTCATCGGCAAGGACACGCGGCTGTCCGGCTATATGATCGAATACGCGCTGGTCGCCGGCTTCACCTCGGTCGGGATGGACGTTCTGCTGCTCGGCCCGATGCCGACCCCGGCGGTCGCCATGCTCACGCGCTCGATGCGCGCCGATCTCGGCGTGATGATTTCCGCCTCGCACAATCTTTTCGAGGACAACGGCATCAAATTGTTCGGGCCGCAGGGTTTCAAGCTCTCCGACGAGGTCGAGCGGCAGATCGAGGCCCTGATCGATTCCGACATGTCCCAAAAACTCGCCGAGGCCGCCGATTTCGGCCGGGCGCGGCGCGTTGACGACGTGCGCGCCCGCTATGTCGAATTCGCCAAGCACACGCTGCCGCGCAACATGTCCTTCGAGGGCGTGCGCGTCGTGATCGATTGCGCCAACGGGGCCGCCTACAAGGTGGCGCCGGAAGCCTTGTGGGAGCTTGGCGCGGAAGTCTTTTCGCTCGGCGTCGAGCCAGACGGCACCAACATCAACCGCGAGGTCGGCTCGACCGCGCCCGAGGCCTTGTCGCGCAAGGTCCGCGAATTGCGCGCCGACATCGGGATCGCCCTCGACGGCGACGCCGACCGCGTGCTGATCGTCGACGAGAACGGCCATCTGGTCGACGGCGATCAGCTCATGGCGGTGGTCGCCCAGGACTGGAACGCGGACGGGCGCCTGTCGCAGCCCGGCATCGTCGCCACGATCATGTCCAATCTCGGGCTCGAGCGCTATCTCCAGTCGATCGGCCTGTCGCTCGCCCGCACCCCGGTCGGCGACCGCTATGTGCTCGAACATATGCGCGAGCATGGCTATAACATCGGCGGCGAACAGTCCGGCCATGTGATCCTGTCCGATTATTCCACCACCGGCGACGGCCTTGTCGCCGCGATGCAGGTCATGGCGGTGGTGAAAAGGCGCGATCGCCCGGTGTCGGAAGTCTGCCACGCCTTCGACCCCCTGCCGCAAATCCTGAAAAACGTGCGCTTCAAGGGCGGCCGGCCATTGGAGGCGATCAATGTCTCCAGGGCGATCGAAGCCGCCAGGGAAAAGCTGGGGGACAGCGGCCGGCTGGTGATCCGCCCCTCTGGCACCGAGCCGGTCATCCGCGTCATGGCCGAGGGCGACGACCGCGCCCTGGTCGAGCGGATCGTGGACGACGTCTGCGAAGCGGTGGCGGCGGCGGCGTGACCGCGCCGCGCTTGCGCCTTTCCTGTTAGCGTCGCCACCGATGGCCCTTCCCGTTCTCGCCGTCTGCCTCGGCGGCGCGCTCGCCTTCCTCGCCGCCTTGGCGACGGGCCACGCCTTGGCGAAGGCAGGCTTTCCGCTCCCCCCCGGCGAAAAGAGAATCGGCCGCATCGACGGATTGCGCGGCTTCCTCGCCTTGTCGGTGATGGTCCATCATTTCGCGGTCTGGCTGCAGATGACCCGGGTCACCGGGGCCTGGGGCCCGTTGCCCGTCAATTTTCTGCAGCAACTGGGCGGGACCGGCGTGGCCCTGTTCTTCATGACGACGGGCCTGCTGTTCTATCCGCGCATTCTCGCGGGTTTCCGCGCCAATTCCTGGCCGATGGTCTATATCGCGCGCTTCTTCCGGCTCATTCCGATGAGCGTCGCCTCCTTCGCCCTCATCACGCTCGTCGTCATGCTCCATACCGGGCGCGGGCTCGACGCCGATTTTCCCCGCGCCGCCCTGCAATGGATCTTCGCCGCGGGCCAGCCGGACCTTCTCGGCTACAAGGAAACCACCCGGGTGAACGCCTTTGTCCTGTGGTCGCTGACCTTTGAATGGCTGTTCTACCTCGCCGTGCTCCCCCTCAGCGCGCTGGCGACCGACCTCATTCGTCACAGGCTGCCGAGCTGGACGCCGCCGCTGGCCTTGATCCTCGTCGGCGAGCTGTTCCGGCGCCTGCTGCACGATTTTCCCTTCTGGCAATTTCTGCCCTTGTTCGCCACCGGCATGCTGGCCTTCGAGGCGCAGACCCGGCCCGCGCTCGCCGCCCGCCTCCGATCCCCGGCCATGATCCTGCCCGCGCTCGCCGCGCTGCTGGTCTCGATGATTTTTTTCAAGACGCCGCTCGACCTCGCCTGGCCGTTTCTGGCTTTCTTCTTCTTCGCCGTCGCCGCCGGCAATGACATCGGCGGTCTGCTGCGGACCAAAGCGGCGCTGGTCCTGGGCGAATGTTCGTATGGGATCTACCTCACCCATGGGGTCGCCTTGTTCCTGCTGTTCACTTATGGCGGCGCGCTCACCCGCCTTTTTCCGACGCCTTTCCTGCCCCTGCTGCTGCCGCTTGTCGCCGTCGTCGTCGTCCTGTTCACGGCGACCACCTACCTGCTGGTCGAGCGGCCCGGCATGAAGGCCGGACGCCATCTCTCCAATCTCTGGCGATCCTTCGCCGCAAGAAATCCGGCGCCGGCGTCGAGATAGCGAAACGGTTCAGCCCGCCCTGAGGGCGTCGAGCAGGTTGTGGAAATCCTCCGGCGGCTCGCTTTCGAAATGAAGCTCCTCGCCGGTGACCGGATGTTCGAAGCCGAGGGCGCGAGCGTGCAGGGCCTGCCGGCCGAGCGCCGCCAGCGCCTGTTGCGCCTTGAAGCTCAAAAGCCTCGCCTTGGTCCTGAAGCCCGCGCCATAGACCTCGTCGCCCAGCAACGGATGGCCGATCGAGCCGAGGTGGACGCGGATCTGGTGGGTGCGTCCGGTCTCCAGTTCGCAGGCGACAAGGCTCGCGACCGGCTTGCCCTCGCGGTCGGCGCCGAATTTTTCCAGCAGGCGCCAATGGGTGATCGCCTCGCGGCCGCGCGATTCCGGCACGATCGCCATTTTCTCGCGCTGGATGGAATGGCGCCCGAGCGGCGCGTCGATGGTCCCGCTCAGGCGCTCCGGCGCGCCCCAGCAGATCGCCAGATATTCGCGGGTCAAGGGCAGGCTGCGGCCGTGGTCGGCGAAAAGTCTTGAGAGACCCTGATGGGCGGCGTCGGTCTTGGCGACCACGAGAAGCCCGGATGTGTCCTTGTCGAGGCGATGGACGATGCCCGGCCGTTTCACCCCGCCGACGCCGGAGAGCGATTCGCCGCAATGGGCGATCAGGGCGTTGACCAGGGTTCCGGTTTCGTGGCCGGCGCCGGGATGGACGACGAGGCCCGCCGGCTTGTCGAGCACCACCAGAAATTCGTCCTCGAATCGAATGTCGAGCGGAATTTCTTCCGCCTTGGGTTCGGCGGGCGCCGCCTCCGGCACGTCGATCTCGACCATCTGCCCGGCGCGCAATTTTGTTTTCGGCGCCAGCGCCGGCGCCCCGTCGACCCAGACCAGACCGGCTTCGATCAGACTTTTGACGCGGGTGCGCGAAAGGCTTTCCGCGACAAGCTCGGGCCGGACGGCGAGATAATGGTCGAGCCGCTGTCCCGCGCCTTCGTCCTCGACCGCGATCTGGATCTTTGTCGACATGAGCGCAATAGCGCGGAAGCGCCAAGTTTTGTAAAGCCGGGATATTTTCCCGAATGAATCATTGGGAAAAATATTCCATTCGCGCGGAAGTCCTCCCATCGCTAAAAGGATTTTCGCGCGATCTGCTTTCGCGGATCGCGAAGCGATCTTGCGGAAACCGCACGCATGACGAAAACAGCCGCCGTGATCGGCGCCGGCCCCGCCGGCTTGAGCGCATCGGAGGTTCTGGCCCAGGCCGGCCTCGAGGTGACCCTTTACGAGCGCATGGCGAGCCCGGCCCGCAAATTGCTGATGGCTGGGCGCGGCGGGCTGAATCTCACCCATGGCGAGGGCTTTTCCCGCTTCCTCACCCGCTATGGCGGGCAGGCGGAACGCCTGAAGCCTTTTCTCGACGCTTTCGGGCCGCAGGACCTGCGCGACTGGTGCGCCGGGCTGGGCGAAGACACTTTTGTCGGCTCCAGCGGCCGGGTCTTTCCCAAAAGCTTCAAGGCCTCGCCGCTGGTGCGCGCCTGGCTGCGGCGGCTCGACGCGCTGGGCGTAAAATTGCGCCCGCGTCACGATTTTCACGGCTTCGACGGGCGCGCCGCTCTGTTCGAGACGCCGCAAGGCCCGAAAAAGGTCGAGGCCGATGTTTTCGTTGTGGCGCTGGGCGGGGCGTCCTGGCCTCGCCTTGGCGCCGATGGGAGCTGGGTCGCGCCGCTGGCCGCAGCCGGCCTGCCGTCCAGCCCGTTGCGGCCGGCCAACAGCGGGCTGCTGATCGACTGGTCGCCGCATTTCCGCGAGAAATTCGAGGGCCAGCCGCTGAAGAACATCGGGTTGCGTTGCGGCGATTTTTCCGCGCGCGGCGAATGCGTGGTGACCAAGCGCGGCCTTGAGGGCGGCGCGGTCTATGCCCTTTCGGGCGCGTTCCGCGACCGGCCTGGGGCGGAAGTCCTGATCGACCTTCGGCCCGACGCGAGCGAAGCCGAGCTTGCGCGGAAACTCGCCAGGCCGCGTGAAAAACAGAGTTTTTCGAATTTTTTGCGGAAAACGGTCCATCTCGGGCCGGTAGCGGTCGCCTTGCTGCGCGAGAATGGCCCACCACCGTCGGAGCCCAACCAACTCGCAGCGCGAATCAAGGCCCTGCCCTTGCCGGTCGAAGGCGTGGCGGGCCTGGAGCGCGCCATTTCGACCGCCGGCGGCGTGCTGTTGGAGGCTTTGGACGAAAAGCTGATGGCGAAAAATTTTCCCGGCCTTTTCGTCGCCGGCGAAATGCTCGACTGGGAGGCCCCGACCGGCGGCTATCTCCTCACCGCCTGTTTCGCCTTGGGCCGGGCCGCCGGCGCGGCGGCTGCGGCTTTCGCGAGGGGCGAAGCGCCCTGACGATCGGCCGAACCGATTGCGCCTCGTCATCGCGGGCGACGTTCCCACCTGCGGCGTATTCGAGCGCGGGCTCACCTCACGGCGGGCGGGCGGACCGGCGGCGTTTCGTCGCGCTTGACCGCGACCGGACTCAGGCGTATTCGCCTTCGCGGGACATCCCGCCCCAACGCGGGACGAACATCTGTGAGGATGGTGTGATGCAAAAGCCTGCCGCTCTGCCGAAAAACCCCAATTTCTCGTCCGGTCCCTGCTCCAAGCGCCCCGGATGGTCGTTCGAAGCCCTGAAGGACGCGCCGCTCGGGCGGTCGCACCGGGCCAAGATCGGCAAGACCAAACTCAAACTCGCCATCGACCTCACCCGCGAGGTTCTGCAGGTTCCCGCCGATTATCGCATCGGCATCGTGCCCGCCTCCGACACCGGCGCCGTGGAAATGGCGATGTGGTCGATGCTCGGCGCCCGGCCGGTCGACGCGCTGGCTTGGGAAAGCTTTGGCGAAGGCTGGGTCACTGACATCGTCAAGCAGCTCAAGCTGAAGGATGCGCGGGTTCTCAAGGCGCCCTATGGCGAAATTTCCGACCTGTCGTCGGTCAATTTCGACCATGACGTGATCTTCACCTGGAACGGCACCACTTCCGGCGTGCGCGTTCCCGACGGCGGCTGGATCGCCCCTGACCGCAAGGGCCTGACCATCGCCGACGCCACCTCCGCCGCTTTCGCCCAAAGGCTCGACTGGCCGAAGCTCGATGTGGTGACCTTCTCGTGGCAGAAGGCGCTGGGCGGCGAGGGCGGCCATGGCGTGCTGATCCTGTCGCCGCGCGCCGTGGAGCGGCTTGAAACCTATTCGCCGCCGTGGCCGCTGCCCAAGATTTTCCGCATGACCAAGGGCGGAAAGCTGATCGAGGGCATTTTCCAGGGCGAAACCATCAACACCCCGTCGATGCTTTGCGTCGAGGATTATATCGACGCCCTGCAATGGGCCAAAAGCATCGGTGGGCTCGACGCCATGATCGCTCGCGCCGACGCCAATGCGAAAGTCCTGGCGGACTGGGTCGCGGCCAGCTCCTGGGCCGGCTTCCTCGCCAAGGCCGCGCCGATCCGCTCCAACACCTCGGTCTGCCTCAAAGTGACCGATCCCGCCATCGCCGCTTTGCCCGCCGAGGCCCAAGCCGCTTTTGCGAAAAAGCTCGTCGCGCTGGTCGAGAAGGAAAAGGCCGGCTACGACCTCGGCGCCTATCGCGACGCCCCCGCCGGCCTGCGCATCTGGTGCGGCGCGACGGTGGAAGCCGCCGACGTGGCCGCGCTGACCCATTGGCTCGACTGGGCTTACGCGACCGCCAAGGCGGAACTCGCGGCGGCGTGAATCTGGCTCTTCCATTCAGCCTCGATCTTCTCCCTCTCCCCGCAAGCGGGGAGAGAAGTCCGACATCAGCAAAACTTTCACAGCAACGTCATGGGACGGCGGGCAGGCCCCGCGTCCTTCCCTGAGGAGGAAAATATGGCGCCTCGTGTTCTCATTTCCGACGCCCTTTCGCCCGCCGCGGTCGCCATCTTCAAGGAGCGCGGGGTCGAGGTCGATTTCCAGCCGGCGCTCGGCAAGGACAAGGACAAGCTCGCCGCGATCATCGGCGATTATGACGGCCTCGCCATCCGCTCGGCGACCAAGGTCACAGCCAAGATCCTGGAGAACGCCAAGAATCTGCGCGTCATCGGCCGCGCCGGCATCGGCGTGGACAATGTCGACATTCCCGCCGCCACCGCGCGCGGCGTGATCGTCATGAACACGCCCTTCGGCAATTCGATCACCACCGCCGAACACGCCATCGCCATGATGTTCGCGCTGGCCCGCCAGATTCCCGCCGCCGACGCCTCGACCCAAGCCGGCAAATGGGAAAAGAACCGCTTCATGGGCGTCGAGATCACCGGCAAGACCCTCGGAATCATCGGCTGCGGCAATATCGGCTCGATCACCGCCGACCGGGCGCTCGGCCTGAAGATGCGGGTCATCGCCTTCGACCCGTTCCTTTCGCCGGAGCGCGCCAAGACGCTCGGGGTGGCAAAGGTCGATCTCGACGAATTGCTCGCCCGCGCCGATTTCATCACGCTCCACACCCCCCTGACCGCCCAGACCAGGAACATCCTGTCGGCGGAAAATATCGCCAAGGCCAAAAAAGGCGTGCGGATCATCAATTGCGCGCGCGGCGGGCTGGTGGACGAGGTCGCCCTGCGGGCGGCGCTCGAATTCGGGCCAGGTCGGGGGCGCGGCCTTCGATGTGTTCGCCGAGGAGCCGGCGGTCAACAATCCCTTGTTCGGCCACGCAAACGTCGTCTGCACCCCGCATCTCGGGGCCGCCACCAACGAGGCGCAGGAAAATGTCGCCTTGCAGGTCGCCGAGCAGATGTCGGACTATCTGATCCGCGGCGCCATTTCCAATGCCGTGAATTTCCCCTCCATTACGGCCGAAGAGGCGCCGCGCCTGAAACCCTTCATCGCGCTGGCGGAAAAGCTCGGCTCCTTCGCCGGCCAGCTGACCGAGGCCGGCGTGCGCAAGCTCACCATCACTTATGAGGGTCAGGTCGGCGAGCTCAAGACCAAGGCCCTGAGCGCCGCCGCCATCGCCGGTTTCCTGCGCCCGATGCTGTCGGATGTGAATGTGGTTTCGGCGCCCGCGGTCGCCAAGGAGCGCGGCATCGTCATCGACGAGGTGACGCGGGCGGCGGAAGGCGATTACGACTCGCTGATTTCGCTCCAGGTCGAGACCGAGAGGGGCGCGCTCGCGGTGTCCGGCGCGGTGTTCAACGACGGCAAGCCGCGCATGGTCGAAGTCGCGGGAATTCGTGCGGAAGCGGAATTCGCGCCCTCGATGATCTATGTCTCCAACGAGGACAGGCCGGGTTTCATCGGGCGTTTCGCGACCGTTCTCGGCGAGGCGGGCGTCAATATCGCGACTTTCGCGCTCGGCCGCGATTCCGAGGGCGGTTCGTCGGTTGCGCTCGTCGCCATAGACGGAGATGTTCCGGAAAATGTCTTCGCCCAGATCCGCGCCCTGCCGGGGGTGAAGCGGGTGAAGACGCTGAAGTTCTGAGTTTCCGCCGGCTGGCTTCGCGCCGACTTGACTTCGCTTCGACGAATGTCCAGTTTCCGCCCACCCTCGCCCATTCCGGGCGGCGGGCGTGCAGGCGCGCGCGCGCCAAAAGAACCGGACCATGGCCGCCTATCTCGATTTTGAAAAGCCCGTCGCCGAACTGGAAACCAAGGTCGAGGACCTCCGAGCGCTGTCCGAGCGCCAGGACTCCCCGCCGATCGGCGAGGAATTGACGAAACTCGAGGCCAAGGCCGCCAAGGCGCTCGCCGAACTGTACTCCAGCCTGACTCCCTGGCAGAAGACCCAGGTCGCGCGCCACCCGCAACGCCCCCACTGCCTCGATTTCATCCGCGAATTGATCGAGGATTTCACGCCGCTCGCCGGCGACCGCAAATTCGCCGACGACGAGGCGATGGTCGCCGGGCTCGGCCGCTTCCGCGGCCAGGCGGTCGCCCTGCTCGGCCAGGAGAAGGGCTCGGACACCGAGACGCGGATCAAGCACAATTTCGGCATGGTCAAGCCCGAAGGCTATCGCAAGGCGGTGCGGATCATGGAGCTTGCCGGCCGTTTCGGCCTGCCCGTGCTGTCCTTCGTGGACACCGCCGGCGCCTTCCCCGGCGTCGAGGCGGAGGAGCGCGGCCAGGCGGAGGCCATCGCCCGCGCCACCGAGGCCGCGCTCATCCTGGGCGCGCCCAATGTCGCCGTGGTGATCGGCGAGGGCGGTTCGGGCGGCGCGCTGGGCATCGCCGCCTGCAATGTCGTCCTGATGATGGAGCACTCGATCTACACCGTCGCCTCGCCCGAGGCCTCGGCTTCGATCCTGTGGCGCGATTCGCAGCGCGCCCAGGACGCCGCGACCAGCATGAAGATCACTGCCCAGGATTTGCTCAAATTCGGCATTATTGATGGCATCGTGCCGGAGCCCGTCGGCGGCGCCCACCGCGATCCTTTGGCCGCCATTCGTGCGGTCGGCGACGCGATAGAGAGGGCTTTGACGTTTTTTGGCGGCCTTTCGCCGGAAAAGGTGCGGTCTTTGCGCGAGGATAAGTTCCTCGGCATCGGCCGAAAGGCGTGACGATCCGCCGGAGGACCCGGCCATGAATCGCTTGCAGGATTTCCTTAACCTTGAGGGTGTTTCATCCGCGCACGTTAATGGAAGGTAAAAGCTTGATGGATAATTTGCCTTCGAAGAACGGCGCCCGCGTCTGCGCTTCACCGGACATGGCCGGGCGCGGCGTCGCGGATCGACGGAACATCGGGATGAGCGTCCTTTTCAATTTCTGCCATGCGCCGCGCCGCCAGGTTCTGGCGATGACCGCCCTGGGCCTTGCCGCCGCCCTTTCCGGTTGCAGCGACACCCATGTGAGCCGCGCCTCCCAGCCGCTGTCGCGCCAGATGCTGGCGCTGATGGAGGCCAGAGGCGTCTCGCCGTCCTCGCCCATGCTGATTCGCGGATTCAAGAAGGAATCCGAACTCGAAGTATGGAAGATGCGGCCGGACGGGACCTATGTCCCGCTGAAAACCTTCCCGATCTGCCGCTGGTCCGGCCAGCTCGGCCCCAAACGGCATGAGGGCGACCGCCAGGTGCCGGAGGGATTCTATTCCATCACCCCGGCGATGATGAACCCCAATTCCCATTATTATCTGTCCTTAAACGTCGGCTATCCCAACGCCTATGACCGCGCCTATGGCGCGACCGGCGGCTCCGTCATGGTGCATGGAATCTGTTCCTCGGCCGGCTGTTTCTCGATGACTGACGCTCAGATCGCCGACATCTACGCCCTCGCCCGTGAATCCTTCGCCGGCGGCCAGCGCGCGATCCAGATGCAGTCCTATCCGTTCCATATGGACGCGCGGAATCTCGCCAGATATCGGCTCGATCCCAACATGCCGTTCTGGAAGGAGCTGAAGCAGGGCGACGACCATTTCGCGGCGACGAGGCGCGACGTGTCCTACGCCATATGCAACAAGCACTACATGTTCGGCGCCGAGGCGCGGTCCAGCGAGGCGCTTGACGCCAGCGCGCCCTGCCCGGCCCTGAAATATGACGAGCAGGTCGAAAAGCAGGTCGCGTCGCTCGAGCGCGCGGAAACGGCCGAGGCGGCGGACATCGTCGCCAAGGGCGAGCGCCCGATTCGCCTGGTCTACAAGGACGGCGGCCAGAACCCGGTCTTCGCCAATCGGATCGCCGAAGTCAGCCGCCCCGACGCGCTCGTGCCGCCGATCGAGATCTCGATGGACGCTCCCCGGGGCGCCGGCGGCGCGAAAACGCGCAAGACGGCGGCCAATCGCAATCCGCTGCTCGTCGCCGAGGCGCAAGCCAGGGCGAAGCCGCAGGCCGCTCCCCATCTCGCCGCTTCACGCTCGCCGGCGAACAGGATTTCGGCGCTTGCCGGAAGCTTCTGAGCGGACGCCTACTCGTCCTCGTCCGCTGGCGGCGTCCAGCCATTGACCCGCGCGATCAAGGTCGGCGAGGCCTTGAACGTAAGCACCTTGCGGGCGTTGATCTTCGCCTCCACGCCATTGCGCGGATTGCGGCCGATGCGCTCGCGCTTGGAGCGGATGTTGAACGCGCCGAAGGCGCGCAACTTGACCGGGTCGTCGCGCAGCAGGGCGGCGACGATCTCCTCGAGCGTCATCTCGAACAGCTCGCGCGCCTGCGCCCGCGACAGCGACGGACAGGCGTTGTAAACGGCGTCGAACAATTCGGCGCGGGTCGTGGTCTTGCCTGTGGCGGCTTTACCCGGCGGCGGCTCGGCGACGTGCCTCGTCGCCGCCTTCCCGGTCGGCCTCATCTTGCTGCGCGCTATGTCCATATGCCCCTCCGGCCCGGGCGGCGAAATCTCGCTATATCCCGTGAAATGCAAATCAAGCAATATGATGACGGTTATGATCTACGGAGATTGCGCGAAAGTGGCTATCGTCATGTCGTCGCATGACAAAGGTCTAGCCGGACGAAAAAAAAGGCCGCCCAAAGGCGGCCTTTCGCAGAACGCGAATGGGGTCTGGATCAGAAATCCATACCGCCCATGCCGCCGCCCGCGGGCATGGCGGGAGCGGTTTCCTTCCTCGGGGCCTCGACGATGGTGGCCTCGGTGGTGATCAGCAGGCCGGCGATCGAAGCGGCGTCCTGGATCGCGGTGCGCACCACCTTGGTCGGGTCGATGATGCCCTTCTTGACCAGATCGCCATATTCGCCGGTCTGGGCGTCGTAGCCATAAGCGTAATCGGCGGCTTCCATCAGCTTGCCGACCACGACCGCGCCATCGGCGCCGGCGTTGTCCACGATCTGACGCGCCGGCGACTGGATGGCCTTGCGGACGATGTCCACGCCGGTCTTCTGGTCGCTGTTGGTGGTCACGACGCCGTCGAGCGCCTTGATGGCGCGCAGCAGAGCGACGCCGCCGCCCGGCAGGACGCCTTCTTCGACCGCCGCGCGGGTGGCGTTCAGGGCGTCTTCGACACGGTCCTTCTTTTCCTTCACTTCGACTTCGGTCGCGCCGCCGACGCGGATGATCGCGACGCCGCCCGCGAGCTTGGCCAGTCGCTCCTGAAGCTTCTCGCGGTCATAGTCCGAGGTGGTTTCCTCGACCTGCGCCTTGATCTGGGCGATGCGGCCCTCGATGTCCTTCTTCTCGCCATAGCCGTCGACAATGGTGGTGTTTTCCTTGTCGAGACGGACTTTCTTGGCGCGACCCAGCATCGGGAGGGAGACGTTTTCGAGCTTGATGCCGACGTCTTCCGAAACCACCGTGCCAGCGGTCAGGATGGCGATGTCTTCCAGCATGGCCTTGCGGCGGTCGCCGAAGCCCGGCGCCTTGACGGCGGCGATCTTGAGGCCGCCGCGCAGCTTGTTGACGACGAGGGTGGCCAGAGCCTCGCCCTCGACGTCTTCGGCGACGATCAGCAGCGGCTTGCCGGTCTGGACGACGGCTTCGAGAACCGGCAGCAGCGGCTGCAGGGTCGAGAGCTTCTTCTCGTGGATCAGGATGTAGGGATCTTCCAGCTCGGCGATCATCTTCTCGGCGTTGGTGATGAAATAGGGCGACAGATAGCCGCGGTCGAACTGCATGCCCTCGACAATGTCGGTCTCGGTTTCGAGGCTCTTGGCCTCTTCGACCGTGATCACGCCCTCGTTGCCGACTTTCTGCATCGCCTTGGCGATTTCCGAGCCGATGAAGGTGTCGCCATTCGCCGAAATGGTGCCGACCTGGGCGATCTCGTCGTTGGAGGTGACCTTCTTGGAGTTCTTCTTGAGGTCGGCGACGATGGCGTCGACGGCGAGATCGACGCCGCGCTTCAGATCCATCGGGTTGAGCCCGGCGGCCACAGCCTTGGCGCCTTCCTTGACGATGGCGGCGGCGAGAACGGTGGCGGTGGTGGTGCCGTCGCCGGCGATGTCGTTCTGCTTGGAGGCGACTTCACGAACCATCTGGGCGCCGAGGTTCTCGAACTTGTCCGCGAGTTCGATTTCCTTGGCGACGGTGACGCCGTCCTTGGTGATGCGGGGCGCGCCGAAGGACTTTTCGATCACGACATTGCGGCCCTTCGGGCCCAAAGTGACCTTGACGGCGTTGGCGAGGACTTCGACGCCGCGCAGCAGGCGATCGCGCGCGTCGGTGGAGAAACGGACTTCTTTGGCAGCCATGTCTTAGCTCCTGAATGAAAAAGGGTTCGGAAGGAACGGATCAGCCGACAATGCCGAGAATGTCGGATTCCTTCATGATCAACAGATCCTGGCCGTCGATCTTGACTTCTGTGCCGGACCACTTGCCGAACAGAACGCGGTCGCCGGCCTTGACGTCGAGCGGAACCAGCTTGCCGGATTCGTCGCGGGCGCCCGGGCCGACGGCGACGACTTCGCCTTCCTGCGGCTTTTCCTTGGCGGTGTCTGGGATGATGATGCCGCCCTTGGTCTTTTCTTCGCTGTCAACACGCTTGACGACGACGCGGTCATGGAGGGGACGGAAGGTCATGGGACTATCCTGTGTTGGGGCCCGCGCTGCCCAGGGGGCCGGGGCGAGAATGAAAGCGCCTGCTGGCACTCGCAACAGATGAGTGCTAACAGGCTGGCCGCTAAATATGTTCGCCCCCGGCCAGTGTCAAGGCGCGACGCAACGCGATTTTGCGTCGCGGTAAATGGCGGGGCGGTCGACGCCAAAAGACTTTTTTATCGACAAGCGCCTAGATTGCGCTCATGACAACGACCGCCCAACTCTCACGTGGAAAAATCCCCGGAAGCCGGACAGGACCTTCGGAATGAGCGTCGTCCTGACCTTTCTCATCAATACGATCTTCAATCTGATCGTCGGGCTGATCGTCGCCAAATTCCTCGGGCCGGCGGAATATGGCAAATTCGCGCTCTCCATCGCGGTGATGACCTTTGGCCAGACTTTGGCCTTCGAGTGGATCCGTCTCAGCGCCGTCCGCTTCTATTCCGAACGGACCCGCAGCGAGGCCCCCGGCATCCGCGCCACGCTCAATTCCGCCTTCGTCCGGGCGATGCTGCTCTATGCCCCCGCCGCGCTGGCGTTCGCCTTTCTCGGCCCCGAATTTTCCCTGCCGCGCGACCTTTTCGCCCTGGCCTGCGTCGCTTCCATCGCCAACGGCCTGTTCGACTACCAGACCGCTCTGGTGCGCGCCCGTTTCGATGACCGCCTCTACCTCCGCGTGATTTTGACCAAGAACATGCTGGCCATGGTGGCGACGACCGGCGCCGCCTGGGCGACCGGCTCGGCCAAGGCCGCGCTGATCGCCGGCATGGCGACTTTGCTCGGTTCCGTCTTCCTCTGGCGGGCGCGGCTTGCGGACAGCGGCGTGGGCCTCAAGCAATCCGACCCGCAGCTCGCGCGCCATTACGCCGGTTATGCCGCGCCGATCGTCGCGGCGGTGCTGCTTTATCAACTCATCCCGCTCGCCAATCGCGATCTCGCCGCGCGCTTCTTCGGCTTCGCCGAGACCGGGCGCTTCGCTCTGTCGTACGATCTCGGCCAGCGCGCGGTGATGGCGATCGGCTCGGCGCTCGACGTTCTGCTGTTCCAGATCGCGGTGCGCGCTCATGACATCCACGGCGCGGAGACCGCCCGCGACCAGATCGCGCGCAACATCGCCGTCGTCTTCGCGGTGCTCGCCCCCGCCTGCGTCGGCATATGGATCGTGTTGCCCTCGATCGAGGCCCTGATCGTCCCTGAGGCCTTCCGCGGACCCTTCGCCCATTTCTTGAGCCTGATGCTTCCCGGCCTGTTCTGCTTCGGCCTGGCGCAATTCTCGATCAACGCCATTTTCCAGATCGCCCACAAGACCCTGCCCCTGATCGCCGCCGCACTCGCCGCCTGCGTCGCGGATCCCTTGTTCGTTCTGGTCCTGCCGCGCGGAAGCGACGCCTCCAGCCTCGCCGTCGCGCAGAGCCTGGCCTTTGGCGTCGGTTTGGTCACGCTGATCGTCTTCGCCAGCTTCAACGCCGCGAAATGGCCGCGTCCGCGCGACCTCGCCCTGACCCTCGTCGGCTGCGCCGGAATGGCGGCGCTCGCCGGCCCGATGCGCTCGCTGCGCCCCGGCGTTGTCTTGATGCTGACCCAGATGTTTTTCGCCGGCGCCTTCTATGTCCTGATCGTCGCGGCCTTCGACGTCGCCGGATTGCGCACGGTCTTCGTCGAGAAAGCGGGGCCTTCGATCGGGCGCCTCAGCCGCAAGGGCGGCTTGTTCAAGGTTTTTTTACCATTACGACTTGGCTAACCACAATAACAGACAAATGTTTTCCTTAAAAATTTAAGTATTACAATCACCGCTTCCACCAAGCGCGGGAGCGATCGCCGTGAAATCGCGTTTTCCTGTCAGCGCCGCCGCCTGCGGCCTCGTCTTTTGCCTTGCGCCGCTCGCGCCGGCCCACGCCGGGAGCCTCGGCGGCGGCTTCCTCGAATTTGTCCTCACCGGCGGCCAGATGGCGCCGCAATCCCGCGCCGAGGCTTATGCGCATTCCGGCGCGCGGGCGAACCGTGCGCCCGGCGGCGTGATGCAGGCCTCGCTCGCCCCGAATCCGCAGAGCCGCGAAGTCGCCCCCGAATTCACCCGCCGCGAGGTGGATTTTTCCTCCGACCGCAAGGTCGGCTCGATCGTCATCGACACGCCGAACCATTATCTCTATCTCGTCACCGCGCCGGGCCGGGCGCTGCGCTACGGCATCGGCGTCGGACGTCCCGGTTTCGCCTGGGCCGGACACAAGACCATCACCCGCAAGGCGGAATGGCCCGGCTGGACGCCGCCGCCGGACATGCTCAAGCGCCTGCCCGACCTGCCCCGCCATTTGGACGGCGGCCCCGAGAATCCGCTCGGCGCCCGCGCGCTCTATCTTGGCTCGTCGATGTATCGCATCCACGGCACCAACCAGCCTTGGACCATCGGCCAGAACGTCTCGTCCGGCTGCATCCGGATGATGAACGAGGACGTGATCGACCTCTACAACCGGGTCCCTGTCGGCGCCCCGGTCGACGTGCTGTGAACGGCGACTTTTCCAAATAGACACACGGCCCCGACAGCGGGAACGCTGACATCGCTCAAGCGACCATCAGCGCAGCACACCCGAACCCAAACCAATCATAACCAAACCTCCCCCACACCCCACTCCTGCACTCCCCCCCCCCCCACAAAAAAGGCGGGCTCGACGGCCCGCCTTATTGTTTGATCCGTTTAAAAGGCTCAGGCGGTCGCCGGGGCTTCCGCAGCCTTCTTGACGATCTCGCGCTTCAGCTTGAGGGCGTCGACCGACAGTTCGGCGTCGCGAGCCTTGAGCAGGAAGGCGTCGAGGCCGCCGCGATGCTCCACCGAACGCAGGGCGGCGGCGGCGACGCGCAGGCGCACCGAGCGCTGCAGCGAATCCGAAATCAGCGAGACATTGACCAGATTCGGCAGGAAGCGGGTCCGCGTCTTGTGGTTCGAATGGCTGACGAGATTGCCGGTCTGAACGGCCTTGCCGGTCAATTCGCAACGGCGGGACATGTTATTTCCTTTCAACTCGTGAACCGCCGGCAAAAGGCGACGCCGGCTCGCGCCGTAACCATCTGGCCTTGCGGCCGAAATTCGTGAGACCGCCGTCTCATCCCAGCCGCCGATCAGGCTTGCGCCATCGGGAAACGACAAAGGCCGCAGGAACGCGAGTTCCGCGCGGGACGGTTCATGGAGGCGGGTCTATAAGCGAGCGGGCTTGAAAGGTCAAGGCCGCAAGCCGCCGCGAAGGCCCGAAAACGGCGCTCCGCGTCGCGACATTCCCGAAGTGGATCACTTGAGAGAAAATGGTCGGAGTGAGAGGATTCGAACCTCCGACCCCCTCGTCCCGAACGAGGTGCGCTACCAGGCTGCGCTACACTCCGACTTGAGCGGCGGAAAGCTCCGCCGCACTGCAAATTTGACGCGGCGCCTTTCGCGAAAAACCGGGTTTCACTTTTTCGCACGCCGCTTTGCTTGCGGCCCGCCTTATAGCGGCGACGATGGACCGGAGCAAGAGGCTTGGCCCGGCTTTGTGAAATTTCGCGAAAGGCTCCCAAAAACCGCCCAACCATCCGCCAAGGCATTTGTCGGCGCCGCGGCCTCGCCATTATATTCTGGCGCAATCGAGTCGAATCACTTGGGCGCGTCTCGACTTGGGCGCGCCGGCGCGGCCGCCCCAAAGGTTGTCCCGATGAACTGTTTTTCCTCCCGAAGCCTTGCTCTTTTCGGCGCGACGCTGGCGGCTTGCGCGACGCTCGCCCCGGCGCGCGCCGAGACCATGCGCGCCGATTATCGCGTCTGGCTGATCGGGGTGCCGATCGGCGTCGCCACCGCCAATGTCTCGGTCACGGAAAGCCGTTACAAGGTCTCGCTCAACGTCCGGCTCACCGGCGTCGCCGCCTGGGTCTCCAAACTGCGCATGGCGCTCGCTTCGTCGGGGAATTACCAGGGCGGCTCGCTGTCGCCGTCCGGATACGCCACCATCGCCTCCAATTCGCGCGAGACCCGCACCCTGCGCATGGCGATGCGCTCGGGCGCGGTGCGCGACGTGCAATATTCGCCGCCCTGGTACGGGCAGAACAGTCCCGACCGGGTGCCGCTGACCGAAGCCAGCAAGCGCGACATCACCGACCCGCTCTCGGCCTTCCTCATGCCGGCGCCGGCCGGCGCGAACCCGGTCGGCCCCGCCGCCTGCAACCGCCGCGTCCCGGTGTTCGACGGCTATACCCGTTTCGACGTCACCCTGAATTACGTCGAGGTCAAGGAGATCCACACCCGCGGCTATTCCGGGCCGGTGACGATCTGTTCCGCGCGCTATATCCCGATCGCCGGGCACAAGCCGGACGCCAAGGCGACCCAGTTCATGGCCGACAACAAGGACATGAATATCTGGCTCGCCCCCGTTCCCCATCTGCCGATGGTCGTGCCCTATCGCGTCTCGCTGATGACCATGGCGGGAACCGCGGTCATCGAGGCCGCGGAGCTGCGCTTCGCGCCTTGACGGAAGCGCGCCGATCCTGCGGCGGGCCTTCATCAATCCTTCATAGATAAGCTATTGACAGGACAGGCATTTTGAGTCCTTGCCGTTTTCCCCTGCGCGAAACGCCAGATTCAAATTCTTGGGTGTCGCCGCGCGCGAGCGTCTATATGTAGCGCGAACAAAAACGGATTCCGTCGAGGTCAGCGATTCGGGCGCGATTCGTTCGCGCAAGGTTCGAGGGCTTAACAGCCAAAGCCGCCGCGCCGCGCGTCTTGCCTTCAACCCCTTGATTTCGTGTGGGCCGGAACCGCCGTTTCGTCCTGGAATGAAACAAGCGGGCAAGAATTGGATCGAAGGGCCTTTCGTTCGCGCCGCGACTCTTTTTGTGGAATTGGCGCCGCCAATGCCTTTATGAAGGCGCGCGGGCGGCCCCCGGCGCGGGTCGGCTCGATCCGAAATCTTCACGCGCGCCGTAAAAGCCGGAGCCTTTGGCATGAATTCGCATGGCGCCTCGCGCGCCGCCGCCAATGTCTCGGCGATGAACGTCTCGGCGATGAACGTCCTGGCGATTCTTGGGCCGACCAACACCGGCAAGACCCATTTCGCCATCGAGCGCATGCTGAGCCATAAGGCCGGCATGATCGGCCTGCCTTTGCGCCTGTTGGCGCGCGAGGTCTATAACCGGGTCGTCGCCGAGGTCGGCAGCGAAGCGGTCGCGCTGATCACCGGCGAAGAGAAGATCAAGCCGAAACATCCGCGCTATTGGGTCTCGACCGTCGAGGCCATGCCGCGCGACCTCGAACTGCCCTTCGTCGCTATCGACGAGGTCCAGCTCGCCGCGAGTTTTGATCGCGGGCATGTGTTCACCGACCGCATTCTCAACCGGCGCGGAACGCAAGAAACCCTGCTGATCGGCGCTGCGACCATGCAGGAGGCGCTGGAGCGGCTCCTTCCCGGAATTCGGATTCTGTCCCGTCCGCGCTTCTCGCAGCTGACGTTCGCCGGCGACCGGAAAATCGCCCGCCTGCCCCGGCGCAGCGCCATCGTCACCTTCCGCGCCGACGACGTCTACGCCATCGCCGAATGGATCAGACGCCAGCGCGGCGGCGCGGCGGTGGTGCTCGGCGCGCTCAGCCCTCGCACCCGCAACGCCCAGATCGACCTCTACCAGAACGGCGACGTCGATTATATCGTCGCCACCGACGCCATCGGCATGGGGCTGAATCTCGACGTCGACCATGTCGCCTTCGCTGCGGACCGCAAATTCGACGGTTACCAGCACCGCCGGTTGAACCCGGCCGAATTCGGCCAGATCGCCGGACGCGCCGGCCGGCACACCCGCGACGGCTCTTTCGGCGCCACCGGCCGCTGCCCGCCCTTCGACGAGGAACTGGCGGCGATGATCGAATCCCACGCCTTCGATCCGGTCGCGTTGTTGCAATGGCGCAACGCCGATCTGGATTTTTCAAGCATTGCCGCGCTGATCGCCTCGCTCGACGAAACGCCGAGCCAGCCCGGCCTCTCGCGCGCGCCGACAGCCGAGGACCAGATCGCCGTGGAGGCGCTCGCGCGCGACGAAAAGGTTCGGCGCAACGCCAAGACCCGCGCCGACATCGCGCGGCTGTGGGACGTTTGCCAGATTCCCGATTATCGCAAGACTTCGCCGGCCGCCCACGCCGATCTGGCGCTGACCATTTTCGGCTTTATCGTGCGCGCAGGAAGGGTTCCGGACGACTGGTTCGCCCGCCAGATCGCTCTCGTCGACCGCACCGACGGCGACATCGACGCCCTTTCCGCGCGTATCGCCCAGGCGCGAACCTGCGCCTTCATCGCCAACCGAAACGACTGGTTGAGCGATCCTGAGCATTGGCAGGGCGTCTCGCGTCAGGTAGAGGACAATCTGTCCGACGCCTTGCATGCGCGTCTGACCCAGAGATTTGTCGACCGGCGCGCGAGCGTGCTGATGCGCCGCCTGAGAGAGAACGCGATGTTGGAAGCCGAAGTCACCGCCACGGGCCAGGTCATGGTCGAGGGTCATCACGTCGGCTCCCTCCAGGGATTCTGCTTCACCCCCGATCCGGCGGCCGAGGGCGAGGAGGCCAAGACTCTCAACGCGGCGGCCCAGAAAGCGCTTGCCGCCGAGATCGAAGCGCGAGCGCGCCGTGTGCGCGAGGCGGTGGACGAAGCCTTTGTCCTGGCCAATGACGGAATCATCCGCTGGCTCGGCGAGCCGGTCGCGCGGATCGCGGCGGGCGACCATATCCTGAAGCCCAGGGCGCGGCTGATCGCCGACGAGCATCTGACCGGCGCCCAGCTCGAAATGGCGCAGGCCCGCCTCGACCTGTGGCTCGCCCAGAATGTGAAAAAATTGCTCGGCGCGTTGGAAGAGCTGGAAATCGGCGATGGGCTCGAGGGCGTCGCGCGCGGGGTCGCCTTCCAGATCGGCGAGTCGCTCGGCGTGCTGGAACGCTCCCGCGTCGCCGAGGAGATGAAGACCCTGCCGCAGGAAGGCCGGGCGGCGCTGCGCAAATTCGGCGTGCGTTTCGGCGCCTATCATCTTTATCTGCCCGCTCTTCTGAAGCCTGCGCCGCGTTCGCTCGCCGCCCAACTCTGGGCGCTGAAACACGGCGGACTCGAAACGGTGAAGGGCATAGACGAGGTCGCCCATCTCGCCTCGTCCGGCCGCACCTCCTTCGCCGCCGACGCTTCCGTCAATCGCGGCCTTTACCGCGCGGCGGGTTTTCGCGTCTGCGGCGAGCGCGCGGTGCGCGTGGACATTCTCGAGCGTCTGGCCGACCTGATCCGCCCGGCGATCGCCTATCGCCCCGGCATGACGCCCGGCGATCCGCCTCCCGGCGCGGCGGATGGCGAAGGCTTCGTCGTCACCGTCGCCATGACCTCGCTCGCGGGCTGCTCCGGCGAGAGTTTTGCGAGCATTCTGAAATCGCTCGGCTACGTCAGCGAGACCCGGCCCGGTCCGGCGATCACCGCGCCGCTGCTGCCCAAGGCCCCGACCGAGCCGATCAAGCCGGCGCAGGAAACCGAGCAAGAAGCGGCCCCGGCGGCGGAAGGCGCCGAGACGGCCGAAGGCGAGGCGACCGAGGCGCCGGCTGAAGCCGAAGTGGCGACCGAAGCCGCCGAAGCGCCCGCCGAGGCCGAAATGGCGACCGAAGCCGCCGAAACCGCGCCGGCCGAAACGCCGGCGCCCGCCGAAGAACCCGCGGCGGAAGAAGCCCTGCAAGGAGCCCTGCGAGAACCCGCGCCGGCCATCGAGGGCGAGACCGTCGCGGCGGCGGAAAGCGAAGCAGCCGAAACCTCCCAAGCCGCGCCCGCCGAAGAGGCCTGAAAGCGCCCGCGAGCCGGCGACCATAGAAGTCTGGAAACCGCAACGCCATCACGGCCGGCGCCGCGAACATGACCAGCGGCCCCAGCGCCGTTCGGGCGGGCGCGGCTTCTCGGGCCGTCCGCAGGCAGGAATCGGCGAGGGCCAGAAGGCCGAAGCCCCCGCCGGCGAAGGCGCCCCGGCGCAGGAGCGGCCGCAGGGGTCTGAAGGCGGCAGGCCGCGTTCCGAGGGCCGGCGCGAAGGCCGCAAATTCGAAGGCCGGTTCGACGGCAAAAGGCGAGACGGCCAAGGAAACGGAAAAGGCGGCGGCGACCGCCCGCCCCAGCATGAAAAGCGCCCGCCGCGCGAAAAACAGGCCGACCCGGATTCGCCCTTCGCCAAGCTCGCCGCGCTCAAGGCCGAGCTGGAGGCGAAAGGCAAGAAGAGCTGACCGAAGCGACAATTTGCATTTTTGCCCAGTGGTCCGCGGCAATTTGCCGATTGCCGGGCTTTTTCGGCATGGTTAATGCTTCGTTAAGAAAACAGTGTTCACTCTGGGATAAATGCGGTCGCGCGGGTTTTTTTCATGTTCGAAAGGTTGCGGCGGTTCATTGACGAATTGACCGGGTCCGAACCCGCGGAGCGGGATTTCGGCGCAAGCGAATTGCGCGTCGCCGCCGCCGCCCTGCTCGTCCATGTCGCCGAAATCGACGGCTTTTTCAGCGATTTCGAAAAACGCGCCCTGATCCTTCTGCTGCAGCAGCGCTTCGATCTCGACGGCGACTCGGCCGAGCGCCTGCTCGCCGAGGCGCGCGACCGGGACCGCGAGTCCGTCGATCTCTATGGCTTCACCTCGGTCCTGAAACATTCCATGAGCGGGCCGGATCGCCGAAGACTGGTCGAAATGATGTGGACCGTCGCCTATGCCGACGGCGTGGTCCAGGAATTCGAGGAAAACATCATCTGGCGCGTGTCCGAACTGCTTGGCGTGCCCGCGCGAGAGCGTCTCGCCATGCGCCGCAAGGTCCGCGAGGAGCGCGGCGTCGACCCCGACGCGCCCGGCCCCTGGGACGCCGATACGCCCCTCGCCGAGGCGGCGAAGCCATGAGCGCGCCGCGAAAAGTCATGCTGATCACCGGCGCCTCGGGCGGCATCGGCGCCGATCTCGCCCGCATCGCCGCGGCGAAGGGTCACGATCTCGCCCTGGTCGCGCGCAACCGCGCCGCCCTCGACGCCCTGGCCGACGAAATCGCGGCCGGGCCGGGCCAGAAAAATCCGCGCCCGCTGGTGTTCGACTGCGACCTGTCAAAGGCGGGCGCCCCCGCCGCCGTCGAGGCCTTTCTCGATCAATCGGGCGCCGACGTCGAAAGCCTCGTCAACAACGCCGGCTATGGCGTGCTGGTCGCCGCGCTCGACGGCGACATTGCCGAACAGCTCGCCATGATCGATCTGAACATCCGCGCCCTGACCGAATTGAGCCTGCTTTTCGGCAAGAGGCTGGCGGCGAATCGCGGCCGGCTGCTCAATGTCGCCTCGGTCGCCGCCTTCATGCCCGGTCCCGGCATGGCGATCTATTACGCCAGCAAGGCCTATGTGCTCTCCTTCAGCGAGGCCTTGTCGGCGGAACTGGCGCCGCTCGGCGTGACCGTCACCGCGCTGTGCCCCGGCCCGGTCCCGACCGGCTTTCAGGCGCGCGCCGGTTTCTCGGGGCGCATGAACAACGCCATGCGACATATCGCCCTATCCTCTCCGCAAGTCGCCCGCGCGGGTTATGACGGCATGATGGCGGGGAAGCGGGTGGTCCTGCCGGGAATCGCGGCCCGGATCATGGCGTGGAGCGCGCCCTTCACGCCAAAAAGCCTGTCCCTGAAGCTGGTCTCTTCGTTGCAGATGCGCCGCAAATGGAAGGGGGGCGCCGGGAAATGAATTGTTGCAGCCGCTTTTCCTGTTCGCCGCGCAAGCCGATGCTGGTGGTGCTGCATGGCGAGAATTCGACGCCGGGCCGGATCGGCCGCATGTTGCGCGATCTGGGATTCGGCCTCGACATCAGGCGCCCGCGCTTCGGCGATCCGCTGCCCGAAAACATGAGCCGCCATAGCGGCGCGGTGTTTTTCGGCGGGCCGATGAGCGCCAATGACGAAGAGGACTGGCTGAAACGCGAAATCGATTGGCTCGGCGTGCCGCTGAAAGAACAGAAGCCCTTCCTCGGCATCTGCCTCGGCGCGCAATTGCTCGCCCGCCATCTCGGCCATCGCGTCGGCGGCCACCCTGAAGGCAAGGTCGAGGTGGGCTATTATCCGATCCGCCCGACCGAAGCGGGCCGCGGCCTGTGCGAAGCGCCTTTTCCCACCTGCGTCTATCAGTGGCACCGCGAGGGCTTCGACCTGCCCAAAGGCGCGACGCTGCTCGCCGAAGGCGAGGATTTCGAGGCCCAGGCCATCCGCGTCGGCGAAAGGGCTTTCGGGCTGCAATTCCATCCGGACGTCACCTACGACATGATTTGCCAGTGGACGGTGACGGCGCTGGAGCGGATGAAACATCCCGGCGCCCAGGACGGGCGGCGCCATCTCGACGGCTGGTTCCAGCACGACGCCATCGTGGCGCGCTGGACCGAATCTTTCTTGCGCTGCTGGAGCGGCGGCGGCGTCTGCGGCCGGACGGCCCCAGTGGCGGCGGAGTGACGGCGGCGGCGAAGCGACGCGCCGCCAATCAATCCGCCATGTCGAGCGTCCAGAAAACCTTGTAGCGCGTTTTCGGATTGTAGGCGGCGGCGATTCCCATTCTTTTCATTCCCGGCGCCAGAAGATTGGCGTTGTGCGGCGGCGACTGACGCCAGCCGGAGAAGACGTCGGCCAAAGTGTCATAGCCGGCCGAGACATTCTCCACCGCCCGGTTTTTCTCGTAACCTGCATGGTCCAGCCGCTCGGCGAGTCCGCCGCGGAACTCATGGCTGAGCCTGTCGTGCGCCGCCATGGCGTCCGATTGCGCCTGGGCCTGGGCCATCAGGCCGGGGTCGAGGACCAGGTCGCCCAGGCCGTGATTGCGGCGATAGAGCGAGATCATGTCGCGCGCGGCCGCGGCGTCGATCCGGGCGCCGGGCGCGGCCATGGACTGGAACAGGCCGGTCTCGGGAGGCGGCGCGGCGGTGTCGGCGCAGCCGGCGAGCAGCAGGCAGAGCGGCGCGGCGGCAAAAGCAAGGCGCGCAGCGGCGCGGCAAGGCGGACGAGACAAAAATGAGGCTCCGGTCGAGGGCGAGAAACAGGGGATCGTCGAAAAATGTTAACCCGCAGTTCTCACGCAGGGCGGCCCGGCGTGAGAACTGCGGGTTAAGCCATGTTTTCGGGGTCGCCTTTGAGATAGCGCTCCAGCATCGGCTCGATCCGGGGCAGGCTCACATTCACCGCCGACGACCCGCCGGTGATCGCGATGCCGGCCTCCGGAAGGCGGCTGACAATGGCGAACATCAGATCGCTGCGCACCCGCCCCGCGCGCTCGACATTCTCGACGAAGCAAACCAGTTCGAAATCGAGCGAATTCGGGCCCATATTGGAGAAAAGCACCGTCGCCGCCGGAATGCCCACCACTTCGTCATGCGATTTGGCGACGTCGAGCAAGGTCTCGCGGACTTTTTCCGGATCCGCGCCCCAGAGAACCTGGATCGGGATCCTGACGCGGCCGATGCGGTCGCCGCGCACGAAATTCTTCACCACGCCGGTCATCAGATTGCCGTTGGGCACGATCATCATCACGCGGTCGGCGGTTTCGATCTCGGTGGCGCGGACATTGATGCGGCGGACATGGCCCTGCTCGTCGCCGACGGACACCAGATCGCCGACCTTGATCGCGCGCTCCCACAGCAGAATCAGGCCAGAGACGAAATTGTTGACGACCCCTTGCAGGCCGAGGCCGATGCCGACCGACAGGGCGCTGACCACCAGGGCGAGCTTTTCGAGATTGATGCCGAGAAAGGCGACCGCGAAGAGCAGCGACAGAATCAGGCCGATATAGCCGACGCTGGTGCGGATCGAAGCCTGCAGGCCCTCATCGATCTGGGTCAGCGGCAGGTAACGCTTTTCCAGCCAGTTCTGGATTGTGTGCGATATCGTGTAGCCCAGGACGAACAAGGCCAGGGCGAACAACAGGTCCGACGGCGAAATCGTCACGTCTCCGACCTTGAAGCCGAAGAAGGCCGACCGGACCGCCCCGACCATGTCGTGCGACTGAAGACCCCAGGGCGCGAGAATCAACAGGGCGGCGGCGCCAAAGAGCGTCAGGGTCACCACGCCGGAAAGCAGAACGCCGATCTGCGCCAGACGCTCACGCCGCAGGCCGAGGCTCGCGAGCAGCGCCCGGCCGAGGTGGGAATTCGGGCGGAAGGCCAGCTCCAGCCCTTCCGAGGTCGCCTTCTGCAACAGGAAAAGCAGGCCCGCGACAAAGCCGGTCCAGGCGAGTTGACGCACAAGAAAGGACGACAAGGCGACATAACCGACAAGATCGGCCCCGATGACGGCGATGGTCGCCAACCAGGCCGCGAACCGGATCGCCGGCCACCACGGGCCTTCATCCACCAGATTGGCGGGTCGGCCGCTCGCCGCGTCCTCATCGACGTCCGGGGCCGCGACGATCCGGTAGAGTCCCCGGATCAGCGCGATCCCGACAAGGAGGGAAAAGGTTCCTTTGGCCGCGACCGAAACCGGGAGCGAAGCGCCGAGGACCTCGTCCAACCCTTCGAACAGATCGCCGAGCGAAATCAAGCCCGCCAAAACCAGCAGCAGGCTCATCAACCTCCGCGCGACCCGGTCCGACAGATCGATCGGACGCCACAACGGGCGGCGCGGCGCGAGAATCGCCTCGCCCAGACCGAACGCCCAGGCGAATCTGACCACGCCGCGAAACAGCGCGTCGGACAAAGGCTTGTATTCGTCGACCGAGAAACTGAACCATTGCGCCAAAGCGGCAAGCGACAAAAGCGCGGCCAGAGGAATCGCCATCGTCGCCAGCGCGACCCACAGGGCCGCGACGCTCTTCTGGAACTCGTCCGGCGCGGGACCCGATTTTCGACGCGGGAAAAACTTCCGCGCGAGCAGGCCGGCGCCAGCCGCGACACCCAGGAGGGCGAGGGCCAGGACGCTGAAAAGCCCCGCGCTTCCTTGCATGAACGCCTCGACGACGCTGCTTCCAAAATCCGTCGCCACGGCGCGCGCCGCGCCGAGATTATGCGGCGTGTCGCGCGCGACATCCCTCCACAGCGACGGCGCGAGAATGCTCGACGAGGTCTGGAAGACCGAATTGGCGAAAAGCGTGCGGCGCCTTTCCGCGATCTGCGACGCCAGTTGATCGACCTGCAACTGCGCCAGATTGGCGCGTTTGATCAGGTCGTCGCGCGTGGCGAAGAGCTTCTGCTGGTCGTCCCGCTCCTTGGCGATCGCCGGATCTTCCGGCGCCGCGTCGGGATTGGCCTTGAGGTCCGGCGGCTTTCCAAGCTGGTCGAGGCGCGCCTTGACCGCGGCGAGCTTGGGCGTGGCGTCGGCGATCACGCTCTGGATCTGCGCCGCAAGCGGATCGAGCGCGCCGCGCAGCTTGACCAGATCGGCGTCGGTCAGATTGTCGTCGCCCAGCTTGATCTCGACGCTCTTGAGGCTCTGCTTGACCGAATCGAGAGCCGCCGCCGGATCGGTCTGCGCCGGCGGAGCGGCCGCCGCCGCGCCCGAATCGCCGCACCAGGCGGGCGCCGCCGCCCCGCCGACCAAGATCGCAGCCAGAAGCCTTATGACGAAGACGCGGGAAACAAAGCGCGTCACGGCGAACTCCAAATCTTTACGTGGCGTGAGCATGGCCGGAATTCGGCCCAAATCAAGGCGCCCGCCCTTTTTGCCCGGCCGGCGCGGCCGGATCGGCATAGGCGTGGTCTTTACCGCGCCAATCCTCCACCCGCCAGCCGTCATCCTCGCGCCGCCAATAATTCGGCCCCGCCGGCGCCTTGCCGTGCCCGCCCGGAATATCGACCACGAAAGCCGGCTGGCAAAGACCCGAGAGCCGCCCGAGAAGCGCGCGGACCAGCGCCCGGCCCTCGTCCAGCGGCGCGCGCAGATGCGAAGTGCCGGGAGCGAGATCGGCGTGATGCAGATAATAGGGCTTGATCCGGTTCTCGACGAAGGCGCGCATCAAGGCGGCCAGAGTCTCGACATCGTCGTTGACGCCGCGCAGCAACACGGTCTGGCTGACCATGACGACGCCTGAATCGACCAGACGGGCGATAGCGGCCCGCGCCCTTTCGGTCAATTCGCGCGGATGATTGGCGTGGAGCGCGACATAAACCGTCTTGCCCGAGGCGCGCAGGGCCGCGATCAGCTCCTGCGTCACGCGTTCAGGCGCCAGCGCCGGGACTCGCGAATGAAAACGCAGGATTTTCACATGGTCGAGCGCTTTCAGCCGCGCCGAAAGCTCGGCGAGGCGCCGGGGCGAGACCGCGAGCGGATCGCCGCCGGTGACGATCAGCTCCCAGATTTCACGATGCGCGGCGAGATAAGCGAAAGCGGAATCGAGCGCGTGCGCATCGAGCGGGCCCTCGGTCGCCGCGCCGACCCGCTCGCGGCGGAAGCAGAACCGGCAATAGACCGGACAGACGCTGGTCAGTTTCAGCAGCGCGCGATCCGGATAGCGGTGGATCAATCCCTTGACCGCCTCGTGGGCGTCGTCGCCGATCGGATCGGCCAGCTCGTGCGGCAGAATTTTCAATTCGGCGGCGTCGGGCAGGAACTGCCGGCCGAGCGGATCGTCGCGCCGCTCGATCAAGGCCGCGACGCCCGCCGGCACGGCGACGCTGTAGCGCGCCGCGACTTTTTCGAGCGTTTCCGCCTCCTCCGGCGCGGCGAAACCGGCCGCGATCAGATCCTCGGGCCGGGTCAGCGTCTTTTCGCGCGAGATCATGCTCATGGCGCGGCGACCGGCGCCCACAGGACGTCCTCGATATGAGAGGCGCCGGTCGCCAGCATGACGAGGCGATCGAATCCCAGAGCGCAGCCGGAGGCCGGCGGCATGACGGCGAGGGCTTCGAGGAAATCCGCGTCGATCGGGTAGGACGAGCCGTAGATCCGCGCCCGTTCCGCCATATCGGCCTCGAAACGGCGGCGCTGCTCTTTTTGGTCGGTCAGTTCGCCGAAGGCGTTGGCCAGTTCCACCCCGCAGCCGTAAAGCTCGAAACGCTCGGCGAAGCGCGGATCCTCGGGCTTGCGCCGGGCGAGCGCGGCCTCGCTCGCCGGATAATCGACCAGCGCCGTCGCGCGGCCATGGCCGAGCCTGGGCTCGATTTTTTCGCAGAGAATCTTGCTGAACAGGTCCGACCAATGATCGTCGGCGGCGACCCGGACCCCGAGCCGGGCGGCTTCCTGCGCCAAAGCGTCGCGATTTTCGAGCAATGCGGGCAGATCGACGCCCGCGTAACGATCGAATGCTTCGGCCACGGAGAGGACTTCGGGCGCGGCGCGCGGATCGAGCCGCGACCCGCCAAAGACGAATGCGCGCGCCTCCGCCGCCTCCGCCGCGACGCGAAGCACGGCGGCGCAATCGTCGATCAGGGCGCGATAGGGCGCCTCGGCGCGGTACCATTCCAGCATGGTGAACTCGGGATGGTGCAGCCGCGTGCGCTCGCCGTTGCGGAAGACATGGGCGAGCGAAAAAATCCTTGTTTCCCCCGCCGCCAACAGTTTCTTGCAGTCGAATTCGGGCGAGGAATGCAGGTAATAGGTCGCGTGCGGCGCGCCGAGCGGCTCGAAACGGGTGGCGAAGCCGGCGATATGGGTCTCATTGCCGGGCGACACCTGCAAGGCGGAAGGCTCGATCTCGACGAAGCCCTCGCGGTCGAACCAGTCGCGCAAGGCCTTGACGATCCGCGCCCGCGCCTTCAGGCGAGGCCGCCGCGCGGCAAAATTTTTCGGCGCCCAGAAGGCCGCGCGCTGCGCCATACCCGCCCCACTCCCTTGCCGCGACAAAAAACTGGCGTTGCGGCGATCTTCGGGTATAGCTGTCGCCGCAAGTTTCAAACAGGTCCATAGACCCGACGGCCTGCCCCTTCAACCGGCGCGGCGGGCGTCGCTCGCCAAGGAAATCGAGACGTGAGAATCATCGCCAGCAACGTCCGCAAGGGCAATATCATCGAGCACGAGGACGGCAATCTCTATGTCGTCCTCAGCGCCGAGAGCTTTTTCCCGGGCAAGGGCACGCCGACGACCCAGATCGACATGCGCCGCCTTTCCGACGGCAACAAGACCTCCGTGCGCTACAAGACCACCGAACAGGTCGAGCGCGCCCATGTCGAGGACATGAACTATTCCTACCTCTACGCCGACGGCGACGGCTACACTTTCATGAACGATGACAATTTCGAGCAGGTCATCGTTCCCAAGGACGTGATCGGCGAACAGGCCGCCTATCTGCAGGAAGGCATGAAGTGCATCCTGTCGATCTTCAACGGCCTGGCCGTGGCGATCCAGCTGCCGGCCCGCGTGACGCTGGAAGTGGTCGAGACCGAGCCGGCGATGAAGGGCCAGACCGCCTCGTCCTCCTACAAGCCGGCCAAGATGGACAATGGGCTGCGCGTGATGGTGCCGCCCCATATCGGCGTCGGCGCCCGCATCGTCGTCCTCACCGAGGACAATTCCTACGTCGAGCGCGCCAAGGACTGATCGCTCGCTTCTCTTCCGCGCGGGGCAGAAAAACAAACGGCCGGGCTTTCGCCCGGCCGTTGCGTTTCAAGGCGTCGCCCATCAGCGCTGGAAGCCGGGCACGCCGAAATTCTCCGGCAGCAGCCAATCGGCGAAATTGTCGTTGCGATAGGTTCCGCCCGGAGCCGGGGCGGGGTGGGACACAGGCAGCACATAGCGGTCCTGCGAGCCGACCGGCACGACATTGCCGGGATCGAGGAAGCTGCGCTTGGTGATGGTCACTTGATTGCCGCTCCTGTACTTGCTGGCGGCCTGGGCGTTGGCGCTTTGGGCGCCGGCGACCTGGGCGCTGGCGCAAACCAACGCGCCGGAAACGAGCGCGAGGATGAAAACGGACGTGCGGCGCATTTTTTACTCCTGATGTCTGGCGCCAATTTAACGCTTCGGCGCGCCCAGCGATAGTAAATTGGGCCAATAAAGTTGAAAAACTCGCCACGCGCGGCTTTCCTGCAACCCTTTCCCTATTTCGCCCGCCGCCGCGCCGCCCACGGAGAAACGCAGCCCCTTCCGCCGCGCGTCCCGGCGGCGGCGAAAAAATCGCGCAAAGGCTGGTCCTGGCCCGCCGGAACGAGGCCGAGACCATTGATGAGGCAGGCGAGATCGCCGCCGCTCAAGGGCTGGCCGTCGGCCCCGCAGGCGAAACCGGCGACGCTGAGGCCGGCCGGGGTCGCGCTGAAGCGGAAGCCCCGGCAATTGTCGCGCGCCAGACGTCCATTGCGCATGGTCATCGCCGCCATCTCGAAATCGCCGAAGCGCGTGGCCCGCGGCGCCGGCGGATCGGCGCGGTCGATGCTGACCCCGATCGCGGCGGCGCGGCGCGCCATATCGACATAGAAAGACGGCGCGGCTGCTTTCTCGGAACCGTGGCGATAGACCGCGAGCCGGACGAACGGCGCGTTTCCGGCGAATTCGCCATAATTGAGAAAATCCTCGCGTCCACCCCCGGTCGAATGGCGCCGCGCCTCGTAAACCAGCTCTTCGCCGGCCGTCAAAGGCGCGCGAAGGACGTAGAGATGGTCGGGCTGCGGAATTCTCACCCAACCCATGTGGCGCGGCGCAGGTCTGGCTTCTTCCGAGGCCTTGACGGGTCCGTCGTCGGTCCCGGAACGCGGCCATTGCGCGAAAACGCCGATCGCGGCGAGGACCGCGAGGCCGACAGCGGCGATTTTGAGAATCGGCGCGCTCCGGGCGAGGACGAAGCGCGCGAGCGGGCTCAGGAAAAGGCCGGCGCGCCAGAACAGCCTGCCGGCGACGAACACCGCCGCCGCCGCGCCGTCCGCGGCGCCAAGGTTTTCCTCGGCCGGCGGCGGCTGAGGCCTTCGCGCAGCGGCGTCCGGATGATAATCACGGCGATATTCCTCCGCCAGTCGCGCCACCCAACGCCTGTCGGCGGCGCGCGCCGGCCGCTGTCGGGCGTCGACGGCTTTTTCCGCCCCCGCGCGGGCCTCGTCCTGCGCTGCAAGCGCACGACGCCCAAGGGCGCGGAAATCGCTTCCGTCGCGAAAGCCAGTCTTCGGCGGCATGGGCGCTCCTCGCGCTCGGCCCGAGCGCATCGCAATACCGACAATTTGACGGGAATTTTCTGAAGGCTTGTCTTACCGGGCGGAAACCTTTTCGATTAACGATGAAGAAAAGCTTACCTCCAGCGCGCCCTCGGAAAAGCCGGCCGCCACGCCGCTCAGCAGCTGCCCCGGGGCGAGGCCGGGCGCGCGGACCGGGGTGAAATCCTCGGCGCGGCCCATGCCGCCGCGCTCGGTGAGAACGCTCAGGTTGCGCCCGACCTGCGCCGCCAGATGACGGCGAAAAGCCTCTTCGCCCGCCGCGCGAAGCCGCGCGGCGCGCGCCTTGACGATTTCCGGCGCGACCTGGGGCATGCGCGCCGCCGGCGTTCCGGGGCGCGGCGAAAACGGAAAGACATGGAGGAAGCTCATCCCGCAATCCTCGACGAGGGCGAGGCTGCCCGCGGCCATGGCCTCGTTCTCGGTGGGAAAGCCCGCGATCAGGTCGGCCCCGAAAGCGATGTCCGGGCGCAGGCGGCGCAGTTCGACGCAGAAGGCGACGCTGTCGGCGCGGCTGTGGCGCCGTTTCATCCGCTTCAGGATCAGATCGTCGCCCGATTGCAGCGAGAGATGGAGATAGGGCGCAAGGCGCTCCTCCTCGGCGAAGGCCGCCAGCAGGTCCGGGTCGGCCTCGATGCAGTCGATCGAGGACAATCTCAAGCGCGGCAGGTCCGGCAATTCGCGCAGCAGAAATCTCACCAGTCCGCCAAGCTTGGGCGCGCCGAAAAGATCCTGGCCCCAGGAGGCGAGATCAACCCCGGTCAGCACGATTTCCTTGTGGCCGGTCTCGACGAATTTACGCGCCTGGGCCAGCGCGGCTTCGGGGGTCACCGAGCGCGATCCGCCGCGCCCGGCGGGGATGACGCAGAAAGTGCAGGAGTGGTCGCAGCCGTTTTGCACCGCGAGGAAGGCGCGGGTATGGCCCTCGATCGCCGCAAGAACCGGCGCCGGCGCATTGTCGCGCCGTGTGGCCTCCCGGACGGGCGCGACATTGATCTTTCGCGCAAAACTGCTCCACGAAACGGCGCGGGTCTTTTCGGCGTTGCCCATGACATGAGCGACTTCGGGCATTGCGGCGAATTTTTGCGGCTCGATCTGGGCTGCGCAGCCGGTGACGACGATCCGCGCCTCGGGCCGCTCGCGCTTGAGGCGGCGGATCGCCTGACGGGCCTGCCGGGTCAATTCCGCCGTCACCGCGCAGGTATTGACCACGACCAGGCTGCTTTCGCCGCCTTGGCTCGCCAGTTCGCGGATGGTCTGCAACTCGGCGAGATTGAGGCGGCAGCCGAAAGTGACGACCTCGACTTTTTCGGTCATGACGCGACGATTGGCGCAAAAATGTCGGGCGTCAGGCGGCGCGAGAACTCCACTTCCACCGGCCCGGTCATGATGATGTGATCGTCCCCGCGCCATTCGATGACCAGATCGCCGCCGGGCAGCGAAATCGTGGCGCGCCTTTCGGTCAGGCCGGCGCGGGCGGCGGCGACCAGCGTCGCGCAGGCCGCCGTGCCGCAGGCGAGCGTCAGCCCCGTCCCCCGCTCCCAGACTCTCAGGCGGACAGCATCGCGGGACAGAACCTGGGCGAGCGAAATATTGGCGCGCTCCGGAAAGAGCGGATCATGCTCCAGAACCGGGCCGATGGTCGCGAGATCGAAGGCCTCGATGGAGGGGACGAAGAAAATGGCGTGGGGATTGCCCATGCTGACGCAGGAGGCCGGCGGCAGGCCGAATTTTTCCAGTTCGACCGCGCTGGCGTCCTCGACCTCATGGGCGAGTGGAATGTCGCGCCAGCCCAGCCGGGGCGGCCCCATGTCGACGGAATAGGACAAGGCGCCCTCGCGGCGCACCGCCAGAGGTCCGGCGGAAGTGGCGAGCCGAAGGTTTTCGGCGCCCGACCGCGCGGCGATATAATGGGCGACGCAGCGCGTGCCATTGCCGCAGGAAGCCGAAAGCGAGCCGTCCTGGTTGTAGATGGTCATGAACGCGTCCTGGCCCGGCGCCCGCGCGTCCGACAGGACCATGAGCTGGTCGTAGCCGAGCCCCGGCGCGCGCGCCAGCGCCCGCGCGTCCTCCGGGCGGGGCAGAAAGCCGGCGCCGCGCAGGTCGAGCACCAGAATGGCGTTGCCCGCCCCGTTCATCTTGAAGATCTCGCGCCCGACCAGCGGGTGATCGGGCGTTTCGGGGGAGGCGGCTTGGGCGGAAAGGTCGGTCAATTCTGCGGTCCGGGCGCGTTCATCCGAGATTCAAGGCGAAATATAGGAGAAAAGTTCCCGGACAACCATAGAGCCGGGCGGCGGGGCGCGTTAAACTGGCCATCGCGCGTCCGCGCGCGCCAAAGGGAGGGCTTGGGAATGCGGATCGTGGATTTACGCCGGCCGATCATTGTCGCGCTCGCCCTATGGCTTGCGCCGGTCCCCCTCGCCGCGCAGCAGCCCGCCGCCCCGGCCGAAAAAGCCGCGCCCGAAAACGCCGCAGAGGACAATTCGATCAAGGAAGAGAATGTCCTTTCCCATGTCGCGCTCGAAACCCACGGCGCGGCGAAATCGGAAGAGAGCTACGCCAGGATCATGGAGGCGACCGCCAAATTGCGCGCCGCCGCGCAAAAGGCGGGATTGAAGGAAAGCGGCCGCCCGATGGCGGTCTTTACCGACGCCGGCGGCAGCGGCGACGACCTCAAATTCGACGCCATGCTTCCGGTGGACGCCCCCGCCGACGTCAAGCTCAATCTCGACCCTGGCGTTTCGCTCGCCCAGACGCCGGGCGGCAAGGCCTTGCGCTTCGAGCATCGCGGCCCCTATGACGACATCGACAGCACCTATGACGCCATCGCCGCTTATCTGGACGCGAAGGGCCTCGAGGCCGGCAATGTCTACGCCGAGGAATTCCTGACCGACGCCAAGGATGCGGACGACGTCAAACTACAGGTCGACATTCACGTCTTCATGAAATGATGCGGTTTCCGCGTGAATCATGCGGAATTCGTATGACCGCCGCGGAATGCGACGGCCGCGCCGTCGTCACAGCGACTTGCGCAGCGCCGCGGCGATGGCGTCGCCCATGGCCGCGGTCGAAACGGTTTCCTGCGCCTCGCCCTTGATGTCGGCGGTGCGCAGGCCCGCCGCCAGCGCGTCGGCGATCGCCTTGTCGATCAGGTCGGCCGCATGGCCGAGGCCGAAGGAATAGCGAAGCGCCATGCCGAACGAGCCGATCATGGCGATCGGATTGGCGATTCCCTTGCCGGCGATGTCCGGGGCCGAGCCATGCACCGGCTCATACATCGCCTTGCGCCTGCCGTGGACGTCGGCTTCGCCGAGCGAGGCGGAGGGCAGCATGCCGAGCGAACCGGTCAGCATCGAGGCGACGTCCGACAGCATGTCGCCGAACAGATTGTCGGTGACGATCACGTCGAACTGCTTGGGCCAGCGCACCAGCTGCATGCCGAGCGCGTCGGCCAGCATATGTTCGAGCTGCACGTCCGAATAGGCCGCCTTGTGGACCTGGGTGACGACTTCCTTCCACAACACGCCGGATTTCATCACATTGTGCTTTTCCGACGAAGTCACCTTGTTGTTGCGCTTGCGGGCGAGTTCGAAAGCGACCTTGGCGATGCGCTCGATCTCATAGGTGTCGTAAACCTGGGTGTCGATCGCGCGCTTCTGGCCGTTGCCGAGGTCGATGATTTCCTTGGGCTCGCCGAAATAGACGCCGCCGGTCAGTTCGCGCACGATCATGATGTCGAGGCCCTCGACGATCTCGCGCTTGAGCGCCGAGGCGTCGGCGAGCGCCGGATAGCAGACCGCCGGGCGCAGATTGGCGAACAGTCCGAGATCTTTCCGCAGGCGCAACAGACCGGCCTCGGGGCGGACGTCGTAAGGCACATCGGCCCATTTCGGCCCGCCGACCGCCGCGAGCAGCACGGCGTCAGCCGCCTGCGCTCGGGCCATGTCGTCCTCGGAAATCGCCTGACCATGGGCGTCATAGGCCGCGCCGCCGACCAGGCCCTTTTCGAATTCGAACCGGGCGAGGCCGGCCTCGGCGACGACTTTCGCGACCTTTTCGACCTCGGCGGTGATCTCGGGACCGATGCCGTCGCCCGGCAGCAGGAAGATTTTATAGCTCGCCATGATTCGCCTCGTGGTCGCGGATTGCTGAAAACTGCGGCCTTGCTACAAGCGGCGCCCGGAATTGGCAAGGCGGCGGGGCCGGCCGAAAAAATGAAAATCCCGCGAGGGCGCGCCTCGCGGGATCTCGATTTCCGGCGTCGCGACGATCAGCCGCCCATTTTGGCGACCAGCGCGTCGGAAATCTCGAAATTGGCGTAGACGTTCTGCACGTCGTCATTGTCTTCGAGCGCGCCGATCAGCTTGAGAATCTTCTCGCCGGCCTCGTCATCCACCGCGATGGCGTTCTGCGGCCGCCAGATCAGCTTGGACTTTTTCGGCTCGCCGAATCTGGCCTCTAACGCCCTGGAGACCTCGACCAGACCTTCCATCGAGGTGGTGATCTCATGGCCTTCCTCGGTGGTGGCCACGTCGTCGGCGCCGGCTTCGAGCGCCGCCTCCATCATGTCGTCCTCGCTCGCGACGTTTGCGTCATATTCGATCTGGCCGACATGGTCGAACATGAAGGAGACCGCGCCGGTTTCGGCCAAGGCGCCGCCCGCCTTGGTGAAATAGGAGCGCACCTCGCCCGCCGTGCGGTTGCGGTTGTCGGTCAGGGCCTCGACGATCACCGCGACGCCGCCCGGCGCATAGCCTTCGTAGCGGACCTCGTCGTAATTCTCGGCGTCGCCGCCCGACGCCTTCTTGATCGCGCGCTCGATATTGTCCTTGGGCATGTTTTCGGCCCGCGCCGCCAGCACGGCCAGGCGCAGGCGCGGATTCATCGCCGGGTCGGGCATGCCCATCTTGGCGGCGACGGTGATTTCGCGAGCCAGTTTCGAGAACAGCTTGGAGCGGATCGCGTCCTGCTTGCCCTTCTTGTGCATGATGTTCTTGAACTGACTATGCCCGGCCATGTTTGGTCCTTAGATGCTTGCAAAGCGCCGATCGACGGCTTTTGGCGCGCGGATGGAGCGGAAAATTCGGAAGGGCGCCTTATAGACGCGCCCGCGCCGCCTGAAAAGGCGCCGAAAAACGCGATAATGGCGCAATTCGAACGCCGAGTCGCGGGCCGAACAGGGTGCCCGGTTCGTTGCAAGGTCGTCTCTTATCGGCGGACAGCGGAAGGCCAAGGCGGACAACGCTCGGCGAAACTGCGCTGGGACCTTCAGGGCGAGAATTTCGCCGCCTGCAAACTCGCCAACCTGGTCTTCACCAAGGAAAAATGCTCCAAGGTGATTGGTTATAGCTAGGGGATCTATCGTAATAAGGGGCGTCGGACAATGGCCGAGAAGCATGCAGGCGTTTCTGACCCCTCGCGATGTTATACTTGCCGCCCGGGTTAGACCCGGTAAGAACGACCTTCGTATTCTCAGGCCATTCTCCTGCACCAGATTATAAAGTATCGCGGCGTTTTCAGGCGAGATGCGCACGCAGCCATGCGAAACGGGTTTGCCAAGATTCTTCACGTCGTAGCTGCCGTGGATGGCATGGCCGTCTCTCATAAAGAAAATGGAGTGGGGCATGGGGGCATTATCCCACTCTTTGCTATACCAAATTTCGTTCATGGACGTCGCGGTATAGGTCCCCGATGGAGTTGAATATTCTGCTCGGCCTGTCGATACCGGCCATCGATATCTTTCTACCCCATCCAAAGAAACCGTCATTTGTTGATTGGTCTTATCGATATAGACGAGGACCGCGCCCCGGTTCTCTCCGAAGAAGCCGGAGCCCGCGTGAGCCGTCGGCGCAACGAAGACCGCCGCCACGTTAATAACGGCCAATAAAAGTGAAATTCTCTGCAGTCGAATTAAGGATTTGCTCATGTGCTCCCCCTTCGCGCGGAATTGAACATATCAGCCGCCGCTTCGCAGCACATTTGCCGAACGCCGTCTGGAGGAACGCTTAAACGGCACAAATTGTTTCCTGCTTCTGGCCGGACTCCGAGCGGGCTCTCATAGCGCTTGCCGACGTATTCGCCCACCGCAGGCGGCCCAGGAAACGACCGCAATGAGCCCGAAAGTCGCCGGTCGCTCAAAATCCGCTTCCCGATCTGGCCAAAAATTCAAGTTTTGGCGCGCGCCGCCTTCTTCAATGCTCCGGCAGCGCCTGCCCCAGAACCCCGCCGATCCGCACCGGCGCGACGCGTTGCGCCAGGCCGTCGCCCCCGGTCTCGACGAACAGGCCGCACAAGGTCGCGGGGCCGCCGGCGGGCTCGAAGCGCGAGCCCGGCGTCTTGCGGGTGAAGCGGCGGATCGGCTCCTCCTTGTCCATGCCGATGACCGAATCGTAATCGCCGGTCATGCCGGCGTCGCTCTGGAACGCCGTGCCGTGGGGCAGGATGCGCCAATCGGCGGTCGGCACATGGGTGTGGGTGCCGATGGCGAGCGAAACCCTGCCGTCGCAGAAATGGGCCAGGGCCTGCTTCTCGCTCGACGCCTCGGCATGGATGTCGAGGACGATGGCGTCGCAGCCGACGCCGAGCGGACAGGCGGCCAGCTCCTTTTCGGCGGCGGCGAAAGGATCGTCGAGCGCGTCCATGAAGACGCGGCCCATGACGCTGATCACCAGCACGCGTTCGCCCCCGGCTGTCTCATAGAGCCAGGAGCCGCGCCCCGGCGTTCCGGGCGGATAATTGATCGGCCGCAGGACGTGGGGCGCGCGCTCGATGAAGACCAGAGCCTCGCGCTGGTCGAAGGCGTGATTGCCCAGCGTCACGCAATCGACGCCGGCGTCGAGAAATTCACGCGCGATGGCCTCGGTGACGCCGAAACCGCCGGCGGCGTTCTCGCCATTGGCGACGACGAAATCCAGCGCGAATTGATGGCGCAGGCGCGGAACATGTTCGGCGATCGCCGCCCGCCCGGCGCGGCCGATCACGTCGCCGATGAAAAGCAGACGCATCAGGAATCCGTGAAATCGAAGAGTTTTTTCTCCGTTATCACGAAATCCAGTTTTTCGTCGTGTTTTTCGCGCGGAATTTTTTCCGCCTGCTGACAGGAAAAGGCGAGGCCGATCGCGGCGGTCAGGCCTTTTGCCCGGAGACGGTCGAGGGTCGCGTCATAATAGCCGCCGCCAAAGCCGAGCCGGGTTCCCGCGGCGTCGAAGCCCAGCAAGGGAAGGAACAGGATTTCGGGCCGCATCTCCGGCGCGCTGGCCGAGGGCTCGCGCAGGCCGAAACGCCCGGCGACCAGGGGAGCGCCCGGCCGCCAGAGGCGGAAGGTCAAGGGCGTCGCCTGCTCTCCCGCGACCGGCAGCAAGGTCGGGTAGCCAAGTCTGGCCAGCGCCGCGAGCAGCGGAAAAGAATCCAGTTCACCGGGCAAGGGCGCATAAAGCGCGACCGGCGCGGGATTTTCCAGCTTTTCCAGCGTCAGGGCCAGCGCGCGATCGGCAATGGCCAGCGCGGCCGCTTCGGCCTGCGAGGGCGAAACGGCGGCGCGCGCGGCGCGCATCTCGGCTCGGAGGCGGGATTTTTCCTGAATGATGGTCATGAACAGAGGGTGCGGGCCGCGAAAGCCGTGGGACACGATCCCGGGAAACCTACAAAGTAGGTGGGCGCCATGTGCCTAGGTCCACGGACGAAGACAGGGACAGCTCCCGTTGGGATCGTAAGGCCCCGGGGAATTAGTCCTCACGCACCCCGCAGCGCCGCAGTTTTAACTTAGTGTGGATCGACAGCAGGCGCCAGCGGTTTCAAAGCGAAAACACTGCTTAGCTTTTAGCTTGGCGGCGTGTAACCTTTTCTAGCCGTAGCCGGACCTGCCCTCAACGCAGGCTTGGCACAATGGAAATTGACGAAACCAGGGAGGCTAAAATGTTTAATTGCAGAATGTTCGCCAGCCTATTATTGGGCACACTTATCGGCTTAACCAACGTGCAAGCGGCGGAAATTAATCTTCCCAACACAAAGGTCTCATATTTCGAATTTTCAGCCATGACCCTGAACACAACAGTACCGGCATTGGGTTGCGTTGTCTCAGGACCAAAGGAGATGACGGCAACCCTGGCAATATATGTGTTCATTTTTGATACTCAGGATGCAAAATTCCCTTATGCAACTGTCAGCGGAAACGCCGCTATCTCTCCAACTGCTCCAAGAGGGACTTGCAATATAAACAACGGCCAACAGACAATTCCCTCGAGAACGCCAGCAAGAATTGAAATTCAATTGACGACGACAACCGCTATTCTCGGCGAAAATGTCTCGGTCACCGTGCCGGCAGGAGCGCAAAAATAGCAAAGCTAAAACAATACAAATGCTCGCGGTCCTTTCGGGCAGCGGGTATTTGCTTCAAGGTGCGCCTTTGAAATCAATTGTCCAGGAAGGACCGCAGCTTGCGGCTGCGCGACGGGTGCTTCAGCTTGCGCAAGGCCTTGGCCTCGATCTGGCGGATTCTTTCGCGCGTGACCGAGAATTGTTGCCCAACCTCTTCCAGCGTGTGGTCGGTGTTCATGCCGATGCCGAAGCGCATGCGCAGCACGCGCTCTTCGCGCGGGGTGAGCGAGGCCAGCACGCGGGTCGTCGTCTCGCGCAGATTGCTCTGGATCGCGGCGTCGATCGGCAGGATGGCGTTCTTGTCCTCGATGAAATCGCCGAGATGCGAGTCCTCCTCGTCGCCGATCGGGGTTTCGAGCGAGATCGGCTCCTTGGCGATCTTCAGCACCTTGCGCACTTTTTCGAGCGGCATGGCCAGTTTTTCGGCCAGTTCCTCGGGGGTCGGCTCGCGGCCGATCTCGTGGAGCATCTGCCGCGACGTGCGCACGATCTTGTTGATCGTCTCGATCATATGGACCGGGATGCGGATGGTGCGCGCCTGATCGGCGATGCTGCGGGTGATCGCCTGGCGAATCCACCAGGTCGCGTAGGTCGAGAATTTGTAGCCGCGGCGATATTCGAATTTGTCGACCGCCTTCATCAGGCCGATATTGCCTTCCTGGATCAGATCGAGGAACTGCAGGCCGCGATTGGTGTATTTCTTGGCGATGGAGATGACGAGGCGCAGATTGGCCTCGACCATTTCCTTCTTGGCTTGCCGGGCCTCGCGCTCGCCCTTCTGCACCATGTGGACGATTTTTCTGAATTCCTGGATCTCCAGGCCGGTCTCGGTCGCCAGCGCATGGATTTCGCCACGCAATTCGTGGATTTCTTCCTTCGACTTGGCGACGAATTCCTTCCAGCCGCGGCCGCCGAGCTTCGAGACCCGCAGCACCCATTTCGGGTCGAGCTCCGCGCCGTGGTAATGTTTGAGAAAATCCTCGCGGGAGACGCCATAGGTCTCGGCGCCGCGCAGCAGGCGGGTCTCCAGCCCGATCAGGCGGCGGTTGATGTCGTAAAGCTGCTCGACCAGGGCGTCGATGCGGTTCTGGTTGAGCGACAGCGACTTGACGTTGGCGACGATGTCCTTCTTGAGCGACTTGTATTTGCGCTCCTGGGCGGGCGTCAGGCTCTCGTTCTTGAGCTTGTTCTCGACATTCTGATCCTGGAGCCGGCGCAGCTTCTTGTAGGCGTCGGCGACGCTGTCGAAGGTTTCGAGCACGCGCGGCTTGAGTTCGGTCTCCATCGCCGAGAGCGAGACCGAATTTTCGAGGTCGTCGTCCTCTTCGAAGGCGTCCTCTGGGACCGGAGGCTCGTCGAGCCCGGCCGGCGGATTGCGCGGCGCGGTCGCGGGCGCCTCGGCCTCGTCCTCCCGTCCGCTCTCCGCGGGGCGCGCGCCGGTGCGGTCGGGACCGGAATAGGTGGCTTCGAGATCGATGATCTCGCGCAGCAGAACCTTGTTCTCGACCAGTTCGTCGCGCCAGATGATGATGGCCTGGAACGTCAGCGGGCTTTCGCACAATCCCGCGATCATCGCCTCGCGCCCGGCCTCGATGCGCTTGGCGATGGCGATTTCGCCCTCGCGCGACAGAAGCTCGACCGAGCCCATCTCGCGCAGATACATGCGCACCGGATCGTCGGTGCGGTCGGCGGGCTCCGAGGAGCGGGTGGCCACGGCCTTGCTGGCGGGCGCCTCGACCAGGTCGCCGCCTTCGGCCTCCTCCTCTTCGGCTCCCGCCTCCTCCTCGGATTCGTCGGCCTCCTCCGCCTCGATGACATTGATGCCCATCTCGTTGAGGACGGCGTAGACGTCCTCGATCTGGTCCGAGGTGACTTCCTCGGAGGGCAGGACGGCGTTCAATTCGGCGTAAGTGACGAAGCCGCGCTTTTTGGCGAGCTTCATCATGCGCTTGACGGCGGCGTCGGAGAGATCGAGCAGCGGGCTGTCCGTCGCCTCGGCAACCACGGCTTCGCCTTCCGGCTTCGCGTCGTCTTTTTTCGCCATGTCTACTCCAAAAAGCAAAAATCCGCCTGTAGCCCCTAGCGAATCGGCCGCCGCGGGGCAAGTCGCGCGGAAAATTTTAACGCCTGCCTAACCGGGCCGTTCCGCGCCGGCCCCCGCGTTTCCCTGCATTTTCCCGTACGCGACCTGAAAATCGCGTCAGACCGACTTGTCCTCCCGGCCGGAGCGGGCGCCGAATCCCTCAATGGCGGCTTCGACGCCTTCCAGCGCGGACAATTGAACCCTGATATCGGCGAGACTCGCGTGATTGGCTTCGGAAGGATCCCGGGCAAGGAGCATTTCGGCGCGCCGCAATTCCTTATGTAGCTCGCCTTGCTTGCGATGCAAGGTCAGAGCCTGCCGCAGACTTTGATCGGCGTCGTCCTCGTGGGCGTCGGGCCTTGCGCACCATAATGTCGAAATTGTGGCGTCGCGCGCCAGGGCTTCGATCTGGGCTCCGAATCCGCGCGCGGCCAGCAGGTCGCGCAATTCATGGGGGCTGTGGTCGGGCTCGGCCACGCCCAGGAGCGCGTCGCGCAGGGTTGCGCCCGGCGCCCCGGCAAATTCCAGCCGCGCGATGTCCTCGGAATGGCGCGCGACCAGCCCCGGATGATTGAGCAGAAGCGCGAGAATGAGATTTTCGCGCGGCGCCGGCGCCTCGCTGGACGCGGCGAACAGGCTGGTCCGCAGCAGGGCCGAACTGGCCGCCAGCGGCGCCCGCGCGTTCGTCTCGCGACTGAAACGCCCGCCGCGCGAAAATCCGCCGGCCGGCCGGGCGCGGCCGAATAATTGGTTGAGCCGCTCGCGCAGGTCGTCGAGATAATGCCGGCGCAGGGTTTCGTCGGCGATCTGGCCCGCCGCTTCGCGCAGGCGCCGCTCAAGCCCGGCGCGGCGCTCCGGCGTGTCGAGCGGCTGGGCCTCGACCTCGCGCAGGAACAGCATTTCCACCAGCGGCCTGGCGGCGTCGAGCACTGATTCGACGGCCTCGCGCCCGCCAGCGCGGGCGAGATCGTCCGGGTCCTTGCCCTCGGGCAGAAGCGCGAAGCGCAGCGAGCGGCCCGGCGCGATCAGCGGCAAGGCTGTTTCGAGCGCGCGAAAGGCCGCCTTGCGCCCGGCGCGGTCGCCGTCGAAACAGAGGATCGGCTCCTCCGCCATCTTCCAAAGCAATTCGCATTGCGCCGGCGTCAAAGCGGTGCCAAGCCCCGCGACCGTATTGGGGAAGCCCGCGGCGTCGAGCGAAATCACGTCCACATAACCCTCGACCGCCACCACCGTCCCCCGCTCATGGGCCGCCTTGCGGGCGTTGTGGAGGTTGTAGAGGTTGGCCCCCTTGTGAAACAGCTCGGTCTCGGCCGAATTCTTGTATTTCGGCTGGACGTCCTTTTCGAGGGCGCGGCCGCCGAAAGCGATCACCCGCCCCGAACGATCGCAGATCGGGAACATCAGCCGGTCGCGAAAAAAATCGTAAGGGACGGCGATCTCCTGCCCGTGGGTGAGAAGGCCGGCCTCGATCATGGTCTCGGCGGAACAGCCCTTGCCGGCGAGATAGTCGCGCAAGGCGAATCTTTCCTTCGGCGCAAAACCGAGACGGAACCTTTCGCGCGCACTGTCGTCGAGGCCGCGCCCGGCCAGATAGGCGCGCGCCCGGGCGCCTGCGGGCGAGCGCAGCTGGCGCTCGAAGAATTCGGCGGCCATTTCCAGGGCTTCGAGCGCAGTGGCGCGGCGCTTTTCCTGCGCCCGCGCTTCCGGCGTCTCCACCGGCATGGCGAGGCCGGCCATGGCCGCGAGCTTCTCCACCGCCTCAGGGAAGCTCAACCCCTGGGTTTCGGTGATGAAATTGAAAATATCGCCGTTTTTCCCGGCGGAAAAATCGAAATAGGCGCCTTTCTGGTCGTTCACATAGAAGGAAGGCGTCTTTTCCGCGTTGAAGGGCGACAGGCCGACCCATTCGCGGCCCTTCTTCTTCAGGCGCACGACCTGGCCCGCGACTTCCGACATCGGAAGCCGCGCCCGGATCTCGTCGAGGAAAGACGGCGGTAACTTCATGTTTTTTCAAAAGACGGCGCGTCGTCGCCAAGACATGGAGACGCGCGCCGCGCGGCGCAATGCGCGCCGAAGCCTTGTCGCCGCTATCCACAGGAAAGGCGACCCGTTTCGATCGGTGGAGACCCTCCTATCGTATGAACGCCGCCCCGTCGCCATATTCTGGACGCGGCGGGCGGAGACGGATAGACAGAAGCCGCCCGGCCGACGGGCGAGAACGAGATTTTCATGCGCTCCTTGAACCGATTCGCGGAGATGAAACGAAGGGGCGAGAAGATCGCCCTGCTCACCGCCTATGACGCGCCGCAGGCGCGGGCGCAGCAGCAGGCCGGGATCGACGCGATCCTCGTCGGCGACAGCGTCGGCGTGAACATTCTCGGCTATTCCAGCGAGCGGGAAGTGACGCTGGCCGACATGGCGCACCACACCCGAGCCGTCCGGCGCGGCGCGCCCGACACGTTCGTCATTTCCGACCTTCCCTTCGCCACCTATGACACGCCGGAACAGGCGGTCGGCAGCGCCAGACTCCTGCAACAGGCGGGCGCCGACGCGGTCAAGTTCGAGGGCGCCTTCCCCGAATTGGTGCAGGCGCTCGGCGCGATGGGGATTCCAGTGTGCGGCCATCTCGGCTATGAGCCGCAGCGTTGCGAACGGCGCGTCCACGGCAAGACCCTCGAGGAAGCCAGAAAAATCTTCGTCGACGCCAAGGCGCTGGACGAAGCGGGAATTTTCATGCTGGTGCTCGAGCTCGCGCCCGCCGAACTCGCCGCCGCGATCACGGGCGCCATCAAGGCGCCGACCATCGGCATCGGCGCCGGCCCCGCGACCGACGGCCAAGTGCTCGTCTTCCCCGACGTGCTGGGCTATGCGGAAAGGAATTTCCGCCACAATCGCCGCTACGCAGAAGTCGGCGCGACCATGCGCGAGGCGGCTTCCGCTTATCTGGGCGAGGTGCGCGAGGGCCTGTTTCCGACGCTCGCCAACGGCTCGGCCATGCCGGCCGACGTTCTGGCGCGATTCGAGGCGGAAATCCTCGAAAGGCGCGGCTGAGGGAAATCCCCTCGCTTCAGACCGCCCACTTCAAACCGCTACTTGGGCCCGGCGCGTCTCCATCATTTCGATGAACCGCGCGAAGAGATAATGGCTGTCCTGCGGCCCCGGCGAAGCTTCGGGGTGGTGCTGCACGGAAAAGGCCGGGCGGTCGGTCAGGGCGATGCCGCAATTCGAGCCGTCGAACAGGGATTTGTGGGTTTCGACGGCATTGGCCGGCAGACTCGCGGGATCGACCGCGAAACCGTGGTTCATCGAGACGATCTCGACCTTGTGGGTGGTGAAATCCTTGACCGGATGATTGGCGCCGTGATGGCCCTGTCGCATTTTCATCGTCTTGGCGCCAACCGCGAGCGCCATCATCTGATGGCCGAGGCAGATGCCGAAGGTCGGCACGCGCGCCTCCAGGATTTTGCGGATGGTCGGCACGGCGTATTTGCCTGTCTCCGCCGGATCGCCGGGGCCGTTGGACAGGAACACCCCATCCGGTTTCATCGCCAGAATGTCCTCGGCCGGCGTCGTCGCCGGAACCACCTGGACCTCGCAGCCGGCCTCCGCCAGCAGGCGCAGGATGTTGCGCTTCACGCCGAAATCGAGCGCGACCACCTTGAAGCGGGTCCCGTGCTGCGCGCCAAAACCCGAGCCGAGCTTCCAGGTGGTTTCGGTCCAGCCGTAATCCTCGGCCGCGGTCACGTCGGGCACGAGGTCCATGCCGTCGATTCCCGGCCAGGCCGCAGCCTCGCGTTTAAGCGCGTCGAGATCGAACTTCCCATTCGGATCGTGGGCGATCACCGCGTTGGGCATGCCCTTTTCCCGGATCAGTGCGGTGAGTGCGCGGGTGTCCATGCCGGCCAGACCGATAATCCCGCGCGTCTTCAGCCAGTCGTCGAAATCTTTTTCGGCGCGGAAATTGGAGGGGCCGGTGACGGGGGCCCGCACGATCAACCCGCGCGCGCCCTGAACATGGTCGATATCGACGGTCTCGATGTCCTCGGCATTGGCGCCGACATTGCCGATATGGGGAAAGGTGAAGGTGACGATCTGCCCGGCATAGGAAGGATCGGTCAGGATTTCCTCGTAGCCGGTCATGGCGGTGTTGAAACAGACCTCGCCCACGGCCTTGCCGGTCGCGCCGAATCCGACGCCCTCGATGACCGTCCCATCCGCCATGACCAGCACGGCGGTGGGTTTCGACCTTGACCATCCTGCTTGTTTGGCTTGATCCTGCATCCCGACCACTCTACAGATTTGCGCGACTGACCGCCTCCGGCGAGGCGCCCGCGGCCGCTTGCATTTAAGGGCGTTGGTTGCCGCGCGCAAGTTTTGAGCGGCGTCTTGCGAGAAGACAGGATGGATCATGCTTCGCGAACAATTTGCCTCCGAACTCAAGCTGGCGATGAAAGCGGGCCAGAAACGCCGCGTCGACACCATCCGCATGATCGTCGCCGCGCTCAAGGACAAGGACATCGAGGCGCGCACGACTGGCAAGGAGGTCGGCGCGGACGATATTCTCGCGCTGCTCCAGAAACTGACCAAGAGCCGCCAGGAATCGGCGGAAATCTATGAAAAGAACAATCGCCCCGAACTCGCCGCCCAGGAACGCGAGGAAATCGCCGTCATCGCCAGCTTCCTGCCCCAGCCGATGGGCGAGGATGAGGTCTCCGCGGCGATTCAGGCCGCGATCGCGGCCACCGGAGCCGCCTCGCTGAAGGACATGGGCAAGGTGATCGCCGAGTTGAAGGCGCGCCACGCCGGCAAAATGGATTTCGCCAAGGTAAGCCCCATGGTGAAAGCGGCTCTGGCGGGATAATTTTCCACGAGGATTTAACGCGCTGGCAGGCAATGGCCCCCTAGGCTTGCTCCGCGCGCCCCCGCGCGCGGCGATTGAAGCGGGGCGGAAAGCGATGGCGCAGAGCTCGAAACTGGCGTTTTTCCTTGGCGTGATGGCCCTTCTGTTCGGGGTGGCGGTCCAGAACCGCTGGCGCGACCTCGCGCCGCCGGCCGCGCCGAGCGGGCAGGTCAACGCGCGGTTCCGGCTTCCGACGATCCCGCGCCGACAGCCATGGCTGCGGCTTCCCACGCCAGCTTCGGCGTGGTCGAGCTTGAGCCCGACCGCAACGCGCAATATCAGACCGACATCGAAATCGACGGGACATCCCTCCACGCCATGGTGGACACCGGCGCGACCTTCGTCACTCTTACGGCCGAAGACGCCCGCCAGCTCAACATCGACCCGCCAGCCTCCGCCTTCAACATGCAGATGCAGACCGCCAACGGGACCAGCAGGGTCGCCCGCGTCTCCTTACGCGAAATCCGCATCGACGACATCACGGTCCATGACGTCGACGCCCTCGTCGCCCGGCCCGGCGCATTGAACATCTCCCTGCTCGGCATGAGCTTCCTGAAAAAACTCGAAAGTTTTCAGGTCGCCGACGGGCGCTTCGTGATGAAGCAATGAAAAAGACGGCCCGAAAGCCGCCTTTTTCATCTTATCGACCGCGCGAAGCGCGGTCAGATTTTCTTCGCATCAGCTCGGCCACTAGCCCGTTGTCAAACGGGCGTCTGTCGCCGCCCTGCTGGCATTCGCTCATGACGGGCGCCACAGCGCCGGTGATCTGAACGCGATGTCCGATTCACTTCTTGCCGAAGGAGAGGCCGCCGAAGCGCGAATTGAAGCGCGAGAGACGGCCGCCGCGGTCGAGCAGCTGCTGCGAGCCGCCGGTCCAGGCCGGATGGGTGGTGGGATCGATGTCGAGATGGAGGGTGTCGCCTTCCTTGCCCCAGGTCGAGCGGGTCAGGAACTCGGTCCCATTGGTCATGACGACCTTGATCGTGTGGTAATCGGGATGGATGTCGGACTTCATGGTTTCGGCCTCGCGGCTTCCGTGACGGATCGCCGCCTTGGAACCCAAAGTGACAGCGCCTCGCGGCGCCGGAAATGTGGAAGGCCGCCTTCTATACCAGGCCGCGCCGAAGAGCAAGACGACCCGGACGAGAAGACGCAAGCGGGGGCGCGCGCCTTCAGGCGAAGACGAAAGGCGTTTTCTCGCTCGCGCGCCAGTCTTCGGCGCCGATCACCGCCTCGGGCGGGATTTCCCGCCGCGCCGCCCGCAGGGCGGCCTCGATGCGACGGTCGCGCAGACGATAGCGGGGTTCGAGATCGATCTCCGCGAGCGACGGGCAGGCTTCGCCGAAAACCTTTTGGTGCAGCTCGGTCATCATGCCATGGCGGCTGGCCATCAACGTGTTGCAGGCGCCCTTGACCGCGAGAAGGTCGTCCTCGCCGCGCATGTGCAGCGAAGTCACCAACATGACCGAAATGGCGTGCAGCACGTCATAGCGGACATGGGCGATGAAGACTTCGAGATGATGCGGCGTCAGGTCGAGCTTTTCGCGCAGCGCGACGCGGATGAAGCCGCCGAGCAGCAGGCTGAAGAATTCGGGCACGCCCCATTCCATCCCCAGCCCGACCGAAGCCAGGGCCTCCAGCGGCGAAAACGCCCTGTCGCCGGCGAGCAGGCGCTGGGTCAGGACATTGTCGGCGACGCCGGGCAGCATCGGTGCGTCCTGGGCCTCGGGCGCAATTCCGAGCCCGTCGAAGAACTGGCGATACATCGCCACATGGGTCTGGGCCAGCAGCAGATGGCCGAGCGGCGGATAATCGGCCACCGCATGGCTGCCGACGCCATATTCGTCGGCGACGAGCTGGGCCAGCGAAATCTGGGTGATTTCCGAAACGCGCTCGTTGAGCGGGCCATAGGGCAGGCCCATCAGCCCGTGAAAGCGGCCGATGGCGGCGGCGACGCACTGGCGGGTGTTCTTGATCTGGTTGAAATAATGGACGGCGAAGATTCGCAACTGATCGAGCGTGGCGCGCCCCTCGAACACCCGCACGAAAAAGGGATGGAGCCAGACCGGGTGGCTCATCACATGGTCGTGCAGGTCCAGGAAAAGCCCGGCCAGCGCGCCGGGACGAAACAGCGCGATGTCGTGCAGCGGATTGCCGGCCGGGGCGCGCTCGCGCAAGGCGGCGAACAGCCGATGCAATTCGGACTCCGGCGCCTCGATATCCGCGACCATCGCCAGGAAATCGCGGCGCTGGCTGTCGCGCATCGCGTCGAGCAGGCCGCGCGCGTCGAGCCGGAGCAGATTTTCCAGCGGATGGACCGTGGGCGGGACGAGGATGCGGCCGTTTTCCGAATGAGCAAGTGGATTGGCGTGGAGGGTCATGTCGCGCGGCGCTTCGATCCTGTTGGCGTCGCTCTCAATTAGGGGTCCCCAGGCGAGGGTCAAGGTTGGCAGGCCGGAGAGCGGATTGCGGCCTTTCGCCACAGGCAGGAACCCTTCGGCGCGGTAAAAGCCCAGGGCGCGGAAATTGTCGGCGTTGACCTCCAGGCCGAGGCCCGCCCGACAGGCCTGTTTGGCTTCAGCGATCAAAGCCTGCGCTAGCCCTGAGCCGAGCGCGCGCGGCGCCACCGCGATCTGCTCCAGCCAGCCCCGCGCCGGATCGAAAAGGACGAAACCCGAAACACCCTGCGAATCCTCGGCGACGACGATGCGCGCGTTTTCTTCGAGCGATTTTTCGAAAAGCGCGGCGAGCCAGGAGGCGCGGTCGGCGAAATCGATTTCCGGCCGGCTAAGGCTCCAGGTTTCGACCCAAATCGCGAGCGCCGCCGGCCAGTCCTTTTCGGCATAGGGGCGCAGCGCGACGCTCATCGCCGATCATCGATCCGTAATCTTGAGCTCGATCCGGCGGTTTTTCCGCAGCGCCTCCTCGCTGTCGCCCTGATCGATCGGCTGGTTCGAGCCGAAGGCCCCCGCCAGCAGATGGTGGGGTGAAAAACCCTTGCCGATCAAATATTTCACCACGGCGATGGCGCGGGCGGCGGAAAGGTCCCAGTTCGACTTGAATTGCGACGAGGCAGAGAGCGGCCTCTTGTCGGTATGGCCGTCCACCCGCAGCACCCAGGGAATTTCCGGCGGGATTTCCTTGGCGACGTCGCTCAAGGCGAGATAGACCTTGTCGATCTCCGCCTTGCCCGCGGGCGTCAGCTCGGCCTCGGCGCTCTGGAACAGCACCTCGGTCGGCAGGATGAAACGGTCTCCCGAGACTTTCACTTCCGGCCGGTCGGCGAGAATTTCGCGCAAGCGCCCGAAAAAGTCCGAACGATAGCGCGCCAGCTCCTGCACCTTCTCGGCGAGCGCGACATTGAGCCTTGAACCGAGATCGGCGATGCGGTCCTGGCTCTCCTTGTTCTTCGCCTCCTGCGCCGAAAGCGCGTCCTGCACCGCCGCGAGCTGCTGGCGCAGGGCGGCGATCTGGGCGTTGAGCAGATCAACGCGCGCCGCGGCTTCGGCGGAAAGCTGCTTTTGCGCCTCGAGAGTGGAAGCAGCCGCGCCCGCGCCAGCGGCGAGCGCGTCGCGCTCCTTGCGGGTGGCGTCAAGCGTCGCGCTCAGTGCGGCGAGGCTTTGCTGGGCCTGTTCCTTGCCGCCCTTTTCCAGCGAGAGGATCGCGGTCAGCTCCGCGATCTCCTTGTTGAGGCGGGCAAGCGCCGCATCCTTGCCGCCGACGTCGCGCGACAGATAATATTGCGCGACGACGAAGACCGAGAGCAGGAAGGTGAAGACCAGCAGCAGGGTCGAGAGCGCATCGACGAAGCCCGGCCAATAATTCATCGTCGCCGGGCGGCGGCGGGCGCGGGACATCAGCATCAGCGCGGCTCCTGCTTCTCGCCGGCGAGACGGGCCTCGATCGCCGCCTGAAGCCGGGCCTGGCGCGCGGACTGGGCCTCGACCCAGTCGCGGATCATCTGCTGCTCCTGGCGCATATGGCGCACCAGGGCCTGAACGCCATTGGCGAGGCCGTCGATCGCCTCGGTGTTGTCGGACGCCCTTTCCGGGGCGTGCGCCGCCTCGACATCCGCCGAGAGCCGGTCTTCAAGCTCTGTATAGAAACGGCTTTGCGCCTGGCCCGCCTGAAGATCGAGAAAGCCGAGCACCAGCGACCCGGCCAGACCGAAGAGCGAAGACGTGAAGGCGAGACTCATGCCCGCCAGCGGCCGGGCGAGGCCGGATTTGAGATCGTTGAACAAGGCCGAGGTTTCGCCGCCGCTTTGAAGCGAGCCGATCACGCCGCTGATCGAGGCGACCGTCTCCAAAAGGCCCCAGAAGGTGCCGAGCAGGCCGAGAAAAACCAGCAGGCCGGTGAGATAGCGCGAGGTTTCGCGCCCTTCGTCGAGCCGGGTCGCGACCGAATCGAGCACAAGGCGCAGGATCTGGGGCGACAAGGGCGCCCTGCCCTCGGGCCCGACGATCCGCGCCATCGGCGCGAGCAGGCGCGGCTTCCTGCTGCTGCGCCCGTTGTTGACCCAGGCGATTTCGCGAAACAGCCGCATGACCTGACCGAAGGCGATCAGAACGCCGATCGCCGCCGCGCCGATGATGACGCCGTTCAGCGCCGGATTGGCCAGGAAGGCGGTTTCGATCGGACCATGGAGGATGACGGCGACGAAACCGACCAGAATGAGAAAGACCGCCATGCGCAGCAGGAAAATGGCGGGCGAGGACAGGCGATAGGCGTCTTTGTCCGACATTTTCGGGCTCTCCCTTTGATTTTGCGTTAGGTAGAACGCAAGGTCATGAGAATTTCAAGACGAATTTCGCCGCCGGACCTCTCCGGCGGCGGGTCAGGCCTTTTTGACCAGTTCGAGCAATTGCCTGTGGATATGCTCGTTGCCGCAGCACACCGAGCCGGTGCCCAGAATATCCGATCCGCCGTCGGCGTCGGTGACATAACCGCCGGCCTCGCGCACCAGAACCATGCCCGCCGCCATGTCCCAGCTCTTGAGGCCGCGCTCCCAGAAGCCGTCGAAACGGCCGGCGGCGACGAAGGCGAGGTCGATCGAGGCGGCGCCCAGCCGGCGGACGCCCCCAGCGCGCGTCATGACCGAGGCGAGCTCCGCCTTGAAGCGCGGATGAATCGCCGCCTTGCCCAGCGGCGGGATGCCGGTGGCGACCAGGCCTTCCGAGACGTCGCGGCGGGCGGCGACCCTGATGCGGCGGTTGTTGTAATAGGCGCCCTGGCCCTTTTCGGCGACGAAAAGATCGTCGGTCGCCGGATTGTAAATCACGCCCGCCACCATTTGGCCCTCGCGCTCCAGCCCGATGGAGACGGCGAAGATCGGCAGGCCATGGAGGAAATTGGTGGTGCCGTCGAGCGGATCGACATACCAGACATGACTTTTGTCGGCGCCCTCGACCAGGCCGCCCTCTTCGAGAACGAAGCCATAGCCGGGCCGGGCCTTGGACAATTCCTCGAAAATGGTTTTTTCGGATTTCCTATCGGCAATGGTGACGAAATCGCCCGGCCCCTTGACCGAAACCTGGAGATTCTCGACCTCGCCGAAATCGCGCTTCAGGCCGCGTCCGGCCTTGAGCGCGGCCGCGGTCATCACATTCATCAAAGCCGAATTGATCATGGGAAAAGTCCAGGGGGTGTGTCCAATGCGTCTGGCCCTTGCTTCGCAGCAAGGGCGCCCGCCGGCGTCAGCCGGCGCCGCGCCGGCCGGCGCGGTCGCCAACGGCCGTTTTAGTGGCCGTTGGCGTAAAGTCGAGGCTGACATGCCTCGGAGCGCCGCCGAGGTCAATCCTTATTCAATCCGCACCAGGACGCTGTCGCCGGCGCCATTGGCGTCGATCACCGAGACGCGGGCGAAGCCGGCGCCGTCAGGCGCCCAGTTCGCCTCGTGGCGCTGGTTCTGGGCTTCCGCGTCTTGCCTGAGCGGCGCGCCATTGACCATCCAGGTCAGCGGCGGGGCGCCGCCCTGCGCCTTCAGCGCCAGTTCGGGCCTTTCCTCCCCCGCCGCACGAAGCAGGCCAAGGTCGATGCGGGCGCCATCGGGCGGAAAAGTGATCTTCAGCGGATTGGAAAAGGTCGCCGCCAGGATCTTCGGGGCGTCGCGGCGCAGATGGCGCAGCGGCGGCGGCAGATGGGCGGTGGAGGCGACGAGCACGCCGGGCGGACGCGGCGGGGCCTCGTGGGGGCCGCCGATGCGGGCGAAGGCGGAAAACAGAATGGGCGCCGCGACCTTGCGGCCGATGAGCCCGGAGACCGCGCCATTATCCGCCCGCCCGACCCACACCGCGACGGTGTGGGCGCGATCGAAGCCGATCGCCAAGGCGTCGCGATAGCCGTAGGACGTGCCGGTCTTGAAGGCGATCTGGCCGATCGCGCCATTGTCGGGCGGCGGCGCAAAACGCAGGATGTCCGCGACCTGCCAGGCGGCGGCGGGCTCGGCGATCCGTTGCGGCGATGGTCGCGCGGGCGGGTCGTCGCGGTCCTCGCTCAGTTCCGGCGCAAGCCCGTCGCGCGGAAAAGCGGCGTAAGCGCGGGCGAGATCGCGCAGTCGCACCCCGACCCCGCCAAGGCCGATGGCGAGGCCGGCGTCGGAATCCCTGGGCAGGACGAGCGGCAGGCCCGCCCCGCGCATCCGGGCGACGAAACGCGCCGGGCCCACGGCGTCGAGCACCTGCGCCGCCGGCAGGTTGAGCGACAGCTGCAGGGCCTCGCGGGCGGTCACCGCGCCATGGAACTTGTCGTCGAAATTGGTCGGCTTCCATGCGCCATAGCGGGTCGGGACGTCGTCGAGCAGGGTTTCTGGATGGGCGAGGCCGTCGCCGAAGGCCATGGCGTAGATGAAGGGTTTTAATGTCGAGCCCGGCGAGCGCAAGGCTTCCGTCATGTCGATCGCCCCGGCGCGGTCTTTGGAAAAATAATCGGCGGCCCCGACATGGGCGAGAATATCGCCGCTCCCGTTGTCGATCACCAGGATCGCCATGGTCAGTTTCGGCCCCAGCCGCTCGGCGCGGTCCCGGGCGAGTTTTTCAAGGCCCGCCTGCAAGGAGGCCTCGAGGGTCAGATTCAGAATCTTGCGCTCGGGATGGGCGCGGGCGAGCGCCTCGGTCACATGAGGGGCGAGTTCGGGGAAAGGCTTTCGCGCGACCGGCGGCGGCTCGTTTTTCGCCCGCGCCGCTATGCTTGCGGAGAGAGCGCCCGCTGCGACGGCGCGGTCGATCACCCGGTCGCGAGCGGCTCGCGCGGACCTGACGCGGCGATCGGGCCGGCGGGCTTCCGGCGCCTGCGGGATCGCGACCAGCAGGGCGGCCTCCGCCGTGCTCAGGCGGCGCGGCTCCTTGCCGAAATAGGCAAGGCTCGCCGCGCGAAGACCTTCGAGATTGCCGCCATAGGGCGCGAGCGCGAGATAGATGTCGAGGATCTCGCTCTTGCTGAACCGCGCCTCGAGTTGATAGGCGCGCAGGATCTGGCGCGCCTTGGCGAAAAGATTGCGCTCCGGCCTCGGCTCCAGCAGGCGCGCCGCCTGCATGGTCAAGGTCGAGCCGCCGGAAACCACGTGGCGCGTGCGGACGAACTGCCATCCGGCGCGCAGCAGCGCGAGAAAATCGACGCCGCCGTGGCGGTCGAACCTGCGATCCTCATAGGCTTTCAACAGCGTGAAGAAGCGCGGATCGACATCTTTCGCCCTCAAGGGCAGGCGCCAGCGCCCGTCGGAGGTCTCGAAAGCGCGTAAAAGCCGGCCGTCGCGGTCGAGCGCCACGGTCGAGACCCGGTCCAGCGCCGAAAGATCGAGCGCGCCTCAGAGCCCGTTGCGCCTGAAGCCAGGCGCCCGGGACCGCCAGACCGAAAAATGCGATCAGCACGGCCGCGTAAAGCCACGGGCGCTGGCGCTCCGGTTTCACTTACGTCCGCCCGCCGAAATTTCGACCGTCCCGAAACCGGTGCGTCCGAACCTTTCGGGGCGATACATGTCCTCGATCGTCGCTGGGGGCTGGATGTAAGTCCCCGGCGTCACCGCGCGCACGACATAGGCGACGGCGAAAGTCGCCTTGTCCGAACCGTTGCGCTCGAAGGCGGCGACGAAACGGTCGTCCTTGTATTCCGTGTGGGTCGGCGCGACCGTCGCCTTGGCCCATTGCAGGTTTTCGGTCGAGCCGCCGTCGTAAAGGTCGGGATTGTCGATCTCCAGGCCGGCGGGCAGGCGGTCCTCCAGGATCAGCCGGGCGTAGGCCGCCTCGGTCTCGGTGATTTTCAGCGCCACCACCAGACGGTCGTTCTGCTTGATCTCATTGGGCGCGACCGGCGTCCCGTCGAGGCGGTAAAAACCGCGCTCGATCCGATAGCCATGCGATTGCTCCGGCGCCTTGGCGGTGGGCCGCCCGGACACGCTGATCGCGACCTTCACCGGCGCCTGACCCTGATTGACCAGCGTCACCGGTTTCACGGTCAGATCGGAATCGCCGTAGCGCATGGCGAAGACGCCCTTGTGCGACGCGCCATCGATGGAAAGCGTCTGGTTTTCGGCCTGGGCCGCGAAGGCCTGGGCGGCGAGGATCATCCAGCTTTCCTCCTGCGTCGAGGCGTGCGGCGTCGCGGCGGCGGCGCCGTCCACGACCTGCGCCGTCCTGAGGATCAGGGCCTGATCGGCCTGGCTCTCCGCGGCGAGGGTCAAGAGGCCCGCGCCGTCGCGCAGCAGCGAGCCGTAATCGGCGCGCGAGACGTTCGAAGATTTGGCCGTCGAAAGGGCCTCGCCCGCGGCAAAAAAGGTTCTTTGCGACCGCGCGCGGTCGCCGGTCAAAGCCGAGGCCGCGGCAAGCTGGGCGCGGGCGAAGGGCGTGCCGAAGGCGTCGAGCCGCGCGTCCTCGAAATAGCGCAGGTCTCCCGCGACCGGACGGCCGTTGCGCGCCAGGACATAGAGCGCATAGGCGAGCGCGGCGCTGTTCTCCGCTTTCACGTCGGAGGCGTTGACGACATAATTGCGCAGCCGGTCGAGCGCCTGGTCCATCGCGCGCTGCGGCACGGCATATTTGTTTTCACGCGCCCGGGTTAGGAAATCGGTCACGAAGGCGGTGAGCCACATGTCCTCACCGCCGCCCTCCGCCGACCACAGGCCGAAGCCGCCGGTCGAAATCCTGCCGCGACAGCAGTATGGCGATGGCGCGTTCGACCCGCGCCGGAACGTCGCCTTCGATCGCCTGCCGCTCCGCGCCCGTCAGCTTGCTCAGATAGAGCAAGGGCATGGCGCGGCTCACCGTCTGTTCCGAGCAGGACCAAGGATAGACGTCGAGCGCGGTCAGAAACCCCGCGACATCCACCGCGCCGAGCGGCGTGGCGCTGGCGGTGACCGCGCCGGTCGTGGGGATGAATTCGGCGAGCAGATCGCGCGACAGAACCAGGCTTTCGCCGGGCTGCAAAGTATGGAAGCTGCGCGCGACCAGGGCGCTGGTCCCCGGCTCGACGTCGAGCGCGAGGCTCTGCGCCGCGTCGAATTTCGGCCCGGTCAATCTGATGTCGAGCGAAGCCGCGCCGACCCCGGTCGCCCGCAGGGGGATGTTGACCGAAGCTTTCGCCTTGGCGCCGAGTTTGACGGTCTGGTTCAGGGCGGCGTCGCCGGCGAGCGGGCCGTGAAGCGCGACGCTCAGCCGATAGTCGCCCGCGACGCCTTCGACATTGTCGAGACGCAGATTGAGCCGCGACTGGTCGTCGAGCGCCAAGAATCGCGGCAGGCTGGCCTGAACCACGACCGCGTCGCGCACGATCACATCGGCCGAAGCCGAGCCGGTCCGGCCCTTGCTCCAGGCGACCGCCATGACGCGCGCCGTCCCGTTGAAGGCGGGCAGGTCGAAAGAGACCTTCGCCTTGCCGTCGGGACCGACGCGGACGACGCCCGAATAAAGCGCCAAAGGCTCCTGATTGGGCTTTTCGGCGGAGGTCTCCTCGCCGCCGGAATCGCCGCCCGAGCGAATCTGCCCGCGCGTTCCCTGCAGACCGTCGATCAGATAGCCGTAAATGTCGCGGATTTCGGTCGAAAGCGCGCGCTGGCCGTAGAAATGCCCTCTCGGGTCGGGGGTCTCGTAGCGGGTGAGATTGAGAATGCCGACATCGACCGCCGCGACCGTGACATAGGCCTCTTCATGCGGCGCGAGCCCGGCGAGCTGGATCGGCAGTTCGAGTTTTCCGCGTGGACGAACCCGTTCCGGCGCGTCGATCGCGACGTCCAGCCGATGCGCGGCGGGGTCGACCGAAAACCACGCCAGCCCGATGGCCCGGCCGGGCATGCGCCCCGCCGCCTTGTCGAGCGGGCGATGGGCGAGCACCAGCGCATAGGCGCCTATGCCCCAATCGGCGCCGACCGGAACCGCAATTTCGTTGTCGCCCTTCTTCAGATCGGCGTCGATCGTCGTCTTCACCCCCTCGCCGAGCACGACGACGGTCGCTTTGGCCTCGCTGCGCGCGAAAATTTTCAGCTTCATCGTCTCGCCGCCGGCGTAAGCGGGTTTGTCGAGAGTCACGTCGAGCTGGTCCGGCGTCGGCGCCTTGGCCTCGCCCGACCAGCCGACGTCGAACGTCACCGAAGTCTGGGCGTCATTGGGATCGTCGTCGCGCAGGTCGAGCCGATATTGGCCGAGGCCGACGACCGCCGCGATCCTGGCCGGGGCGTCCGGTTTCAGATCGACCGCGCCGTCGGCGACTCGGCGCGACGATTTCACCCGCTCGAAATTCCAGCGGCCGTCCTCCTTGTACCATTGGTAATCGTTGCTGAGGCGATAGAGCGACCAGTGGACCTTGCGCCGGGTCGTCCGCAGGCCGTCGGGACCTATGGCGATCACGTCGAAACGCGCCTGCGAGCCTTCGGCGAGGCTGTCGAAATCCTTCTTCACTCCGATCAGACCGCCCGCGGGCAGCAGCGGCAGATAAGCGATGCGTTCGATGGCGTGGCCGCCCTCCTCGCCAGCGCGCACAGCGATCTTGGCTTCCAGCGGTCGCGTCGCCTTGACCTGGGGGATGGCGACATCGAGGACTGCCGCGCCCTTGGCGTCGGTCGTCGGCGTGTCGTCGAGTTCGTTCTTGACCGGTGAGAAATCCTCGTCGGCGACGCCGGCCTCGTAGCCTTTCAGCGCCGGCAGGCCGTGGTCGGAGGCGGCCTCGATCTCGACATCGCCATTGACCACCAGATCGGCGCCCGGCGCGCCGTAAAGGTAACGCACGGCGACGCCGATCTGGGTCGTTTCACCCGGACGCGCGGCGCTCGCCTTCGGGGTCAGGACCATGTCCATGCGCTCGGGAACGTAATCCTCGACCAGGAAGCCGGCTTCGCCGATCGCCGGGCTTTTGGGGTCTGCAAAAGCCTGGACCGTCCAGCCGCCCGAGGCGGCGTCGGCGGGCAGGACCACATCGAGCGTCCGTCCGCCCAGTCCCTGATCCGCCAAGGGCGCGCGTAAAAATTCCACCCCGTCGGGACGCTTGACGACCAGGGTCAGCGGCGCGGCGGCGGCGAGTCCATTGGCGTCGCGCATCAGCGCGGCCAGATGCACGGTCTCGCCCGAGCGATAGACGCCGCGCTCGGCATAGACGAAAGCGTCGAGCGCTCCGGGCGGGTCGCGCCCCTCCACGCCACGGTCGGTGAGGTCGAAGGCGTTCTGCTGGAGGTCGAGGAAATTGTAATCGGCCTTGCCATCGCTGACGACGATGAGGCCGGGCGCTAAGCCCGCCCTCCCCGCGCGAAAGGCCGGGCGCGAAATGAACCTCGCCCTTGGCGTCGGTCACGGCCTTGGCCAGAAGCTCGTTGTTTTTCGCGATCAGCCGCGCCTCGACCCCCGCCTTCGGCTCGGCGGTGGCGAGCGAACGCACCAGAGCGGTCACGCCGTCGCGGGCGCTGAAGGCGGTCAGGCCGAGATCGGAGACGACGAACCACTGGGTGGCGCGCAGGCTGTAATCTTCATCGTCGTCGCCGTTCGCGGCGAGGTCGTCGACGGCGGAGGCGCTCATCACATAGACGCCGGGCTGCGGCTGGCGGAGCGCTTCGAGAACGGGGAAGTCGGTGACGACGTCCTGGTTGATTTCGGATTTCACGTCGAGCGTCCCCGACCATATCTTCTGGCCGTCGCTGTCGCCGAACTGTTTCAGCCGCATCGCGGAAAGCTGGGCGAGAAAATCCTCGGAGCGGATGGTCGGCAGCAGATTGCGGTCGCCGACGCGAAAGATCTTCACCTTCACCCTGCTCGTGTTGACCGAGACGATCGGGACGCCCTCCGGCCCGACGCGCGGCAGCACGTAATTGCGCCCGGTGAAATGAGCCTGCGGCGAACGGTCGCGGACATAGACCTGGTAATCCTGGTTGCGCAGCAGGTTTTCGCCGACCGCCGAAGGCAGGCCCTGACGCAGGGCGATGTCATAATGTTCGCCATGTTTCAGGCCTTCGACGCAGATCTGGCGCTCCTCGTTGGAGACCGCGGCGTCGCTGCGTCCGTCGAGCGTCACGAAAGGCGAGAAGTCGCCGCGCCCTCGCGCGAGGTCCTCGGAAAACTGAAAACAGACGCGCGGGTTCGCCAATTCATTGTCGATCCTGTAGTCGAGCACGCGGAATCCGTATTTCTCGCGCAGATCGGCATAGGTTTTCTGGACCGGCGGAAGAGCGAAGGCGTCGAGGCTCGCGCGATAAGCGTTGAGCGCGTCGCGCCAGGCTTCGCGGGCGGCGAAAATATCGCCGATCAGGGCAAGCGACGCGGCCTCTTCGGTTTTTACCCTTGCGTGGCGATAGGCGGTGAAAGCCGCCGCCAGCGCCTGATCCTTCAGCGCGTCGGCATTGTCGCCCTTGGCCGCCGCCGCGCCAAGCGAGGCGCGGGCGAACATCAGCCAGTCGGCGACGCTGTCGGGCGCGGAGGCGGCGATCGCCCCCAGGATCGGCAGCGTCTGGGCCGCATCGCCCTGCTGGCCCAGGGCGACCGCCTGCTGGCGCAGATCCATCGTCGTGTTGTGGGCGCGCAGATCCGCGCTGTCGTCGGCGAGCTTCTGCTCCAGTCGCGTAGACGAGCTGGCGAGATCGTCGTTGACGTATGGCTTCGGCGCGGCGAAGGCGCCGGTGGAAACGAGAAAAAGAGCGAAAAAAGCGACGCGCAGGCGGGAAATCGGGCTCATGGCGCATATCCCGAAAAGATTGGCGCGCAGCATCGCGCGCGAAAGGGGCGCCGGCAAGACAAAAAATCGCCGCGACTACTCGGCGAGCGGCGGGGCCGCGGCGCTGTCCGGCAGGCCCGGATCGGCGGCGAAATCCTCGACAGAGGACAAGGCGAGCTGCTCCATCAGGCGCCGCCGCGCCCGGTTGACCCGGCTCTTGATCGTGCCGATCGCGCAGCCGCAGATTTCGGCGGCCTCCTCATAGGAAAAACCCGACGCCCCGATCAGCACCAGCGCCTCGCGCTGGTCCGCCGGCAGCCGTTCGAGATGGGCGCGGAAATCGGCCAGATCGAGATGGGCGAGCTGGTCCGGCATGGCGACGAGCCGCGCGGCGGCCTCGCCGTCCACGTCCTGGATCTCGCGGCGCGCCTTGCGATATTGGCTGAAAAAGGTGTTGCGCATGATGGTGAAGAGCCAGGCGCGCATATTCGTCCCCTCCTCGAAGGAGGAAGCGTTGGCCCAGGCCTTCATCAAAGTGTCCTGCACCAGATCGTCGGCGCGGTCTTCCGAGCCGGCCAGCGAAAGCGCGAAGGCGCGCAGGACCGGCAGCTCGGAAAGCAGCATGGCCTTGAGGCCGAGCCTGACCTTTTCATTCATGCGGCGCCGGCCTTGTCCGCCCCGGCCTTGGTCTTGTCGCGCGCGCGATCTTGCGGGGCCTCGCCCGCCTCCAGCCGGTCGAGGAGCAGCTTGAACCTCTCGGGCACGGGCTCGCGGATCATGGAATCGTACATTTGCCGCAACTGTTTGCCGATATGCGCCTGGAGAAGGGGTTCGAGCGTCGGTTCGACCTCTTTAGTGTTCTTATCATTTTCGGGCATAGGGCGCCTTTCCTTGCTTGCCCATCCGGGCGGCGTTGCGGGCGGACATATTTTTTTGCTGTGTCCTGCGTTAAACGCCGCTCGCGCAGATTTGTTCCCGCGGGCCTGTGACAGGCTCGATTTTCGCGCTAGGATATTGTTACGTCCACGATCAAATCCGACGCCGGATGGCGCGAGGTTCGTATGTCCCTGTCCAGTCTGATCGGTCCGCAAATTCCCTTTCTGCGTCGCTACGCCCGCGCCCTGTCAGGTTCTCAGGCGAGCGGCGACGCCTATGTCTCCGCCGCGCTGGAGGTCCTGCTCTCCGATCCTTCGATGTTCGACCGCGACGCCGAGCCGCGCGAGGAAATCTATCGCCTGTTTTCATGGTTGTGGAACGCCATGCCGATCAATGGCGAGGCGGAAAAGCCAAGGACCGCCACCGACCGGCGCCTGGAAGCGATCACGCCCCTGCCCCGCCAGGCCTTCCTGCTCACCGCCGTCGAAGGCTTCGATCCCGACAGCGCGGCGCGGGTGATCGGGGTTGGCCGCGCCGAATTCGACCGGCTGATCGAAACCGCCGGGCGCGAGATCGGCGCCCAGGTCGCGTCGACCGTGGCGATCATCGAAGACGAACCCTTGATCGCGATGGACCTCGAAAATCTGGTGGAGGGCCTCGGCCACACGGTCGCAGGCGTCGCCCGCACCCGCGTCGAGGCGGTGGCCCTCGCCCGTTCCACCCGGCCCGGTCTCGTTCTCGCCGACATCAGGCTCGCCGACGGCAGCTCCGGCCTCGACGCCGTCAACGAAATTCTGGAAAGCATGGGCGTTCCGGTGGTCTTCATCACAGCTTTTCCGGAGTCCCTGCTGACCGGAGAGCGGCCGGAGCCGGCTTTCCTGATCTCGAAGCCCTTCCGCGCCGAAACGGTGAAGGCGGTGGTCAGCCAGGCCCTGTTCTTCAACGAGCAGGCGCATCCGGCGAAACGTCAGTCGGCCTGAGCGGCCTCGCCGCGAGATCGCCCCGCGCGCGGGGACGCTCGCTCGACCGCAAGAATCAGCGCGCCGAGGCGTCGACGCTCAATTGCTCCATTTTCCGGCTCGCCGCCGACGTTTCGCCGTCGATCGCGGCCTGGCTTGGGTCGGTCCTCGCGGGCAAGGCCGTGCTGCGGGCGATGGACGTCGTCCGGCTGCGCGGCGCCGCGGACGTCTGGATGTCGCGCCAGTCGTTCGACTGCGAAATCATCTGGCGGATCGAGGCGACATTCTCCCGCGCCTGATCCGGCGGCAGGTCGCGTTCCGAGACCTTTTCGGCCTCGGCGAATTTGCCCTGGAGAGCCAGCACGAGGGCAAGGTTCTGGCGCTCGCGCATGTCGGCGCGCGGGCTGGCGGCCGCCTGGCGCATCACGTTTTCCGCATCCGTCAGATCGTGCGACAAGGCGTAGGACAGGCCGAGATTGGACATGACCGACGGCTCTCCGGGAGCAAGCTTCAGCGCCGTCTCGTAGAATTGCCGCGCCGCCTGGTGGTCGCCGAGCTGGTCGGCGATCGAGCCCCTGGTGCTGACGACGGACCAATTGGGGTCGTCGGGCGAATCGGCGTGCGACAGCACGTCCTGGGCGCGCTGGAGCTGGCCGTCGTCGGCCAGGGCCTTGCCGAAAGCGGCGAGCACCGCGTGATCCTTCGGATATTTGATCGCGATATTTTCCATTACCGCCGCCGCCTGATCGTTCAGGCCGCGCGCCCGCAGCGATTTCGCATAGGCCATGGCGATTTTTTTGTCGCCGGGATGGGCTTCGTAGAGCCGCCGCAATTGTTCGGAAAAGGCCCTCAGGTCCGCCTGCGAGGACGAGGCGGGCTTGGTCGGCGCGGCGATCGAGCCCGTGATGTCGTCCATGCTGACGGTCTTGCAGCCGGAGAGCGCGAACAGCGCGGCGAGAGCGACGCCGACGAGCGCGGCGCGCGAAAGAGGATGAACCCGGTCTGCGTCGCTGTCCGGCCGAATCGCAAGACCAAGCGCGAGCGGCTTGAAAGAGGCTTCCCGCATGTCACGAAATCCTTTGGGCCCCCGGCCGCCTTGACGCTTCAGGCGAAAGGAATAATTCGTTAACCCTAATAGTCCGTTAATGCGCCTCGCGCCGGCGCGCGGCGCGAGGGAGCGCCTTTCGCCATGATTGACCTGCCCAAGCTGAAATTCGCCAATCCGAAGGAAAAGAGCGTCGCCGTCTGGCTCGCCGATCCGAAGGATTTCGCCCAGGCGTCGGCCGCGCCGGAAAAAGAGGCGAACCTTCCCGGCGAGGCCCTGCGTTTCGCGACGGCGACCCGTTTCGAGGCCAAATCCGGCCGCCTGATGTGGTTCGTCGCGGCGGACGGCGAGCCGGGCGCCGTCTTTTTCGTCGAGGCCGGAGACAAGGCCGATCCTTTCCAGCCCGGCGAACTCGCCAATCTCCTGCCGGCCGGCGTCTATCGTTTCGCGACGGCGCCGCGGCGCCCGGATCTCGCGGCGCTGGCTTTCCTGCTCGGCGGGCGCCGCTTCCTCCGTTACAGGAGCCCGCGCGAGGCGCCGCGGCTGATCGCGCCAGAAGGCGTCGACGCCGCCGAGATCGAATCGATCGCCAGCGCCGTCGCCTTCGCCCGCGACCTCATCGACACGCCGGCCAACGATCTCGGCCCCGACGAACTGGAGGAGGCCCTCCGGGCGCTCGCGGAGACTTTCGGGGCCAAGGTTTCGACGATCCGGGGCGAAAAACTGGCCAGGGATTTCCCGCTCATCCACGCCGTGGGCAAGGGTTCGCCCCGCGCGCCGCGTCTCGTCGATCTGCGCTGGAAGCCGAAGCGGGCGCGCCGTCTGACTTTGGTCGGCAAGGGCGTCTGTTTCGATTCCGGCGGCCTCGACATCAAGCCGGAAAGCGCCATGGCGCTGATGAAGAAAGACATGGGCGGCGCGGCGGCGGCGATCGCGGCCGCCGCGATGATCATGGCCGCCAATCTCGACGTTTCGCTGCGCCTGCTGGTTCCGATCGTCGAGAATTCGGTCTCGGGCGAGGCCTTCCGTCCCGGCGACATTTACGCCTCGCGCGAGGGCCTCACCGTCGAGGTCGGAAACACCGACGCCGAGGGACGGCTGATCCTCGCCGACGCGCTGGCCCTCGCCGACGAGGACAAGCCGGAATTGCTGGTCGATTTCGCGACTCTCACCGGCGCGGCGCGCGTCGCGCTCGGACCGGACCTTCCGCCTTTCTTCACCGACGACGAAAAACTCGCCGCCGACATCGCCCGCCACGGCGCCGAGGTCAACGATCCGGTCTGGCGGCTGCCGCTGTGGAGCGGCTACGATTCGAAGCTCGACGGCAAGGTCGCCCAACTCACCAACGCGCCCGCGGGCGGCATGGCGGGCGCGATCACGGCGGCCTTGTTCCTGCGCCGTTTCGTGACCAAAAGCCCTGCCTGGGTCCATTTCGACATCTATGGCTGGACCCCCGCGGCCCGGCCCGGACGGCCCGAGGGCGGCGAGGCGCAGGCGGCGCGGCTGATCTTCAGTCTCGCGAAGGAGAAATTCGCCAAAGCAAAGATTCGCTAACTGCGCCCGGTTACACATCGGGCCTCCCCCGCGCGGGGGTGGGAGAAATGAATTGAACCACGATCCAAGACTAACGCCGGCCCGGCCCGATCTCGCGGCCGAACATCTGCGGGACATGGTCAAGGCGGAGGCCTATGCCCCGGGGCGGCGCATGCAGGTCATCGCTTCCCATGCCGATCTGCGGCGCGCTCCCGACGAAGACGCCGCCACCGACACCCAGGCGCTCCATGGCGAAACCCTGTTCGTCTACGAGCAAAAGGACGGCTGGTGCTGGGCGCAGCTCGATCGCGACCGCTATGTCGGCTATATCCGCGCCGAGGCGCTCGACGCCAATGTCGTCAAGCCGACCCATCGCGTGCGCGTGAGGCACACTTTGATCTTCTCCAGGCCCGACATCAAATCGCCGCCGCTCGACGCCCTGCCCTTCTGCGCCGAAACCCATGTGGAGGGCTCCGACGGCAAATTCGCCGAAATCCACAACGGCGGCTTTGTCTTCATGCGCCATCTTGCGCGGAATACGCGCCCCTTAAGCGATTTTGTGGCGCTGGCGGAAATGTTCCTCCACACCCCCTATCTGTGGGGCGGCAAGACCGATGTCGGCATCGATTGTTCCGGCCTCGCCCAGGTGACGCTCAACGCGATCGGCGTCGCGGCGCCGCGCGACACCGACATGATGGAGTCGATGCTGGGACGCCCGGCCGACGTGGACGAAAGGCTGCGCGGGCTGCGCCGGGGCGATCTGGTGTTCTGGCGCGGCCATGTCGGCATCATGCGCGACGAGCAGACCCTGCTGCACGCCAACGCCCATACGATGACGGTGGCCAGCGAACCGCTGAACCTCGTGCGCGACCGCATTCGCTCGAACAACTTTTCCGAGATCACCTCGATCCGGCGCGTTTAGAGCATGTTCCCGAAAAGTTGATAGACTTTTCGGATTAGAATATGCGTCAAAACAATGAGATAACGGAGCGCGTTCGACTCTGCAAATTACGAACGCGCTCTAGCGGCGTTCGCCCACAGCGCAAAAAAATGATGCGGCGGCCCGTGGCCGGCGCCGATGTCCAGCGCTGCGCCGGCTTCCAGCGCCGCGCTTAAAAAGGCCTTGGCGTCGGCGACGGCCTCTTCCAGGCGGGCGTCCTGGCCAAGCCGCGCCGCGATCGCCGACGACAGGGCGCAGCCGGTGCCGTGGCTGTTGCGGGTGACGACGCGCGGCGCCGAAAACTCAAAAAAATCCGCGCCGTCATAGAGCAGGTCGTAGGCCGCGGCGCCGGGCAGATGACCGCCCTTGACCAGAACGGCGGGCGCGCCGAGCGCATGGAGCTTCAAAGCGACGGCGCGCATCTCGTCGGGGGTCTCGGCCATGCGGCCTCCGGCGAAAAGCGCGCTTTCCATGAGATTGGGCGTGACCAGCCGCGCCAGCGGGAACAATTGCGCGCGGATCGGCGCGACCAGAGCGTCGCCGCCAAGACTATGGCCGCCGCTGGCCGCCAGGACGGGATCGAGGACGACGTTGCGCGCGGCGTGACGCCGCAACGCGCCGGCTACGGCCGCGACATTGTCCGGCGCGCCGATCATCCCGATCTTCACCGCATCGACCGCGATGTCGGAAAAGATCGAGTTGATCTGGGCGGCGACGAAATCCGCTTGCACGGTCTGGACGGCCTGCACCCCGAGCGTGTTCTGGGCGGTCAAGGCGGTGATCGCCGCCATGCCGTAACAGCCCAGAGCCGAAAAGGTCTTTATGTCGCCCTGGACGCCGGCGCCGCCGGAAGGGTCCGATCCGGCGATCGAAAGGATCCTGGCGACGCGCGTCATCAAACCGGCCGCCAGAAGGCGGCGGCCACCGCGCCGGCGATCGCCGAAAGGAACAGGATGGCGTCATGGGCGGCCAGCATGGCGCGCGACGGATTGGCGAAGCGATAGAGCCGCAGCGAGGCGCCGGCGGTGGCGAAGCTCCAGCCGACCGCGACCGCGACCAGTGCCGACGCGAAACGCCAATAATCGCGCGCGAAAAACTCCAGTCCCCAGGCGGCGACGATCAGGGCGAGGCCGAGCGCGGCGACGGTCTGGGCGCCGAACCGGCGCGCCAGAGCGGCGGTGAAGAAGGCCGGCGCGTACATCGCGACCACATGCCAGGAAACGACGCTGAAGACGGTCGCGACGGCAATGCCGCAGCCGGCCATGGCGCCGGGCGCGGCGACCATGGCGGCGGTCATGCCGAACCAGGCGAGGCCGGCGACGAGGCTCGGCGCGGCGAAAGCCCGCCAGTCCGGCTTCCGTTCCGCCCGCGCCGCGTGATGCGGCAGGATCGGCGCTCGCGCGGTGGTGAGCACCGCGAGGATCAGCACCAGCACCTGGGTCAAGGCGGAGGCCAGCGCCGCGCCGGCGAAGAGGGAAGCCGGCTCGGTCTGCGCGATGACATAGGCGAGCCCGGGGCCGACCAGTCCCGCGAGTCCGCCGCTGCCGAAAACGATCACCGCCGCGCGCGCGCGCGCCGAAGCCGTCGAGCCGAGCGCCGCCTCATGGCGGTAGAACAGGGAAAAGCCCTGCGCGACGCCGAGCCAGAAGGCGCCGAGGCAGAAGGGCGCGAAAAGATCGAAACTGAGCGCCCAGGCCATGACCAGGCCGCCGGCCACGCCGAGGCTCGCGCCGAGCGCCAGGGCGGCGCGGCGGCCGAAAGCGTCGAGCAGAAAGGAAGCGGGGAAGGTCGCGCTCGCCGCGCCGAGCAGCATCGCCACATAAGGCGCGGACATCAGGCGCGGGTCGGGCGCGAGCAGCCGGCCCGCGAGCGGCAGCATGCCGAGCGCCAGGGTTTGCGACAGGACCGAAAGGGCGAAGCCCACGGCCAAGGTCGCGACGCCTGGGGTCTCCAGCGCCGATTCCGGCGCGACTCCCGGCGCCGGCGCCCCCGGCGGGCAGAAACAGGCCATGCGCCCGGCGCGCGAAACGGACGCGCCGGCGTCGAGCGGGTCCTCGGCCCCGGATTGGGGATCGGAGGAGCCCAGGACGGTCATTTCTTCTCGATGTCGTCGTCTTGCAGGATCCTGTAGGCCGCGCCTTCGAGATCCTCATATTGCCCGGTCTTGAGCGACCAGAACAGGCCGTAAAGCCCGAGCAGGCCAAAGGCGATGGCTACCGGAATGAGAAAGATCAGGACATTCATCGCATCGATCCGTTGGAGCGCCTTCGAAAATGAAAGTGTCGAACGCGCCGGGTTGTTCCATTGTCCCGAGGCATATTCCTATCCGGAACGCCGATCAACTCTCGGGGAACACGCGCCAGGGCCGGACGGGTCAAGTCGAAGGGGCCGCGACCGGCTGCCGAGGCGTCGCCTTGCGCGAAGAATCGCCGGACGCGGCCTTCGAGTCCCGCAACAGGAGAGTGACGACTTTGCCCGGTCCGCGCAAGCGCAGGGCGTTGGCGGTGACGACGATCGAGGACGCGGACATGGCGAGCGCGGCGAACAGGGGCGTCGCATGGCCGGTCATGGCCAAAGGCACCGCCATGACATTATAGCCCGCGGCGAAAAACAGGTTCTGCCGCATCAGGCCGCGCGCCCGGCGGGCGATCGCTATGGCCGCGGCGACCGGAGCCAGCCGGTCGCCGAGAAAAACAGCGTCGGCCTGGGTCTGGGTGAGATGAACCGCGTCGATCGGCGAGATCGAGGCATAGGCCGCGGCGAGCGCCGGCGCGTCGTTGAGCCCGTCGCCGACCATCAGGATTTTTGCGCCTTCGGCCGTGCGCTCGTCGATGAAGGCGATCTTGTCCGCCGGCTTCAGCCCGCCGCTCCAGCTTTCGACGCCGAGCTCGCGCGCGATCGGCGCGACGGCCTCCGGCCGGTCGCCGGACAGGATCGCGATCTTCAACCCGCTTTCGCGCAGGTGGGCGAGGACTCTGGCGGCGTCGGGCCGCAGGGTCTGGCGGATCAGGAGCTGCGCCCAGCGCGCGCCGTGGCGGACGAAAATCGCGCTGGCGTCCACGTCGGGACCCGGGGATTCGATCTCGCAGAACGCGGCAGAGCCCAGCCAGGCCTCGCCTTCGCCTAAAGGCGCGGCGACGCCCATGCCCGGCGTTTCGCGGGCCTCGGGCAGCGGGGGCGCGATTGCGCGGACGCGCGCGCGACGGCGCGCGCCAGGGGATGGCTGGAGGAATGGGCGAGGCGGGCGGCGAGATCGAGCAGATCGGGCGGGACGTCTGCGGCGTTGGCGACGCGCGGCTCGGGCAGGGTCAAAGTGCCGGTCTTGTCGAAAACGACGGTGTCGACCTCTCCGAGCTTTTCGAGGCCGGTCGCGTCATTGAGAAACAGGCCGGCGCGGAAAAAGGCGCCCGAAGCCATGGCCTGCACCGCCGGCACGGCGAGGGCCAAAGCGCAGGGGCAGGTGATGATGAGAACGGAAATGCCGATCACCAAAGCGTCATGGACGCCGGCGCCGAGGAAGAAATACCAGGCCAGGCCAGTCGCCAGCGCCGCCAGATGAACGACCGGCGCGTAAAGCTGCGAGACCCGGTCGGCGAGGCGGACATAGCCGGAGCGCGCGGCGCTGGCCGCGTCGATCAGCCGCGCGGCCTCGTCGATCAAGGCGGAATTGCCGGCCGCCGTCACCCGCGCTTTCAGCGCGCCGTCGCCATTGATCGATCCGGCGTAGATATTGTCGCCGACGCTGACCGGCTTGCCGACGGTTTCGCCGGTGATCGCGCTCTCGTCCACCGAACTCGCGCCGCTTTCGATCACGCCATCGGCGGGAATGCGTTCGCCGGCGCGCACCAGCACCCGGTCGCCTTCGACCAGCGCCGCGACCGGCGTCAGGATCAGATTGTCCTCGGTCTCTTGCAACCCCTGGGCGCCGGGCGCGAAACGCAGGGCGTTTTCGCCCTTGAGCGCGGCGAGATTGCCCGCCGCCGCCCGCGTCTTTCGCCGCATCGCCTGATCCATCACCCTCCCGGCGAGCAGGAAGGCGAGCAGCATCACCGCCGAGTCGAAATAGGCCTGGGGCGCGTGACGCCAGGTTTCATAGACCGACAGGGTCAGGGCGAGGAATATGCCGATGGTGATCGGCACATCCATGTTGACCCGGCCCTGGCGCACGGAATTCCAGGCGCTGACATAGAACGGCTGGCCGGCGTAGGCCGCCGCCGGCAAGGCGATCAACGCCGAAAGGAAATGGAAGAAATCGCGGGTCTCGGGCGGCATGGAGGCGCCTTCGCCCGACCAGATCGAAATCGACAGCAGCATGATGTTCATGGCCGCGAAAACCGCGACGCCGAGACATTTCAGCAGAAGGTGGAACCGCGCCGCCTCGTCGGCTTCGACCTTGCGCTGCTCATAGGGATAGGCGCGATAGCCGATCGTCTCCAGCGCGTTGGTCAGGCCGCCGGCCTCGATTTTTTCGGCGTCGAAGGTCACCGCGAGGCGATGGCTGGTGAGGTTGAGCCGCGCGTTCATCACGCCCGGCAGCCGCTTCATCGCCGTCTCGATGTCGCCGAGACAGGCGGCGCAGGTGATGCCGTCGATGGCGAGGTCGATGCGCGACCGGCCTTCCGCATCGGTCTTGACGAAATGCGAGTAATCGGGCGAAGCGGCCATCTTACTCGACGAGAAGATTATTGTGCGACAGGAACATGCGCTTGCCGCCGCGATTGAGCGACAGTTCGACCTCCCAGCGTCCGGGGCGCAATTCGGCGGAGCCGGAATAGACGCCTTCGGCGATGGGCGTCGCGGGCGCCGTGCGGTCGAACTTCCGCGTCGCCGGGAAATGGAAGGCGAGCGAGGCGTCGAGGCCCCCCACCGGCTTGCCCGTCTTGTCCTTGACGTTGACCGTGATCTGCGTGACCCCGGCGTCGTCGGCGCGGGTGAGTTCGACCGTCCAGCCAAGCTCGGCTTGAACCTTGGCGGCGGCGATCTCCTGGTTGTAGGCGAGACCGCTGTCGTAAGGGTCGACCGCGTCGAGGCCGCTGAAGGTTTTCGCGGCATAGGTGGCCATGATGAAATTCACCGTCAGAACGACCGCGAAAAAGCCGAGGATGATCATAAGCACCATCCGCCCGGTCAAGGGGCGCCCGCCCGGCTGGTAGTCGCTTTCTTCCTGCATGACCCGATGGTCCTCCGGCTGGTCGCACGCCCTCAGGGCGCCTTGAAATAATCCCGCGTTGTCACCTTTTCGCCGGTCCTGGCGTCGGTGAGCACCATCTGAATGGGCGTGCTTTGTGGCAATTGCGCGTCAGGCGGCGTGGTCACGGTGACGCGCAGCTCCAGGGTCTGATTGGGAGGCGCGACGACCGCCGCGCCCCCGGCGCCGGCGTCGGTTTCGCCCATCACCGCGAGCTTGCCCGAGGGCAGACCCGCGAGCGAAAGATCGAACTTGCGTTCGTAACCCTTCGGATTGAGGACGCGCACCGTATAGACATTGCGGATCGAACCGTCCGAAAGCATGACATAGATCGGGTTGCGGTCGTGCATCACGTCGCAGCCGAGGCTGCGGCGGGTCGCCAGAGTGAAGCCCATGGCGCCCGCCACGCCGACGATCAGCGCCACATAGACGATGGTTCGGGGCCGGACGATCCTGGGTTTGAGCTCGGGCAATCCTTCGGCGCGGCGATCGATGTTGATGTCGGTGTCATAGGCGATCATCCCGGTCGGTCGGCTGATCTTGCGCATCACATTGTCGCAGGCGTCGATGCACAAGCCGCATTGAATGCAGCCCATGCTCGGCCCCTCACGTATATCGACGCCGGTGGGGCAGACCGCGACGCATTGATCGCAGTCCACGCAATCGCCGGCCGGCCTGCCCTCGTCGCGCAGGGTCCTGGCTTTCTTGAGCGAGGCGCGCGGCTCGCCGCGATCGACCCGATAGGTGACGTTCAGGGCGTATTCGTCGGTCAGCCCCGCCTGGATGCGCGGCCAGGGGCACATGTAGAGGCAGACCTGCTCGCGGGCGAAGCCGGCCAGCACATAGGTGCTCGCGGTCAGGATCGCGATCCAGATATAGGCCTGCGCCGGCGCCTGGAGCGTCACGAGTTGCTTCACCAGAGTCGGCGCGTCGGCGAAATAGAGCACCCAGGCGCCGCCGGTCCACCAGGCGATCAGCAGCCACAGGGAATGTTTCAGGGCTGTTTCGGCCAAGGATTTCTGCGTCCGGGGCTGTTTGGCCTTGATCATCCGTTCGCGGCGGTCCCCCTCGGTCCAGCGCTCGACCAGAAGATAAAGATCGGTCCAGACGGTCTGCGGGCAGAGATAGCCGCACCATACGCGCCCCGCCACGGCGTTCATCAGGAACAAGGTAAAGGCGGCGAGGATCAGCAGGCCGGTGAAATAATAGACTTCCTGAGGCCAGATCTCGATGCCGAAGAAATAGAATCGGCCATTGGTCAGATCGACCAGCACCGCCTGGGAGGGAAGATCCGGTCCGCGGTCCCAACGCAGGAAGGGTAGAAGATAGTAGAGTAGCATCCCGCCGACGAGCAGCGCCCATTTGATGTTGCGGAACCGCCCGCTGACGCTTTGGGGAAAAATCTGCTGGCGCGACTCGTAGAGCGAGCCGTTCGGCGTCCCGGCGGCCGCCTGCGCGGGATTCTTGACGCCCGGTGTCGGAGTTGCGCTCATCTCGCCTTCTCGAATGGGGGCGCGCCCGATGCGGCGCGCCTTGTCACCTCCTTATAAGCCCAAGGAGGCGGTCCGAGTCGAGATATTTGCGCTTGAATTTGCGGCAGGCCACGGTCCGCGTCGAAAACCAGAACTCGAACTCGGCGTTTTGCCGAAGCCATGGAAGCAATCGAGGGCGCGACGTCATCCGACGCCGCGCCCCGCGGATGTTACTGGCCGCCGCCCAGCGAGTGGACGTAGACCGTCAGGGACTTGATGGTCGCGGGATCGAGCTTGGAGCCCCACGCCGGCATATGGCCGCCGCGACCATAGGTGATGGTCTGGATCAGGTCGGCCTTGTCGCCGCCATAGAGCCAGATCCTGGTGGTCAGGTTCGGCGCGCCCATATCGGGGTTGCCCTTGGCGTCGGCGCCATGGCAGGCCGCGCAGTTGTCCTCGAAGACCTTCTTGCCCGCCGACACGTCGTCCGTCGTCTTGTGCGACAGCGAATAGACGTAATTGGCGACGTCGGCGATCTGCTGCGTGTTCAGGCCCTGAGAGCCCCACGCCGGCATGTCGCCCTGATGGCCGTCGGGATCGCCGAAGCGCGCGCCATGGGTGATGGTGGCGCTGATCTGATCGAGCGACCCGCCCCACAGCCAGCGATCGGCGGTGAGGTTGGGATAGCCCTTCGAGCCCTGGCCATTGGCGCCATGGCAGGGCGCGCAATTGACGCCGAAGGCCGAACGGCCGTAAGCGCGGGCGAACTCGGCCATCTTGGGATCCGACGCGATCTGCTGCAAGGTCGAGCCGTTGAGCTTGCCAACCATTTCCGCGCGACTCTGCTGCAGTTCTTGCAGGTCCGCCATGACGGCGCCGCGCGACGACCAGCCGAGAATGCCCTTGGTCTCTCCACCCGGCAGCGGAATGGCCGGATAGAGGACCCAGTAGCCCAGCGCCCAGACGATACAAGCGTAGAACAGATAGAGCCACCATTTGGGGAGCGGCGTATTCAGCTCCTTGATGCCGTCCCATTCGTGGCCCGTGGTTGGCGTACCGGTGGCCGCGTCGATTTCATGATGCGTGTTATCAACCATTGTTCAATCCTCGTTCAGCGGCAGCCGGGCGGCCTCGTCGAAACCCTTCTTCTTCGACGGCCACATCGCGAACACGACAACACCAGTGAAAGCGATGATGACCGAAAAAAGACTGATGATTTTCAACGGTCCCAGGATAGCTAGGAAATAATCGGGCTCCATGCTGCCTCCTCGGCGTCAGCGCCAGTTGGCTTTTTCGTCGAACAATTTGAAATCGACCGTAGTGCCCAGCATTTGCAGATAGGCGACCAGGGCGTCCTGTTCGGTGGGGGTCGTCGCGCCGCCAAGGCTGGCGTGCGCCACCGCCTTGGGATAGCGCTTGGCCAGCGCATCGACCGCCGCCGTGTCGTCCGGGCTCGACTGCGCCTTGATGTCGGCGTCGGCCTGGGCGATGTCCTCATCGGTGTAAGGCACGCCTTCGATCCGCAGAACCTTCATCTTTTCGCGCACATGTCTGTAGTCCAGCGCCGAATTGGCCAGGAACGCGTAACGCGGCATGACCGAGCCGGGAACGACCGAGCGCGGGTTGTTCAGGTGGCCGCGCTGCCAGTCATCCGAATATTTGCCGCCGACGCGGGCGATATCCGGCCCCGTGCGCTTGGAGCCCCACTGGAACGGATGGTCGTATTTCGACTCCGCGGCCAGAGAGTAATGGCCATAGCGCTCGACCTCGTCGCGCAGGGCGCGGATCATCTGCGAATGGCAGAGATAGCAACCTTCGCGAATGTAGATGTCGCGGCCCTCCAGCTCCAGCGGCGTGTATGGGCGCACGCCGCCGACGGTTTCGATGGTGTTCTTCAGGTAGAAGAGCGGGCCGATTTCGACCAGACCGCCGATCGCGACGACGATAAGAATGGCCACCGATAGGATGATGCTGTTCTTTTCGAGGATCGCATGTTTGTTCCAAAGCGACATGTTCTCTCTCCTCACTCAGCCGCCGCGAGCGCGGGTTTGGCTTCGGGGGCGCTCGCCTCTTCAGGCGAAGCGAGGGTCTTGTAAAAGTTGAAGGCCATGATCAGCGAGCCAAGGAAGAACAGGCCGCCGCCCAACGCACGGATCACATAGAAAGGATGCATCGCCTCGACGGTTTCGATGAAGGAATATTCAAGGAAGCCGTTCGCGGTATAGGCGCGCCACATCAGGCCCTGGAGGATGCCGGACACCCACATCGAGGTGATGTAGAGCACGATGCCGATGGTGGCGATCCAGAAGTGCCAGTTCACGAGCTTCAGCGAGTAAAGCTTGCGGTTGAACACCCACGGGATCAGGCAGTAGAGGGCGCCGAAGGAGATGAAGCCCACCCAGCCCAGCGCGCCGGAGTGCACGTGGCCGATGGTCCAGTCGGTGTAATGCGACAGGGAGTTGACCACCTTGATCGACATCAGCGGACCTTCGAAGGTCGACATGCCGTAGAAGGCGACCGACACCACCATCATGCGCAGCACGGGATCGGTGCGCAGCTTGTCCCAGGCGCCCGCGAGCGTCATCAGGCCGTTGATCATTCCGCCCCAGGAAGGCATCCACAGCATGATCGAGAAGGTCATGCCGAGCGTCGTCGCCCAGTCCGGCAGAGCCGTATAGTGCAGATGGTGCGGGCCGGCCCAGATATACATGAAGATCAGAGCCCAGAAGTGGATGATCGACAGGCGATAGGAATAGACCGGACGCCCCGCGCGCTTGGGCATGAAATAGTACATGATCGCCAGGAAGGCGGCGGTCAGGAAGAAGCCCACTGCGTTATGGCCGTACCACCACTGGAACATGGCGTCCTGAACGCCGGACCAGACGATGTAGGATTTCGGCGAGAAGATCGAGATCGGGATCGTCGGGTTGTTGCCGAGGTGCAGCATGGCGATCGTGATGATGAACGCCAGGGTGAACCAGTTCGCGACATAGATGTGGGGCTCCTTGCGCTTCCACAGGGTCGCGAGGAAGATCAGGAGATAGACGACCCAGACGATGGTCAGCCACAGGTCGGCGTACCATTCCGGCTCGGCATATTCCTTGCCCTGGGTGATGCCCAGCAGATAGCCGGTGCCGGCGATCACGATGAACAGGTTGTAGCCCAGTACCACGAACCAAGGCGACAGCACGCCCGCGAGACGGGCGCGGCTGGTGCGCTGCACCACATAAAGCGAGGTCGCGAGCAGCACGTTTCCGCCGAAGGCGAAAATCACCGCCGAAGTGTGCAGAGGACGCAAGCGGCCGAAGTTGATCCAGGGCAGGCCCATCGACAGATCGGGAAAGGCGAGCTCCGTGGCGATGATCACGCCGACCAGGAAGCCGGCGATGCCCCAGAACACCGCTGCGAGGCTGGTGAATTTGATTGGGCCGTAATTATAGTTCGGCTTGCCGTCGATTTCCTGCGGCGTGAACGCCGGGCGCATCGAATAGCGCTTGAATATCAGGAACGCGGAGCCGAAGCCGGCGAGCGCGAACACGAACATATGGAACGCGTAGGGGGCCGTGTAAGCCTTCGACGCGATGTAAAGCGCCAGAGCGGCGCCGGCGAGGGAGAGGACGATCCCCAACATTTCGCCGATTGTCATTGACTTGCCGCCGGACGGCGACGCTGTGGAAACCGAACTTGCTTGCGCCATGTTTTCGCCCCAATGAAATCGCCCCGACGCCCAAGAGGCGCCGGATCGCCATCGGGCGGACCTTTGCCCGCCCCATCAAAGCTTTCATTGACCCAAGTCAAATGAAGCCCCATTCCCTTCCATAACCCGAAAATTAAAATTGCGCGATAGGTCCGTTGCTTGATCGCGCCACAACGCGACCATTCGCCGCGTTGGCGCGGACCGAGATCCGCAAAATTGCCGTGAGTTCGCCGTATTTGGCGCGAATCCGCCCGCCTGTGGCGTCCTACGATCGCGCTCCGAGCGGCCGAAAAGGGATGGGGAACATCTGTTTTGGTCTTATGGACGAAGTCCTCGAATCCACGCTCCGCGATGAAATGATTCGCGCGCCCGCGCCCTGCTCGATGTTGTGGAGTCCGAATTCCGCATGATGGATGTGGAATTCATCCGCGACAAGCCCGACCGAACGGCGCGCGGCCGCGGACCGGCGCGCCGGGTTCCCGCCGCCGCCGGGCCGGCGAATTCTCCAATAACTTCGGGATCCTGTCCGGAGCGTCGCAGTCACTCGCCGGCCGCCGGCTCGCCGATCGGCGTGGCCGCGAGATCGGCGGGGTCGTCGCGCAGCGGTCCCGGATAGGCGGCGACGGCCAGCGCGACGAGCTTTCTTTCCTGAGTTTGCATCAGCCACCAGCCGATGGCGACGCCGAGGATGACGAGGGCGAGCACAATCTTGCCCAAAGGCCCTTCGACGCGCTCGATAGCGTCGCCGAAGGCATAACCGGCGACGCCAAAGATCGCCGCCCAAATCACGCCGCCGGTGGCGTTAAAGAACAGGAACTGGCCCCAGCCGTAACGGTTCACCCCGGCGAGAAAGGCGGCGAAAATGCGCAAAATCGCGACGAATCGGCCGAAAAAGACGATCTTCGCGCCGTAATGGTCGAACAAATATTGGCCAAGCTTGATCCGATCGTCGGAAAAACCGACCTTGCCGCCGTGATTCAGCAGCAGCGGCAGGCCGAACCGGCGTCCCGCCCAGAAGCCGATATTGCCGCCAAGAATGGCGCCAACCGCCGCCAAGGCGATGACAAGTTTGATATTGAGCAGGCCGGTCGCGCCCGCGAAGATCGCGGCCAGGACCAGCGCGGTCTCCCCGGGAATCGGGACGCCGACGCTCTCCAGCATCACGATACAGAAGACCGCGAGATAACCGTGCTGCGCGATCAGAGGCTTAATCGTTTCGACAAACATTCTCTGTTCCGTGAGCGCCTTTTCCCGTCCGAATCGAGTCCGAAACGCGGCGCAATCCCTGGCATATAGGGTGAGAGCGTTGAAATTCCGCTGGCCCGGGCCCAACTGGCCGACCCGCGCCCGCGACATTCCGAATCACGCGCGCCGGCAGGCGAAAATCGGACGTCGCCGGCGCCGGTCGATCCCGGAAAGCCGCAATCGCTCAGACTGCATGTCGCGGCCCGGACGATCGGGCGGGCGGGTTGTAACGGAAAAAGCGATCCGCCGCCAGTCGGTTCAATCAATCTGGCGCCTGCGGTCGCCGTAAAATGATTCGGGCGGCCTCGCCGCCCGGATTGTCGCGTTATTTCTGTACGGCGCCGCAAAATCCTCAGCCGTAGAAGCTTCTCAACGCGGGCGACCGCAACTCCCCGCGGGGGGAAACGCGCCAAGGGAAGCGTGACGAAGAGTTCGCGCATTCCGGCCAGGGCCTGCGGCGCCGGCAAATTCTGCAGCGCCGTCCCAGGCGCCGTCCAGCGCCGTTTCGACGACATGGCGCAGGCCGGCGAGAAGCGGCGTGTCGTGGCGGATCATGCCCATTTCGAGGGTTTTACGGCGACGCGGACTCGCCTTGCGGTCGTAATCCACCACCAGCCGCGCCACGAAAGCGCCAATTGAGACGTCCGCGCGCCTGGCCGCGAGCGCCACCCGGCGCTCCAGCCTGCCGCCGATGCACGCCAGCGCGGCGGCGGCGACATATTCGTTGGCGCAGGAGCGGAACAATTCGGTCGTTCGCATTGTGGTCTCCGATATCGAAGACGCGCCAAGCAAATTTCGCATGCGCGCGCAGTTTCGGGGAAAACCCGTGCAGCAACTCAGACGCCAGTAGGAACTGCTCCAGAATAGCAGCGATTGGCGCCAACGACCGAATCACATTTGCGTGAGACCGCAGCGTTTGACCTATGGTAAATGTTTGAAGATAAACAATTTTTTAACCCTTCGTCGCGCCTGGCCCGTAGCCGGCGAACTTTTCGACCAGCGAAAGCGCCTCGTGATCCGGCAGGATGGCCGGGGCTCCGGCGAGGCTGGCGAGATAATGCAGCTGGGCCAGCGTTTCGAGTTCGCCGGCGAGCCAAAGCGCGCGTTTGAGGTCCGGCCCGACGGCGATCATGCCGTGGCTGCCAAGCAGCACGCCATTGCGGGGGCCCAGCCCCGCGACCGCCAGCGCCGACAATTCAGCCGTCCCGAAAGGCGCGTAATTCGTGCATTCGATCGTCGAGCCGCCGAAGGCCGCGATCATGTAATGGCTCGCGGGAATCGGCCGGCGCAGCATGGACAGGACCGTCGCATAAGGCGCATGGGCGTGGACCACCGCCCCGACGTCGGGGCGCGCGCGAAGAATGTCACGGTGGAAACGCCATTCGCTGGAAGCCTTCAGGCCGGTCTTCTCATCGACGGCGGGGGCCTCGGCGGCGAGCCCCATGGCGACGATCATGTCCGGCGTCAGGTCGTCGTAATCGACCCCGCTCGGGGTGATCAGCAGGGACGAGCCCAGGCGCGTGGAAATGTTCCCGGCCGCGCCCTGGTTGAAATGTCTGGCGTTCATGGCGCGGCACGCGGCCACGATCGCTTCCCGAGCCTTTCGTTCGGCCTTGCTTTTGCGCGCCATCACCAGGATCCGACATTGGGGGCGCTGACCCAGGGCTCGCGCGCCGGCAAGGCCGCGCCTTTTTGCAGAAACTCGATCGAAATGCCGTCCGGGCTGCGGATGAAAGCCATGCGGCCGTCGCGCGGCGGCCGATTGATCGTCACGCCAGCCGCGGCGAGCCTGTCGCATAAAGCGTAGATGTCCTCAACCTCATAGGCGAGGTGGCCGAAATTGCGGCCGCCCGCATATTGTTCCGGGTCCCAGTTGTGGGTCAGCTCGACCAGGGGCGCGGCTTCCGACGCGGCGCGGGCGGCGTCTTCGGGCGCGGCCAGGAAAACCAAAGTGAAGCGGCCGTTGTCGTTGTCCATGCGGCGGATTTCGACCATGCCGAGCTTGTTGACGAAGAAGTCGAGGGCGGCGTCGAGATCGCCGACTCTGATCATGCTGTGAAGATAGCGCATCGCCGCTGCTCCAGTCCGGCCCCCTCAGGCCGCTCGCGCCCTTTTTAGCACAAACGCCGCAGCCTTGCCGCGCCCCGCGGCGATCTGCTATCTGACCCGGGCAAGGCAGGAGGACTTCCCTTGACCGACGCCGCCCTCAAGGAAAAGGTAGCCTTCGGCTCGATCGTCGCCAGCTTTCTGCTGACGCTCGGCAAGATCGCGGCGGGTCTGGCTTCTGGTTCGCTCGCTTTGCTGTCCGAGGGCGCCCATAACGCGCTCGACACCGGCGCCACCATTCTCACTTATTTCGCGGTGCGCGAGGCCAACAAACCCGCCGACGAACGCCATCCCTATGGCCACGGCAAATACGAATCGCTTTCGGCTTTGGCGGAGACCGGCGTGCTCGCCGGCCTCGCCTGTTATGTCGTGGTGGCCGCGATCCGGCGGCTGTGGGAGGGGCCAGAACCGGTCGACGCCAGCTGGCCGGTCTTCGCCGTGCTGTTCATCTCGATGGGCGTGGACGTGACGCGCTGGCTGACCCTGCGCGCGGTGGCGCAAAAAACCGGAAGTCAGGCGCTCGCGGCGGACGCCATGCATTTCGCCAGCGATCTGATCGGAACGTCGCTGGTTCTGGCCGGGCTCGCCGCCAATTCTCTCGGCTTTCATCAGGGCGACGCCCTGGCGGCGCTGGGCGTCGCTTTGTTCATCGGCTACGCCGGCTTCCATCTCGGCAGCCAGACCATCGAAACCCTGCTCGACGCGGCGCCGGTCGGCCTCGCCGACAAGCTGCGCGCCGCGATCGTGCAGATTCCCGGCGTGGTCGCGGTGGAGGATCTGAAACTGCGCGCCAATGGCCCGCAGGTGCTGGGCGAAATCACCCTCGGCGTGCCGCGCGCGCTGCCCGTCGAGCGCCTGATCCAGATCGAACGCGCGGTCCAGGCGAAAATCGCCGAAATCTCGCCGGAGACCCAGGCCAGCATCATCACTTCGCCGCGCGCGCTCGACGAGGAGACGGTCGACCGAGCGCGTCGCGATGATCGCGGCGCGGCGCGGACTCGCCGCCCATCATGTCATCATCCAGCGTCTCGATGGTCACGACTGCATCGCCTTCGATCTCGAAATCGACGGCGCCATGACCCTGGGCGCGGCCCATGAGGTCGCCACGGCGCTGGAGGACGAAATTCGCCACGAATTCGGCGCCGGGCTCGAGGTCGAAAGCCATATCGAGCCGCGCCGCGACCAAGCCCTGACCGGGCACGAGGCCGACGCCGCGACCGTCGCCCGGATTACCGAATGCCTGCGCAAACTGGCCATCGCCGGCGGCGTGCTCCGGGACGTCCACGACATCCGCGCCCGCCGCACCGAGGAGGGACTGGTGGTCAATTTCCACGCCACCGTCGATCCCACGCTGAGCGTCGCGGCGACCCATGACGCCGTGAACCGGCTCGAGCGCGCCTTGCGCGAGCGCACGCCCGGCCTGCTGCGCGTCGTCGGCCACGCCGAGCCGACTCGGGGCGGCGTTGACGCGGAGGCAAGCGCTCGCGATCTTCTCGCGCGGCGGCGCGTTTGAAGACGCAGGTCCGCGTCTTCGCGTCAGATCGTGACGATCTGTTTCTCTTTCCGCAGGTTCGGCGCAAGCTCCGGCCCGGACAATGCTCGATCGCCCGCGGCCGATTTCCGTCGGGCGCCGAAAGAGAACATGCGATGAAAATGATTTCCCTGGCTTTCGCTTCCAGGACCGCCCCGACCGAACGGAGACGGGACGAACTGGAATTGACCTTCGATGAAACGGAAATCCGGCGGAAATTCCCCAATTGCGTCGGGCCGAACGACTCTGATCGCCACGGTCTTCCAGCGTCTGTTCAATGCGGAATCGCCGCGCGGCGAAATTCTGGACCTTGTGGAGCGCGGCCCGTCGCTGACCGAGATGATCGACGCCGCGGACCAGATCATGGCCGCGACCGTGACGCGCTATTTCCGCAAGAACTATGGCCTTCGCTCGGGCGACGGGCTTCGCGAGCTTTTCCGCCGGCACGCCGCATTGATCGCGTCCCTGCACGGAATAGCGACCGAGAGGGCGGCTCAGGCGATCTCCGCCGAAGCCGAGGCGGAAAGCGCGCTCGGCAAATTGAGCGGGCTGTCGCAGACGGTCGCCGAAGTCAACGAAGTCGCGATTGAACTGGCCCGTCTGGCGCGCAATATCGGCGTGGCGAAACAGGGCGCCCATTCGAGCGCCTCCGCGACCCATGAACTCGTCGCCTCGATCGACGAGATCGCGCGATCGAGCAAGGACGCCCTGGCGCAAGCCGAAGATTCGCGGCGATCGGCGGTCGAGGGCGCGCGGCTGATCGGCGACCTCTCGCTCACCATGCGGCATGTTTCCGCTGTTTCGGTCGAGACGAAGAGCGAAGTGGGCGCGCTGGAGCAGGCCTTCAACCATATAGCCGACGCCTTGGGCGTCATCGAATCCATCGCGCGCCAGACCAACCTGCTCGCGCTCAACGCGACGATCGAGGCGGCGCGCGCCGGCGAACTCGGCAAGGGTTTCGCCGTCGTCGCCAACGAGGTGAAGCAACTGGCCAATCAGACCGGCAAGGCCACGGTGGAGATCGGCCAGCGCATCGACGACATGAGGCGGGTGATCGCCGGCATGGCCGCCGCCATGGCGCGGTCCGAACAGGCGGTCGCGGCCGGAGAGCAAGCGATCTGCGGCGCGAAAGGCGTCGTCGAAATCTTTTCCGAAAAGGTCTCGACGGTCGCCGAACGCATGGAGGCCGTGGCGCTCATCCTCGAACAGCAGAAGCTCGCCAGCGAGGAAATCGCCGCCAATATCGAATCCGGCGCCCGGCTGGCTTCCGACAACGAGACCCTGCTGGTGAAAATGGCGGCGGGCATGCAGGAGATGAACGACCATTTCTCGCAACGCGCCAAGTCCTGGTTTTCTGCGCAGTCGCCGCGAGCCTTGTGCGAAATGGCGAAGATCGACCACGTTCTGTTCAAGAAGCGCGTGGTCGACACCTTGCTCGGCCGCGCCAAATGGGCGGCGGGAGAGGTTCCCGACCACCACCAGTGCCGCCTGGGCAAATGGCACGACGGCGTCTCCAACGACTTCATTCGGTCAATTCCCGCCTATGCCGCCCTGGTCGAGCCGCATCGCCGCGTGCACGCCGCGGCCCAGGCGATCCTGAAGCATCACGAAGCCAAGGAGCCCGACCGGGCGATCGCCCTGCTCGGCGAGTTGAACGCCGCGAGCGGCGAAGTCCTGGCGGGCCTTGACGAGCTTTCGCGGGCGCTGGCGATCGAACATGCCGGCGGCGAGCGGCGCGGCTCCGAGCGGCAGAGACTGGGGCGCCTCGGAACCCTCTCGACGCCCGAGGGCGACCGCACCGTGTTGATCGAGGACCTGTCGCAAGGCGGGGCGAAAATCGCCGGCGGCGCCAATCCGCAGGTCGGCGACCGCGTCCTGCTTTCCCATGACGGCCAGACCGTGGCCGGCTCCGCCGTATGGGCGGAAAAGGACAGCGCGGGCGTCAGGTTCGAGCCCCGCGACCGGGCTTGAACCGAGCCGCGCGCCGGCCGCGGCCCGACGTCGGAGGGCGACTTCGGCGGGCGACTTCGGCGGGCTCTTGCAGGCTTCCCGCTTGGCGCCTAATCTCGATGTGTTGAGTGTGGCGCGCGGAGGAAGTCTGCCATGTCTAACGTCATTCACAGCGCTAACGTACCCGAAACGCTTCATGCCGCCCCCGAAGGCGACATGCATCATCTGCCGCCGTGGTCGGAAGAAGTCGCCCGCGACATCGCCGCGAAAGAGGGCGTCGAACTGACCGCAGAACATTGGGAAGTCGTGCATTTGCTGCGCAATCATTATCGCTTGCGCGGCCATTCGCTGACGGGCACCGCCTTGCTCAGAGCGCTCGGGGAGCCTTTCGGCATGCGCGGCGGCATCAAGCATCTCTACGAGCTTTTCCCCGGCGGGCCGGTGAGCCAGGGCAGCCGAATCGCCGGCGTGCCAGCGCCGCCTTACAGCCGCGATTTGTCCTTCGGCAGCGTGCAATAGACTCGAAAAGGCGACGTTTCGGCGCGACTCACGAAAAAGTGAAAACCCATCCAAAAAGAAATAGTACGCGCAAAACTCAACGCAGAAGCGTCGCCTTCACCCACCATTCGGGGTGGCCCTGTGAAATCGCCTTGGCCGCCGCGCCAGCCTGGCGGCGGGTCTCGAACAAGGCGAAACAGGTCGCGCCCGAGCCCGACATGCGGGCGAGGCGGCAGCCCCGCGCCCCGCTCAGGACGGACAGCACATGGCCGATGACGGGCGCCAGCACGCAGGCGGCGTCCTCCATGTCGTTGCGGCCGCGCGCCAAGGCGCGCAGGAAGCTTGCGAAATCCATGCCCGAGGCGATCGCCGGATGCGGGCCATAGCCAAAACTCTCGCCTGGCTTGAGGCCGAGTTTCTGGAAAACCGCGCGGGTTTCGACCGGGACGCGGGGATTGACCAGCACCGCGAACAAGGGCGGCAGGCGGATCGGCGGGCCGAGCTTTTCTCCCACGCCCGCCATCATCCGCGCGCGCGGAACGACGCAGACGGGCACATCGGCCCCGGCGGCGCGCGCCGCCGCGTAAAGCGCGGGATCGTCGAGCGGAAGATCGTTGGCGGCGGCGAGCAGGCGCAGGGCGGCCGCCGCGTCGGCCGAACCACCGCCGATCCCGGCGGCGACGGGCAGGCGTTTGACGAGATGGAAGGCGCCCGTGCGCAGGCTGGGCTTTGCGGCGCGCAGCGCGCGGTCGGCCCGCGCAACCAGATTGTCGCCGCCGTCCCCCGCTTCGATCGCGGTCGGGCCTTCGAGCGTCAGGTCGAAATAATCGTCGGGCGCAAAGGTCAGAAAGTCGCCGGTTCCGGCGAAGGCCACGAGGCTTTGCAGATCGTGATAGCCGTCAGGACGGCGGCCATCGATATGCAGGGTGAGATTGATTTTCGCCGGCGCTTTCGCCGAAAAGGTCTTGGCGGCTGTCATAAGGTTTTCAATTCCGGCGCCGGAATGAATTCGGGATCGCCTTCGATCGGCCCGAAATGACCGGTCTCCCATTTGGCGCGCGCGCGAAAAATGCGCTCGCGGCTCGAGGAGACGAAGTTCCACCACACGTAGCGCGGGCCGTCCAGGGCGTCGCCGCCGAGCGCGGCGAGCCGGCTTGGCTTCTTCGCCCGCAGCGCGACAGGCGCGCCCGGACGGATCACGACCAGTTGGCCAGCCGGGAAAACCGCTCCGTCGATCTCGATTTCGCCCGAGACCAGATAGAAGGCGCGTTCTTCGTGGTCGGCGCGGAATTCGTAGGCCGCGTCCCGATCGAGCGCGATATCGGCGAGAAAACAGGTCGAGAATGTTGTCGGCGGCGCCTGAAGGCCATGCAGCGTTCCGATGGCGAGGCGCAGGCGAAAGCCGGCGTCTTCGAGCGTCGGCAGGGCTTCGCGCCCGTGGTGTTCGAAACCCGGATCGGTTTCCTCGAATTTTTGAGGCAGGCCGATCCACAGCTGCAGGCCGTGCATCTTTCCGCCCGCCGCGCGAAATTCTTGCGGCGACCGCTCGGAATGGACGATTCCGCGCCCGGCGACCATCAGATTGACCGCTCCGGGCGCGATTTCCACGGCGTTGCCGAGGGAATCGCGATGGAACAAGGCGCCGTCGAGGAGATAGGTCAGGGTCGCGAGGCCGATATGGGGATGGGGCCGCACGTCCATGCCGGTCCCCGGCGCAAAATCGGCCGGTCCCATTTCATCGAGGAAGACGAACGGCCCGACCATCCGCCGCTTCGCGGAAGGCAAGGCGCGCCGCACGCCGAATCCGCCGACGTCCCTCGCCTGCGGAATGACCACGGCTTCGACCGGGGCGGGTTGCGACATGGCTGGCTCCGGCCGTTCATTCCACGTCGAGCGGAACGACGCCGGCCGCGCCGCCCTCGGGGCCCTGCGCGATCTTCTCAATTCGCGCCTCGGCGCTCTTGAGCAGCGCCTCGCAATGCTTTTTCAGGATTTCGCCGCGTTCGTAGAGCGAAATGGATTTGTCGAGATCGACGTTGCCCTTTTCGAGAGCGGAGACGATCTCCTCCAACTCGCGCATGGCGGCCTCGAAACTCAATTTGGCGAGGTCTTCGGTCTTGCTCAATGTTCAGCCCCATCCTGCGGCGCGCGCATAATGGACCGCGCCGACCTTCCCGTGCAAGCCTCAAGCCGCGACACTTTTCGACTTGGCTTCTCCACCTGGCTGGAAAAGCCGGGGCGGAGCCTGTACCATCGCCCGCAGCGCCCGGGCCGACCGGCGCGCCGCGAAGATCGACCCTCCTCGATAAGGCCCCGCGATGACCGAAGCCCTGCCCGACGACGACGCTTTGGCGGAGCTGTTCGCCGCCCTCGCGCTCGACGCCGGCGCTGCGATCATGCAAGTTTACCTTGCGGACAATCCCAACGCGCGCCTGAAAAAGGACTCGAGCCCGGTCTCCGACGCCGATATCCTCGCCGAGGAGATCATCCTCGAAGGGCTCGCCCGCGCCCTTCCCCATTTGCCGGTGGTCGCCGAGGAATCGAGCGACGCCGGCGAGGCGCCGAAGATCCACGGCCGCGATTTCATCCTGGTGGACGCGCTCGACGGCTCCAAGGAATTCCTGAACAGGCGCGACAGCTTCACCGTCAACATCGCGCTGATTCGCAACGGAGCGCCAGCGGTCGGCGTGGTTTTCGCGCCGGCGCGCAGCGAATTTTTCCTTGCCGGGGCCAAAGCCTGGACATTTTCCGCCCAACCGCGCGGCAAGGTTCCGCCGCGCGACCAATGGCTGGCTCTCCGCACGCGACCGATGCCAAAGGCAGACGCGGTCGCGGTCGCCAGCCTCAGCCATCGCGACGCGGAAACCGACGCCTTCCTGACGCGGCTTCCGGTGAAGGACGTGGTCTCGACCGGCTCGTCACGGAAATTCTGTCTCGTCGCCGCGGGTCTGGCCGACGTCTATCCCCGTTTTGGCCGCACCAGGGAATGGGACACCGCCGCCGGCGACGCCGTGTTGCGCCGGGCGGGCGGGATCGCGGTCGATCGCGCGGGGGCGCCGCTCGTCTACGGCAAGGAGGCCGACAAATTCGCCAACGGCCCGTTCATCGCCTGGGGCGATCCTCGGGCGGCGGCCTTTTATGCCGCGCGCGCTGCTTCCAACCCCGGTTAATCTTTGGTTCATCCTCTTTCACCAAAATTCGCAAATCTGCGCCATCGGAGCCCTGGCCATGACAAAGCTATCTCGCCGTGACCTTTGCGGCCGGCTCGGAACGGGCCTGTTCGCGACGCTCGCCAGCGGCGCCGGCCTGACGCCGGCGGGCGCGGAAGAGCGGCCCATTCCCTATTCCGACAACGACCTGATCCAGAGCGGCCATCGTTTTTTCGGCACTTTGTCGCGCGATCTCGCCGAGGCGATCCAGTCGGCGACCAAGCGCTGGGGCCAGCCCAACGCCTATGTTCTCGGCCAGGAGGCCGGAGGCGCCTTCATCGGCGGGCTGCGTTATGGCGAAGGGACGATGTACACGCGCAACGCCGGAGATCGTAAAGTTTTCTGGGAGGGTCCCTCGCTCGGTTTCGATTATGGCGCCGACGGCGACCGCACCATGATGCTGGTCTATAGTCTGCCTTCGACCGAGGCCATCTATCAGCGCTTCGTGGGGGTGAACGGCTCGGCCTATCTGGTCGGCGGCTTCGGCGTGACCGCGCTGACGATCAACGGGGTGACGGTCGTGCCGATTCGCACCGGGCTCGGCGCCCGGCTCGGGCTGAACGTCGGCTATCTGAAATTCACCGAACACGCGACCTGGAATCCTTTCTGAACAATGCCCGCCGCTTTGCATTGCGGCGGCAAAAATGGCAGCATGCGCCGGTTTTCGGGCGCATCCGCCCATTCAGCGGTTTCACGGGTCGAAACAAGTGGTCGAGCAGATCGTCGATTTTGCGCTGGGTTTCGTCATTTGCGGCCTGATCGGTCTCGCTTTCCTGCCTCTCGTCTCGGCCCGGGCGCGCCGGCTCACCTTGGCGAAGATGGAATCGCGCCTGCCCATGACCCTCGACGAGATCGAGGGCGACCGCGACCTGCTGCGGGCGCGCTTCGCGGTCGAGAATCGCGCGCTTGAGGTCAAGACGGCCGAAGCCCGCGACAGCCGCGCCGCCGACGCCGCCGAACTCGGCCGGCGCGCCGTCGCTCTGATGCGCGCGACGGAGCGGCTGGACCAGACCACGTCGCTCCTCGAGGAGCGCAATCACCAGCTCGCAAAATCGCTGGAATTCGGGGAGAAAACCCAGGCCGCGCTGGATCAGACGCGGGCGACGCTGGAAACCCGGCAGGCGGATCTGACCAAGCTGCACGGAGAATTCGATCGTCTGGCCGACGACGCCCGGAAACTCGAAGCCAGGGTTCGAGAACTCGAAACCCAGCTGGCGACGACGGTTGCCGATCTGCAGAATGTCCGTTCGAGGCTGCAGATTTCCGAGGCCGCGCGCGGCGAAATTTCGGCGCGCGCCCAGGATCTGTCGAGCCAGAACGAGGCGCTTGCGGCTGAATTGGAGGAGGCGGAGCGGCGCGTGGCGGATTTCGAGGCGCGGCGGAGCCGGCTACTGGCCAAGGTCGCCGCCGAACGGCGCCGAGGCGACGATCTGGAGAACGCCAATCTCGACTTGCGCCGGCAAATGCTGGCGCGCGCAGCGACGAAGGCGGAAGGCGAGGAAGCGTCGGAAGGCGGCCGGGACGGGAATGGCGCCGAGGCCGTTGCGGACGCCTTCAGCCCCGAGCAGGAACTTCTCGACCTGCGCGAGGCGATTTCGCGGCTTGGCCGTCAGATCGCCCTCTTGGATCATGCGGGAGAATAGTTTTTTCCCGGTCAGTGCGCGGCTTCGGGCGGCGCGGCCACGGGCCGCCGCATGAAGGGCGCAAGACCCGCCACCACCAGAAACAGCAGGGACATGCCGAGGAAAACGTCGGCGAGAGCCATGACTGTGGCCTCGCGCCCGGCGAGCGCCGCGAGCCGGCGGGTCGCGGCGAGTTGCGCTTCGCCGCCGTACTGGCCGTAAAGCGCGGCGAGGCCGGAGAGAAATTCCTGGGTCTGGCCATTGCCCCAGACGAGAAGTCTCGCGCAGTCGCTCGAAATGGAGGTCAAAGCGCTTGTCGAGCGTCGTGTTGATCACGGCGAGTCCGAAGGCGCCGCCGAGATTGCGGGTCACGTTGAACAGGCCCGAAGCGTTTTTCAGCTTGTCCAGCGGCAGAGAGCCCAGCGCGAGATTGTTGATCGGCGCCATCATGAACATCAGCGAAAAGCCGCGCAGGACCTGGGGAAGAATCAATTGGTCGAAGCCCCAGTCCTTAGTCACCCCGGCGGAAATCGCCGCGCCCCAGGCGAAACCGAGAAAGCCGAGGCCGATCATCAGCCGTAAATCCATCCGGGTGAGCAGACGCCCGACGATCGGCGCCGCGATGAACTGGCACAGGCCGGTGACGAACATGGTTTCGCCGATCTGCTGGGCGGAGAAGTCGCGCACCCGGGCGAGATAGATCGGATAGACATAGGTCAGGCCGTAAAGCCCGCTCCCCAAGACGAAGGAGGCCAGAGAGCCCGTCCAGAAATTGCGGTCGGCGAAGGCCCTCAGGTCCACGATCGGATTTTCCGTGGCGAAGGCCCGGCCGAAAAAGACCAGGCCCCCGAACGAGGAAATCGCCGCCGCCCAGACGATCCGGCCATCGTCGAACCAGTTCTTGGCCGGCCCCTCCTCGAGCAGATATTCGAGCGCGCCGAGAAACAAAGCCATGGAGATCAGCCCGAACCAATCGAAATCGCGCAGCAGGCGCGTGTCCGGCCTGTCGAAATCGATCAGCAGCCAGGCCGTCACAGCGACCGCGATTCCCGGCGCGACATTGATCAGAAACAACCAGCGCCAGGAGAAAAGATCGGTGAGATAGCCGCCGACCGTCGGTCCGATCGTCGGGGCCAGAGTGGCGACGAGGCCGATGATCGCGGCGATGGTCGAGGTCTTGCGGCGCGGGAAGATCGAATAGGCCGCGGCGAAGACGGTCGGGATCATCGCCCCGCCGATGAAGCCCTGAAGCGCGCGCCAGACGATCAGCTGACTGATGTCGGTCGAAAAAGAGCAAAGCAGGCTCATCAGGGTGAAGCCAACGGCAGAGACCGTGAAGGTGATCCGGGTCGAAAAGGCGCGCGACAGGAAGCCCGAGAGCGGGATCATCACCACTTCGGCGACGAGATAGGCGGTCTGGACCCAGGCGACCTCGTCGGCGCTGGCCGAAAGCCCCGCCTGGATGGTGGCGAGCGAGGCCGAGACGACCTGGATGTCCAGGATCGCCATGAACATGCCGAACACCATGGCGAGGAAGGCGATGTAGCGGCGCGCCGGAACTTGCGAATCGTCGGCCGTCGGCGGCGGCCCGCTCATTTAGTCGGACCGCGGGTGTCCACATCCACCACGACCGACATGCCCGCGCGCCACCGGCCGGAGGCGGCATGGGTCAGCCGGATGCGCACCGGGAAGCGCTGGGTGATCTTGGTGAAATTGCCGGTGGCGTTTTCAGGCGGCAGCAGGGAGAATTCCGAGCCGGAGGCGGGCGCGATGCTTTCGACGACGCCATCCACGGCCTCGTCGCCATAGGCGTCGACATAGACCTTGGCTTTCTGGCCGGGAGCGAGCCGGTCGAGCTGAGTCTCCTTGAAATTGGCTTCGACATAATCATGGTTGTCCGGGGCGATCGCCATCAGCCGGGCCCCAGGCTGGACGAACTGGCCGGGCTCGACGACGCGATTGCCGACGACGCCGTCGAACGGCGCCCGGATTTCGGCGAAGCCGAGGTCGCGCCTGGCGCGGCTTTCAGCGATGGCGAGTTCGGCGCGGGCGCGTCGGGCCTCCTCGCCTTGCGATTTCAGCACGACCAGATTGGCTTTCTCGCCGGCCAGGCGCGCCTCGGCGCCGGAAAGCCCGGCGGCCGCCTTGTCGCGGTCGGCGAGAACCTGATCCAGGCGCTGCTTCGAGGCGAAATCCGAGGCCGCCAGCGAACGCACGCGGTCGAACTCGGACTGGGCGCGCGCGCGCTCGGCGCGCGCTCCTTCGACCTGCGCCTCGGCCTGCGCCACCACGGCTTGCTGAGCGTCGGCCTGAGCGTTGATGCGGGCGATGGTCGCGTCCTGGGTCAGCGCCTTCTGGTGGGAGGCGTCCACCGCCAGGGCGTAATCGCCCGCGTCGATCAGCGCGAGAACCTGTCCGGACTTGACATGCTGGTTGTCCACGACGTCGACGTCCTGGACATAGCCGGCGATCTTCGGCGAAATAATCGCGAGATCGGTTCGGACATAGGCGTCGTCGGTCGAATAGATGAAGCGTCCGACCGTGACATAGCGGGTGAGCGCCACGCCGCCGCAGGCCAGAGCCGCGAGCCCGGCGAGCGCCACAAGAGGGCGCCGCGTCCAGGCCGACCGGATCCCGGCGGCGCGCGGCGGCGAGACAACAGGATCGGCGGCGGGCGCTTGTCGCGCCTCCATGGCCGGCGGCGTCACCCGCAAATCGTCGACCGTGCTCGACCGGGGCCTCAGACGCGTCAAGGTCGTCGGCTCAAGGGGAGCGGCGGCGCCGGCGAATTCCTGCTCGGCGTCGTTCTCGCGACGGCTGCTGGCCTCCCGGGAGCGGTTGACGAATTCGTTCATTGAAAGCTCATTGATTCGGTCTCAAACCGGTAAGCCGACGCAGCAACCCGACTCAATGGCCCCCGCCTCGCCAAGGGCGCCGAAAATAGCGCAAGATTATTAAGGCGATGCGGGCGTTCGAAATGTTGCGCTTGGGCGAAGTTCACGCGTGAACGAGAATTTTTTTTGGCTCCCCAATTGAGTGGAAACCTCTGGCGAACGGTTTTTGCGCGTTGGGATAGGCGACCTTGCGATTTCCCCGTTGGGAGACGCGCGGCGGACGCGCCGCCCGCCCCAGTTCGGACGCGGGCCATTCCCGCGTCGCGGCTCGACGCAAACGCAAGGCGCACGCCGCGCGCCAAACCCTGTCCACGGCGCGAGTCCGGCAAGGCGCCTGCAATAGGAATTCCGTGTAAATCACGCGGAATGGGCGTCACCATTTTACAGCCATGACCTGGATCGCCACCGGCGTCAGGATGACGATGAACAGCACGGGAAGAAAGAACAGCATCAGGGGCAAGGTCAGCTTTGGCGGAAGCGAGGCCGCCTTCTTCTCCGCCTCATTCATGCGTTGATCGCGCATTTCCTGCGCCGCCACGCGCAGCGCGGTCCCAAGCGGCGTGCCGTATTTTTCGGCCTGGATCAACGAAGTGGAAATATTCTTCACGCCTTCGAGGCCAGTGCGCTTGTAGAAATTCTCATAGGCCTGACGACGGTCCATGAGATAGGACAACTCGGCCGTGGTTAAGGCGAATTCCTCCGCGAGCGGCACCGAACTCGCGCCGACCTCCTCGCTCACGCGGCGAAATCCCTGCTCGATCGACATGCCGGATTGCACGCAGATCAGCAGCAGATCAAGCGCGTCGGCGAAGGCCCGCTTCATATTCTGCTGGCGCTTGGAGATGGTGTTGGAAATATAAATTTCCGGCGCCTTAAGGCCCAGATAGGCGGAGACCACGACGATCGTCAGCCGAAGCAGGAAGGACCAGTCGTTCGCAAGAAGAAGGAAGACATAAAGCGTGGTGACGGTGACGAACGTGATCGGCGTCACCAGGCGGAAGAACAGGAAGGCGATCTCGGCCTGAGGTCCACGGAAACCCGCCATCGTCAATTTCGCCTTGGCGTCCTCAGTGCCCAGCCATTTCGACAGGCTGTATTTGTCGACGACCTCCTTCATATAGGCCTTGGGCGTCCGCCGCAGCTTGCCAGCGTTGCGTTTCGCCAATTTCTCGCGCTCGCGCGCGCGGATGCGCTCGCGCTCCGAGGCGACGAGCTTCATCCGGTCGGCGAGGGCGTCGCCTTCGATCAGAGGAAAACCGACCGAAAGCAGGCTCGCGACGGTGAAGATTCCGACGAGCAGCGCCAGCAGGATTCGCGAATCGGTGACTTTGTCGACGATCAATTCCAACATGTCGTGCGGCCTTGTCGATTCCCTCGAATGTCTTCAGATTTCGAAGTCGACCATGCGCTTCATGACGAAGCTGCCGATGGCCTCCAGCACGGCGGCGACCATGAGCATGGTGCGCCCCTGTTTCGTGGTCCACAGCAGTTCTATGAAATGCGGACTGGTCAGATAGAGGAGAAGGGCGCAAATCACCGGCAGCAATCCGACGATCCAAGCCGAAACCTTGGCCTCCGCCGAGACCGCTGTCACCTTGTCGCGCATTTTCTTGCGTTCGCGCATGACGGTGGACAGATTGGTGAGAGCCTCGCCGAGATTGCCGCCCGATTTCTGCTGGATGGTGACGACGATCGCGAAAAAATTCGCTTCGGGCGTAGGAATGCGCAGGGGCAAACGCTCAACCGCCTCCGACACCGTCAGGCCGAGCGCCTGCGATTCGACGATCTGCCGGAACTCGCTGCGCACCGGCTCGTGGCCCTCGGAAGCGATGATCCGGAGGGTGTCGTTGAGCGGGAGACCCGCCTTGACGCCGCGAATGATGATGTCGATCGCATTGGGAAATCCCTGGTTGAATTTTTTCAACCGGCGGTTGGCCAGGAATTTCAGCACAAAATTCGGCAAACCGAAGCCGCCAATGAGCGGGCCGGCCAAAGCCATCAGCGGGCTTTGGCTGACCACCAGGATCATCAGGCTGATCACGGTCGCGGAAACGGCCGAAATGATGAAGAAACTGATTCGGCTCAGATCGAGACCGGCCTGGGAAATGCGGGTCTCCAAAGACACTTTCGCCTTTTCGGCGCTGCGCTGTTCGATTTCCTTCAGGCTGTCCGTAACCTGTTTGCGCCGCGCCGCCGCATCCGCGACCCTTTCGCCGGATCCGCGCCGCTGGCCGGATTTCGTGGCGATCTGCGCCCTGCGCTTTTCCGTCCTGGCCTCGCCCGAGAGGTAGGGATAGACCAGCGCATAAAAGCCTCCCGTCACCGCGATGACGGAGAGAAGGACGATGAGAAGGGAACGGCTGTCCATGGTTGAGGCCCTTGCGCTTATTCGCTCGCCAGGGAGGCGTCGAGCGCCGCCGCGAGCCGTTCCTCCTCGCCGAAATAACGCGCGCGCTCCCAGAAACGAGGTCGCCCGACGCCGGTCGAGCGATGCTTGCCCTTCAGCTTGCCGTTGGCGTCCTCGCCGAGGATGTCATAGAGAAACAGATCCTGGATGATGACGACATCGCCTTCGAGGCCCATCACTTCGGAGATGTGGGTGATGCGGCGCGATCCGTCGCGCAGGCGCGCGGCCTGGATGATGACGTCGATCGAGGCGACGATCATCTCGCGGATGGTGCGCGGCGGCAGGGCGTAGCCGCCCATGGTGATCATCGATTCGAGACGGCTCAAAGCCTCGCGCGGAGAATTGGCGTGAAGCGTCCCCATCGAACCGTCGTGGCCGGTGTTCATGGCCTGGAGGAGATCGAAGGCCTCCGGGCCGCGCACTTCGCCGACGATGATGCGCTCGGGACGCATGCGCAGGCAGTTCTTGACAAGGTCGCGCATTGTCACCGAGCCCTGCCCTTCGAGGTTCGGCGGGCGCGTTTCGAGCCGCACCACATGAGTTTGCTGGAGCTGAAGCTCGGCCGCGTCCTCGCAGGTGATCACGCGCTCGTCGCCGTCGATGTAATGGGTCAGGCAATTGAGCAAGGTGGTCTTGCCGGAGCCGGTGCCGCCCGAAATCAGCACGTTGCAGCGCACCCGGCCGATGATCTTCAGAATCTCGCCGCCCTCCGGCGAAATCGAGCCGAATTGCATCAACTGGTCGAGGGTCAGCTTGTCCCTTTTGAATTTACGGATGGTGAGGGCGGGGCCGTCGATGGCGAGCGGCGGCGCGATGACGTTGACGCGGGAGCCGTCGAGCAGGCGCGCGTCGCAGATCGGCGAGGCTTCGTCCACGCGGCGACCGACCTGGCTGACGATGCGCTGGCAGATGTTCATCAGCTGCGCATTGTCGCGAAAGCGCACATTGGTGAGCTGGATCTTGCCGCCGACCTCGATGAAGGTGCGGCTGGCGCCGTTCACCATGATGTCCGCGATGTCGTCGCGCGCGAGAAGCGGCTCAAGCGGGCCAAAGCCGAGCACGTCATTGCAGATGTCGTCGAGCAGGTCCTCCTGCTCGGCGATCGACATGACGACATTCTTGATCGAAATGATTTCGTTGACGATGTCGCGAATCTCTTCGCGCGCGCTTTCCGCGTCGAGCTTTGACAGCTGCGACAGGTCGATGGCCTCGATCAGGGCCCCGAAGACCATGCTCTTGGTCTGGAAATAATCGTCCGATCGGCGCGCTTCCGCCGCGGGAGGAGGCGGCGGCGCGAGCGGAAGCTGCGGCGCCGGCGTGAAAGATTCGGCTCCGGTTGGTTTCCTCGGCGTGCTTGGCGGGGCGACGCCGACGCCCGAGCGCTTTCCGAACATTGTCGCTTCCGTACTCCCGAACCTAAAAGAGGGCAGACATCAACCTTTGAACACCGCGAACAACGGTTCGAGAAAACCCTTGCGTTCGCGTTTGATGGCGGTCCGGCTGGTGGCGATCCGAGCCAGATCGTCGAAAATCGCCGCTGTCTTGGCCCCGTCCTCGACCTCGGCGATCATCTGACCGTTGTTGGCGGCGCCGACGAACAGCTTGGCGTTGAAGGGCACGACCGCAGCGAGCTCCATCTCCAGCGCCTTGCCGAAATCGGCGGGCGGGATCTCCGGGCGCCGGGGCATGCCCACGCCGTTCAGCACGACGTGCGGCGCCGGATCGTTGCGCCGCGCGGCGCGGAGATTGTCGATCAGGCTTTTGGCGTTGCGCAGGCTCGCCAGCTCCGGCGATGCGACGATGAAGGCCTCGTCGGCGGTCGAAAGCAGCCGGCGCGACCAGGCGGTCCAGACATGGGGAATGTCGAGAACGACATAGGGCGTGGAGGCGCGCAGGATCTCGAGCAGAGGATCGAAGGCCGTTTCGACGAGATCGTAAGCCCGCTCGACGGTCGCCGGCGGGGCGAGGATGGACAGCTTCTCGCTGCATTTCGACAACAGGCGGTCGACCAGATTGCTGTCGAGGCGCTCCGGCGAAAATACGGCTTCCGCGATTCCCTGCGGCGGATCCTGATTGAAATCCAGCCCCGTCGTGCCGAAAGGAAGGTCGAGATCGACGATCACCGTCGCCGCGTCGAGGTCGCGAGCGATCGACCAGGCGAGATTGTGCGAGATGCACGAGGCGCCGACGCCGCCTTTGCAGCCCATTACGGCGATGACCCGCGCCAGCGGCGCGGCGGCGTCCTGATTGTAGAGCAGGGAAAGGGCGGCGATGAAATCCATCACGCCGATCGGATGGACCAGATATTCGCTCACCGCGCGCGTCATCAGCTCGCGATAAAGCGGAATGTCATTGTGCCGTCCGATCACGATCACCTTGGTTCCGGCGTCGCAGAATTCGGCCAAGGCCTCAAGCTGCGCCAGCAGTTCGCCGCGCGAGGCGCTGCTCTCGATCACCACCACATTGGGCGTGGGCGACGTGCGATAGGCCTCGACCGCGGCTGCGGCGCCGCCCATGTTCACCTTGACATGGGTCTTTTCCATTCGGCGGTCGTCCGCCGCGGCGGCGATCGTCGCGGCGAGTTCGGCGGTCTCGCAGAAAGCCTGCAGCGAAATGCGCGGCAACGGCGCAATGGGCGCCGCCTGCGGCGCCGACGCGGAGGGAATGGAGCGATCGCTGGCCATGGTCAGTTCCCCGATCCGCTGCTAACGGCCAATCCGCTGATATTGGTGTTCTGCGTTTTCCAGTTGGTGCCGGGATCCTTGCCCTGACGGACGTCGTCGATGGCGCGGCCGCGCATGGTCGAATCGGGCGGCGCAGTCGCGCCCGGGCCGACGAGATCGCGCGGATCGGCGACCTGAGCCGCCATCATCTGCTGGGTGGCGCAGCCGAAATTCCAGTATTGCCGGTTCTCCCAGCCGTTGAGCGACGAGCCGGAAGCGAGATCGTTAGGCCATTGCCCGCAACGTGAATCGACCTTGGCGGTTATCGTCGCATAGGACAGGCGGACCGGCGCGGCGAGCGAGGGATCGGCGACGTGATAATAGGATATCCTCACGAGGCCGCGGGCGCCGCCGGCGGCGAGCGCCCGCCGCAGACCGGGCTCGGCGGCGCGCGCCTCGGCGCCGTCGCGCCCGCCTTGAGGCAGCGCCAGCCCGATCTCGCCGGAGCCATGGTCTTTGTATTGGCGCGCGAATTGCCGAACCTGGGCCTGGGTTCTGTCGTCCAGCGCGCCATTGCGCACTTCCGGGAACACTTCGAGACGGGCCCAGCCTTCGCGAAGTTCGATCGGATGCCGGGCGCGATAATCGTCGGGCGAGATCGAGTTGGTGACGACTCGATCGGCGCCCGAACAGGCCGCGAGCGGCGCCGCGACAGCCAGAAGCGCCGCAAACCTCAATTTTCTGGCCGCCGGCCGGCGGGTTTCGGTGTGGAGAAGGCAAGAGTGCGCCATGTTGTGTCCGTGCAATCGTTGCGCTTGACTTTCGGGCCTCGCGTCGGGCCCGCCTTTGCTTGCGCGGGCGGGCCGTGGCGAAACTCAATCGTGGATGAAGCCTACGCGTCCGCTGAAATGCGCGTCCGCCTCGGGATTGTCGGTGGTCGAATAGAGCTTGTTCACGCGGCCGAGCAGCCAGGCCTGTGGGTCGTTGGCGGCGGCGAAATTGTCGTCGGGCCGCGCCAGCGCGCTGTTGGGAACCGGCTTGACCAGATAGGGCGTCGCAACGATCATCAACTCGGTCTCCTGTCGCCCGTAATCGCGCGAGCGGAACAGCTGGCCGAGGATGGGAAGGTTCATGGCGCCGGGCGTGCCGTTCTGCGCCTGGTTGGAGATGTCTTCGATCAATCCTGCGGTCGCGATCGAGCCGCCGCTCGGCAATTCGACGGTGGTCTCATGGCGGCGGGTGCGGAAGCCGGGCACGCTCATGCCGTTGACGACCGACGACGTCGCCGGATCGATTTCCGAGACCTCGGTGGCCAGCCGCAGGGAAATGCGCCCGGAGGAGAGGACGACCGGCGTGAAGTTCAAGGTTACGCCATAGGGCTTGTAATCCACGGTTGGCATGCAGCCATTGTTGAATGACCCGCCCCCGCTCGGGGCGCTGTTGCAGGAATAGCCCGTGATGATCGGCACTTCGCCGCCGACCGTGAATTTAGCGCTTTCGCCCGAAACCGCGGTGACGTTCGGCTCGGCCAGGGTGTGGGCGACGCCCTGACGCTCGAAGGCGACCAGAGACTGGGTCAGCGACCATGCGCCGCCGAATTTGGTGGTCGTATTGAGCGCGCCGGCGGTGAGCGCCCCGGCGTTGACCGTGAACGGGTTGTCCTGGACGAAGGATCCCCAGTTGCCGGTGAGCGACGAGGTCGATATGCCCAGCTGCTTGGCGATATTGCGCTGGATTTCGGCGATCGTGACCTTGACCATCACCTCGTCGCGGCCCTTGATCTTGATGGCGTTGACGACCTCGCCGGGGGCCGCGACGCCGGCTCCGGCCGCGATTCCCCTATTATTCCCCGCATCCTTGTTGATGCTGGCGGCAAAGCCCTTGGCGATGTCGAGCGCGGTCTGCATGTCGCCGGGCGAATCGACTTCTCCCGTCAGGATGATGGAGTCGTTGACGGTGCGGGCGATGATCCGCGCCGACGGCATGGCGGCGTGGAGGATGGCCTGCAAATCGCCGATGTCGCGGCCGATCGACATTTCGAAGGTCGCGAACCGGCGGCCCTGTTTGTCCATCACATAGATCGTGGTCTGGCCTGTGCCATGGCCGATGATATAGATCTTGCGCGGGGAGCGGACGATGGCGTTGGCGACGTCCGGATTGCCGACGAAGACTTCCCCGGCGTCCTGGGGAAGATCGATGATGATCGATTTGCCCACGCCCATCGTGATGCGGCGCGCGGAGCTCTGCCCCCACGAGGAGACCTGCTCTCCGTTATAGGATTGCGCCCGTCCGTCCAGCGCCGGCGCGGCGATGGCGAGCAGGGCGAATACGCCTCCGGTCAGCCTGGTGCGGTTTTTCGGCATCATTTTCACTCTTGCGCAGGGGCGGCGGGCTTTGAGGCGTCGTCGATCGTTTGCACGCGCGATTGGGTGGCGACCCCTGCGCGCACGACGGTGACTGTATGGTCGCGTCCATCCAGGCCCGCCGTCATCGGGGCGACGGTCTGGCTGTCCTGCATCGCGCGCAGAACCAGCGAAAGCTGGCCGACGCGCTGGGCGAGGATGATGGACTCGGCCTGTTCGGGGGTGAGTTCGAGCGTCGCGGTCGCGCCGGTGGCGTAGGCCTTGCCGCCCTTGTCCTGGGCGTTCTGACCGATGGCGAGAACGCGGACATTGGTCACCAGTGTTTTCGCGACATAGGAATCGCCATTGCCGGTCTTGGGCCCATCGTCGTCGCGGTAGATGCGAATGACATCGACGCGATCGTTGGGCAGGATGAAATTGCCGGCCGTCGTGGTGCCGCTGCCCTCGATGCTGATCGCCACCGCCCGATAGCCGGGGGTCAGCATCGCCGAGAGATAGCCGGAGCCGCCGCCCTTGAACAGTTTCTCGCGCCGGATCGGTTCGCCGGCCAGGAAGGAGCCGCGCACCACCGAATCCTTGACGTCGTTGATCGCATTGGGTGAATCGGACTTGCGAATGACGCCCGGCATCGAATCGTCCTTCGGCCAGTCATGCCAGGCGAGGTCCATCGGCTGAACGACCGCGCCGAAGCTCAGCTCGTGAGCCGCGACCAGGATCTGGTCGCTCTCGACAGATTTGGGCGCCATGACGATCTGGACCGGAGCCGCAGGCTTCGGCGCCGGGCGTGAAAGCACGAGATAGGACGAGCCGACGCCCGAAGCCAGAACCACGCCGAGAAGGATGAGCCGAGATTTTTTCATCGCGTTTCAACGGTCCGAGATACCGCCCGCAAGCGGGACGTTGATCGAATTGAAACAGTGAAACGTCAAATTAAGGTTAATGAATCCTCACGCATTTTATCGGCGCCGGCTCGAAGACCCGAAAAAGCGACGCCCCGCGACGCGGGGCGTCGCGGGGCGAAGGAAGCCGGACGGAGCGTCAGCTCGCGAGCGCGCTGAGGTAGATCCGGGTCTCGGGATAAAGGATAAGGCCGGCGGCGGCCAGCGCGACGCCGTATGGCACGCCATTGTCACTGTTATGGAGGCGCATCAGCCACGCCCGGGCGCGGGCCCATCCCGGCATCGGCAAGCGACGGAAGGCGAGCAGCGCCAAGCCGAGCGCGCCGCCGATCAGGGCCGCGTTGAGGCCAAATTCGGCGACGTGATCGAAGCCCATCCATACCGCGGTGGTCGCGGCGAGCTTGGCGTCGCCGCCGCCGATGAAGCCAAAAGAAAATAAAGTGAAGGTGATGACGAGAACGACCAGGCCAACGGCCAGATGCTGACCGATGGCCGCCGCCGGAAGCCCGAACAAAAAGGCGAGGACAACGAAAGCCACGACGAGACCGACCGAAATCCAGTTGGAAATCGTCATCGTGAACAGGTCCGAAAAGGCCGCGTAAATCAGGAGGGCCGGGAAAATGACGATCGTCAGGGCGTCGAACATGGCTAATCCGCGTGTTGTTGGCGCGGTCATCATGGCGCGTCGCGATTACCCGTTGGTTACCGCGCGAGGACTGGCGAAGGACTTTCGGACGGTGCGACGCGCGTTTGTCGCCTTCGCGCGACAAAAAAAGCCCCGGGGCAAGGCCCGAAGCTTTTCATTGTCCGGAAAGCGGAACTGGTTTCGAACAACGGCTCAGAGGTCGTTGCTGATGGTGTTGAACTGGGTGTTCAGGCCGTTGGCCAACGTTGTCATGCCGGCGATGACCACAACCGCGATCAGGGCCGCCAGCAGGACGTATTCAACGGCGCCGGCGCCTGTCTGGTCTTTCACAAAACGGGTGAGCAGGTTCTTCATGTCTTGATGCTCCCAAATCGCTGCGCCATCGGCCCTCTAAGAGGGCCGATGGCGTAGTTGCCAGTCGGCTGCGCGTCGGCTGGCGTCATCGGATCATCCCCGCTTCCGACGTATCGGAAGCAAGGCGTTGTATCACAGGGCGTTGGTGATGGTGTTGAACTGAGTGTTCAAGCCGGTGGCCAGGGTATGCATGCCGGTGATGATGACAACCGCAATCATGGCGGCCAGCAGGACGTATTCAACGGCGCCGGCGCCGGACTGGTCTTTCACGAAACGGGTGAGGAGGTTTTTCATGTCTTAATGCTCCCAAATCAGGTCTGTCGCACCGAACATTGCTCGTTGTCGGCTGCGATGAAGCCACCTTACGCGGCGGTTCTCGATAATTTGTTAAAGTGACGCGGCGGCATTCCCAAATGGCGGTTAAGGTTGATATCGCGTTGATGCGCCCCATCAAAGGACCTGTGGCCGGAAGCCGGCGGGAGGCGTCGGCAAAGGCGTCCGCGCATGAAATCTGGAGCCTCCGGGAGCCGTTATTGCGAAGGGTCCTTTGTGCGCCTCGCGCGCTCATGTCGCGCTTCGCCATGGAAAATGTCCGGGCGGCGAAAAATTCAGCAATCGTTCACCAAGTCATGTCTAAATCACGCGGTTAGATTGTCGGAAGGCGTCGATGGTTCTGGCCAAGACCGATGGGTCCGCCGCTGGTCGCCGTGAACTTCGCCACGGTTTCGCATTGGGGAGATGTTTATGCGTCTTCACGCATTTCGTCCGATAGGCGCCGCCTTCGCCCTGGCCGGCATGCTTGCCATGGGCGGCGCCCGGGCGGCGTCGAACGACGTCGTCATGGTCGCCGTCGACAAGGCGCGCGTGGCGCGCATCCCGGACAAGACCGACACCCTGATCGTCGGGCAGCCGGGAATCGCCGACGTCACCATTCTGAAAAGCACCGGCGTCGGGGTGATTACCGGAAAAAGTTTCGGCGAGACCAATCTGATCGCGCTCGACGCCAAGGGCAATCTGCTCGGCGAATGGACGGTTCGGGTCGACGCCGCAAAGCCCGACCTGCTGCTTCAGAACGGCGACATCCGCGAGGATTTCATCTGCAATCCCCAATGCCTGCTGTCCGCGATTCGCGGCGGCGCGGCGGCTGGCGGCGCAGCGGCTGGCGGCGCGCCGGGCAGATGACGGCGGGCGGCGGAGCCGAAGCGCCGTCAGTGAAAATCCCGCGATTTCGGAATGACCCGCGCATTGCGCGGATGGCGGGCGCGGCGCATTTCAGGATCTTGCGCGCCGCGCGCGCTTTCCGACAGGCGCGAGAGTTCCCCGGAGCGATCGTAAACCCGCCGCGCCAGAAGATGGACCACGCCGGCCCAGCTTTTCTGGACGCGGCCCTCCACCGCCATCAGCCGCGCGGCCATGGTCGGCTTGCGGTAAAGCTCGAACAGCGTCGAATAAAGCGCCACATTGACCACGCCGGTCTCGTCCTCCAGCGTGATGAAGATCATTTTGCCATTGCCCGGCCGCTGCCGCACGATCACGAGGCCCGCCGCCTTGCGCCAGGCGCCGTCGGGACAGGACGGCAGATCGCTGGCGCGAATGAATTGGTCCCTTGCAAAGATCGGGCGCAAGATTCGCATCGGATGGGCGCGCAGCGACAGGCGCAAGGCCTGGTAATCGGCGACGACTTCCTCGCCAATTCGCAAATGAGGAAGGTCCGGGTCGGGCTCGGCGCCCAGTTCCTCGACGTTCGCCGCGACGAACAGCGGCAGGGGTTTTGCTCCCGGCAGGCGCCGCGCCGCCCACAAGGCCGCGCGGCGGTCCAAAATTTTCTCTCGCGCCAGCGACAAAACACGACAGGAACGGAAGGCGTCGGCGTCGGCGAGAATTTTCAGGCCGCGCGCCGAAAGCCCTGAACGAGCGGCGCAGGATTCGAGCGTCTCGAAATTTTTGTCGCGCGCGGCGACGAGGCGAGCCATTTCCGCCTCGGCCAGCCCGCCGATCTGGCGAAAGCCGAGCCGCAGCGCCAAAGATCCGTCATCCGCGCGCTCCAGTGTGTTGTCCCAGAGCGAATGATTGACGTCGACGGGACGGATCTCGACGCCGTGCTCGCGCGCATCGCGCACGATCTGGGCCGGCGCGTAAAAACCCATCGGCTGAGAATTCAGCAGAGCGCAGGCGAAAACCGCCGGATGGCGGCGTTTCAGCCAGGCCGAAACATAGACGAGCTGGGCGAAGGAGGCGGCGTGGCTTTCGGGAAAACCGTAGGAGCCAAAGCCCTTGATCTGTTCGAAACAGCGCTGGGCGAAATCGCGCTCATAGCCGCGCGCGCACATGCGCTCGATCATCATCGTCTCGAATTCGCCGATGGTTCCCAGATGCCTGAAAGTCGCCATGGCGCGGCGCAGACGGTTGGCCTCGGCCTCGGAAAATTTCGCCGCGGCCATGGCCAGGCTCATCGCCTGTTCCTGGAACAGAGGCACGCCCAGAGTCTTGCCGAGCACGCGATGCAATTCGTCGGGCGGGCCATGTTCGGGCGAAGGCGACGGGAAGCTGACCTTCTCCTCGCCGGCGCGGCGGCGCAGATAGGGATGGACCATGTCGCCCTGAATCGGTCCCGGCCGCACGATGGCGACCTCGATCACCAGATCATAGAATTTGCGCGGCCGCAGATGCGGCAGCATGTTCATCTGCGCGCGGCTTTCGACCTGGAACACGCCGATGGAATCGCCCTGGCACAGCATGTCATAGACGGCGCGATCCTCGCGCGGGACATCGGCGAGGCCGATGTTCAGGCCCTCGCGCCGCGCCAGCAAGTCAAAACCCTTGCGGATGCAGGTGAGCATGCCAAGCGCGAGAATGTCGACCTTCATCAGGCCAAGCGCGTCGATGTCGTCCTTGTCCCATTCGATGAAGGTGCGGTCGGGCATGGCGGCGTTGCCGATCGGCGCCAGGGAATCCAGCCGCCCACGAGTCAGGATGAAGCCGCCGACATGCTGCGAGAGATGACGCGGAAAGCCGAGGATCTTGCGCGCGAAAAACAGGACCTGCCCGATGACCGGATTGTCCGGATCGAGGCCGGCTCCGCCGATATGTCGCTTGCGCAGGCGCGGCGGGCCATAGGCGCCCCATTGCAAGGAGCCGAGCGCGCCGATCAGGTCTTCCGAAAGACCAAAGACCTTGCCTATGTCGCGCAAGGCGCTGCGTGGGCGATAGGAGATCACTTCCGCCGCGAGGCCGGCGCGCTCGCGGCCATATTTCTCGTAAATATGCTGGATGACCTCCTCGCGCCGCTCGTGCTCGAAATCGACATCGATGTCCGGCGGCTCGCGCCGCTCCACCGAAATGAAGCGGGCGAACAGAAGATCGTTTTCGGCCGGATCGACGGAAGTGATTCCAAGCACATAGCAGACCGCCGAATTGGCGGCGGAGCCGCGCCCCTGGCACAGAATTCCCTGCTCGCGCGCGAAGGCGACAATGTCGTGGATGGTCAGGAAATAGGGCGCGTAATCGAGTTTCTCGATCAGCGCCAGCTCCTGGGCGAGGAGATCGAGCACCTTTTGCGGCGCGCCTTGCGGATAACGTCGCGGCGCGGCGCGGCGGACCAGTTCCTCCAGCCAGGTCTGCGGCGCCCAGCCGGAAGGGACCGGCTCGTCGGGATATTCATAGGAAAGCTCGCGCAAATGAAATTGCGCTTCGTCGAGAAATTTTTTTGTCTCCTCGATCGCCTCGGGCGCGTCGGCGAAAAGCCGGGCCATTTCCTGCGGTTCTTTCAGATGGCGCTCGGCGTTGCTTTCGAGCCGCCGCCCGGCCTCGGCGAGAGTCATATGCTCGCGCACGCAGGTCAGCACGTCCTGCAAGGCGCGATCTTCCGGACATGCATAAAGCGCATCGTTCTGCGCCAGTAATCGGACGCCCTGTTCACGCGCGATGTCCCGCAACCGCAGGAGACGGCGGCGGTCCGCCCCGCCGCGCGGCATATTGGCGCCGAGCCAGACCCGGCATGAGGCCGCGCGCAGACGCGCAATGGTCTGTTCGAGATTTTCGAAGGTCTGCGTCGGGAGAACGATCAGCAGAAGATCGCCGGCGTCGCGCCCGAGATCGTCGAGCGTCAGAAAACACTCGCCCTTTCTGGCGCGGCGCTTTCCGAGCGTGAGCAAGCGGCACAATTGGCCCCAGCCGGCGCGATGGGCGGGATAAGCGGCAATGTCCGAAGCGCCGTCGGCAAAGACGAGGCGCGCGCCGGCAAGAAGCTTGAAATTTTTCGCACGCACGGAAATTTCGTCGTCAGTGCGCGAAAAATCCTCCAGCGCGGCAAGGGCGCGCACGACGCCGGCGACGGAATTGCGGTCGCACAGGCCAAGCCCGCTGTAGTTCATGCGCAAAGCCGCGCCGATCAATTCCGCCGGCGGCGAGGCGCCGCGCAGGAAAGAATAATGGCTGGCGCAAACCAGTTCGGCATAAGGAGTCACGCGAACAACCCGTGCAGGAACCAGCGCGGCTGGTCGTCAGATTCGTAAAGGCCGCGCCGGAACAGCCAGAACCGCCGGCCCTCGACATCCTCGACGCGGTAATAGTCGCGAGCCGGCTCCCGCATTCCGAAAACCGACCAATCCGGCGCGATGCGCTCCGGTCCTTCGGCGCGCAAGATCTCGTGCATTTTCCGCCGCCAGCGAAACCGCGCCGGGGGGCCGTCCGGCGCCAGAGCGACAACGTCCACCGGCTGGGGCGGGTCGAACAAAGTGAGCGGCCGCGCCGGCGGCTCGCCTTCCGGCGGTTTGGACCATGTTTCGACAGCCGCCGCGGCGACGGGAACGGCGCGGCTTTCGCGCTCGGGCTCATGGGCGTCGCCCTGCACGAAACGCAGCACGCGCGCGCGGCCGAAACGCGTCGTCAGACGATCGAGCAATTCGCTGAGCTCCCGCTCGGCCTCCCGCGCTTCGAGGGCGACAAAATCGCCTTGCGCGGAGTCGAAATTTTCCGCGCGCGGCACGGCCAGGCGCAGCGCGTCGAAACCGAAACCGGGATCGAGCGGATCGGCCAGCGAATCGAGCTTTTCATGAAACAGCCTGACGAGGCTTTTCGGATCGCGCGTCGGCCGCAAGGTCTCGACCGACAGCCGGCGCACGACACCGTCGGCGCGGAAAAAACTCGCCTCGAAAAGACGCCCGCCCTGACCGCGCCGCTCCAGAAAAGCCTTCGCCTCCAGGACCAAGTCGCTCAAAGCGGCTTCGATGGATTCGCTTTGCGCCAGAGGCTCGGCGAAATGACGCTCGACCATGCAATCGGGCGGCGGACGCAGAGGCGTGATGCGCAAATCCTCTCGCCCCAGCAGGCGTTCGATCTTGCGCGGGAAATCGGCGCCGAAGCGCGAGGCGAAAGCGCGCGACGGGCGAGAGGCGAGATCGCCGATGGTCTTCAAGCCGGCGCGGCTCAGGGCGAGCAGGCTTTCCTCATCGACCTCCAGCGCGGCGAGCGGCAGGCGAGCGGCCGCCGCCGCCGCCTCAGCGGGAGAGAAAACGCCGCCCTCCGAAAAACGCGCCAGAGCGCGTGCGGCATCGGGCGTCGGCGCCAGCGCCGCGCGGGCGGAAAATCCAAGCGCCGCCATATCCTTGAGCGCGCCGGACAAAAGGCCCGCCTCGCCGCCGAACAGATGCGCGCAGCCCGTGACGTCGAGGACGAGGCCATGCGGCTCGTCCAAGGCCGTCAGGGGCGTATAAAGCTCGCAATGCGCCGCCAGGGCGAGAAGAAGCCCGCGGTCCGCACGTCGGTCGGCGTCGGCGACGGGAAGATGCGGCAGACGGGCGCGAGCGTCCGCCAAAGCCAGACCGGGCGCCAGCCCCTGATCCAAGGCGGCTGGATTGAGCGCGTAAAGCCTTTGCGCATTGTTTTTCCTTTCGACCAATGCGAAGGGCTGCGCGTCATCCGGCGCGCCGCCGGCCTGCCGGGAGCGCCAGCGCTCCGTCGGTAGAAAAGGCAGGAAAATAGCCAGATAACGCCGCATGGCGAGTCTCGGCGGTCTCGCAAAAGAAGCCTCGGTCACGCTGCCACTCCAAACGCCAGGAACGATCGGCCGCGCCGCCGCGATGGCGCAGCAGCGTGACGGAAAAACGCGGCGCGCCCGGCGCGTTGGCCGGCAGGGCGCGGGAATTCTGCGCGCGCGCGCGCCAGCGCGAGACGGCGGCGCTGGGCGGCGCGCGCGTCATTTCGCCGGCGCAAATGCGCAGCAAAAAAAGCGTGACGCCGGAAGATTCCGCCGAACGCGCCAGACGCAAGGTCGCGGTGAGATCGAGCGCGCGCGGCGCGCCGAAAATTTCGATCAAGGCGGCTCCGAGACTCTTGCAGCGCGCGGCGTCCACGCCCGCGCGCAAGACGGCTTCGGCGTCGCGTCCGCGCACCAGGGACAAGGCCGCGGGATCGACGCCGAACTCCGCCAGTCCGACACCGTTCAGCCGCCCGGTTTCCCCATCGAGAAAATCCTGCCGCGTCCACAGCAACGGCCGTCCCTGCGCCGCGCGCAGGGCGAGGGCGAGACCGAAACCGGCGGTGGCGGACCAATCGGCGCCGCGCGGCGCCAGCACTTCATGCAGACAGGCGCGCTTCAACCCGCCGCCAAGGACGGCGTCAACCTCCGCCGCGCCCAGGGAGAAGGGTTCGCGGGACGCCGCCTGGCTCCCGCCGTCGCGCCGCGCCTCGATCCTGGCGAGAGCCAGACGCAAGGCGGTCAAGTCTTTTGAGTGAGGCGACGCTTCGCTGCGCCACGCATTGATCGCATGCATGAGCCGGCCTAATGTTCCTGTTATGTTCCATAGAGAAAAACGAAATTCCTCCGGAGTCAAGCGGAGTCTCCGGAAGCGCCACATCGGACATCCGCGATGCTTTCACGCCGTTTCGCGCCTGATCAAACGCAAAAAAGCCCCGCCGCCGGCGTGAGCCGGACGGCGGGGCGGACAAATATGGAGCCAGATGGATCTCAGACGGCGTTAGACCCCCAAACCAACACTCGTTCGCGCTGCATGCAGCTCTCTCGTCGTCGCATCCAACGCTTTGCGCAACGCGACGACCTCTTCGCGCAAGCCGTGAATTTCATCCTGCTGCGCCTGAATCCGCACTGTGAGCAAAGAGACCTGTCGCTCCCAGGAATCCAGCACGGTCTTGACGCGATCGTTGACGGCCTTCTCGAATGCGCCCGTCCGGCTTGCCGCGAGTTCGTCCGCCTCGCTTTCCGTCTTGCGCGCCTGGGCGATCATGAGCTCGGATTCGGCATCCACTTTTTTATGGCCGAAAAAATGCTCCAGCAATTTTTGCAAGAGAACCGGCGCGCCCAGAACGCCCAACGCCGTCGCCGCGATGTTCCACCAACTCGGCGACGGCTGTCCCAGCCCGCTGTCAGCCATTCCACAGTCCCCAAGCCGCATACTGGCGGCGGTCTCGATTGCATTCCCGGCGACCGGGGATCGCACGCAAATCGCTATCCCGCCTGAATTAGTCACAAGCTCACCGGGTGGCCACGGGGGCGGCCGCCGCCTTGGCCTTGGTGACCGAATCGACGGCGGTCGCTCGCGCTGTGGCGACGGTGGCCGCCGTGGACTGCACGGCCTGATAGAGCTTGAGCGCCGAACTGGCGTCGGCGATGGCGGCTCCGGCCGCGCCCGGCGCGGCCTGAGCCTGGATTTGCTGGATCTGCGTCAGGGCCGCGCTGGCCTGGGACGCCCCCGCCATGACCGCCGCAATATCGCCGGCGATCGCTGCCGCCCCCGCGCCCGGAACGACCGCCGCGACGACATTGGTCGCCGCCGCCGCCAGGGGCGCGAGAGCGGCCACATCCGCCGCCAGCGCCGGGGCCTTGGCGGCGGCGTATTTGAACAGCGAGTCGATGTCCTCGGCGGCAATTTCGACGCCATTGATGATGTCGATGGCGATCTTCTGCGCTTCCTGCTCGGTTGCGGCGGCGGCGCCGGCGATATGGGTCCAGATGTCGGAAAAAAAGCTCATGACGTGTCCTTTCGAATTCAGATGAACGGAGCGTGGGAGGTGTCTGCCGGCTTCTCCGGCACGAAGGCGACGACGGCCGCGACGACGGCGAGGCCGACATTGACCAGAACGCTCGTCTGGTCGCCGCTGAGATGCAGGCCCGCCTTGACGGCGACGGTGCTGAGCAGGCCGGCCCAGGTGGACCGCTCCTGCAGTCGTGCGACGACGAACCCATAAATCAGGTTGAACATGTTTCACCTTTGGGCTTGGTGGCCGGCGGGAAAGGATCCGCGCGCCCCGCCGGCCGACGCCCGCGCGCGAAGCGGGAGCGAGTAATCAGTCCTCGTCCGGCGGCGTCAGCCCGCAAAAGACGGCGCACATCGGCAGGCAAAGAACGACGAAGATCGCGGTGGATATGACGGCGCTCATGGGGTCACGGGATGTTTGGAAAAATAGGTCGCCCATGCTTCGGCCTCGTCGCCACGCTTTTGGTATTGCAGCGTCGAGCCGGGGCGCTCCCAGAACCGCGCCGCCGCAAAGCCGGCGTCATAAGCGGTTTTCGCCGCCTTGATTTTGGCCAGCGCGGCATGCTCGGGGTGCTGCAATTCCCAGAGAGCCGCCTTGAGCTGGTCGGCGAGCGGCGGCAGTTTCGTCACGTCGACGCCACACCCGGCCTTGATCGCGGCGGCGCGGGCGCCATGCCATTGGTGCAGCCCGAAGGCGGTGTCATGATCGCCGACGGCTTTCGGATTCAAGCTCGATTCCGCGTCGGCCTGGGCCAGCAGCCCGGCGGCCTGCGCCGGGCTGAACCCGTTGGCGAGCCAGAACTTGTAGATTTGCGCGGCGACGGCGTAATAGGCGGCCGGGTTTGGCATCGCTCAGTCCTCGTCGGGCGGCGTCAGGTCGCAAAGAATCTGGCAAAGCAGCAGGCGCAGCAGGCGAAGATCGTCAGAGCCGCCAGCGCATCGCGTCAGGCCGTCAGCGCCGCCTTGACGCGGGCGATCATGTCGGCTTGATCGACGTGCTTGCCGGGGCAGTCATGATGGTCGCGGACGCATTGCTTGTGGAAATGCAGCGTCTCCGGGCTGATTTTCAGCGCCTTGTGCAGCGCGGCGAGCGCGGCGACGGCGTTGTCGCGGACCTTGGCGCCGTCGCCGGAATCGAACGGCTCGATCGAATAATCGCCGATCATTTCGACGCCGATTGAGACGCGATTATAACAACTCGCATGGACGCCATCTGCGCGGAGATCACAAGCAAGCCAGATAAAATCTGGCGCGACGAAGATATGTGGGCCAGAATGCCAGCCTTCATCATTGCGATAATAGGCGTTCAGATTACGCACCCGCTGCGCGCCTTCCTGCAAGCCGAGGCCGAAATGCGACCATTGCGCCAGATTTGGCTCGGCGGTGTTGTGCAGGACGACGAAGTTCGGTTTCCAGTCGGTCCACTCGAGCGTGTCCACATAGGCTTTGAACTCGGCCGGCGTGAAGCCGCGCGGATTGGCGAGAAAGGTCATTTCCCCGTCCTCTCGATCAGAAACGCCTGGCGATGGTCGATAGCGAAAGGCTTGTCCGCGCCGTGAAGCCCGCAATTCGCCTTGTCGATGAAATGCAGCCCGACCGAGTCCCGCAGCGCGATCCGCGCGCCGGATAAATACGTTGCGTCCGTCCAATGCTCGTAAGGCTTGGAGAGGCCGATGATCGCCGCACAATGCGGACGGTCCACCAGCGCCGCCAGTTCATCGAAGAAGGCGGCGAAATCGCCGTTGAAGGCGCGATGGGCGAAGGGCCGCGAAAAGGCGATGGATATGCGATGCCGGTCGCCGAGGAACGCCTGCGCCGCGCCGAGCATGTCGGCGACCTGGTCGGTGGTCGTGCCGCTCCACAGCACCGAAAGCTTGCTGATCGCGCGCATGACGCTGCGGAAAAGCGCCGCCTGCCCGTCGTCGTCGAGCGGCTCCAGATAGTTCACGGCGTTGACGATCGCATAAGGGCCGCACAGCCCGTCGAGAGCGCCTTGCAGCAGCGGCGAAGAATGTCTCATGGCTTGGTCCTCAGATGGGGTCGCGGAAGGCGATGATGCGACGCGCCGCATAGCCGCCCAGGGCGACGCGGTGGCCGTGGTTGCCGGACAACAGGATCACGCTGCACGCGTTTGGCGCTCGTTCCGGCGTGCGCCGACCGCTCGCGCAAGGGGCAAAACCGGCGACGATTCCGACGTGATGGCGAAGCACCGCAATGGCGCCGACGTGCGGCCCGGTCTGGCGCCCATAGCGGGCGAAGCTGATCGCCCGGTGATCGGTCCCCCTGATCGAATAGCCGCCGCGGCGCAGCCAGGCGCGCAGCGCATCGGCGCACCACGCCTCATGGAAGCCGGTGAAATTGCCGCGCCCGAGATATTGCCGCGCGACGCCTATGAGCGAGGACGAGCCGCAGGCTTCGTCGACATTCCAGCGGTCGCCCACAGCCGAGCGAAGGACGAGCCGAATGCTACCGTGACGCGCACGCGAGGCGCAGTCCTGTCGATGAACCTTTTCGGCTTGAATAGATTGAGGAGCTGCATAATCGAACCCGAAGATCGAGGTTGCCGACGCGGGTCGCGCGAAAAAAGGCGAGCGCCAGCGCGCCCGCCCGAAGCGGGATTTGGACAGTCAATGAATTTCCTTGGTTGTCGGCCCCTATGAGGCGGGAACCAAAACGCTCACCTTTGGCGCGGCGCCGTCAGAGTGTGACCGGCGCGGCGTTCAACGTCGTCTGGATCGCCTGACAAAGCTGCTGGATTTTCAAGGCGTCCTGCCCCGGCAAGGTCAGTTCGGAAAGCAGCGGAACAACGGCCGCCGGCAGCCCGGCGATTTCCTCGACCTTGACGACCTCGGCGGCGACGACTGCCGGATTGGCCGCGTTGGCGATGATGGCGTTCAAAAGCGGCTGCGCCTGACTGGCGACGCTGTTCGAGACCAGCGAAGAAATCGCGCCGGGGATATTGCTCGCGGCGACGCCCGCCGCCGAGAGCGCATTGGTCAAGCTCGTGATATTGAGGCCAGCAAAGAAGCTCATTTGCTTTCTCCTTTCATTGGAAGTTCGAGGCGTCGAAGGTCAGGATAACGCCGGCGACATGGGCGGCGAGGCCCCAGGATTAGTTCCCCAGCAACTGGTCGATGTCGAGGCGGCATTGCGCGCGCCACGCATCGCCGCCGCTTGGCGGCGCGAAGGTCACGCTGAGGCCGTTGTAGGTCGTGTCGGCGGCCAGCGTGATGGTCGCGGTCGAGCCGGTCCCGGTCGATTGATCCGGCGTCACCGCGGACGAGCCCGCGCCGGCATAGGCCGCGTTGCCCGAAGAACCGCGCGTCAGCGCCCCCCCGCGCCATGTCGACCACGTCGCGGTGTTGGCCGGCGTCGTGGTGTCGATGGCGTTGCAACGCCAGCCGATATTGTGCGCGGAAGATACTGGAGCGAGATAGGTGTTCTGGCCGCCGGCGGCGGTTTGATCCGCCGTCAGCCGCAAACTTCCGGTCCCGGTTTGGCGGAAGATGCGAATCGATGTCTGCGATTTTCCGCCACTTCCAGAGAATGACCCGGATGACCAATAGAACGCATTATTTTGCGCTTCGTCATAAACCCCTGCCCCTGCGACCAAATTCCCTGAACCAAGAATGTTATTGGAATCTCCTAAGATGAAATTTCGCGATCCCACCGTCGCCGGACGCGAATTATTGGGAGTGCCAAAGGTAATGCCATTCTGGTCGATGCAAATCCCGGAATAAACGCCGGTCATTTCTGACAGCGGGCCTCCAGTCGAAAAACCTGGGCGGATGCAACCGCCAGCCGAGGGGAGCAGTAGAACGGAGTTTGCGGTATATTCTCCAGCGATATAGGCGCCCGAGCCGGTTCCGCCCGTCGTCGTCAGCGTGGTGTAGCTGGTCACCGGCGGCGTGGTGTAGATGCCGGTGTTGACGACATTCATCGTCGCGATGGAATTGCTTGCCCCGAGCGTCGCGACCTGAAACACGGTCGGCGTCAAATTGGTCCCGCCCGAGACCGTCAGCAGGTCACCAACCGCATAACCGGAGCCGCCGGAATTGACGGTGACGCTGGCGAGCCGCCAATAGCCCATAGTCGCGTTGCTGAAATCTATCCCGCTAACCACCGGACCCCTGACCGCCTCCACCGTGTCGATGGGGGATGTTCCGGTGGATTGAACAACTTGGTCGGCCCAGTTCGCTCCCAGTCCCTCGTTGGCCGACGAGCGTATAAGCACGTCGGAGTGCATGACGGCGGCGATGTCAAAGCCATTGTCATTGATGTCGTTGTCGCCATAGAATTCGATATACTGTCCGGCGCCGCCCCCGAACAATTCGCCGCCGAAACATTCGATCGCTGGTTCCGCGAGATAGCTCGTCGCTCCAGCGCGGGTCGAGGCGACGACGCCGAAGCACCCGATGCCGTTGAGGTCGCCCTGGCCATATTGGTCAAGTCGGATGAAAAGGTCGGAAACCCCTGTCCGGCCGCCATTCCCCGACAATGAGTTATTCCACCCGGACGAATTGGTCAGCGAGAAAATATCGCCCGACATTTCGGGAATGAATGAATAGCCGGTTGTCGGCTCGCCGAGGGTCGCGGTTCCGGTGATGGTGTGATGATGGCGCCGGCCGGTCGCCACGCCCGAATCCTGCGTCGCAGGCGACGTCCAGTTGCCGAGCGCCGAGGGCTGCGCCGAGGGCGTCGTGATCAGCGGCGCCATCTGCACGGCAGCGGGCGACGGCTGCCCTTGCGGGACAGCGAGGGCCTGCCCAGTGAGAACGATCAGCGAAAGAGTTGCAAAAAATCCACGCATCGTCGCCTCACCTGAGATTGAAATAAGTCGCGGTCGCAGTCGTCCCCGCTGAGACGATCTGGGTGACAGCGAAGGGGAAAGTCTGCCAGCCGACGAAAACCGGCAGCGTCAGGGTCGAACTGTCGGGAAACTGAAATTCGACGTTTCCCGGCGCCGTGCACAGGACGCCGACCGATCTTTGCGCGGTGGTGGTCGCGCCGACCGTCATGGCGCCCGCGCCCTGGATTGGAGCGCTCTGCATGTCCGAAACCGGAACGGGTATGCCGCCGGTCATACCCTGCACGGCGAGGCCAGTCGTGTCGGAGACGCCCGCCGCCGTATTGGCCGTATTCGCGGCGATGGCGGCGAGATTGCCGCCGGCCTCCTGAGCCGCGCCGTAGGGCAATGGCAGCGAAGCGGCGGAGACGGTGAGCGTGCCGGAAAGCTTCGACCAGATCGCCGAAAGCCATCCGGTGAGGCCGGAACCGCCCGTCGGCATCGATGCGCCCGCGATCGCCGCGCCGCCAGGTTCGGCGACGGCGTCCGCAGCCGGCGTGACGCAAATTGCGCCTGCCCCTGCCTGTGGTCCTATCGGCGTGGGCGTGACCGGGAACAGGTTCCCATTGGCGTCCTTGGCGTAATAAGTGGTCATGGCGTCATCCGAGATTGGTCAGGAAGGGAAGGACCGGCAAATATTGGCTGTTCATCACATGCGAGAAATCGAAGTCCGGCGCATAGGAAGCGCCCGCGTCGGTGAGGATGACCGCGAGATCCTGCTGCTGCGCTTCCGTCAGGCTGGAGACCAACGCGAGCAGGGTCGCGCCAGACAGGCTGGAAAGCGCCGTTGAATTCGACGCCCCGCCATAACGCGCCATCGAGAATGACGCCGGCTGGCCGACGGTGAACGTCGAATTGGCGAAAATGTCGCGCGTGTTCAAGCCATCCGTCGCCGTCAGCGAGAAGGAATAGCGGCCGGGCGCCCAATTCTTCTGCGCGGCCGGGACGAAGAAGGTCAGGGCGTTCCCCGAGACGGTGATCGCGTCATTGGCGCTGGTCAACGGTGGGAAATTGCCGATTTGCGCCGTGAATTCGATTCCCGTCAGGTCGATCAGCGTCACGCCATCGGATTCGAGGAAAAGCAGCGACGGCGGCGCAAAATCTTCGTCGGCCTGGACGCCCGCGATGACCTGTTGTAACCCGAGAAGCAGGATATTCGACATTCTTCCTCGCTTTCAGGGTCAAGCGGATTGGCTATAGCCCCAGCCGTTCGGCGTGTTCGGGACATTGATTGACGACGTGACCGCGCCGAAGGGCGCCGCCGCGAAACTCATCGGAAGGCCGACCGTAAGCGCCGAATTGGCCAAGATTTCATGGGCGCGAACGCCGTCCTGCGCCAGCAGCGAGAACCCGAACCTGCCGCTTCGCCAACTGACCGAGCCAGCCGGGACGAAGAAGCTCAAGGCGTTCCCCGAAACGACGATCTGTCCAGCCTCGTTTGTCAGCGTCACCGCGTCGATCTTCGCGGTGAAGGCGATCCCCGCCAGATCGAGCGGCGTCACGCCGTCGGCGGCGAAGAATTCGAGCGGCCCGCCGCGGAAATCCTCGTCCGGCATGACGCTCGCCTGCACGTTCCACATCTGGAGCGCCCAGACGTCGGTCGAGGCGGTGGAGACGGAGACCGAAAAAGCCGCGAGGCCGCCAGCGGCGCGGGCGTCAAGCGTGACCGAAAGCGACAGGACGGCGCCAAACGCGGCGGCGTCCCGTCGTTCGGTCGCAACCAGCGTCCCGATGAGCCGCTGCGACAATGCAAAGGCGGGAACGTCACGGCTTTCCGTCGCCGCCAGCGCCGCCACAAGATTGACGGTGTGCTCCAGCGCAAGATCCGCCGCATCATAACGGCCCGAGGCCGAGAGTGATGCCGCAAGCCCGAGCGCAGCTGAAAGCGCCGCCGTGTCGCTCGATTCAGTCGCCGCCAACGCCGCCGGTAGGTCTTGCGTCAGATTGAGCGCCGCCGCGCCGCCCTGCTCGGTCGTCGAGAGCGACGCCAACAGGCTTTCGCTCGCGATGAACGCCGCAATGTCGAATTGTTCCGTCGCCGCGAGATACGCCGAAACGTTCTGGAAAAGGAGAAGGAGCGACATGGATCAAGCCCCTCCCAACACCCTATTCCCAATAGCCTTCGATGCCGATGTGGTGCGCGATCGTCCCCGACGTGCCGACCGTGCCGATATTGCGGACGATGGTCTGGATGAACTCGCCCGGCTGAACCAGGATCGGCGTCGAGAAATTGTGGACGAAATTCGCGCCCAACGTCCCGACCGCCGCCGTCGCGGCGAGCGTGTAGAGCCCGACCGCGAATTTTCTCGGCGCCTTGGCGGACGCCGCTTCAGCCGTCGCCAGCGACACGGACGTATGGCCGAAGGCGAGGCCGCATTCATAGACGAAAGGGCCGCCGGCCAGCACGGTCTGGACCATCGAAAACCAGCGCAGGCCGGTGATGTAGAGATTGCGCGGCGTGATCGAAACCGAGCCGACGGGGTTCTGGTAGGACGAAATAATGCCGTCCGTTCCGACCGCCAGCGCCGCGGTTTCGTAGAAGTTGCCGCCAAGACCTGTCCCGAGCGCGGCGGTGGTGTTGGTCGGGACGGCGGCTGTGGGGGCGCCTGAGTTGGCGTAGAGCGCCGTCGATCCCATCGTGTTGCCGTTCTGGCCGATCAGGGCGTTCATCCCAGCGCCAGCCGCAATATGCGGCCACGGCTTTGACGTGTTCAGGCCATAGAGCGTGACCTGGACGTTCATCACCTTGATCTGCTGGGCGTTGGCAGGCGCGGAAGCGGCGTTGCAAATCTGGAAAAAGGCGTAACCCGAACCATTATAGGACGGCGTCGCCGCTCCGCTCGGCCAAGTCAGCGCGCCTTGCAGGACGCCGTTGATCCAGAATTCGGCCACGCCATCGTCGATGACGATCATCATGTCCGCCGCGACGTTGGGCGACGGGACCGTCATCGTCCCGGTCTGCGCCGTTGCGCCGTTCCAGTTGACGACGCCGCGCAGCGCGCCGGTGCTGTCAAGCTGGAAATAGACGCCGTCAGTCGGCGCCGCCGTCGTCCCTGGCGTGCCGATCCCCATGTAGCAAGCGTTGTTGACCTGTGGCGCTTGCGTCAGCATGCAGCGCGCCTCAAGCACCAGTTCGCCAGCCGTATAGAGTGGGAAGGACCGATAAGTCTTGGCTGTCGCGTAATCGGACACGGTCGTGATGGCACCGGCGTTTAGCGTCATCATGCCGCCGCCAAAGCCGGACGTCATGCCCGTCGTGCCGATCGTCCAATTGTTGGTGTTCTGCGCCGTATAGTTGAACTGATCCTGGAAAACCGGCGTGTCGAGCGAAACGCGCAGGCGGCGGTTGTTGGTGATGTCAGGCAGGCCGATATTCGGCGTCCCGGTGATCGACCCTTGATCCCGAATGGCGACCAATCCCGCAAAGCCGGCCTCGGTCGCGGTTTTCGGATTCTGGACGATCAGGCCGTTCGATGTCGGATCGACATTGGCGACCGTCGAGCCGGAACCGCTGATGAGCGAGATGGACATTCAAAAATCTCCTAATACCACGCCCAATGGACGGTGAGTTGCCCTTGCGTCTTGCCCAGAGTGGCGACGCCGTAGATGGTGAAGCCGACGCCGGCCTGAATGTTCCCGGCCATGACCTTCACATTCTCGACCCAATGCTCGTCGCCGGCGCGATTTGATGTCGGCATGGCGACCAGCCAGGCGTCGGCGAGCGACGTCGAACGGATATTCGGATCGGTGACCGCGACGGTCGCGGAATCGGTCGGCGTTGCGCCGAAGTCGAGGACGGTCTGGCCGGCGTTCGCCATGTCAAGGCTCCGTGATCGTGCCGGAACTGATGGCGACGGTCACGCCGGAAGTGAATGTCGTGGTCCCGACCGTGATGTCGGTCCCGCTCGTCCCGACCGTCAGGCCCGAAACCACAGTGTTGCCGGCGCTATCGCGCAATTCCGCGAGCGCCGCCGTCCCAGAATTCGAGATCGTCGCCGAGGGCGTTCCGTTCAGGGTCATGACGCCGGAAGCGACCGAAAAGCTTGGCTTCTGCAGTGTGATGGTCGCCAGCACGCCGGTCGAGCCGGACAAGGCCGAAGTCCCGATCGCCAGCAGCCCGTCGCCGGACCCGGCGTCGATCAGATTGGCGCCGGCGGTGAGCCGGGCGTTTTTCGCGGCGGTGGAATATTCTACGGTCATGGAAGGTTTCTCACGAGGTCGGCGGGTTGATCAGAAGGACTTGGATCGAAAGCCGCACCTGGCCGCCGGTGAAGGCCGCGCCGGTTGAGGCGACCAGAATGTTCGTCGCCGAATAATTGCCGAAAGGCCCGACAATTCCGTAATTGGTCGAGCCCGCCGCGACGCCGAGTGAGCCGCCGAACTGCGTCGCGTCGCCGGACGTTCCGACATTGACCGCCGGCGCGCCGGTGATCGCCGTCAGGACGCGGTAGCCTACGCCAAGCACGATGCAACTGGCTGGGATCGGCGTTCCCGCCGTAACCGAGGTTCCCGAGGAAAGGGTAACGGTCTGTTCGATGGTTTGAAACTTGATCGCCGAGCCGTTTGCGCCCTGGGCGACCTGTTGCAGGGCGTTGGAGCCGAGCGATTGGTCGATGACCGTCCATTTCCCCGCGCCATTGCTTTCGAGCGCCAGATAGCCGTAGGGCGTTGCAATCGACGCCGACGTCGCGCCGTCAATGGTGTCCGTCCCGCTTCGCGCAATCGTCAAGACATTCGTGGCCGAGCAGGCGCCGCTTTCATCGAAGATCGTCAGCGCCGTTCCGGTTGGGTACGAGGACGACGCGGGAAGCGTCACCGTGCGCGCCGCGGTCAGCGCCGTGTAGGCGATGCTCCGATCAGTCGCCAGAGCCGCATAGGCGGCGTCGGAAACGGCGGTCCGGGAGTTGGTGATGACTTCCGACAGCTTCGCCGCCGGCCAGCCGCCCGCGGTCGAGCCGTCATGAACCGTTACGCGGTTGTTGGTCGTGTCGACGATCAATTCGCCCTGGGCGCCGGTGTAGGCGGCGACGTTCGCCGCCGTGTCCCGGCGCCGTTTGACCTGAACGGACATTCGATTTTCCTTGGATTATGACGTGCAATTGCCGAGGTCGATGGTGGCGATGACGGCCGAGGTCACGGACCCGTAGTCGTCGGATTCCGAAATGGCGTCGCCGGCCACATGACCGAAGTCCATCGCCGTCCCGATCGCGAGAGCGGAAGCCACAGGCCCGAGCATCCCGGTTCCGGTGATCGTGTAGCTGTAGGCCGTGCAGGTCGAGAGGTCTTGCAGGCCGCCGCCGAAAATGTTGAACGACTGGAATTTCAGATAGATCGTCTGGCCGATCTCGGCGCTCGGGACCGGATATTTCAGGACCATGCAATCGAGCAGGCAGAAGGGAGCGCCCGAAGGAGCGCCGCTCGCGGCCAGGCCGGCCTGGCCGCGATAAAGGCCGGTCAGGTTATATTGGCTGGCAGCCGCCAGCATCGCCGTCGTGTAGGAAAGATATTCCCCATCGACATAGCACATGGTCACGCCCTGGGCCGCCGCCGCCGCCGAAGTCGAGGACAGCGAGCCGCCGCTTTCCGTGAGATCGACGGCCAGCGTGTCCGTCATGTCAGGGTTGGCGCCGCCATAAGCCGGCAGAGCCGCCATAAGGGCGCCCTGCGTGGCCGCCCCGATGATTGTTTCAACTTGGGCGTAGGTCGTCCCGTCGAGCGAAGCCGAAACGATGCAGCCGCCCCAAGTCGGGTCGCCATCTTGCGGGGAGGCGCCGATCCAAAGCTCGACCGTGTTTCCGGTCAGGGACGGCGGCGGTTCGATAATCAACGGCGTGTTGACCGAATTCGGCGTGTTCGACGAGGTCGGCGCGCCATTGCTTGGAGTTTGGGCGGGATAGGCGACCGCCGTTGCGACGCCAGCCGGGAATTCCTCGGCCATGATCGTCAAGACGCCGGTGTCGTCTTCCTCGATGTCGGTGATCCGCACCGTCGCCGCGTTCAGCCCGATCGCCGAATCCGTCAGTTGAACCAGGTCCATCGGATCGAGCAGACAAAATTCCGGCCCGAGCTTGAATTTGTAAGTGTCCCGTATGTAAAGCGCGCGTTGCAGGATCAACTGGCCGGAGGCTTTCGCCATCGTGACATCGCAAATTTCATGCGCCGCGATGGTCGAGCCGACGCGAAGACCGAAGCGGTCGATCATCGACTGATCGAAGGTGGTTACCGGCCCCGTGTTATAGGCGTCGCTTCGCCCCCGGATTTCGAGGGCGAGCCAATTCGGGAGCGAATAGGGGTCGGCTCGCGTGACCAGGACCGGGTCTTCGCCGGGCGAATAAATGAAGTCGTCGTCGGTCAGGCTATAGAGCGGGGTGGTGTTCGGCGTGAAGGTCACGCTGTTCCCAGTGATCGCCGTATCGGCAAACGGGATGATCTTGAGCATCCCGTCCGACCAGATCGCCGTCGAATTGCTCAATTGCAGCCAGCGCGCGAGGACCGCGGACGCCTTTTCCCTGCTGTCCAGAACGGGCGAAAACGCAAGTCCCAGCGCCTTGCAATAGGTCTGGTATCCGTAGGTCGAATTATAGAGCGAATCCGAGGAAATGGACGCCGCCGGAAAGCCGACGCCGTATTGGCTGTTGGTCAGGAAGTCATAGATTATGTGCGCCAGGTCGGCGTCGATTCCATTGAATCCCGAGCCGGCCAGAACGCCATAGACTTCGAAATTGCTGGTGTTGATGCCTGCCGTCGGCCCGAGATACCAACTCGGGGCGCAGACATAGGCGGTGCCTGGATAGGTCAAAGCCTCAGTCGGATATTTCGCCGCGAGATAGGACCAGACGGCTTGCGGCGTGGTCCCATCGAAAAGGGAGAGCCCAAGCATTTCGAGGTTGAACGCGACCGGCGACGTTTGCCAGACCTTGCCGACGCCGGCAATCGGTCCCTCGCAAATCCCCATGATGATGTCGGCCGTATAGACATAATTCGGGCTTGAGCCGGTCTTGCCGGTCTTGCCGCCGCCGCCCTTGCCGCCGCCCTTGCCGCCACTCTCCACATGAGCCTGAAAATTCGCGTACCAGATGACATTCGGCGCGACGATGTTATGCCCATAGACGATCGGAACCGGGACCGCCGCCGACGTTCCTTGGACTTGCAGGCCGAAATAGACGGTGTCCGTCGTTACGTTGGACCACCACGGCGACTGATATGAACTTCCCCCCATCAGACTTCGCCCCCGGCGCCCCAGATCGAGAAGAAGCGGATTTTGCGCATGGGCTTGGTCAGATCGCCGTTCTGGCCGAGCCTTTCTTCGACGACGCACCGCGCCAAGACCCAGGAGTGGACAAGCGTCACCGGGTTGAGGCCGGTAATGACGCCGCCGTGCGAGTAAACGCGCCCATAGCGGAAAATGACGATGTCGCCGGGCTGCGGCGTCTCAACCTCGACGCAATTGGCCTTGATCCACCCAAGATATTTTTCCTCGTCGTTGTGCATCATCCAGTCGGGCGGATAGGGGCGCGGGTCGAAAGGCGGCACAAGCCCAAGATCGACGAAAACGCGGACGATCAGCATTCCGCAATCGACGCCGGCGCCTCGTATGTCGCCATTGTCATGGTACGGCGTACCGAGCCACCGCCGCGCCTCGGCGACGACCGCCGCGCGTTGCGCCCCTTCACCTTCGGGGGCGATTGGAAACATTTTGGCGTCTGCGGCGAGCGTCATTTGCCTTTGCCCTGCCCCTGAATTCAGTTTGCGGAGAGCGGCCCCGTCATGACCTGGGGCGGCGGGACATAGGGATAGCCCCGGAAATTCGACAGATTGCTGAACTGATTTTTGCACGTCGCCATCGTGTGATCGCAGCCCTGCGCCGCCGTGAACGCATCGCCCGCCGCCGGGACATTCGGCAGCGGATAGATCAGCGTCAGCCCGGTTGAATCGGCCTCCTTGATCGTCGCCACGACGCCGGAATTGGCGCCCGAGGTGAAGGTTATGAACCCCTGGGTGTAAGACGCCGAAGCCGATGACCAGGGAACCCTTGTATTCGTCGCCCTGGAGCCGACTGTCCCGCTCGCCGAATAAGTCCCTTGAGCAAGGCCACATCCGGAATCGTAAAGAACATGGGTGCAATCCGGCGCCCAGAGCCGGCGCGGCATGTCGATGTCGAGGAAAACCGTGTCGGCGGCGACGGTCGCGGTCGCGGTCGTGCGCCCGATGTCGTCAATCGTAGCGACGCGGCCCTTGAACATGATAACCGCGCCAATCGGGACCAGTGAGCCGCCCGTTGTCGCCCAGGACGAGAAAAACGCCTTCTCGCGCTGGATGACCGCGCCATCAAAGGCGCCCTGCTGCAAAGCCTGCAAGAAGGGGATGCCGCCGAGCGTGTCGGTCGAGCGCGCGGAAATCACGATTTTCTGCTGGTCGACATTCACGCCGAGCGAGCCCTTATAGCGCAGGCCCGAGACAAGGACCGACGAGGCCGAATAGACGTAGCCGTTCCAGGCGACCGGCAAGTCCAGGTCGGCGTAGGTGAGGATGGTTCCGTTCGCGAGCCAGATGGTGAACAGGTCGCCGGCTTGCAGCGGCGCGTCGGAGGTCGGACGCAGCCCGTTCAAATAGGTGACGAGCGCGGAGGTCGCAGACTTCACCGGATGCTCCTGAATTTCACGCTCTTGTTTTGCCAAAGCCCTGACATGATTTCCTCGAAGTCCAGCTGGTCGTCGAGGAAACGGCATTGGAAGGCGTAAGTCCCCGTCCAGGCGATCGCGGCGCCCGAGGCCGGGGCGGTCGAGAAAGTGATCGTGTTTGGGGCGGTGAAGATGTAGGCGCTCGTTGAAACGCCATTGACGGTGACGCTCGAAATCGCGGTCGCATAAGAAACCGGCTCATAATAGCCGCCGATCGCGCGCCCGAGCGTGAAGGTCACCGTCGAGCCGTCGCCGATCCCGATGACCTGACCGCTGACCGAGTTATCGCTTGGATCGACATAAAGAAACGTGTTCAACCGGCCTTGCGTGGTCAGGAAGAAGCCCATCAGCGTTTGCAGCGATTGGGTTTGCAGCCCGACGAAGGCGCCCGCCGAATCGATGCCGTCGAAAGTCAACTCGAATTCATAGAGCGCATGTGCGTAAAGGCCGGCGCGGACCTCGCGGCCCGAGACATGCGCGGCGACGCGGGTCGAAAACAGCGGCTTCTTGTGGACGCTCCAACCTTGGCCGGGGAGCGCCGGGAAAGTCGGCGGCGCGCTCATGCCCGCACCGTTTCAAGACGGATCGCAGCAGCCTGCCAAATTCCCGACATGAACTGCTCCAAATCTTCGGTGTCGTCGACGAAACGCGCCAGATGCGCGGCCGTGAAATCGACCGCCAGCGCCGCGCCTGCGGCCGGAGCTGAAACGAACGTGATCGTCGCCGGCAGGATCGAAACGCTGTAGGCGCTCGCCGGTTGCGCGACCCCGCTGATAGAGACGGTCGGCGCGCCGAAAAGCGCCTGGACGCGCTCGAGATAGCCGCCGAGCGTTCGCGTCAGGATAAAGGCTGTCGTCGTCCCGTCGCCTGTTCCGAGCGGCGCGCCGGCATAGACGCCGAGCCCGCCAGGCGGCGCGAACAGGAAGGGGGTCGCCTGCCCCGCGGCCTCCTCGATGAAGGTCAGAAGTTGCTGCAACTCCGAGTAGGGCGCCGCCGAGCGTAGAATATCGAACGTCAGTTCGATGTCCCACAGCGGCGAGATAAAGGCCCCGGCGCGCGTCTCCCGGCCCGAAACCTTGGCCGAGGCCCGCGTCTGGAAACGTGGCTTGTAGTGCACGCTCCAACCCTCGCCGAGAAGGGTCGGGAAAGTCGGATAGGAGCCCGGGCCCGGCGGCGCGTCCGGCGTGGGGATCGCGACATAGGGCCCCTTGCCGCCGATCCAGTTCCCCGCCGGCCAATTGCCCGTGTCGCCCCACACGCTCGAATCGAGCGGGAAGGTCGGGAACGGCCGAGCGTCCCAATTCCAGGCGCAACAGAACGGCGTCAGGACCATCGGGCCGGATGAGGCGGTCGGGACGTTGGCCGCGTTCGACCAATAATCGTAAATCGTTTGCAGCCCGAGGTCCGCGAGGAAATCGTCGCGGCGCGGCGTCCATGTCTCGCCGTCCGAGGAATTCCAGACCGACCAGAAAGGCGTTTCGCTCTCGGTCGATTTCGGGTCGAAGAAGACGTTCGGCTGATTGGTGCAGCGATCGACCGTTGCGAACCCGTATTCGGCGAAGATGATCGGCTTCATCTGCGCCGTCCATTGTGTCGTCGGCCCCTGCGGAACCCAACCGGAGCCCACGTCATAGACGGCCTGGTGGGTGTTGTTCCACCACCACCGAAACTGTTTCCGGCCCAAAAGCTGCTGATTCGCGGAATAGGCGTTGCGGCTCTGCGTCAGCCGGTCGCCTTCCGGCAGGCTGACCATGAGGCCCGAACCGTTCGGGTCGAGTCCGCGCCCGTCATTGTTCGAATCGTTGTAATACCAGTCGAATTGCTCGCCGCCTTCGATGTTCCCGGCCAGATAGGCTTCCGAATAGAGCGTCGGCGACCCGGAAAGCCCGAGGCCGCTCATGGTTGCGCTCGAGGGCGGCCATGCCGTCGGCGCGGACTCTGTCCAGTTCACGCAATCGAGGCCGCCGATTCCAGTCGTCCAGTCGGAAAGCGGCAGATAATTGTCGAACGAAACCACGTCGATATTCGCCGAGGCGAACAGGGAATCGAGATGCGGCCATTGGCCGTTTTCGCCCGGATGCTGCCAGCCGTTCCAGCTCGACCAGTCCGGCGAATAAGCGATCAGGTTTTTCCATGTCGTCAGGTTCTTGGTCAGGCCGGCGCCGTCGAAGACCGAGCGAACATCGCTTGCAAGCTGCGTCAGACCGGCGACGAAGGGATAATCCCAGGTCGCGTGGCCGTTGGCGTCGGTCCCCCCGGCCACGGTCCAAGAGGGACCGCGGATGATTTCGAGGCCGCGCAATTCCGAGCCGAGCAGGAACAGATCGACGCCGCCCGCGATCACGCAAAGATTGGCGTAATGCAGAATGAAGCGTCGATAGGTGTAATCGGTCGGCGATCCGGAATAGTCCACCGTCAGGTTGGTGGTGTCACGGGTGAATTGCGAGGTTGAGGCCGAGCCGAGGAAGGAATCGACGGCGGAGGTCGCCGCGCTCGACAGGTCGGAGGAAAGCCCGATGCGACCGCGCCAGGGCTTGCCCGTCGCGTCCATCAGAATGAACGGATAGAAGATCACGCGAAAGCCGCGTGATTTGAGGTCTTCGATGCAGCGGACGACGCTTTGGTCCGACGGCGTGCCGCCGTAGGTATAACTGCCGTCCGTCTGCGAGATCGGGATCAGGCCGGAGGACGACTGCGTGAGGCTTGAGCATTGCCAGTTGGCGGACGCCCAGGCCGAGCCGTTCCAGCTTTCGAATTCGCCGTGGATATAGGTTGTCGAAGGATAAATCTGGCAGGACGCCGCATCGGTCGAATTGCCGAACCAGGAGACGACCAGCGCGACCGTCGTGCATTCCGGGTGCGCGGCCCGCAACTGGTCGAGCGCATAGGAATAGTCAGTCGTGGTCCCGCCCGGCGCGTAATAGGTATTGATCGGGGCGATCGGTTGATAGCTGCTTCCCGAAATCCAGCGCGCGCCTTGCGCCGGGACGGTGTCATAGGTGAATTCGCCCGTCGCCGGGAGAAGGCAGACGCCGAAAACCCGAGCCATGCGTCAAGTCGTCGCCATGCGGCGAAGCCCCAGATGATCGCCGTTTCTCATGGCCTGGTTCAGCGCGCCCATGATCTGGCGCGAATTGTTGGACATCCAGTTCTTGACCGAATGGGCGTCGAGGGCGTTGACATTCAAATGGACATGCGAATCGCCACCCGAACCCGCGCCGGTCGCGCCGCCGTTGGCCGCGTTCGACAGCATAGAACGGAAAGCGCCGGCCTCAGCCGCCGGCATGACCATTTCGTTGCGGTGGACCATGGCGATCTGATCCTGGTCGATCTGCCAGGCGCCGATGTCGAAGGCGGCGAAGGACAGGACCGCGCCCTCGGTCGCGGCGCCCGCGCCCACGGCGGCGGGACCAATGAAGGGCGCCATGAAGGCCGTCACGCCCGCCGCCGCCTGCCCGGCGTCAACCGTGATCGCCTTGACCGCATTGGCGATGACCTGGGCAATTCCGCTCGCCGCCTCGCCGCCCGCTATGCTCTCGCGCGCCGAGGCCCCGGCCAGCGCGGCGGCCGTCTTCTGGCCTTCGGCGCTCTGCGACAGGACAACTTGCGCGATCAAGGACTTGGCCCAGTTGGCGACGATGTCGACGCCCATCTGAATAAATTTTTGCAGCACCGTGTCCGCGAGTTTGAGCATCGCCTGTTGGAAGGTTTCTTTCTTCTCGATCATCTGCATGACGCCGGACGAAAACGACGACGCCACCGAATCCACGACGTGGTCCATTGGTCCGACGATTTGTTGGACCGACTGCAACATGATCTTCTGGCTTTGCAGCGCATATTTCGTGTCGAGCGCCAGCATTCGGTTCACGATGTCCTGGCGCTGACTCACGCTCAGATCACCGAGTTGCAACTCCTTTTCGAGCAGCGCGCGCTCCGCCGAATATTCATGATCGAGCGCCGATTGCGTCGCCGCCAAACGTTCGTCCGCGCTCAGGATTTTCAGCTTGGTCAATTCACCGTAGAGGGATTTCTTTTCCGCAAAGGCGCTGCGCTCGGCAGCGATTTCGCCCCTGATCGTCGCGAGACTCACCTGCGCGGCGTCCTGCTGCGAGGCGCCCGCTTCGCGCGACGCGTCTCCCACTTTCGCCAGCGCGCTGGAGGCGCTTGCTCCAAAGGACGAAAAAGTCTGCGATGTCTTGCCAATGCTGGCGGCGACCTGATCGACTCCGGTCGGCAGCGTCTTGAGAGCCGTCGAAACGCTTGCGACGCCGTCGAGAAAATCGGAAGCGTCGGCGCCAAGGAAAATCGTAACGTTGGAATCGGCCATGTCGCCTCCCTTCGCGCGGCGCCGTCAAATCCGTCCGGACGGGAAAAGTCCCCGCAAGGTCGCGACCGCCCCATGCATCGCGCGGCGCTTCGGCTCCCAGACGCCGAGCCCAGCCGCGATCACCGCGAGCAGGGCCGACGGCGGCGGATTTTCCCGCCAATATTGGTGTCGGGCGACGATCCGGGGGATCGTCAGCTCGTTTTCCAGCGCGTCGGTCCAGGCTTCGCCCGACATCTGGCAATATTGGGCGACGATCCGATCGAAATCGGGATCGTCGATTCCTACTCCCCCGGCGTCGTCTCTTCCGCGGCGGTGAACAGGCCGGTCTGCCTGGCGATCGCGCCAAGCGCGGCGATCAGTTCGGGAAACGCCGCCTCAAGGTCGAGCAGATCGTCGCGCGAGAAATCGGGATAGGCGCGCGTCAAGCCGCAATGGACGACATCGATCATCAGCTCGACGTCATCCTTATCGAGCAGGGTCGCGCCCAGCGGATCGCCGGCCGCGATGCGCCCTTGGATAGCGTTGAGCCGCGGCATCAGTTTCAGCAGGCCGGGCACGACCATGCGCGCCTGGCGCAGGGCGAGAGTCGGAACGAAGAATTCCAGTCCGCCAAGGACGACGACGGGCGCGCGCGCGCAATCGATTTTCGGGTCAGGCCTCATCTCAGGCCGCCGTGTTGATTTCGCCGATGGCGTTGGCCGAATTGGCGAGCGCCTCGAAATCGAGTTCCGGAATGGCGAAATCCTGCATTTTCGACGCGATGCTCAACTTGCTCGACACGCAACTGTAAAGCCGCAGCGACCATTGCGCGCCGGCGACGTTAGGATTGGTCTGATAGAAATCGACCTGGAATGTCGGCGCAGTCCCCATGACCCTGTTCGAGATCACCGCACGCGAGCCGCCGCTGGTCTGCGTGTAGGAATAGGAAACGAGCAGCGCCTTGCCGGCGTCGCCGGAATTGAACGTATAGACCCCAGCGCTGACGCTGTACTGGCCGACGGCGGGCGCCGAGGCGACCTTGACCAGAGCGAGGCCGCTCGCCGCATAGACGACGCCGAGATCCTCGTCGAAATTTCCAGCGTTCGCTGCGGCATAGGTGTAGGGCGACGACGAGGGCACGGAGCCGGCTTCGTTGTAGGCCCACAATTTCTGGCCGGCGCTATATGCCTGCCCGAAGAAGCAATTGTTGAACAGCGTGCCGTCGATGTTGGCGAATTTGGCCTTGCCTGCGATCTTTCCTTCGCCGCGAGCCAGGGCGATCGGAAACTGATATTGGCCGAACAATTGTTTCGAGGAAAAGCTGATATCGATGGAGACGTCCTGCAACGTGCCGAACTGCACGGGCGTCGCATTGGCGCCAGAAGGCGTCGCGATCAGCACGCCCGAACCGAAGGCGACCGAGGTGATGTTCGACATGGATCAGTGCTCCTGAAGAAGGGCGGCCAATCTCGCCTTCAAGGCGTCGACCGCGGCCCGGACATGATTGAAGATTTCGGTGGCGCGCGAGACCGGTGACTGGTGGATGGTCTCGACGAACCACGACTCGATTTCCGCCTCGATCCGCGGACCAAGGCGGGGAGATTTTTCTGCGGCCTCGTTCAAGGCGAACTCCTCGATTTTCGTCCCTGCACGATGCGTCAGGGGATCAGAATTTTCACAGGCACCAGCGCGAAGCCCTGCCCGTCCAGATCGCCGGGATCTTTTATGATCCGGCCTTCCACCCGGCAGGATTGGACCAGGCCGCCAAGCGTCTGCCGGCCAGTTTTCGGATCGGGCGTGAGAGTCGCGACCAGCGCCTCGATGGCCATGTTCAACGCGCGCGCCGGCGCGCTGTCCGGATCGCGGCCCGCCGAGGTGTAGATCAGGAGATCGACATTCAGCGTCGTCTTGCTCGGGAAGTTGTCGCCGGCGTAGGCGACATTTTCCCCGTGCTCGCCGACGAAAAGGGCAGGCTGATCCGCCGGAGAAACGTCGTTCCACAATTTCACGCGGCGCGAGAGCATGGCCCATGTGCCGCAACCGTTGATCGGCGCCGCGAATTGCGCCTGAGCCAGCCGAGCGCAAAGCGCCTGCATGATCGCCTCGCGGATGTTGGTCATGAGGACTCTTTCAGATTTTCAGCCGCCGCGACGACCACGTCCTCGAGGCCCCGGGCAATGTCGTCGCTTTGTTCGTCAAGCGCCGAACCGAGATAGGACCGCGGAGCGAAGGTCGATCCCGGATGCTGGACCCGTCGCGCGAAAACCTGCTTCCCGTCGATCAGGAACGACAGAGCTTTCGCCTTGTCGGGCAGGATCTCGTGCGCGGAAGTCTTGCCGCCAAATTCCAGGATCGCCGCATAGGGCGCATCGCCATTGGCATAGATGGTGGCGGCGATCAGCGCGTCCTGCGGCTGAACGTCCATCTGGATCGAATCGCGCAGGGCGCCGCTTCGGGCGTTCAGGACGCCGCCGTCCAGATTGACGTCGACGACTTGCGAATAGAGCGCCTGCGCCTGGTTCTGGACTTTTTCGGTCAAGGCCGCGCGCAACGCATCAGGAAGCGCGTCGAGGCTCGCGATTAGCTCCGAGGCGCCGTTGAGGCTCAGGTCGAACATCGTTCAATTCGCAATGATCCGGGCGAAATTGCGCAAGGCCAGCGCGATGAAATCCGGCAACGCGGCAAGGCGGAAAGCCGCAGTCTCCTGACCGCCGAGACTCTTCGAGGTCATGCCGATACGTTCGCGATAGCGATAGCGGTCGGCCGCCCATTCGAGCGCGCAGAGCGCAAGGTCCGACGGCGCATAGCCGTAGTTCAGCGAAAGGGTCTGTCCGGCGTCGGCGGCGGACAAATAATAGCCGCCGACGCCGTCGAGAACATATTGTCCCTGGCCCGGATTCTCAGCGACCGCCGTCAGCGCCACGCCATCGGCATAGGCGACGCCCATGTCGCAGACGAAAGCGCCATAGGGCTGTGCGGCCTGCACGAAATAAGGCGCGACCGACGGAATGACGATCGTTTCGCCGCTCACCTGATAGCCCGCGCGATAGGCGATCGAGACATTCTGCCAGCCGCGCGGGAAGACCCCGCCCAGCAAGATCATCTGCTGCATCGCGCCAGGCGGCTCCAGGTCGGTGGGTTCGACAAGCCAGCCCGCGCCTTGCGGCGTCGCCGCCGGTGGAACGATCCGCCCGTTGACGCTGAGAGAGGACACCGAGGCCACCGGCCAATGCCGCAACTGGATCCGGTCGCGGCCATTGCCGTCGAACACGTCGACGACATCGCGCGGCCAGATGAAGGGGCGGTTGAGATAAGACGCAATGGCCCGGCTGATCTGGCTGATCAGGGCGGAAAGAACGACATCGTCCCCGTTGGACTGCACGCCGAGATGCGCCTTGAGCTGCGCCAGCGATATGAGATCGCCCGAGGCCATGATCAATTCGCCTTTTCGGGCCGCCCGCGGCCCCGCGCCGGACGTCCGGACGCGGCTTCACGGTCAGGCGCCTGCTCCGCGAAGATCGCGCAGCCGTGAGACGCCAGTTCCTCGGCCAGGTCTTCTCCGGCCTCGAACAGACCGGCCTCGTCCGGAACAAAGCTTTCGCCCGCGCAAAAAAGCGCGGTCACGCCTTCGGGCGCCCGATATTTCATCTCGCAACTCCGTCGTGAAAGCGCGGACGCCGCCTCGCCGCGAGGCGGCGCCGATCAAGCGTCAGCCATTGCCGATATTGGTGATGACCGAGATCGACGGCGGGAAATAGTGTTGCAGCACTTGGTCGGCGTAGACGCCATATTCGTAGCGACGCGCGCGCAGCGGCCACTCGATCTGGTAATAATCCTGCCGGGTGCGCACCTGGATCACATTGCCGACATTGGCCAGCGGATAGGGCAGCTTGCGGGTGAGGAACAGCATGGTGCCGGGCGGCATGTTGGGATGGATCTTGATGTCGAGCGACTTGGCCCCGGCCAGCGAATATTTGTTCTTGTAGCTCGTGACCATGACGCCGCCGCCGATGGCGTCCTGCTTGGAATCGAAGATGAAGCGCTGCGCGGCGGAGGCGCCGCCGGCAAGAATCTTCTTGGAAATATTGTTCGCTTCCTGCGCCGAGACCCAGATCTCGTCCGGCGAGAGACGATAGAGGTTCCAGTTCGCCTGAAGAACATTCTCGATCTCGACAATGCCGCCGGCGCCGTCGGCGGTCAGCGGCGTGCCGGCGCCGGCGGAGCCGGTCGGCTGCACGGTCACATTCGCGCCGGAGCTGGGCAGCAGCGCCTGGGTGAGCAGGCCGTCGAACGCGAGCACATTGGAGGACCAGTCGGCTGTCGGCAGCGAAGCGGCGGTCTGGGTTCCGGTCGCGGCGGCGGTGATCGCCACGCTGTTGATGGTGGTGATGGCGCCGAGCGTCTCCGAGCCGGCGGCGCCCCAATACCAGGCATAGCCAAATGCGCCGCGCGCGGTCACGACCGTCGCGGTGATGCTGCCGGCCGAGCCGGTGGTGGCGACCGTGGCGTTGGCGGATTTCTGGGACGCGCCGCCGCCGAAAGTGTCGACAGAACCATCCGCATTGGTGCGGGTGATCGACGCCTGGAGGCCGGCCGTCACCGAGGAATTCATCAGGCCGTCGAGGGTCAAGGCGACACAGATCACCGACCAGGTTCCGGCCGCAAGCGAGCCGCCGCTGTTCGAGGCCGCCAGCGTCGGCGTCGCGGTCGCGCCGAGCGCCAGCGACGTATTGCCGCCGAGGATCATCGCCTCTTCGCCGATCATCAGCGCCTCGAGGCCGGTCTGGGCGGCGAGCGCCCGGATGTCGTCGAAATTTTGGCCGGCGTACTGGGCCTCGAAATCGACATTGGTCTCGATGCCGATGCCTTTGTAGGTCGCGACGTAATTGTTGGTGGTCACCGCCTGGACGGCGCCGCGGTTGCCGCCGGAAACGCCGATGCGCAGGCCGGAGGAATTGATCGCGGTGATGGCGCGCCAAGCGGCCTGCACGCCGCCCTTGCCCGACACGCGCGGGATCGAATTGCGCAGCGGCGTCAGCACCGGGAAGAGCAGCTTGGCGCCCGCTTCGAGATCGTAATAGGTCAGGCCCGAGGTGGCCGAGGCGCTCTGCGCGAAAGTGGATTTTTCCAGGCTGGCGAAACGCGGATCGAACAAGGGCTCGCCTTGAGCCTTGCGGATCGCCTGAGTTAATTCCAGCGCGTTCTGTTGTGCAGTCATGGACATGCTTTCTCTGTTGGAATTCGGGGAGGAAAAAAGCTCAGCCGAAACGTTTCGGCTGGGTCTGGGCGGCCTTGATCAGAACGAGAGAAGCCTGCTCCGGCGACAGGCGCGCCAGTTCTGCGGCAAGATCGTCGAGGCCGGACTCGGCGGATTTCGACACCGGCGAAAATCCCGGCAGGTGAATGGGCTGCGCCGGCGCGGCCTCGAGGGCGGCGATCCGCTCGCCCATCGCCGCGATCTGTTTGGCGAGATCGGCCCCGGCTCGGCGCGCCGCATCGCTATCGCTCGCAAGCTTGTCCAGCCGCGCGTCGAACCTGGCGGCTTTTTGCGCGGCCTTTGGCTGAAGGAGCGCGACATAGCGCTCCTTCACGCGCGCCAGCAGGTCGCTGAGCGGCGCGTCGTGAATGGGATCGGCGTCGAGGTCGGCCTCCAGCGCCGCGAAAAAATCGGCGATGGTTTCGGCCGCCTCGACGTCGCTGTCCACATTGCCGACCAGCCAGGCGCGCATCGCCGACCCTGCCGGCTGGGCTTGGCTTTCCGCTTCGGCGGAAGGCGCCGCGAAACCTCTCCGCTCGCTCGCGCCGTCCGCCTTGACCAGTTCGAAACCCGCCTCGGGCAGGCAGGGCAGATCGACCAGCGAAATCTCGCTCGGCGCGGCGGTGTAACGGGTGAGTTCGGGATTCTCCGGATCGGGCCAGCGCTTCACATAGGCGCCGCCCTGGCTGAAGCCGGTATAGACGCCCTCCTCGATCTTGCGCCATTCGTCGTCGTCGATGATTTTTGCCGCGATCTCGATGCGCTTCGCCTCGTCGTTGAAAGTGATGGCGGAAATCTTTCCCGCCGCCACCTTGCCGTGCATGGCGCGCAGATTGCCCAGGCTCTTGCCGCCGGAGGCCTTGGCGAAATCCTCCGACCATTGCTCGTAATAAGGCTTGGTGCTGGCGTAATCGCAGATTTCGCCGGACCTGTCCGGCAGTTCCGCCGTGGCGTAGCCATGGATCATGCGCCGGGCGGCGTCCGCCTTGCGCAGGGGTATGAACATTTGCAACGGGTCCGACACGCGGCGCTCCTCGACTGGTTGGCGCCAGGCCCGCGCGCTGCGGGTCTGGCCAGGTGATGCGAAATTTTGCTAAAGACACGCGCCCGCTTTTTTTCGCGGGCGCGAAGAAGGCGCAAACGATGGAGCTTTGGAGCGAGACGGCGAAAGCTTTGCGCCCTTACACACCGGGCGAGCAGCCGCGCCTAAAAGGGCTGGTCAAGCTCAACACCAATGAAAGCCCGCTTTCCCCCTCGCCGCGCGCCCTCGCCGCGATGCGCGAGGCCGCCAACGAGCTTTTGCGTCTTTATCCCGCGCCGGAATCGGATTCCTTGCGCGAAACCCTCGCCGCCTATCACGGCCTGCGCGCCGAAAGTGTGTTTGTCGGCAACGGCTCGGACGAAGTGCTCGCCCACGCCTTTCTCGCGCTGCTCAAGCACGACAGGCCGCTGCTCTTTCCCGACGTCACCTACAGTTTTTACCCGGTCTGGGCGCAACTCTACGACATCGCCTGCGAGACGGTCCCGCTCGACGGCAATATGCGCGTACGCGTCGAAGATTACCGCCGCAACCGCGCCGGCGCGATCGTGCTCGCCAATCCCAACGCGCCGACCGGGGTCGCTCTCTCACGCGCCGAAATCGCAAAACTGCTCGCGCAGCATGCTGATATTCCGGTCGTCGTGGACGAAGCCTATGTCGATTTCGGCGGCGAAAGCGCGCTACCGCTCATCGCCGAAAATCCCAATCTTCTCGTGGTGCGCACCTTTTCCAAATCCCGCGCGCTCGCCGGCCTGCGCGTCGGCTATGCGCTCGGTCACCCCAGGCTGATCGAGGCGCTGTCGCGGGTCAAAAACAGTTTCAATTCCTACCCGCTCAACCGCATCGCCGTCGCCGGCGCCGTGGCTTCGGTCGAGGATGAAACTTATTTCCAGCAAAGTCTGAAAGCGATTGTCGCCGAGCGCGAAAACGCCACCGCGCGGCTGAAAGACCTCGACTTCGACATCCTGCCCTCAAGCGCCAATTTCGTCTTCGCGCGGCACAGAAATACCAAAGGCGCGGAGCTCGCCCGCGCCTTGCGCGAGCGAGCCGTCCTGGTGCGCCATTTCAACGCCCCGCGCATCGAAGATTTTTTGCGCATCACCATCGGAACGGCCGAGCAGACGGAGAAACTGGTCGCTGCTTTACGCGACATTTTGGCCTGACGCGCCCCGTGGTCACGGTCAGCACATCCGCCATCGGATCGTCCGGAAGCGTCTCGCCCATGATCTCCGCCGCGCGGCGCCGCGTCATCATCCCCGCGCTCACATAAGCCCGGCGCGCCGATCAAATTCTCGGGAACATTGCCTTCGCTGTAAAAGCGAATGCTTGTCTGATTAAAGGCGAAAAACATCGCCAATGTGCATTTCCATCATACAAGCCTGATATGCGGCGGTGGGGCGGAATTGAGTTCGATCATCTTCCGGGCGGCTGCTTCGACGACCTTGTCAGGGACCTGAATCGCGTAACGAAATCCATCCGTTTCGCTAATCGCTTCCTTTGGAGCCTCCAATTCGGGCAAAGTCCCAACATTCAATCCAGGTCCGTAATGGGTCGCTGCGCCCGTCTTGGGATCGGTGATCGACATCGAGGCATACCAAAAAAAGCAAACCACCGCCGGTCCCGATTGCCTGGAGGCGACAGCGCCCGCAAATTTGCGCGCGTCCGCAAGCGCCGGGGCGGCAACACGAATGGCGCCGGCCTATTGAAATTTTGGGATGTCCCTGTTCATACTTCCCACCACCGTTATTGCTGGCGTTGACCGATTCGCTGACGCAGGCTTCAGTCCCGGGGGTCTCGAATGAATCCCCGGAAATCACTGCCGAGTCCGGTCAATTTTATCAGACAACCATCGCGACATTCATAGGAAACGGAATAGGCCTTGTTCCCGAATTGATCGGTAGAACGAGCAACTCCAGATGCGACATAGATATTGATCACATCGCCTGCGAGCGTCGCCGCCCAACGACCATGGTCGTCCCGTGGCTGGTCAGGGTCAAATTTTCCCAGTCATTGGGCCTCGTCCGCTGGAACAAACGACGCGCTGTCCTTTATCCCCACATCATGCGGAACCGAAACGGCGCCGAGCTTAACCACTCCCTGCCCCGTGGTCACCGTCAGCACATCCGCCATCGGATCGTCCGGAAGCGCCTCGCCCATGATCTCGGCGGCGCGGCGTCGGGTCATCATGCCGGCGCTCACATAAGCGACGAGATTCTCGCGCTGCACGGTCGGGTCGATCGTGGGCTCGTGGCGCCAGGAAAATTCCAGATTTTCCGCGCCCAGAAGAGTCTGGATCACATGATCGCACAGCCGCTTGATCCAATTCAGGATCGGCAGCAGGCCTTCCTCGTCGGCGCTGTCCTTCTGGGTCTCGCTGGTGGCGCGATTCATCTGGTTGACGAAAGGCTGCGGCGAGATCGAAAAGGCGAAACAGACCACCCGCGCAATCCACTCGTCGAACGCGTTCTTGAGTTCCGGCTCCTTGGTCTGGATGAAGGTTCTCGCCACCCCGCCGGGCACGAATTTCGCGCGCCGGCGCCGCGCCTGGTCGCCGGTGAAATAGAGGTCCCAGTAATCCTGGAAATTCTTGATCTGGTCCGGCGTCCAGGCGTCCGGCACGCCGATCAGGCTTTCCGGAATATTGCCTTCGCTGTAATAGGCTGATCTGGCTCAACTGCCGCTTCAGGCCGATATTCACCGTCGCCATCACCTGCTCGACCGGCGAAAAGCCATAGGCGCGATGGGCGCGCACATTGCGCGGACGATAGAGCAGGTCGCGCGACGAATAGTCGATCGCTGGCAGGCCTTTGAGAATCTGCTGATAGGCGACCGGATAAACTTTTACGCCATTCTGTACGAAAGGCCGCGGCGTGCGGCCCCAGGCGTCCAGGACCGGTTTTATGGTCGCGCCGTCCAGCGGATGCAGCGCGATCAAGGCGCCGGAGCGGTCGCGCTCGCACCACAGGGCCGGCGCGTCGATGACGAACAGATCCTCGAGAATCATCCGCATCCAGGCGGAAAAATCATGGGCGCCGTCCGGGCTGGCCAAGAATTTTGCGACCCGCGCCATCTGTGCGGGATCTGCGGTCTGGCCCGATTTCGGACGGATCGTCCAGCTCAGCCGCTCGATCTGGTCCTTGCGCGTCTCGATCACCAGCCGCAGCAGATCATAGGCCTCGGCCAGCGCGCGCAGATCGGCGAAGGAGAACGCCTCATAGGCGCGGGCCGTGACATTGAGATTGTAACCCGAAGGAAAATCCCACTGCCGCCCCGCCACATCCGTCGGCGCGCCCGGCGCCTGCGGCGCAGACGGGCCGAACCAGTCGGCCGCGCCCTCGTCTCCGCCATAGCGCGCGGTGATTTCGACAGGCGAAAGGGACCAGCGAGGCAGGCCCGCGCCGCGTTCGGTCATGGAAACTCCAGTGAAATTTCGAGGCGCGGCCGGGGTCAATCCCGCCTGGCATGTTCAGTCGTCATGGTGCGATAAAACTCGAAGACCGATGCGCCCTGCGCCTGTTCGAACAGGAGCGCCGACACCGCCCAGACCAGGGCGTCCACCCGGTCGGGAGAGAAACCGGCGCGCGCCCGGTCGAAATCCGGGGTCATCAGGCACATCTGGTCTTCGAGTTCGGGCGAAGGTTCCGCAATGGCAAACCCTGCCCTGTTCATAAAGCGCGGCCACCGGCTCGGCGCGGGTGAATTTGCCGCGTGAGGCGCGCACCGCGCGAAAGGCGACATTGGCGTCCACCTGGCGGATGAGCGTCTCGATCATCTCGCCGCCATTGTTCACTTCGGCGACGATGCAATCGCCCGAAAAGTCGCGCAAGGCCGCCACCGCCCGCCCGGCCCAGCCCAGCGGCGTCTCGCCCTGGCGCGACAGGTCGGCGAGGACGAAAACCTTGCGGTCGGGCGAAAGCCCGGCGACGATCATGCCGCATTCGTCGGCCTTTTCGCCCGAGGTCGCCGGCGGATCGATGGCGACGACGATGCGACCCGAGTTTCGGCGCCTCGTCCTTGCCGACATGAGCGGCCTCGACCATCTCGCGCGTCCACAGGGCTCCCGGAACGTCGAGCAGCATATGGGCGTGCAGCTCCTGCCGCCCCAATCGCGTGCCCTCATATTTGCGCACTACGCGATCGAGAAAGGTTTCGGCGAGATTGCCGATATTTTCAAAGGTCGAATGCTGGGTCGAAAAGGTCAGCGGATCGGCGAGCAGGTCGCGCATCAATTTGGTCGGGCGCGGCGTGGTGGTGACGATCGCCTGCGGCTTGTCACCCAGACGCAGGCCGAACACCGCCTGGTCCCAGGCCTCGGGATAGCGCCAGGCGGCAAGTTCGTCGGCCCACAGCTTCATATGCTGCTTGCCGCGCAGCCGTTCCGGCTCCTCGGCGGAAAACAGCAGGCTTTTGGCGCCGTTGGGCCATTCGAGCCGGCGTCTGTGCGCGACGTAGCGAGGGCGCTCGTCGCGTGGACAGACCGCCAGCACGCCGGATTCGCCCTCAACCATTACGTCGCGCACATCATCGGCGGTCGCGCCGATCAGATTGACCAGGGGAAAGTCGCGCGCCCAATGGCGCACGGTTTCCGCCCCGGTGCGAGTCTTGCCCCAGCCGCGCCCGGCCAGAGGCAGCCAATAGACCCAGTCGCCCGCGGAACGATCTGTTCGGGGCGCGCCCAGAAGGGCCACAGGGTTTTCAGCGATTCGAGTTCGTCGGCGTCAAGTTTCGCGAAAAAGGCATTGCGCTCGCGCGGGCTCAATCGCGCGAGATCGCGCGCATGGGCGGGCGGCTTGCGCATGGCGACTATTTCTTGGCCTTGACGTCGCCTTCCGCCTGGCCGCGCGCCAAAGCGTCAAGTTTCTTCAGCAGGGCTTCGCGCGCCTCGTCGAGCGACACCGCAGCCTCCGCCCCTGCCTCGAGGCCAAGCAGTTTGGCGCGGCGGTCCATGATCGACAGCACCCGCGAAATAGCGGCGGCGTCGCCGCCCATGGCCGCCTGGTAATGCGCCGCCTGCAACTGATCGAGACGCAGCAGTTCGAGCTGGCGCAATTCGCGCGCCGGCTCGTCGCGGCAGGATTTCAGGCATTTTGCCACGATGTCGCGGATGCGTCGCTACGCTGAGGCGAGGATATCCGGCGTCGGGCAGCCGGCGCGAGATTTCCCGAAACGTCAGACCATGAAGGCGCATGTCCAGGATCGCATGTTCGCGATCGGCGTAGGGCGACGCCGGAGAATTTTCCTTCGCCTCCTTCACCCGCCGCCCCCTGCTCTTTTTCTGCGGATTGTCGCGCGGGAAGGACGCCATCATTCTTCCAGTTCGTCGGCTTGCCGGAAACAAAAACCCGGCGGCTCCGCTTGGGAGCGCCGGGCGCAGATCGTCAACATGGATATTTCTAGCAAAAGTCGGTCGACCCGTCAATGGGCTTTGATGGGATTTTTCGATTTTTTTGGGCATTTTCCCATTTCGCGAATGGGATCAGCCCACTGGGATTTGCCGGGCGCCGTCAGTTGACGGTGAAGCGCCCGGCGAAACGGCCGATGATGCGGATTTCGTCCAGCGACGCCTCATAGGGCGCATAGGACGAATTGGCGGAAATCACCCGCACCCGGGTCGGCTCCGAGCCCATGACGATCTGAAGCCTCTTGATCACCAGACCGAAACCGTCCCACAACGCAAAAATCCCTTCCGGGCTCGGCGTGATGTAGCGCAGGTCGATGAAGACGCGATCGCCCTCGAACAGGCGCGGCTCCATCGAATCGCCGATGACCTCGAACACCCTGATATGGCGCGGCGAGGCGCGCAGCACGCCCTGGACGATTGCGGGCGGAAGGCTCCATTCCGCGGCGATGCCCTCGGCCGCGTAGACATTTCCCTGTTCGTCATGGACGAAGGCCTCGACCGGGACGCCGCCGCCGCCCGCCCCCGCGCGAACGTCGACTTCGAGAATGGTCGATCCCGATTCGGTCGCGCCATCGACGATTCTCTTGTCGACATTGGTGTCGAGCCGGCGGCGTGGCGGTTTGTCGGGAGCGAATTCGCCGCCCGCCGTCGCGGCGCCGGTCAGAAGCCAGTCGAGCGAGCGGCCAAGCGCGGCCGCCAGCTTGTTGAGCGCGGGCAGCGAGCCGCCGCGCCCGCGCTTCAGCGCGTCGCGGACATAGGTCTCGCCGAGGCCGGCCAGTTTCGACAGGCCCTTCATGTCGAGGCCCTGCCGCTCCATTTCGGCCCTTACGCGATTTCGGATCGCTTCATCCATGATGGGACTTCTCCCATATTAACTTTGCGGGCGCCAGTGGGATTTTGCCCATTGACATCCCGGCATTGTTCCCTTTATGTTCTCTTTCGCTGCGCAGTCAAGTTCTTCCTTCTCAACCTTCAAGGCGGCCATGACCTTCCCCGCACCCCTCCGCGTCTTTTCGCCATTCTCCTCCACCACCATCCTCGTGCCGCGCGCCGGCGCCCGACCTTTACGGGTCGAAAAAGTCAAGCCGCGCGCCGCCGCGCCGAAGACCGGCTCTTTCGGCCTCAGCGCCGAGCTCCGCCCCGCCGCGCGGACGGTCACGGTTCACGTTCCCGCGCCGCCTCCGGCCTCCGTGCTTTATGTTCCGACCCCGAAAGGCCTGGCGCGGTCAGAGGCCTACGAGGAATGGCTCGACCAGGCGGCGCGCCGGCTCAACGCCCAGAAGCCGGGCCGGATCGGCGCGACTTATGCGCTGGAGGTGGTCGCGCCGCGCAAGGCTGGCGCCCGCCAGTTCGGCGCGCTGGAGCGCCCGCTGGTCGAGCTTCTCGCCCGCTGCCGGATCATCCGCCGCGGCCTGTCGCCGGAAAGTTTCAGCGCGGCCTATGGCGCCGGCGCCGAATTGACGCTGACCATCAGCGACTTCTTCTCCGCCTGATTTTTCCTCAAGATTGCGAGCGCAAGATGAGCAGACCGCGCAAAGCCAGGATTTCCCTGCCCCAACTCTCCTGTCTGGAAACGCCGTCGCGCGAAAGCGCGCGTCGCACCCTGAAGAAATTCGAGCGCTCCGGCGCCCGCGCCCCCCAGGCGCCCAGCGCCGAGCGCCTGCTGCAGGCGGGCGGCGCCGCGCGGGTCGAAGTCTTTTCCGAAGTGGTGGAGATTTCGCGCGGCGACAGATTCTTGACCGAAACCGTCGATTGCGTGCGGATGCGGCTCGACGACGGGCCGCTGGCGCGGCTGCGCGACCGCAGCCAGCTCGACCGCGCCGACAAGGCCCGCAATTTCACCCTCGCCCAGGCCGGCGAGAAATATCGCGAGAGCTTTTTTCGCGCCGGCCTCGATCCGCTGCGCACGCTCGATCCGGCGCAGGAGGTCAAATCGTCCTTTTCCCCCAATGGGCTATGGCGTTGCGAGAGCCAGATCGAAAATCTGCAGAAATTCCGCGCCGCGCGCGAGGCGATCCCGGAGGATTTCCGCGAACCCCTCGCTGCGATCGTGCTCGAAGACCGAGAGATCGTCGATGTCGGGCGCGAGATCGGCGCCTACAAGGACGCCAAAATGGCCGGCGCCGTCGCCCTCTTCATCCTGCGCCGAGGGCTTACGGCGCTCGCCCGCCATTACCGGCTGATCTCGCCCTCAGCGACCATCTAAGACCCCGCCAATCGCCTGTTCAATTCATGCGCGATCTCCAGTTCGCGCGTGAATGGCCTCGCCGCCGAAACCTTTATGGCGGCGGCCTGCGCGAGCCCGACGCTGCCGAAGCGGGCGCGGATCGATTCTTCGACCCAGGCCTTTTCCTGCGCCAGGCGGCGGGCTTCGAGCGCGCCGCCGCGCTCCGCCCAGGCGCGATGATCGGCCAGGGTCTGATGCAATTCCGCCATGCCGTCGCCACGCGCGGCCGAGGCCAGGATTACCGGAACCCGCCAGTCGTCGTCGCGCGCGAAAAGGGTCAGCGCGCCCTGGACCTCGTTTCTCGCCCGGCTGGCCGCCTCGCCCATATCGGCCTTGGTGACGACGACGATATCGGGCAGCTCCATCACGCCCGCCTTCATGAATTGCAGGGAATCTCCCGAACCCGGCTGGACGCAGAGAATCACGCTGTCGACGGCGAAGGAAATATCGGCTTCGGACTGGCCGATGCCGACGCTCTCGATCAGCACCCTGTCAAACAGGGCGCGCATCAGGGCGGCCGCCGCTATCGTCTGGTCGGAGAGGCCGCCGAGCCGGTCGCGCGCGGCCATGGAGCGCACGAAAACGCCCTGATCTTCCGGGTCGGTCGCCATGCGCGCGCGGTCGCCCAGAAGCGCGCCGCCGGTGCGCCGCGACGACGGATCGACCGCAATCACCCCAACCGTCTCTCCGCGCCCGCGCCAGTCGCGCAGCAGCGCATTGGTCAGCGTCGATTTGCCGACGCCCGGCGGCCCGGTCAGGCCCGCCGTATGAGCGCGGGTTCGCGCGAGTGCGGCGTCGAGCAAACCGGCGAGTTCGGCCGTTCCCTCATGGGTTTCGATCAGCCCCAGCGCCCGCGCAAGCCCGCGCTTGCCGCCGGCGGCGATGCTTTGGAGATCGGGAAAGGGCGCGGGCATTGGACCTCGAAAAGAGCGGTCACTCGCCCTGTCGCATGAAAAATCACCTCGCGTCTATGCGGGGCGCGGCGGTGCTCGAACAGATAAATCCCCTGCCAGGCGCCCAGCAACAGCTCGCCGTCGGCAAAGGGAATAGTCAGGTGAGAGGGCGTCAGCGCCGAGCGCAGATGCGCCGGCATGTCGTCGGGGCCCTCATTCTCGTGGCTGTACAGTCCCCGCCCTTCCGGCGCGAGACGAATCGAAAAAGGCGAGCAGATCGTCGCAGACGGAAGGGTCGGCGTTTTCCTGAATCAGCAGCGACGCCGAAGTGTGCCGGCAGAAAACCGTCATTTGCCCCACCGACAGGCCGCTGGCGCGCAAAAAGCCGCGCGCCTCGTGGGTGAACTCGAAAAGCCCGCGCCCGCGCGTCGCGACTGTCGCCCGATGCTGCGCCTGGCGCATATTCCCTCCCTTTCGTTTCCTCCTCCCGCCATAGGCCGAACGTGCGGACAGCCGTCCGAACGCGGCCTGCGGCAAGCAGGAAGATTGCTCACGCCGTCGAGCGCGCCGTCTGGCCGAGGGCCGCTTGCGCGGCGGAGAGGCGGGCGATCGGCACGCGATAGGGCGAGCAGGATATGTAATCGAGCCCGGTCTTCTCGCAGAAAGCAATGGAGGATGGGTCGCCGCCATGCTCGCCGCAGATGCCGAGCTTCATCTTTTCCCGCGTCTTCCTGCCGCGCTCGGCCGCGAGCGCCACCAGTTCGCCGACGCCCTCCTGGTCGAGCGAAACAAACGGGTCCTGCGGCAAAATGTTCTTCTGGACATAGAAGCCGAGGAAGGAGCCGGCGTCGTCGCGCGAAATGCCGAGCGTCGTCTGGGTCAGGTCGTTGGTGCCGAAGGAGAAGAATTCCGCCGTCTCGGCGATCTCGCCGGCGCGCAAAGCCGCGCGCGGCAGTTCGATCATCGTGCCGACGTGATAGGGAAGGGTCACGCCGGTTTCCTTGGCCACCGCCGCCGCCATGGCGTCGATGCGCTCCTTGACCAGATCGAGTTCGCGCTTGGAAAAGACCAGCGGAACCATGATTTCCGGCGTCACATTCTCGCCGGTCTTCTTCTGCGCCTCGACCGCGCCCTCGAAGATCGCGCGGGCCTGCATTTCGGCGATTTCCGGGAAGGCGACGGCGAGACGCACGCCACGGAAGCCGAGCATCGGGTTGAATTCATGCAATTCATTGGCGCGGCGCCTGAGCTTTTCCGGGTCCGCGCCGGTCGCCGCCGCGACTTCCGCGATTTCCTCCGCCGTATGCGGCAGGAATTCATGCAGCGGCGGATCGAGCAGGCGGATGGTCACCGGCAGACCGTGCATGATTTCGAACAGGGCCGCGAAATCGCCGCGCTGCATCGGCAGGATCTTGGCGAGCGCGGCGCGGCGGCCCGCCTCGTCGTCGGCGAGGATCATCTCGCGCACCGCGACGATGCGGTCGTTATCGAAGAACATATGCTCGGTGCGGCACAGGCCGATGCCCTCGGCCCCGAACTGGCGCGCCACGCGCGCATCCTTCGGCGTGTCGGCGTTGGCGCGCACCTTCATCCGGCGCTCGACGTCCGCCCAACCCATCAGCACCGCGAAATCGCCGGAAAGTTCGGGCTGGCGCATCGGCACGGCGCCTTCCATCACCTGGCCGGCTGCGCCGTCAATGGTGATGATGTCGCCCTTGTTGAAAGTCTTGCCCATCGCGGTCATGGTCTGGGCCGCATAATCGACCCGCAGAGTTCCGGCGCCGGAAACGCAGGGCTTGCCCATGCCGCGAGCGACCACCGCCGCATGGGAGGTCATGCCGCCGCGGGTGGTGAGGATGCCCTCGGCGGCGTGCATGCCGTGGATGTCCTCCGGCGAGGTCTCGACGCGCACCAGAATGACCTTGTGGCCGGCGCCCTTGAGCGCCTCGGCCTCGTCGGCCGAAAAAACGATCTCGCCGCTTGCCGCGCCGGGCGAGGCCGGCAGGCCGGTCGCAACGATCTTGCGTTCGGCCTTGGGGTCGAGGGTCGGATGCAGCAATTGATCGAGCGAAGCGGGCTCGATGCGGAGAATGGCCTCCTGTTTGGTGATCAGGCCATCATTGGCCATGTCTACCGCGACGCGCAGAGCGGCGCGCGTGGTGCGCTTGCCGTTGCGGGTTTGCAGCATCCAGAACTTGCCGCGCTCGATGGTAAATTCCATGTCCTGCATGTCGCGATAATGTTTTTCGAGCAATTGCGTGGCGCGGACGAATTCGGCGAAGACTTCCGGCATCGCCTTTTCCAGCGAGAGCTTGTCGGATTTGGCGGCGATGCGCGCGGCCTCGGTGATGTTCTGCGGGGTGCGGATGCCGGCCACCACGTCCTCGCCCTGGGCGTTGATCAGGAATTCGCCGTAGAGCGCGTTTTCGCCGGTCGCCGGGTTGCGGGTGAAAGCCACGCCGGTCGCCGAGCTCTCGCCCATATTGCCGAACACCATGGCCTGGACATTGACCGCCGTGCCCCAGCTTTCCGGGATATCATGCAGGCGGCGATAGGTGATCGCGCGCTGGTTCATCCAGGATGAGAACACCGCGCCGATCGCGCCCCACAGCTGTTCCTTCGGATCCTGCGGGAAGGCTTTCCCGGTTTCGCGCTGGACCGCTTCCTTGTAGCTCGCGACGATCCGGCGCCAATCCTCGGCCTTGAGATCGGTGTCCTGGCGATAGCCCTTCTGGTCCTTGTAGATTTCCAGAATCTCTTCGAAATTATGGTGCTCCACCCCCAGCACCACGTTCGAATACATCTGGATGAAGCGGCGGTACGAGTCCCAGGCGAAGCGCTCGTCGCCGGCCGATTTGGCGACGGCCTCGACGGTCGAATCGTTGAGGCCGAGGTTGAGCACCGTGTCCATCATGCCCGGCATCGAGGCCCGCGCGCCCGAGCGCACCGAAACCAGCAAGGGATCGTTCGGATCGCCGAATGTGTGTCCGGCAAGCTTGCCGATATGGGCGAGCGCCGCCTCGACCTGTTCGGCGAGGTCTGGCAGGATAGCTGTGACCGTTGGCGTAAAAATAAGTGCAGAGTTCGGTCGAAATGGTGAAGCCGGGGGGCACGGGCAGGCCGAGATTGGCCATCTCCGCCAGATTGGCGCCCTTGCCGCCCAGCAAATTCTTCATTGCGCTGGCGCCTTCGGCCTTGCCGCCGCCAAATGAATAAACCCATTTCGTCATGATCATTTCCTCATTCCGCGAGAATCGTCCAAGCCATCCATCATGACCGTTGGAGAATGGCCGAGGGCTCCGCCCTTACCACCACCTCGGGCCAAAAGCCACGCGGCAGAGGCGATTGCCCCCAAGACATAAGGTCAATGGCGCAGCCGCAAACCCAGAGCGATCCAGCTCGCGCCATAGAAAACCAGATCGACGCCGAACAGAATGCCGAGCACGACCATGGTGTTGCCCGGCCACCCGGCAAGAATGATCCCGCCGAGCAGGGCCGTGACCACGCCGGCGAAGACGATGAAAGCCTTGGGGCCGGCCGGAAGTTTGAAGCCGAGCCAGATGCGCGCCGCGCCGGCGACCAGGAAGCCGACGCCGACCACGGCGGTCAGCGCCGCGGCGGCCACATTGGGCCGGGCCAGCGCGAAAGCGCCGAAAACCAGATAGAACAAGCCGCTGACCACCCAGAGGAAGAACGACGGCCAATCCCTTGTGTTGAAGCCCATGACGATCTCGAAGCCGCCGGCCATGATCAGCATGAAGGCCACGAAAAGGACGACAGCCTGGGTCGAAACCTCCGCCATGGTCAGCGCGGCGACGCCGAAAACCAGGCAAAGCGCCCCGAAGGCGACGAACCAGCCCCAGCGCGAACGGAGGCGCTCGATTGCCGCTCCCAAAGTATGACGCGGCTCAAATCCCGGCATGCCCATGTTCACGCCCGCCTCCAGTGAAAAAGCGCTTCGCGAGACGCCCGACAATCGTCCGGATCAAAGCCGCCGGCAGACTGGCCGTCAAGCGATTCGGCGGCTAAGGCTTGAACTTGACCAAAAAATTCGTCGCGCCAGGGGCCTCGGCGCGACCTGTGGTCGACGACAAAATTGGGACACGCGATTGCCCCTCGGGCGCTCAGCGTGTAAAGCACCCTTTCGCGCTTCTAGTCATGGGGGAGCGAATATTGATCGAGTGCGCCGTGAACAATGTTTCGACGACCCCTGTCCTCGACCGGGTGAAAATCCCCGCCGATCTGCGCCGCCTGCCGGAATCCGATCTGCGCGCGCTCGCCGAGGACGTTCGCCGCGCCACGATCGACGCGGTCTCCGTCACCGGCGGCCATCTCGGTTCGGGCCTCGGCGTCGTCGAACTGACCGTCGCGCTCCACTATGTCTTCGACACGCCGAAAGACCGGATCATCTGGGACGTCGGCCATCAGGCCTATCCGCACAAGATTCTCACCGGCCGGCGCGACCGCATCAGCACCCTGCGCCAGGGCGGCGGCCTCTCCGGCTTCACCAAGCGCGCGGAGAGCGAATACGACCCCTTCGGCGCGGCGCCATTCCTCGACCTCGATTTCGGCCGGCCTCGGCATGGCGGTGGCGCGCGACCTTTCGGGCGGCGACAACAATGTCATCGCGGTGATCGGCGACGGCTCGATTTCCGCCGGCATGGCCTATGAGGCGATGAACAACGCCGGGGCGTCCCATGCGCGCCTGATCGTCATCCTCAACGACAACGACATGTCGATCGCCCCGCCGGTCGGCGCCATGTCGGCCTATCTCGCCCGCCTGGCCTCGGGCCGCGCTTACCTCAAGCTCCGCGACGCCGGCAAGAGCATCGCCCGCCATCTGCCGAAACCCGTGGAGCACGCGATCACCCGCGCGGTCGAGCATCGCCCGCGACTATGTCACCGGCGGCACCCTGTTCGAGGAGCTTGGCTTCTATTACGTCGGCCCGATCGACGGCCATAACCTCGACCATCTGCTCCCGGTCCTGAAGAACGTGCGGGACGCCGATGTCGGCGGGCCGGTGCTGGTCCATGTCGTGACCCAGAAGGGCAAGGGCTACGCCCCCGCCGAGGCCGCCGCGGACAAATATCACGGCGTCAACAAATTCGACGTGGTGACCGGCGCCCAGGTCAAGCCCAAGGCCAACGCGCCGTCCTATACCAAGGTGTTCGGCGAGGCCCTGATCAAGGAGGCCGAAAACGACGACAGGATCGTCGCCATCACCGCCGCCATGCCGTCGGGCACCGGCCTCGACCTGTTCCAGCAGGCTTTCCCCGGGCGCACCTTCGATGTCGGCATCGCCGAGCAGCATGCGGTGACCTTCGCCGCCGGCCTCGCGGCGGAAGGGTACAAGCCCTTCTGCGCCATCTATTCGACCTTCCTGCAGCGCGGCTACGACCAGGTCGTGCATGACGTGGCGATCCAGAACCTGCCCGTGCGCTTCGCCCTCGACCGCGCCGGGCTCGTCGGCGCCGACGGCGCGACCCATGCCGGCTCCTTCGACATCGCCTATCTCGGCATGCCTGCCGAACATGGTGGTCATGGCCGCCGCCGACGAGGCCGAACTGGTTCATATGGTCGCCACCGCCGCGGCTTACGACGAGGGCCCGATCGCCGTCCGCTATCCGCGCGGCGAGGGCATCGGCGTCGATTTGCCGCAAGAGCGGCAAGCCGCTCGAAATCGGCAAGGGCCGCATCCTCCGCGAGGGCGACAAGGTCGCGATCCTGTCGCTCGGCACGCGCCTCGCCGAGGCGCTCGACGCCGCCGAAACGCTCGCGGCGCAGGGCATTTCGGCCACGGTCGCCGACGCGCGCTTCGCCAAGCCGCTCGATGTCGATCTGATCCGCGCCTCGCCCGCGACGCACGAGGCGCTGATCACCATCGAGGAAGGCTCGATCGGCGGCTTCGGCTCCTTTGTCGCCCAGCAACTGGCCGAGGACGGCCTGCTCGACGGCGGCCTGCGTTTCCGCGCCATGGTCCTGCCCGACGTCTTCCTCGACCATGACAAGCCGGAGACGATGTACGCAAAGGCAGGCCTCGACGCAAAAGGCATTGTCGCCAAGGTTTTCGAAGCCCTCGGCCGCGCGGCGGCGATCAAGACGGCGTGAGCGCGGCGACCCGAGCGGACGTCGCCCTGGTCGAACGCGGCTTTTTCGCGAGCCGCGCCAAGGCGCGCGAGGCGATCGAGGCCGGCTTGGTCACCCTCGACGGACGCCCGGTCGTCAAACCCTCCGAATCTGTGCCCGAGAACTCGCGCCTCGACGCCCGCCCGCCTTACCCCTGGGTGTCGCGCGGCGGCGTGAAGCTCGCCGCCGCGTTCGACGCTTTTGCACTCGATCCGTCGGGCGAACAGGCGCTGGACATTGGCGCCTCCACCGGCGGCTTCGCCCACGTGCTGCTGACGCGCGGCGCGACGCACGTGACTTGCGTCGATGTCGGCCACGGCCAGCTTCATCCCACAATTTCGGACGATCGACGCGTAAAATCGCTGGAAAAGCGCGACGCGCGGACTTTATCGGCCGATGACCTTCCCGCCCCGCCACAGGTCATCGTCGGCGACGTGAGCTTCATTTCGCTGGAAAAAATCCTGCCGCCGGTTCTGGCGCTCGCCGCGCCGCGGGCCGAGGCCGTTTTCCTGATCAAGCCGCAGTTCGAAGTCGGGCCGGAACTGGTCAAAAAGGGCATTGTCCGCGACGAGGCCGCCCAAAAGGCCGCATGCGAAAAAATCACGGCGCTGGTGGATATTTGGCTGGCGCGTTCTCGGCGTGATCCCCTCCCCCATCGAAGGCGGCGACGGCAATCGCGAATTTCTGTTGGGAGCGCGGCGTGATTGATCTCAACGCCCTGCTCGACATCGAAAAGCTCGGCGCGCGCGGCGAAGGCGTGAGCCGCGGGCCGCATGGCCTGATTTTCACCCCCTACGCCTTGCCAGGCGAAAGAATCCGCGCGGAATTGGACGGCGAGCGGGGAAAACTCGTCGAAGTGCTGACGCCCTCCCCCAACCGCGTCGCCGCGCTTTGCCCGCATTTCACGCAATGCGGCGGTTGCGCCGTGCAGACTCTGGCGGAACCGGCCTATCGCGCCTGGAAGGGCGGCCTCGTCGCGGACGCCTTGCGCAACGCGGGAGTCGACGCTGAAGTCGCGCCGCTGGTTGCGGCCTGGGGCGCAGGGCGCCGGCGCGCGACCTTCCATTCCCGCAACGACCAGCGCGGCGAGCCCCATGTCGGTTTCATGCAGGCGCGCAGCCATCGCATCTTTGAGCTCGACGCCTGCCCGATCCTCGCGCCGGAAATGGCCGCCGCCCTGCTCGCCGCGAGGCGGGTCGCGGAAATCCTGAAAAGCCTCGACAAACCGCTCGATCTCGTCGTCACCGCCTCGCTCAATGGCCTCGATCTCGACCTGCGCGGCTGCGGGCAGCTGGACTTTTCCCTGGAACAGACGCTGATTGCGGCGGCTCAAAATCTCGACCTCGCCCGCATTTCCAACCACGGCCTGGTTCTGACCGAACGCCGCGCGCCAAGAATTTCCATCGGCCGCGCCCGCGTCGCGCCGCCGCCTGGAGCCTTCCTTCAGGCCACCGCCGCCGGCGAGGAGGACTTGGCGCGTCTCGTCCTCGACGCCGTGGGCGGCGCGAAGAAGACCGCCGATCTTTTCTGCGGCCTGGGAGCCTTCGCGCTCCGGCTGGCGGAAAAGGCGGAGGTTTCTGCGCCGAGGGCGACGCGGGCGCGCTCGCCGCCTGCCTGCGCGGGGCGCGCGAAACACCCGGCCTGCGGCAAATCAAGGGCGAACGCCGCGATCTGTTCGACCGTCCGCTGCTCGCCGGCGAACTGGCGTCTTTCGACGCCGTCGTGTTCGATCCCCGCGCGCCGGCGCCGAGGCGCAGGCGCGCGAGTTGGCGAGAAGCGCTGTTGCAACCCTCGTCGGCGTATCCTGCAACCCCCAGACTTTTGCGCGCGACGCCAAAATCCTGATCGCCGGGGGCTATGCTTTGGAGCTTGTGACGCCGGTTGACCAATTCCTCTTTTCGCCCCATGTGGAGCTGGTCGGCGTCTTCCGCAAAGCGCCGCAAAAGCCCGCGCGCCAACGCCGCCTGCTTGGATAGGCCCCAAAGAGATTTCCTGCCATGACCGAGCTTTCGCCCGCCGACATCGCCGCGCAAATGTCGAAGGTCGTCGGCGAGAAATATGTTCTGACCGCGCCAGAGGACATGGAAGCTTATCTGAGCGAGCCGCGCGACCTCTGGCATGGCAAGGCGGCTTGCGTCGTGCGCCCCGGCTCGACGCGGGAAGTCGCGGCCATCTGCGCCTTCGCCGACCGAAACGGCCTGGAAATCGTGCCGCAGGGCGGCAACACCGGCCTCGTCGGCGGCCAGATCCCCGACCGGTCGGGCCGGCAGATCGTTTTGTCGCTCGGGCGTCTCGACCGCATCCGCGCGGTCGACCCGGCATCCAACACCATGACCGTCGAGGCCGGCTGACGCTGCAAAATGTGCAGGAGGCCGCCGACAGGCGTCGATCGCCTGTTTCCGCTGTCGCTCGCCTCCGAAGGCACCTGCACCATCGGCGGCAATCTGTCCACCAACGCCGGCGGCACCGCGGTGCTGCGCCTATGGCAACGCGCGCGATCTCGTCTCGGGCTGGAAGTGGTGCTGGCCGACGGCGCGGATCTGGGACGATCTGTCGCAAGCTTGCGCAAGGACAATACCGGCTACGACCTGAAGCAGCTGTTCATGGGCTCCGAAGGCACGCTCGGCATCATCACCGCCGCGGTGCTGAAACTGTATCCGCGCCCGCGCGCGCGTCGAGACCGCCTTCGTCGGCGCTCGGCGAGCCCGGCAAAAGGCGCTGGAGCTGCTGGTTCTGCGCCCAGAGCATGGCCGGCGCCGGATCGTGAAGAGCTTCGAATTGATGTCCGCGATTCGGCGTCGAGATCGTGGTGCAGGCACTTTCCGGCGCGCGCGATGCCGTTGGCAAGCCGCATCGCCTGGTACGTGCTGCTGGAGCTGGCCTCGCAGGCGGCGAAGCCGGCCGCCGACGCCACGATGATGGCCTGCTGGCCGCGGCGATCGAGCGCGGATCGTCGAGGACGCGGCGGTCGCCGCCTCGCTCGACCAGCGCAACGCTTTCTGGGCGCTGCGCGAGAACATGTCGGAAGTGCAGAAGCGCGAGGGCGGCTCGATCAAGCACGACGTCTCGGTGCCGGTCGCCTCGGTCCCTGCCTTTCTCGCCGAAGCCGATCGCCGTGGTGACAGGCGCATTCCCGGCGCCCGGCTGGTGCCGTTCGGCCACATCGGCGACGGCAATATCCATTTCAACGTCGCGCCAACCGCTCGGCGCCGACAAGGCGGCTTTTCTCGACCGCTGGGACGGAATTGAACGAAGACGTCGTGCACGCCGTGGTCAAAAGAATGAACGGCTCGATTTCCGCCGAACACGGCGTCGGCGTGCTGAAACGCGACCTTCTGCCGAAAGTGAAAGACCCGGTGGCGATGGATGTCATGCGCCGGTTCAAGAAAGCGCTCGACCCGCACAATACGCTGAACCCGGGCAAGGTGCTGTAATCTGGCGGTGAAAAACACCGTCGACAACGAAGGCGGAAAGCGGCACGAGCGGTCGATGACGTTAGGTTTCACCGCAAGATCGTACTTGCGTAACTGATCAGGGGCTCGCGCATTGACAACGGCTGCAACAAAAGCTTTTTAGCTAGCATGACTTTTGATAGTTATTACTGAATTATACTGTCAGTACACGGAGCAACGAAAATGTCTGGCTTAAACTATCGAGCCGCTGTCGGCGCTGCTTGTTAGTCGCGTCCAGGTCGGCGGGCGCGAACACTATGACGTTGTTACTGATAGCAACGGCGATGGCGAAATTTGGTTTCGATACCGCTAGCCCATCGCAGGCGGAACGCTGTACAGCATAACCGGGACTTGATGGTTCTGTAACTGAAACGGTCGTGTTGGGGCCGACAAAAAATATATTCACGGGACCCTCGTTGATATGGGAGTCGGCTACAAACGGAACGTCGTTAACCTGTAGGACCGACCCGACCCACTCTCGCCAAGGGGGCTATGGCGTTGCTATGAAGCCAGCTGTAATCAATCCTCCGGTTTTTATGCGGTGCGAAATCTTACTGTCGCTTCGGTGCCAACTTTCAACCTGGACGATGATGCTGTTTGGCTCCGCCGGCCTCGGCTTCGCCGGCTGTCGCGCATCGCGCAAGACCGCCTCGTCGCCGGCGTGAATGGGAGTACCCCCCATTTGCGCGGCGATGGGGCCTGTGAGCATCAAATAAGAAGGCCGCCCGGTGGCGGCTCCGTTTTGCTCGGCGACCCCATGTTTGGCCGCCTTCTCGGATCGCAGACCGGCCTTCCGGGTAATCGCGGCTTCAGCGGCGATCCGCTCCGCCCTCGGCCGCTTCCTTCGCCGCGCGGCGCCAGGGCCAGCAGCCGTCGATTTCGGTTTCGAGCGCAAAGCTCAGAAAGGTCCGGATCAGCACGATGCCGGCCAGCAGGCCGACGCTCTCGACCGTGAGAGGGGCCGTGATCGTCGAAATGATGTCGGCGCCGACCAGCAATTCGAGCCCGAGCAGGATACCCCGCCCGATATTCGCGCGATAGGAAACATAGGCGGCCGGCCAGTCATTGTCGCGCCGGCCGTCGCGGACGAAGACGACGGTCGCCTGCACGATGCCGCCCACGACGATTGCGACGCCAAAAAGCTCCAGCGCCTTGGCCAGAAGATCGACATAAGCATGGATTTGTTCGGTCAAGTTCCCGCTCTCTTTCGCCTTGCCATGGGGGACGCGGCGGCGACTTGATTATCATGGCCCGTGTGCCTTCGGCCAATATCATTGATCGCGACGCCATCGGCTTGACGCTCTTGCGCGTCATCGTCTCATAGCGACCCGACGGAGGCGCCCATGTCCAGGTTCAAAGCCATACGCATCGATAATGATGTATCCGGTTACCGCGCGGCTTATTCGGAATTCGAGCCATCCGAATTGATGGACGGCGACGTGACCGTCCGGGTCACCCATTCCACGGTCAATTACAAGGACGGCCTCGCGATCACCGGCAAGTCGCCGGTGGTGCGGCGCTTCCCGATGATCCCGGGCATCGATTTCGCCGGCGTGGTCGAAAGCTCCTCCCACCCGGAATTCAAGCCAGGCGATCAGGTGGTTCTCAACGGCTGGGGCTGCGGCGAAAGCCATTTCGGTGGCTTTTCGCAAAAGGCGCGGGTCAAGGGCGACTGGCTCTTGCCGCTGCCCAACGCCTTTACCGCCGCGCAGAGCATGGCGATCGGCACCGCCGGCTATACGGCGGCGCTCGCCGTTCTGGCGCTCGAAAAGCAGGGCATGACGCCCGATCGCGGCCCGGTTCTCGTCACTGGCGCGGCCGGCGGCGTCGGCTCGATCGCCATCTGCCTGCTCGCCAAGGCGGGCTGGCGGGTCATCGCCTCGACCGGCCGGAAGGATGAGGCCGATTTCCTGGCCTATCTCGGCGCGTCCGAGGTCATCGACCGCGCCGGGCTTTCGGCGCCCGGAAAGCCGCTCGGCAGGGAGCGCTGGGCGGCGGCCGTCGACGCGGTCGGCTCGCACACCCTCGCCAATGTCCTCGCCCAGACCTCTTATGATGGCGCCGTGGCCGCCTGCGGCCTCGCCCAGGGCATGGACCTGCCGACGAGCGTCGCCCCCTTCATCCTGCGCGGCGTCTCTCTACTCGGGATCGACAGCGTGATGAAGCCGAGAGCGGCGAGGCTCGAAGCCTGGAATCTCCTGGCGCGCGATCTCGACACCGCCAAGCTGGCCGATTTGAGCACGACCATCGGCCTTTACAAGGTGATGCACACCGCCGCCGAAATTCTCGAAGGCAAGGTCCGCGGCCGAGTGATCGTGGAGATCGATTGACCGCCCGGGAAAAGCCACGGGGGGGAAGGCGCGACGCGAAGGGCGCTACCGGGTTCCCTCGGGCCAACTCAACAAGAACTCGCGGTCGCGATAAGTTTCAAGCTATGCTGTTCGTGGCGGGACGCGAATCCGGCGCGGGTCAGAAAGGATAATGCGATGTTTCGAAAATTTGGGTCAGCGGCGCTGTTGATGCTGGCGTTGGCGACGCCCGTCCATGACGCGGCCGCGCAGGACGTGCCGGGCGGCGCGCTGCTGGGCGGCGTCGGCGGCGCCATCATCGGCGGGGCGGTCGGCGGCGGCCGGGGCGCCTTGATCGGCGCGGGTGTGGGCGCCGCCACCGGAGCGATCATCGCGGCGGAAGGCGAGCGACGCCGGGGCGGCTATTATTATTATCGGAGAGGCTGCTACCTGCGGCGCTCGGACGGCGTTTGGGTCCACGTCTCGCGGCGCTATTGCTACTAGGCCGAATTTCTCAACGCCCGCCGGCGTGAAAACTACTCCCCCTGCCCGGCGCCGGCGAGCGCGGCGCGGCGCCTGTTCAACTGCGCGCCGGCGTGATCCATGAAGGCGCGCACGCGGGCGGCGTAGCGCAGGTCGGGATGGGTCAGGAGCCAGAGCACGGCGCCGCGTCCGGCCATCGGTTCGTCGGTGCAGACCAGTTCGGGATGCTGGTCGCCGATGAAGCGCGGCAAAAAGCCTACGCCCACCCCCTGCGCGATGCATTGGGCTATGCCGACCGTGGTGTTGCAGCGCATGGCGATGCGATGCGGCGGGATTTCCTTCTCGATCCAGTCGAAAACGTCCACGCCGCCGAAATGTTCGTTGAAGCCGATGTAGTCATGGCTTTCGTCGGCGAGATCGAAACCCAATTCATAGAGTTCGCGCGACACATAGCGGCCCCAGACGGACGAACCGATACGCCGGCCGACGAGCGTTTCCGGCGGCGCATGGGTCGAGCGTATGGCGATGTCGGCGTCACGGCGCGAGAGGTTGAGCGGCTGGCTGGTCACCAGCACGTCGAGTTGGATGTCGGGATAGGCCCTGCGGAAGCTCGCCAGAATGGGCGCCAGGACATAATTGAACAAGGCGTCGTTGGTGGTGAGCCGCAACAGGCCGGAAGGCTTTTCGTCGCGGCCCGCGATGCGGCGCTCGAAGTCCATCACGTCGCGACCCATGCGCTCGGCGAGCGCGACCATTTCCTGGCCGGCGGCGGTGGCGGAATAGCCGTTGCGCGAGCGCTCGAACAATTTGGCGCCGATCGTCGCCTCGAGCGCGCCGAGCCGGCGGAAAACCGTCGAATGATTGAGATTGAGCGCAGCCGCCGCGCCAACCAGCGAGCCGGATTCCGCAATCCCGCGCACCAGGCGAAAATCGTCCCAACTGATCCGATTCATGGCCCCAAAATGGGTTTTTTCCACAAAAAGCGCAAGGCTTCCGCCGTTTAACCCGCATTTCTCACATTGTCGTCGCCTTGCGCTGGCCCTTCTTGCGTTCGACTCGTCGCAACGGCGACGCAGGTCGGCCCCATGTGAGAAACGCGGGTTACCCGCGCGGCGCGGCGGCGCGGCGCAGCCGATCATTGATCGCTTCGCCGAGATCGGCCTCGGGAATGGGCGCGACCGCGATTTTTTTCGCGCCGGCGGCGTCGAGCGCCCGCAGCATGGAAAAGAGATTGGCCGCCGCCTCGACCAGATCGCCGCGCGGCGAGAGGTCCAGCGCCTTTCCCGAGGCGCCTTGGAAGCGGCCGCCGAAATCGAGACCCGCCTCGTCTTCCTCAAGACGCTGCGCGTCAAGGCGCAGCGAAGCGCGCGGCGCATAATGCGAGGCCAGCATGCCAGGCGCCATGACCCCGCCCCCTTCGGCTCCGGCGAGGCTTTCCCCCAGAACGTTCTCTATTTCCGCGCGCGACACGCCGCCCGGGCGCAACAGGCGCGGTTTTTCGTCGAGCAGGGCAAGAATCGTCGATTCCACCCCGACCGGACATGCGCCGCCATTGAGCACGGCGTCGATCCGGCCGTCGAGATCGGCCAGCACATGGGCTGGAGTCGAGGGGCTGACATGGCCGGACCGATTGGCGGACGGCGCCGCGACGGGGCCGCCGGCCGCCGCGATCACGCCGCGCGTCAAGGCGTTGGCGGGAACACGCAAGGCCACGCTGTCGAGGCCCGCCCGCGCCAGGTCGCAGACGCTCGCGCCAGGCGCCAGCGGCAGAACCAGAGTGAGCGGCCCCGGCCAGAAGGCTTCGGCCAGTTTTTCGGCGCGCGCGTCAAAAATTCCCTCGCGTCGCGCCGCGGCGACATCGGCGACATGGGCGATCAGGGGATTGAAGCTCGGCCGCCCCTTGGCGCGATAAATCGCCGCGACCGCGCGCGGGTCCGCCGCCAGGCCCCCCAGCCCATAGACGGTCTCGGTCGGCAGCGCCACCAGCCCGCCGGCGCGCAAAATCGCCGCGGCTTCCGCGATCCCGGCCGGCCCGGGCGCAAGCAGCCGGGCGACCCGCTTGTCTTTCGTGTGCAATCGGCCAATCCTGCTTGACGTCGGCGAGTGATTTAGTTCATATATGAACTATTGGCCCGCCACGCATGCGGATGCACATGACATCGGCGCGCGCGCCGATCAAGGACAATGGACGACGCACGGCGGAAAGGGAGGCAGGCATGGCGGATGTCGAAATTTCAAGGTCGGGCGCGGTGCTGGAGCTGACGCTGAACCGGCCGGCCAAAAAGAACGCCCTGACCAACGCCATGTATCGGGCGCTGAACGTGGCCCTGCATGAAGCCGAAGCCGACCACGCGATCGGCGCCGTTCTCATCGCCGGCGCGGGGGGCGTCTTTACCGCCGGCAATGACATCGGCGATTTCGTCGCCGCGGTTCAGGGCGGGGAAACGGCCGGCGTCGACTTCGTGCGCAAGATCGCCATCTTTCCCAAGCCGCTGGTCGCCGCGGTCGACGGCCTGGCGGTCGGAATCGGCAGCACCATGCTGCTTCATTGCGATCTCGTCTATGCGACGCCCGAATCGCGTTTCTCGCTGCCTTTCGTCGATCTCGGCCTCCTGCCCGAGGCCGGCTCCTCGCTGCTGTTGCCGCGCCGGGTCGGCATGGCCCGCGCCAGCGCCTGGCTGCTCGCCGGCGAAAGTTTTTCCGCCGACGAGGCGCTCGCCGCCGGCCTGCTCAACGCGATTCCTCCCCAGGCCTCCCTGCTGGCGACGGCGCGGGAAAAAGCGGCCAAACTCGCGGCCAAGCCCCGCACCGCCCTGATGGCGGCGCGAAAATTCATGCGCGGCGATCAGAAGGAGATCCTCGATCGGATCGAGGCCGAACTCGACGCCTTCCGCAAGGCCCTGGCCTCGCCCGAGGCGAGGGCCGCGCTGACCGCCTTCCTCAACAAGGGAAAATGATATGAATTCCGCATGAATCATGTGGCATTCATATTCCGCTGGCGCGAAAATCTTCCCGCGACTCGAAGGTTTTTCGCGCCATGGCGTTTCCGCGGATTGCGAAGCAATCTTGCGGTGACATTATGAGACGCAGGAGGATTTCATGGCCGGACTTGCTGGCAAAACCTTGTTCGTCACCGGCGCCTCGCGCGGCATAGGCCTCGCTATCGCTTTGCGCGCCGCGCGCGACGGCGCCAATGTCGCCATAGCCGCCAAGACCGCCGAGCCGCATCCCAAACTGCCGGGCACGATCTTCACCGCTGCGAAGGAGATCGAGGCGGCCGGCGGCAAGGCCCTGCCCCTGACCGTGGACGTGCGCGACGAGGCGCAGGTGGCCGAGGCCCTGGCGGCGACAGCCAAAGCATTCGGCGGCGTCGATATTGTCGTCAATAACGCCAGCGCCATTGCGCTGGGGGGAAGCCAGCAGATCGACATGAAACGCTTCGACCTGATGCATCAGGTCAACGCCCGCGGCTCCTACATGACCGCCAAGCTGGCCTTCCCCTATCTTGCGAAGTCCGCAAATCCCCATGTGCTGATGCTGTCGCCGCCGCTCGACATGAAGGAGAAATGGTTCGCGCCCCACACCGCCTATTCCATGGCCAAATTCGGCATGAGCCTCGCCGTGCTGGGCCTTGCCGGCGAGTTCCGCCCGGCGGGAATCGCGGTCAATGCTTTGTGGCCGCGCACGACCATCGCCACCGCAGCGATCAACAATCTGCTCGGCGGCGAAAGCCTCATGCGCGCCTCGCGCAAGCCGGAAATCATGGGCGACGCCGCTTACGCCATTTTCTGCTCGCCGAGCCGCGAAACCACGGGCCAATTCTTCATCGACGACGTGGTGCTGGCCGCCCATGGCGTCAAGGATTTCGATTGTTATCGCGTCGATCCCTCAAGCCCGCTCGCCCCTGACTTTTTCGTGCCCGACAACACGCCCGTTCCGGAGGGGGTCTCGCTCAAGCCGCGGGTTTGACGGCTTCGATCCGCGCCGCTAACACCATTGCAGGCGCGGGAGAGAGTCGCGGGCGATGGCGGTTTACACGGATGTCACGGACGAGGCCCTTTTCGCCTTTCTCGCCGCATACGACCTCGGCGCCGTCCTGTCCTTCAAGGGCATAGCCGAGGGCGTCGAAAACTCCAATTTCCTGCTCCATTGCGATGCCGGCTATTTCATCCTCACCCTCTATGAAAAGCGGGTGAATCCGGCGGATCTGCCCTTTTTCATCGGCCTGATGGAGCATCTGGCGGCCAGGAAACTGTCCTGCCCGCTTCCGGTCAAGCGCCGCGACGGCCTCTCTCTCGGGACGCTCGCCGGGCGCCCGGCGGCGATCGTCACCTTTCTCGACGGCGTCTCGGTCCGCAAGCCGGACGCCCGCCATTGCGCCGAAGCCGGGCGCGCTCTGGCGCAACTGCATGTCGCTGGCCGCGATTTCGCCCTCACTCGCCCCAATGCGCTTTCGCTCGCGCATTGGCCGGATCTTTTCGAGGCTTCGCGCGCTCGCGCCGACGAGGTCTCCCCGGGTCTCGCCAAGGAAATTGCGGCCGAACTCGATTTCCTCCAGCGCAATTGGCCCCGCGACCTGCCGCAGGGCGTGATCCATGCCGATCTCTTTCCCGACAATGTCTTTTTCATCGGCGAAAAGCTCTCCGGCCTGATCGACTTCTATTTCGCCTGCAACGATTCCCTCGCGTACGATCTGGCGATCTGCCTCAACGCCTGGTGCTTCGAGCCGGACGGCGCCTTCAACGCCACCAAGGGCCGCGCTCTTCTCCAAGGCTACCGGGGCCTGCGCCCCCCGGAAGAAAACGAGCGTCGCGTCCTGCCGGTCCTGGCGCGCGGCGCCGCCATGCGCTTCCTGCTGACCCGGCTCTACGACTGGTTCAACGTGCCGGCGGGCGCCTTGGTTCGCCCCAAGAATCCGCTCGAATATCTCGGCAAGCTCCGTTTCCATCAGGCTATCGACAACGCCCGCGAATACGGGCTGCCGGAATGACCCGCCGCGTCGCGATCTGGACCGACGGCGCCTGTTCCGGCAATCCCGGCCCCGGCGGCTGGGGCGCCATCCTCACCTTTAACGGCGCCGAAAGGGAATTTGCCGGCGGCGAGCCTTTGACCACCAACAATCGCATGGAGCTTCTCGCCGCCATTTCGGCTTTGGAGGCGCTCAATCGTCCCTGCGCCGTCGATCTCCACACCGATTCCCAGTATGTCCGCCAGGGCGTGATGTCCTGGATGAACAACTGGAAACGCAACGGCTGGCGCACCGCCGACAGGAAGCCGGTGAAGAACGAGGATTTGTGGAAGCGGCTCGACGAGGCGGCGCAACGCCACGACATCGTTTGGCATTGGGTCAAGGGCCATGCCGGCGATCCGATGAACGAACGCGCCGACGCGCTGGCGCGGGCCGGCTTGGCGCCTTATCTGAAGAGCGCATAAACGAGAATGAGCCAAAGATTCCATGCCGCGCTTGCGCCGGCGGCGCGCCTTTTGCTAAAGAAATCCTGAAAATGCGGCGGGGGCGCCTCAAGGGCGGTAAACAATGATCAGAGCCACGACTGCCTCGATTCGTCGATTTCTGCTTCTCGGCCTGGTTGTTTTGGCTTGTGGCGCATATTCCGGAACGGCGCGCGCGCAAAGCTGCAATGACGACCTGGCCGGCTTCGGCAAGGAACGCAACGCCGAGATGGAGGCGCTCAACGCCATTTCCAAAGCCCACGACAGGAAGCTCGACCCTGTCGCAGCTTGCCCGCATCTGCGCAAGATGAAGGATATCGAGGCCAAAATGGCCGGCTACATGGCGAAGAACAAGGAATGGTGCAACATTCCGGACGATTTCCTCGCCAAGTTCAAGGAAAACTCCGAGCGCACCGCCAAAATCGCCGAACAGGCCTGCGCCCTCGCCGCCAAGGCCAAGCAGATGCAGGAAAGCGGCGGAGGCGGTGGCCTGGGCAATCTGCCGCCGCCGCCGAAACTCCCCGCCGGACCGCTCTGAACCGTGCCGGCGGCCGACGGGTCCGCGCCGGCCCAATTGCCCGACGCGGCGGCCTCCGGCCTGTGGCGGCGGTTGCCGCCGGGCTGGACGCCCTATGTCCAGCTCGCGCGGCTCGACCGGCCGGCGGGATGGCGATTGTTGCTGGCGCCCTGCCTTTCCTCGGTCTGCCTCGCCACGATCCGTCGCCTGGAAAACCCGAATTACCAGTTGCTCGCGCTGTTTTTCATCGGCGCCGTCGCCATGCGTGGCGCGGGATCGACCTTCAATGACCTGATCGACCGCGAGATCGACGCGCGGGTCGCCCGCACCGCCGGCCGGCCGCTGCCGTCGGGCCGCGTCAGCCCGCGCAACGCCGTAATTTTCATGGCGGCCCAGGCGCTCGTCGGCCTCGCGGTTCTGCTGTCGTTCAATTTCTTCACGATCCTGCTCGGACTGCTTTCGCTGGTTCCGGTCTTGGTCTATCCTTTTCTGAAGCGTTTCACCTCCTGGCCGCAGGCCGCGCTCGGCCTCGCCTTTTCCTGGGGGGCGCTGATGGGATGGGCGGCGCAGACCGGCGGTCTCGCCGCTCCGGCCTTCTGGTTCTATGCCTCATGCGTCGCCTGGACGATCGGATATGACACGATCTACGCCATCCAGGACCGCGAGGACGATGTCGCGGCGGGGGTCAAATCGACCGCGCTCCTGTTCGGCGACCATGTCCGGTCCGCGGTGACCCTGTTCTATCTCGCGAGCGTCATCCTGGCCGAAATCGCGCTGCTCCTGGCGGGAGCGGGAATCGTCGCCCATCTCGGGCTGCTCGCCTTCGCCGTCCATCTCGTCTGGCAGGTCCGTCGGCTGGATGACGTCGACGAAGCGACCGCCCTGAGGCTTTTCCGGTCCAACGGCCTTGCCGGTTTCCTGATATTCGCAGGCCTGCTGGGCGAAAACCTGTTGTTTTATCTGGTGCGTTGAACGGAGCTCATTCGTAGCAGATGATTTCGCGCTCGTCGCGGTGGACGGGCAGGACGCGGCCTTTCGCGCCGGCCTTGCGGCGCGCCGAAATCGCCGAGCGCCGGCTTTTCAGCGGCCAGCCGCGCCGGCGCGGCTGAACCGTCCCCGCCCTGATTTCGCCGAATCGGTTCTCCACCACGGCGACGCCGCCCCCGAGCCCCCGCGCGAGGCGGGGCAGGCGGAAGATCCGCGCCCAGGCCAGCCAGTCGCGCGCGGCGTCCCGCTCATTGTCGGCTTCCGCGAGCGCCACGTCGAATTCGGAATCGGCATGGATCAGGGCGACGCGGTAGAACAGCCCGCGCGCGCTTTGATGCAGCGCCAGGGCGACGCCGCGAAAGCAGCGCGCCGGCAGCGAAAGGCGCATGCGCACTCCGCCGACGCAGCGGTCGATGGCGATGGACTCCGCCGTGACGGCGATCTCGCGCCGACCGGAATCGGCGCGCGGATCGTCGGCGACGAGGCGGGCGAGAACGGCGGTCTGGGTCGTGGGCATGACGGGTTTCCGAAGGCGATTTTCGCGCTGGACCCATCTTTCGCCGCAAGCCTCCTCGACCCCGCTAAGAAAATGGACGGCATTTTAACGGTCCCGCCGCGCCGCGCGCCATGTCCAACCCAGGGTTGCGGCGATTGTTCAAATTGTCGGCAATTGCTGCATAACGGGCGCCGAGGCCAAATTTCGCGCTTGCGGAATTTCTTGCGCCGCGTTGACATGACGATTACACGAAACGCCAATCTTCCCGCCCGGAAACGAAAATTGTCCGATCTTTCCGCCTTTGTCGCCCTTCTGCCTCGCATCGAGGCGGCCGCGCGCGAAGCCGGCGCCATCGCCATGGATTTTTTCCGTCCGGGCGGACCGACCCGAGCCGAAGTCCGTCAAAAGTCGTGCGGCTCGCCGGTGACCGAGGCCGATCTGCGCATCGACCGCTTTCTGGGCGACCGGCTCCGTGCGCTGGCGCCGGAGCTCGGCTGGCTCTCCGAGGAAAGCGCGGACTCGCCCGAGCGGCTGAGCCGCGAAGCCCTGTTCGTCGTCGATCCGATCGACGGCACGCGCGGCTTTGCTTCGGGCGATCCCTGTTTCGCCATCTCCATCGCGATCACCTTCAACGGCCGGCCGATCCTCGGCGTGGTCCACGCCCCGGCGCTCGACGAGACATTCGTCGCCGCATCGGGCGGCGGCGCGCGCCGCAACGGCGCGCCGATCGCCGTTTCCGAGCGCCGCGAACTCGCCGGCGCCTCGGTGTCGGCGCCCGACGCGCTCGCCGCCGATCTGCGCCGCTCCGGGCTTTCCTTCAGCCATCAACCCCGGCTGCCGTCGCTCGCCATGCGCCTGCTGCGGGTCGCCGACGGCGAATTCGACGCCGCTCTCGCGCGCAAGAACGCCCATGACTGGGACATAGCCGCCGCCGACCTCATCCTGCGCGAGGCCGGCGGCGCGCTGACCGATTTTTCGGGCCGCGCGCCGCTCTACAACCGGGCCGAACCGATTCATCCCGCCCTCGCCGCGGGACCGCCTGGCCTCCAGGACGAACTGATCCACGCGGCGCGCGAAGGCGCGGCAAGGGCCGGGAAAAAGCGCCCGCCCGACAATATGTGAAATCCGAACCGGAAAGGGCAATGCGCATGAGCCATGAGGTCGAGCCCAGGCAGCTTCTGCACCTCGTCTTCGGCGGCGAGCTGAAGAATCTTGAAACGGTCGAATTCAAGGATCTGTCCAGGATCGACATGGTCGGCGTGTATCCCGATTTCAAAAGCGCCCACGCCGCCTGGAAGGCAAAGGCGCAATCCACGGTGGACAATGCGCAAATGCGCTATTTCATCGTCCATCTGCACCGGGTGCTCGACCCTGCCGACGATTGATCCGCCTAAAGACCCGCCCTTGCCCGCTCGCCTTTTTCCGCCGTCTGCGCTATCTGTCGCCCGAGGCGAGAGCCAGCGGGCCGGGCGGGGTTTTCGCGTCCTTGTCGCCTTCCGGCCAGAATGGTCGAACAAATTCGCCTTCGATCGAGGCCCAGTGGGGCGAAGCCCCGAAGCGGCGCCGGAAAAGAATAACGAGACCGGATCGAGATGAGAACTGCGGTTTTGCTGCCTGCCTATCGCGCAGCCGCCAGGGGCCTGTCGCCGTTCAGCGGCCTTTTCCTCTGGCGGCGCGGCCGCAAGGGCAAGGAGGACCTCGGCAGGATCGGCGAACGCCGCGGACGCGCCAGCCTGCCCCGCCCGGAAGGACGGCTCGCCTGGCTGCACGGCGCGAGCGTCGGCGAGGGCCTCGCCTTGCTGCCACTGGTCTCGCGTCTCATCGCCAAAGGCTTCCATGTCCTCGTCACCACCGGCACGGTGACGTCGGCGCGCATTCTGGCGCAACGTCTGCCGGAGGGCGCGACCCATCAGTTCGCGCCGCTCGACGCCCCCGCTTTCATCGACCGTTTCCTCGACCACTGGCGCCCGGACCTGTTCATTCTCGCCGAATCCGAGATCTGGCCCAACACGATCTGCGCCGTCCACGCCCGCAAGATTCCCATCACCCTGGTCAACGCCCGGTTGTCGCCGCGCTCTTTCGGGCGCTGGCGCCGCCTTCCCGGCTTCATTTCGACCCTTCTCGGCAAGATCGACCTTTGCCTCGCCCAGAGCCAGGACGACGCCGCGCGACTGTTCCAGCTCGGCGCGCCGCGCGTCGACGCGATCGGCAATCTCAAATATGACGTGGATGCGCCGCCCGCCGATCCGGCCGGTCTCGACGACCTGGCCCTCCAGATCGGCCCACGCCCGATCTGGATCGCCGCTTCGACCCATCCCGGCGAGGAAGCGCTCGCCTTCGCCGCCCACAAGACGCTTTCCGCGCGTTTCCCAAACCTGCTCACCGTGCTCGCGCCGCGCCATCCCCATCGCGGCCCCGACATAGCGGCGGAGGCCGCGACCTTCGGCCTTACGGCGGCGCTGCGTTCGCGCGGCGAGCGGATTCGCCCCTCGATACAAATTTACATTGGCGACACGATCGGCGAACTCGGCCTGTTCTACCGCCTTTCGAGCGTGATCTTCATGGGCAAGTCGCTCGCCGGCGAAGGCGGCCAGAACCCTATCGAGCCGGCCAAGCTCGGCTCGGCCATCCTGCACGGCCCCCGTGTCGGCAATTTCCTCGACGTCTATGACGCGCTCGACAGCCGGGGCGGGTCGATCCAGGTCGCCGACGCCGGGGATCTCGCCCGAACGATCGAATTTCTGTTCACCGATCCGGCTCTGCTGCGCCGCACCGCCGCGGAATCCCGGCAAGTCGTCACGGAGCTCGGCGGCGCGACCGACAAGATCATGCATGCGCTGGAACATTATATCGCGCATATGATTGTATCCGGGCCGCGGGCCTTCTAAATTCAACATTCAGATGTCGCGCCGGTCGGCGCGGGCGCCGTCGCTCCTCCTCGAGGAGGGAGGGCGCCACACCTTGCGAGGCCCCATGCGCGCGCCAGCCTTCTGGTGGTCCGACAAGCCGGGCGTTTTCGGGCGGATCATGATCGCCATCCTGTCGCCCCTGGCCGCAGTGTATGGCTGGGCCGCGGCGCGCAGGATGACGCGCCCGGGCTCGCGCGTCAGCGCCCCGGTGATCTGCATCGGCAATTTCGTGGTCGGCGGCGCCGGCAAGACCCCCACGGCGCTTCGGGTGGCGACCTGGCTGCAGCGCGCCGGCGAGACGCCCTATTTTCTATCGCGCGGCTATGGCGGCGCGCTTGGCGCCGACGGCGGCGCCCATCTTGTCGATCAGCGCCGTCATGGCGCGGCCCAGGCCGGCGATGAGCCCCTGCTGCTGGCGAGGGTCGCCCAGACCGTGGTGGCGCGCGACCGCCCGACCGGCGCCATGCTGGCGCTCGCCGGCGGCGCCAGCCTGATCGTGATGGACGACGGCCTCCAGAATCCCAGCCTGCGCCGCGACTTCGCGCTGGCGGTGATCGATGGCGCGGTGGGTTTCGGCAACGGCCGGCTGATTCCGGCGGGCCCGTTGCGGGCGCCGATCGAAACCCAGCTCAGACTCTCCTCGGCGGCGCTGGTGATCGGCGAGGGCGAGGCCGGGCGCGCCGCCGCGGCTCTGTTCGAGACCGTAGGCAAGCCGGTCTTCCACGGGCGCCTCGCGCCCGACGCCAGCGCCGCCTTGCGCATGCTCGGCGCCCGCGTGGTCGCTTTCGCCGGCATCGGCCGGCCGCAGAAATTCTTCGATTCGCTGGAGGCTTGTGGCGCGCGCCTGGTCGCGCGCCACGGTTTCCCCGACCATTATTCCTACCGCTTACGCGAGATCGCCGCCCTGCAGCGCGAGGCGGAAGCCCTCGACGCTTTGCTGGTGACCACCGAAAAGGATATGGTCAAACTTGCGCCCTTCATGGCCGCGTTGCGGCAGGATCTTCCCCGGCCCGAAGCGCTGCCGGTCGGACTCGTGGTCGAGGAAGGCGACGATCTGCGCCAGTTGCTGCTGGACGTGGCCGCCGGATTTCGCGGCGCGGGCCGGTTGGCCCGCGGGGTGAAATTTTAGACTTTCCTTGGCAGCTCGCCGAGCTGCTCCAGGCGCTTCATCTTCGCCTCCGGCCCGGCGTAAGCCTCCTGGCGGTCGACGTTCCAATAGCGCAACTCCTCGATCGGAATCTGGACGCCCGTCGCGGCGCAGACGACGAAAGCGCCCGGCTTTCTGATCGTGAAATCGCCGTCGAGATATTCGACTTCGGCCGGCCCGCTCAGCGGGACGCGGCGATCGATGCGGTTCATCAGCCTCGTCCGTTCCCCCCGCGCTCCCGTCGGGGTTTTCTCCGATGTATCGCCAACGCCCCCGCCGTTCAATCCCCGACGGCGTCATATCGTCGCGCCACGCGCCTCAAGCGTGGCATATGGCGCCAAAGTAGGATCTTCGGGAAAAAACGGGTTTGCCTTTTGCGCCGGCCACGATAGAAGAAGCCGAAATTTTAAATGGGAGGATCTTCATGACGCCGAAGAAAATTCTGGTCGCCCAGGGCGGCGGCCCGACCGCTGTCATCAACCAGTCGCTGGCGGGCGTCGTGCTCGAATCGCGCCGTTTCGCGGGCGTGGAGCGCGTCTATGGCGCCCATCACGGCGTGCGCGGCATCATCAATGAAGATCTGATGGACCTGACCCAGGAGACCAGCCACAACCTGGAGATGGTCGCCAATACGCCGTCCTCCGCGCTCGGATCGACGCGCGACAAGCCGGACGCCAAATATTGCCAGGAGATCTTCAAGGTCCTTCAGGCCCATGAGATCGGCGCCTTCTTCTACATCGGCGGCAACGATTCCTCGGACACCGTGCGCATCGTCGCGGAAGAGGCGGGCAAGGCCAATTATCCGCTGCGCTGCATGCATATCCCGAAGACGATCGACAACGATCTCGTCGGCAACGACCACACGCCGGGCTTTCCCTCGGCCGCGCGCTTCGTCGCCCAGGCTTTCGCGGGCGCCAATCTCGACAACGCCTCGCTGACCGGCGTCTATGTCGCGGTGGTGATGGGCCGCCACGCCGGCTTCCTGACCGCCGCTTCCGCGCTCGGCAAGAAATTCCCCGACGACGGTCCGCACCTGATCTATCTGCCGGAGCGCACCTTCGACACGGACAAGTTCCTGGCCGACGTCAAGCGCACCTACGAGCGTCTCGGCCGTTGCGTGGTCGCGATTTCGGAAGGCGTCCACGACGCCGCCGGGGTTCCGATCGTCACCAAGCTCGCCTCGAATGTCGAGCATGACGCCCATGGCAACATTCAGCTCTCCGGCACTGGGGCGCTGGCCGATCTGCTTTGCGAAGAGATCAAGAACAAGCTTGGCATCAAGCGCGTCCGTGGCGACACCTTCGGCTATGTCCAGCGCTCGTTCCTCGGCTGCGTCTCCGATGTCGATCAGCGCGAGGCGCGCGAAGTCGGCGAGAAGGCGGTGCAGTTCGCGATGTGGAGCGGCCGCAGCGGCTCGGTCGCGATCAAGCGCACCGGTTATTACTCGGTCGATTACGAGCTCGCGGCGCTCGAATCGGTCGCCGGCAAGACCCGGGTGATGGACGACGAATTCATCACCCCCTGCGGCACCGACGTGACCGACGCCTTCCGCCTCTATCTTCGGCCTTTGCTGGGCTCGGGCATGCCCGACGCCTATCGCCTGCGCCGGAACCACGTGACCAAGATTCTCCACAAGGCGTGACGGAAGGGCGGCAAAATCCAGGGTCGGGCGGGCTCGACGCGTTTCTCGCGGACGCGCTCGAACCGGCCTTCTGGACGCCTGAGCTGCTGAACGAGGACAGCGCGTTCTGGCCGCATGTCCCCTTCAACTTCTGGCTGGTCGCCGCCACGCGGCCGCGGCTGCTGGTTGAGCTCGGCGTGGATCGGGGCGTGTCCTATGCGGCCTTCTGCGAGGCCGCGCGGCGTCTTGGATTGGACGCCCGATTCCACGCGGTCGACCTTTGGCGTGATGACGCCGATTTCGACGACTTCACGAAATTCCACGATTTCCGTTACGCCGCCTTTTCCCGTTTGATGCGCCTGCGCTTCGCGGAGGCGCGCGAAAATTTCGCGGACGGATCGATCGACCTTCTTCATCTCAACGCCTCCGGGCGAAGCGCCGGCGTCAAGGAAGACCTCGTGCTCTGGCGGCCGAAACTGTCGCCGCGCGGAATCGTTCTCGTTCACGACGCCGGGCATGACGGCGACAGGCCTAGTCGGGATTTAAAAGCAATCTTTGGCGACGCGCCCCATTTCATCTTCCCGCGAGGCGACGGCCTCATCCTTTTCGCCCCGGGCGATGAAACGCCGCAACCTGTCGCACGGCTTTGCGCGCTCGACGGCGAAGAATCGCGCCGCATCCGCGAGCGCTTCGGGCTGCTGGGAGCAAGGTGGGCCGAAACCGCGGCTGTTCTCGCCCTGCTCGGGCAGTTCGAGGCCGAGTTCCAGACGCAAAGGCCGAAGGACCGGGATTTCCGCCTGTCGATCGTCGGCCGGCTTTGGAACAGTCTGGTCAAGACCGCCGCCGATCCGTTTCGCTATTTCGATCCCAAGAGGCGGCGATGAACGAGGCGAAATGGCGCAGGCTCCTGAAAATTCCGCCAGGGGTCATCCGATACAAATACGCGGTTCTGCCCATCGCCGAATTGGCCGAACGTGTGATCGGGGATTTTACGATCGGCGTTTTCATCCATGCCTTCTACGAGCGGGAAATCGAGAGAATCCTGCCTTACCTCGCCAATATCGAGCTTCCGTTCGATCTGTTCGTTTCAACCGACGCGCCCGAAAAAAAAGATCATCTCGCGGCGGCGCTGCGCCCCCAATTCGGCGACGCGCCGGTCATTCGCGTATTCGAGAATCGCGGCCGGGACATCGCGCCGAAATTCGTCGGCTTCGCGGAGTCCCAGCGCCAATACGATCTGGTCTTGCACCTGCACACGAAAAAGTCGTTGCAGAACGCGAAACTGTTCGACTGGCTCGACTTCATCCTGAAAAGCCTGCTCGGCTCGAAGGAAATCACGCGCAGCATTCTCGGCCTGTTCGCGGCCTATCCGAGCCTTGGCGTCATTGCGCCGCGCGTCCATCCCCATCGATCGGTCGTCTTCGGCGTCCAATGGGGACAGAATTATTTCAAGACGGCCTATCTGGCGCGGCGCATGGGCGTGAGGCTTCAGCGCGCGACCAGGATCGACTTTCCCGCCGGATCGATGTTCTGGGCGCGATCGGCGGCCCTCGCTCCGCTGCTCGATCTCGATCTATCCTTTTCGTCCTTCGAACCGGAGCACGGCCAGATCGACGGAACGACCGCCCATGCGGCCGAAAGGCTGATCTTTTACGCCGCCGAACGCGCTGGCTACCAATCGCTCCATGTCGGGGCCTCGGAGGACGCCGAGATCTTCGAGACCTTGATCAGCCCCGACGAAATCGAACAAGGCTGGGTCAAGACCAGATAAAGCGGCGTGCGAAAAAGTGGATGCCGGTTTTTCGCGAAAACGCCGCGAATTCAAAAGACTCTGACCACGATTGCGATTGATGCCACTCGCGATCGTAGTTAGTCCCGCCGATCCGGAGGCCCAAAATTCCGCAATTCCTGGCCGATTACTGGACCATCCTGAAATCGGGCGCCTTTCGCGCCACCGATTACGCCTGGCTGCACCTGGGGTCGCGCTATCTCGCGCCCTTCGCCCTGCTCCATTACCTGCTGATCGGCGAAAGGCAGGGGAACCGCCCGACGCCTTTTTTCGACCCCGCCTTTTTCGCGACGCTTCGGCCGCAAGGCGGCAGCCCCTTCGCCGCCTTTCTGCGCAGCCCGCCCGGCGCGCCGGCCTGCGCCGAATTCGACGAGGCTTGGTTCGTAGCCCGCCACCCGCAAGCCAAAGACGCGGCTTCGCCCTGGGCCTACATGACCGAACGCGGAATCGCCGACCTGCTCGATCCGTCGCCCGACGTTTCCCTCGCCTTTGTCGCCAACGCCTATCGCAGCCGCAACACGCGAATGGCGCGCGCGCTGATGCGGATTTTTCACCGCCGGCGCGGCGACGGCCGAATCTCCTGCGTCCTCAATCCCGCCGATCTCAAGGCGCATCAGGCCGCCTTTCGCGCGGGAATCGCCTTGCGCGCGCTGAGGGAGGGACGAGCGCGACGACGCTGGCTCGTCTTCGTCCAGACCGATGGCGGCCATCCCGAGGGCCTGCATGCGCCCGAGCGCCGTTACGACCTGATGCTCAATTATTATCACGAGCCGAAAAAGCCGCCGCCGGACGCCGAATTTGTCGTCGTGCAGAACGGAACCAAGACCACCGCGATCGCCAAACTGATCGAGGCCAGGCCGGATATCTTTGGCGCCTATGATTACCTGCTGTTCCTCGACGACGACATCGAGCTTTCCGCCGGGCAGATCGCCGATTTCTTCGAGTGCATGCGCGACAACAAGCTCGACCTCGCCCAGCCCGCGCTCGCAAAAGACTCCGACGGCTCCTTTCCGGTCCTGTTCCAGAAAGTGGGATCGTCGGGTTTCAGAAAAGTCAATTATGTCGAGATCATGATGCCGGCCTTCTCGCGCCGGGCGTTGGCGGCGAGCGCCGACTGTTTCCGTCAGGGGATCAGCGGCTTCGGCGTCGATGTGCTGATCGGCGCCACGGTCGCGAAAATATTCGGCCCGAATATCGCGGTGGTGGACAAGGTCGCCGCGCGGCACCTGCGCGCCATCGACCTCGAAGGCGGCGCGCTTTATCGCTATCTTGCCGCGAACGGCGTTGATCCCAGCGTCGAAATGTGGACCATCCTGGCCGAAAACGGGCTCGGCAATGACCTCGTCGAAACGGAGGCGCGCGGAAGTTGAAGGTCTATTTCATCAATCTCGACCGCGCGCCCGAGCGTCGCGCCCATACCGAGCAGAAGCTGAAAGGACTCGATTTCGAGCGCGTCGCGGCGGTGGACGGCAAGCTCAATCCGCCGACGAAAAAGAGCCTGAACCGGTTCCAGATCGCCTGTATCGACAGCCACCGCGTCGCCTGGCGGAAATTCCTCGCCACGCTCGATCCCTTCGCCTGCTTCCTGGAGGACGATCTTCATTTCTCGCCGGATTTTCCGGCCTTCGTCGCCGATGACGGCTGGATCCCCGCCGACGCCCATGCGGTCAAGCTCGACAGTTTCTATAATGTGGTCATGGTCGGCGCGCCCGAGCCCGCGCCACTTGGACGCGCGCTGGCGCGGCTTTTCACCCGGCACGAGAGTTCGGCCGCCTACCTTCTCAGCCGCCAGGGCGCCGAAACGTTTTTGCGCCTGAGCGAAAATCCGACCAAACCGGTCGATTACATCCTGTTCCCCGAGGACCCGATCGGCGAGAAGCTGAACGTCTATCAGCTCACCCCGGCGGTCACGGTCCAGGACTCGCGCTACGAGGAACATCACGCGCCGGGCCATCAATTCGTGAGCGCCATTGCTGGCGCCGACCGTCCCGGACCGGATGGCGGCCTGCCGCGCCTGTGGTTCAAGCTGAAACGGGAAACCGTCCGGATTTTCCTCGATATCGGCCGCGCCCGGCGCTATCTCGTCAACCGCTTCGTTCGCGGCCTCAGGCCGGAAGTCATCCCCTTCCGATAGTTCAGAAAAGGCTGCCTTGGTCGCCGGGCTTCGTTTTCGGCGATTTGACAGCGCGTTTCTTGGGCGGCGCCGCGTCAAGCGGCGGGCCGGCGGTCGCGGCGATTTTCCCGTCGGCGAATTGCAAGGTGAGTCTTGCGCCGTCGGGCGCCTGGACGACGGAGCGGATCGGAGCGCCGGCGGCGTCGCGCGCCAAAGCGAATCCGCGCCGCAGCACCGCCTGATAGCCGACCGCCGCCAGCATCTGCCCGACATGGCCAAGCGCTTCGCGGCGGCGCGCCAGCAGGGCGCGCGCCGCCGCGTCGAGCCGGCCCGCCAGCGCCCGGCGCCTTTCCTCCCGCGCGCGAAGATCGTTGCGCAACAACGTCCGGCTGGCGAGACGTGCGGCGGAAAAGCGCGCGGCAAGCGTTTCCAGACGTTCGCGCCTTTTCTCGACCAATGCGGCGCGCGCCGCGCCAAGCCGAAAAGCGAGATTGTTCAGCCGTCCGATCGCGCGCTGCGCTTCGGCATGCGGCGCATGACGCGCCAGCAGGCGAGAGGCGTTGGCGAGCGCGAGCTGGCGGCGCGAAAGCCCGGCGGCGAGGCCGGCGCGCAATTTTTCGCCGGCGCGATCCAGCCTCTGGCGCGGCGTCGCCAAGAAATTTTCCGGCCCCGGCAGGGCGCGGACCAAGGCGCGCAGGTCGACGCGCAGGCGGTCCAGCAGCCGCAAGGCGGCGGCGTCGAGGCGGCGGGCCAGATCGGCAAGATCGGCGAGAAGCTCGGCGCGCACCGGCACGGCCTTTTCGGCGGCGCCGGTCGGCGTCGGCGCGCGTAGATCGGCGACGAGATCGAGCAGGGTCCAGTCGGTCTCATGACCGATCGCCGAAATCAGCGGAATGTCGGATTCGGCGGCAGCGCGTAAAACCTCCTCCTCGTTGAAGCTCCACAAATCCTCGAGCGAGCCGCCGCCGCGCGCCACGATCAGCAGATCGGGCCGGGGAATGGCGCCGCCGGCCGGCAGAGCGTTGAAGCCGCGAATCGCCGCCGCGACCTCGCCCGCCGAGGTCTCGCCCTGAACCCTCACCGGCCAGACCAGCACCCGGCGCGGAAAGCGGTCGTTCAGGCGATGAAGGATGTCACGGATCACCGCCCCGGTCGGGGAGGTGACGATGCCGATGACGCCCGGCAGGAAGGGCGGCTTTTTCTTGCGCGCCTCATCGAACAGGCCCTCCGCCGCAAGTTTTTTCCGGCGTTCCTCCAAAAGCGCCATCAGCGCGCCGAGTCCGGCGGGCTCCAATTGCTCGATGACGATCTGATAGGACGATTTGCCGGGAAAAGTGGTGATCCGTCCGGTGGCGATCACCTCCAGCCCCTCCTGCGGCTTGGCGCGCAGGCGCAGAAAAGTTCCCTTCCAGATCACCGCGTCGATGCGGGCGTTGGCGTCCTTGAGCGAGAAATAGCAATGGCCGGAGGAATGCGGCCCGCGATAATTGGAAATCTCGCCGCGCAGCCGCACATGGCCGAACTGGTCCTCGATCGCGCGCTTGAGCGCCCCGGAAAGCTCCGAGACGGTCAATTCCGGCGCATTGGTCAGAGCTGCGGCTTCACTCATGACGGGACGACTCGGGCGGGTCTCTCCTGTTTATCAGATTCGAAGGAAAAGCCGGAACCGCAGCGCCCGAAAAATGCCGCCAGTTTCTCCTTCGAGATGGAAAGTTCCGCCGCTGCTCTCTTCCTTTAAACGTTAACGCCTGCTATCTGCCGGTCATGACCGCGCACAAGATCGAAAACATCCGCAATTTCTCCATCGTCGCCCATATCGACCATGGCAAATCGACGCTCGCCGACCGGCTGATCCAGCAAACCGGCACATTGGCCGAGCGCGACATGGTCGAACAGGTGCTCGATTCCATGGACATCGAGCGCGAGCGCGGCATCACCATCAAGGCCCAGACGGTGCGCCTCGAATACAAGGCGAAAGACGGCAAGACCTATATCCTCAACCTGATGGACACGCCCGGGCATGTCGATTTCGCCTATGAGGTGTCGCGTTCGCTCGCCGCCTGCGAAGGCTCGCTGCTGGTGGTCGACGCCTCCCAGGGGGTCGAGGCGCAGACGCTCGCCAATGTCTATCACGCGCTCGACGCGGGGCACGAAATCGTGCCGGTGCTCAACAAGATCGACCTGCCCGCCGCCGAGCCCGACCGGATCAAGGCCCAGATCGAGGAAGTGATCGGCCTCGACGCTTCGGAAGCTGTGCCGATTTCGGCCAAGACCGGCCTCAATATCGATCAGGTGCTCGAAGCCATCGTCGAGAAACTCCCCGCCCCGGTGGGCGACGAAAAGGCGCCGTTGAAGGCCCTGCTGGTGGACAGCTGGTATGACGCCTATCTCGGCGTGGTGGTGCTGGTGCGCGTTTTCGACGGCGAATTGCGCAAGGGCCAGAAAATCCAGATGGTGGGCGCGGGCGCCCATTACGAGGTGGACCGCATCGGCGTGTTCCGCCCCAAGATGCAGGATGTCCAGAGGCTCGGCCCCGGCGAGGTCGGCTTCATCACCGCCCAGATCAAGCAGGTCGCCGACACCCGCGTCGGCGACACCATCACCGACGACAAGAAGCCCTGCGCCGAGTCCCTGCCCGGCTTCAAGCCGGCCCAGCCGGTGGTGTTCTGCGGCCTGTTCCCGGTGGACGCCGCCGATTTCGAAGATTTGCGCGCGGCGATGGGCAGACTGCGCCTGAATGACGCCAGCTTCTCTTTCGAGATGGAAAGCTCCGCCGCGCTCGGTTTCGGCTTCCGCTGCGGCTTTCTGGGCCTGCTGCATCTGGAAATCATCCAGGAGCGGCTGGAGCGCGAGTTCAACCTCGACCTGATCGCCACCGCGCCCTCGGTCATCTACAAGATCGTGCTGACTTCGGGCGAGACGATCGAACTGCACAACCCGGCCGACATGCCGGATGTGGTCAAGATCGCCGAAATCCAGGAGCCCTGGATCAAGGCGACCATTCTGACCCCCGACGAATATCTCGGCGCGGTGCTGAAATTGTGCCAGGACCGACGCGGCGTGCAGGTGGACCTCAACTATGTCGGCAAGCGCGCCATGGTGGTCTATGAACTGCCGCTCAACGAAGTGGTGTTCGATTTCTACGACCGGCTGAAGTCAATCTCCAAGGGCTATGCTTCCTTCGACTATACGATCATCGATTACCGCGCCGGCGATCTGGTCAAGATGTCGATCCTGGTCAACGCCGAGCCTGTCGATGCGCTATCGATGTTGGTGCACCGCGCCAGGGCGGAGTCGCGCGGCCGCGCGATGTGCGAAAAACTGCGCGAACTGATCCCGCAGCACATGTTCCAGATTCCGATCCAGGCCGCCATCGGGGCGAAAATCATCGCCCGCGAAACCATCCGCGCCCTGCGCAAGGACGTGACCGCCAAATGCTATGGCGGCGACGTGACCCGCAAGAGAAAGCTTCTGGAAAAGCAGAAGGAAGGCAAGAAGCGCATGCGGCAGTTCGGCAAGGTCGAAATCCCGCAGGAAGCCTTCATCGCCGCGCTCAAGATGGACAGCTGAACAGAGCCGTACGGCCGCTCAGTTTCCGTTATAGTAAGTCTGCGGGTAATATTGGCTCGGATAATAGGTCTGCGGATAATAGTTCGGGGACTGGTAGACCGGCGGATTATATTGCGGCTGCGGCGCAACGGGAGCCGGGGGCAGATAAGCGGGCGGATTGTTGGCGGGGGGCGCGTAATTCGGCGCGGAGGCGGCGGGCGGCGCGTAATATTGGCCCAGGCTCGGCGTCGTCGAGGCAAGAGCGACGCAACAGGCGAAAGCGGCCAGGCGAACAGGGAAGTTCATCGCAAAAACTCCTCGAAGCGGTCGAACATCTCCGGAAGTTTGCGCTTCGAGCCTGTCGCCAAGCCTGCGGGCAAATAGCTGCGGGAACGGCCGGCCGCCCGAGGCGGCCGGCGCGCGTTGCTCAATGATGGTGGTGATGGCGATGGCGCGGCGGCGGCGCATAATTCAGCGTCATGCCCGCCACGCCGGCGGCGACGTTCAGGCCTTGCTGGGCGTTGAGCGACAAAGGCTGCAGCGCGATCGTATTGGCGTTGCCGCCGACGAGAACATTGGCGCCCAGGCCGACGCCAACGGTCACCGAGCCGGTTGCGCCGGCATAGCCGCCGGCAAGCGCGCCGGCCGGCGGGGCGCTGGTCGGCGCGAAAACCGCCCAGCCCAGCACGCCCCTGGTGGTCGCGCCGAGATCGACGCCGACCTTGGTGATCGACCCGACGTAACGCTCCGTATAGCCCCTGTCCGAGGTGAAAGTGCAGTTCAACGCGCGATTGGAGGCGATGATCATCCCGACGCCGCCGGCGACCTGGCAATTCAAATTGCCCACCTTCGTCGAATCGGCGGAGGCGGCCGGGGCGGAAAATGCGAGCGCCGCCACGGAGGCGACGAAGAGAAGGGAGCGCATGGTCATGGGGAAATCCTTCCTTGCACAAGGCGCGAGAATTTGCCGAACGGTCGGAAAATTCGCGGAACCCTACCCTCCGGAGGCCGAGCCCGCCTTGGCGCCGGCCGCATTATCGCCTTTGGCTGGGCCGTGGCAATGAAAAAGGGCGTGAATGACAACGCGATGTCCTGCCCCGGCCCGCCGAGGCTCCCGACGCCGAGCGGGGCGGTGAGCAAGTTGCAATCGAAAACGTGACAACCCGCGCACGATGCAAGGCGATTTCGCCCGACGCGCGCAAAAGTCCCTCAGATGAAGTCGATCTTCATGATTTCGTAGCTCTTGCCGCCGCCGGGCGCGTTGACTTCGACCGAGTCGCCAACCTTCTTGCCGATCAAGGCGCGTGAAATCGGCGAAGAGACCGAAATCTTGCCGGATTTAACATCGGCCTCCATGTCGCCGACGATCTGGTAGCGTTTCTCCGCCTCCGTATCTTCGTCGATCAGGGTCACGGTCGCGCCGAACTTGACCGTATTGCCGGACAACTTCCCCACGTCGATCACGTCGGCGCGCGACAGCTTGTCCTCGAGTTCGGCGATCCGGCCTTCGTTGTGCGACTGCGATTCCTTGGCGGCGTGATATTCGGCGTTCTCGGACAAATCGCCATGAGACCGCGCTTCCGCGATGGCCTGAATGATACGCGGGCGATCCTCCTGCTGGCGGCGCTTCAGCTCCGCTTCGAGGGCCGCATATCCGGCGACGGTCATGGGCAGCTTTTCCATCCCTCACACTCTTTCAAAATCCAGGTTCGGCTTCGCCGCAGACGGCGGAGCTTTCGACACGTCCCGCCGGCCTTCGGCGCCGCGTCAGGACAAAACGCGAGACGCGCCCGGTCGGGGCGCGTCGCGAGCGGCGTTTCAGCGCGCTCACGATCATGATGGAGCAGCGGCGGGCGCAGGTCAACGCCCCTTCATACGTCATCCGACTCAGAAAGAAGCGCGACCGGAAACGCATTGCATCTTGTCAGGGAATCAAAACGGGAACAAACTCGGGTTCAAGCCGGCCCTAACAAGAATGTCGGCAGTTTTGGAGGGAAAATTATGGCTGCCATCGCAAATTATCTGGTCGCTTTGAGCGCGGCTGGACAGGTCTGGTGCCTGGTCCTCGGCATGTTCCTGTGGCGGACGCCCGTCGGCGTCACCAATTACGACATGACTCAGGAATTCGCCAACGCCTCCGCCAAACTGGCGGCCAATCAAGCGCTTTACAACGGTTTTCTGGCCATCGGATTGATCTGGTCGCTCCTTGCCGCGTCGCATGGCTTCGAGCTCAAGGTCTTTTTCCTCGTCTGCGCGATCGTCGCGGGTTCGCATTGCGCCGCGACCGTCAACCGCCGAGCTTTCTATGTGCAGGCCCTGCCGGCCATCGCGGCGCTGGCCCTCGTCCTCGCGGCGGGACGATAAACCGAAAGGCGGGCGGATCAGGCGAAATAATCCTGCAACGCCCGCACTTCGAGGTCGCCGGCGAGAAAGGCGCGGACGCCTTGCGCCGCCGCCAGAGCCCCGGCGATCGTGGTGTAATAGGGCGCCTTGTGCAGCAGGGCGGCCCGGCGCAGCGAGCGCGAATCGGCGAGCGCCTGGGCGCCTTCGGTGGTGTTGAACACCAGCTGGACGCCGCCGTTCTTGATCGCGTCCACGACATGGGGCCGGCCTTCCGACACCTTGTTGAGCCTCTGCGCGGCGATGCCATGCTCGTTGAGGAAGCGCGCGGTGCCGCCGGTCGCCAGCACCTTGAAACCGAGGCCGGCGAGCAGCCTGACCGCGTCGAGCACGCGCATCTTGTCCACGTCGCGCACCGATACGAACAGGGCGCCCGAGGTCGGCACCTTGGTTCCGCCGCCGAGTTGGCTCTTGGCGAAGGCGATGTCGAAGCTGCGATCGAGCCCGATCACCTCGCCGGTCGAACGCATCTCCGGCCCCAGCACCGTATCGACGCCGGGGAAGCGGGCGAAGGGGAAAACGGCCTCCTTGACCCCGACATGGCCGCCTTTCCAAGGCTTCAGGTCGAAGCTGGCGAGGTTTTCTCCCGCCATGATCCGCGCCGCGATCTTGGCCAGGGGCTGGCCGATGACCTTGGCGACGAAAGGCACGGTGCGCGAGGCGCGGGGATTGACTTCGAGCACATAGATCTCGCCGTCCTTCAGCGCGAACTGCACGTTCATCAGTCCGCCGACATGAAGCGCCAAAGCCAGCTTTTCCGTCTGCTCCTTGAGTTTCGCGATGGTCTCCGGCGATAGCGAGCGCGGCGGCAGCGAACAGGCGGAATCGCCGGAATGGATGCCGGCCTCCTCGATATGCTCCATCACGCCGGCGACGAAAACCTGCTCGCCGTCGGCGAGGCAGTCCACGTCCACCTCGACCGCATCTACCAGATAGCGGTCGAACAGCAGCGGGTTCTTGCCCAGAACCGTATTGATCTGGCCGGTCTTGTCGTTGGGATAGCGCGCCTTGACGTCGGAGGGCACCAGGCCCGGCAGGGTGCCGAGCAGATAATCGTCGAGTTCGCTCTGGTCGCGGATGATCGCCATGGCGCGGCCGCCGAGCACATAGGACGGACGCACGACGAGCGGCAGCGCGAGATCCTGGGCGACGATGCGCGCCTGCTCCACCGAATAGGCGATGCCGTTCTTGGGCTGTTTCAGGCCCAGCTTGTCGAGCAGGCGCTTGAACAGGTCGCGGTCCTCCGCAAGATCGATCGAATCGACCGAGGTGCCGAGGATCGGAATTCCGGCTTCCTGCAAGGCCTTCGCCAGTTTCAGCGGCGTCTGGCCGCCGAATTGGACGATCACGCCCTTGAGCGTCCCCGCCTCCTGCTCCTTGTTGAGGATTTCGAGCACGTCCTCGCGGGTCAAAGGCTCGAAATAGAGCCGGTCCGACGTATCGTAATCGGTCGAGACCGTCTCCGGATTGCAATTGACCATGATGGTTTCATAGCCCGCGTCGCTCAGCGCGAAACAGGCGTGACAGCAGCAATAGTCGAATTCGATCCCTTGCCCGATGCGGTTCGGACCGCCGCCGAGGATCACCACCTTGGCGCGGTCGCTGGGGCGCGCCTCGTCGGCGGCCACGCCTGCGAAAGGCGGCTCATAGGCCGAGTACATATAGGCGGTGGGCGAGGCGAATTCCGCCGCGCAGGTGTCGATGCGCTTGAACACCGGGCGCACGTTCAGGCGCCGGCGCAGGGCCGAAACCTCGGCCTCGCTCTTCCCGGTCAGCGAGGCGAGGCGCAGATCGGAGAAGCCCGCGGATTTCAGCATCCGCAGATTGTCGGCGTCCTCCGGCAGGCCGAACCGCCTGATCTTTTTCTCGATCTCCACGATTTCCGCGATCCGCGCGATGAACCAGGGGTCGATCTTGCAGGCTTCGTGGATTTCGGCCTGGCTCATGCCCATGCGCAGGGCCTGGCCGACGACCAGCAGCCGATCCGGGGTCGGCGTTCCCAGCGCGCCGCGCAGGACGTTCAGGTCGTCGCCCTTGCCGAGCCCTTCGATCTCGATCTCGTCGAGGCCGGACAGGCCGGTTTCCAGCGAGCGCAAAGCCTTTTGCAGCGATTCCGCGAAATTGCGGCCGATCGCCATGGCCTCGCCGACCGATTTCATCGCCGTGGTCAGGATTGGCTCGGCGCCGGGAAATTTCTCGAAGGCGAAACGCGGAATCTTGGTGACGACATAATCGATGGTCGGCTCGAACGAGGCCGGAGTCGCGCCGCCGGTGATGTCATTGGCGATCTCGTCGAGCGTATAGCCGACGGCGAGTTTGGCCGCGACCTTGGCGATGGGAAAGCCGGTCGCCTTCGACGCCAGGGCCGAGGAGCGCGAGACCCGCGGGTTCATCTCGATCACGATCATCCGGCCATTGACCGGATTGATCGCGAACTGGACATTGGAGCCGCCCGTCTCGACGCCGATCTCGCGCAACACCGCGATCGAGGCGTCGCGCATGATCTGATATTCCTTGTCCGTCAGGGTCAGGGCCGGCGCAATGGTGATGGAGTCGCCGGTGTGGACGCCCATCGGATCGATATTCTCGATCGAGCAGACGATGATGCAATTGTCCGCGTGATCGCGGACGACCTCCATTTCATATTCCTTCCAGCCGAGGACGCTTTCCTCGATCAGGACTTCGGAGGTCGGCGAGGCGTCGATGCCGCGCTCGACGATGTCGATGAATTCCGCCTTGTTGTAAGCGATGCCGCCGCCGGTGCCGCCGAGCGTGAAAGACGGGCGGATGATGGCGGGCAGGCCGATGTCCTCCAGCGCCTCCAGAGCCTGGCTCAGTGTCTTGATATGGTGCGAGCGCGGGGTGTCGAGGCCGATCTTGATCATGGCCTCCCGGAACAATTCGCGGTCTTCGGCCTTGTCGATGGCGTGGGCGGTGGCGCCGATCATCTCGACGTCGAATTTTTCCAGCACGCCCATTTTCTTCAGCGACAGGGCGCAGTTCAGCGCAGTCTGCCCGCCCATGGTCGGCAGAAGCGCGAAGCCGCCGGGAACGGCGTAACGCTCCTTCTCGATGATCTTGGCGACGATTTCGGGCGTGATCGGCTCGACATACGTGCGGTCGGCGAGATCGGGGTCGGTCATGATCGTCGCCGGATTGGAATTGACCAGCACAATCCGGTAGCCTTCCGCGCGCAGGGCCTTGCAGGCCTGGGTGCCGGAATAATCGAATTCGCAGGCCTGGCCGATGACGATGGGGCCGGCGCCGATGATCATGATCGTCTGGATGTCTGTCCGTTTCGGCATGGTCCGCTCTTCGCTTTCGGTCTCGGCCCGGGGACAGGACGCCCCCACATCAATTCGCTGGCCGGCCCGTGGCGGGGCTGGCGGTTTCCGGCGCGGCTGGCGCCCGCGCACAAAAAAAAGGCCGCGCTTTCGGCCGAAAAAGCCGGAGCGCGTCCTCCGCTGTCATCCCGCGTCATGGGAGATTTCGGTCGGGAGACGCCCGGCCCGAATGTGACGCCCCTGTTAGCGCAAGTTTACCGCGCTGTGAACCCCCGAGACCTCGGATCGCGGAACTTTCAAGGAAAGGTAACCGGTTCGGGCCATAATCCGCTCGATGCCCATATCGAAGCCACTGCGAAACCTTCTCCCGCGCGTCAGCGCCGCCGCCGTGCTCGCCCTTGCGGCGGGCGCCATGGCGCGCGCGCAGAGCGCCGGCGGGCGGGAGCTGACCGTCGGCAAACAGTCCATGGTTGAAGCCTGCGCGCCATGCCACGGCGCAGACGGTCTCGCCCATGACGCCGAGGTTCCCAATCTCGCCGGTCAGAACGCCGCCTATCTCTACAATCAGTTGCGCGCCTTCCGCAGCGGGCGGCGTCAGCACAAGGAAATGCTTTACATGAGCCGGCAATTGTCCGACGAGGACATGCGCGCCCTCGCCGAATATTTCTCCCGATTGCCGCCACGCTGAAAGGAATCGCCAGATGTCCTTGCGCCGCCAGTTCTCATCCTTCTTCATCGTCGGCCTGATCGCCACCGCGACCCATTACGCCGTGCTGATCTCGCTGAAGGAACTGGCGCATTGGAGCGTGATTCCGGCCACGCTTTCCGGCTTCATATGCGGCGGCTTCGTCTCCTATGCGCTCAACCGCCGCCACACATTCGCCAGCGACCGCGCCCACGTCGAAGCCGGCTGGCGCTTCTTCACCGTTTCGGCGACCGGCTTCTTCCTCACCTGGGGCCTGATGCGCCTGTTCGTCGTCGCCTGGGGCGCGCCCTATCTTCCGGCGCAAATGGTCACCACCGGACTGGTGATGTTCTGGAATTTCGGCGCCAACCGCCACTGGACCTTCCGGCCGCGCGCCGCGACCTGATTCGACGCAGGGATCGTCCCTTGAACTCTCCCTCCGACGCTCTCCCGCCCGGCATGGCCCCGCGGCGCGCCGCCGCGCTCGCCGTCGGCTTGGTCTTTTTCGATTCCCTGCTCGGTCAGTTCGCGACGATTCCCAATATCGCGCCGTGGTACGAGGGCCTCGCCAAGCCCGGCTTCACCCCGCCCAACGCCGTTTTCGGCCCGGTCTGGACCTTGCTTTACGCTCTGATGGCTCTGGCCTTCTGGCGCATCCTGATCCAGCCGAAGCAGAAGGCGCGCAGCCTCGCCATCGGGTTTTTCCTCGCCCAGCTCGCGCTCAATGTGATCTGGAGTTTCGCTTTTTTCGCCGCCCACTCGCCCCTGCTCGGCCTGATCGACATCATTCCGCAGGAAGCGCTGGTCATCGCCACGACCATGCTGTTCTGGCGTCTCGACCGGCTCGCCGGCCTTTGCCTCGCGCCGCTCTCGCTCTGGGTGGGCTATGCGGCGGCGCTGAATTTCGCCATCTGGCGGCTGAATGGCTGACGAAAAAACGCCGGCCGGCCATTACCCAACGGTTTGCTTGCGCTCGACGGTCGCGGTCAGCTCGGTCACCAGTTCGAAAGTCGATTTCTGCCGCAAATCCATTTCGACAAAATGTTGGGACAGGCCGGAAAGGTCATCCTGGGTCGCCCCGACCGTTTTGTCGAGGGACTCGATCGCGGCGTGAAGCCATTCGAGCTTTTCCTCCACGCCCATCGCCTTCCAGTCCTTCGCCATTGTCACGCTCCTCTCATTCGGGTCAGGCGTCACACCATAGCCGAGCGAGATTAACAATGCACAACCTCAGATTGTAATGCGGCGGTTTGTTCCAGCTTCAGGCCGTCTCGACAATGCCGATCGCAAAACCGTCCCAGCCCTTGGCGCCGACGGTCTGGATCGCGGTGGCCGTCCATCTCTTCTCGGCGCCGGCGAGATCGAAGAACTTACGCGTGCCGACAATGTCGGGATCGGCGCTTGCCGCGTCGACCACCCGTCCGCCGCGGACCACGTTATCGACGACGATCACCGCGCCGACCCTGGCGAGACGCAGGGCCCATTGCAGATAGGCCGGATTGTTGCCCTTGTCGGCGTCGATGAAGATGAAATCGAAAACCGCGCCTTCCCGTTCGAGCGCCGGCAAGGCGGCGAGCGCTGGCCCGATCCGCAGGTCAAGCTTGGCGCCCTGCCCCGCCGCGAAAATATTTTCGCGCGCAACCGCCGCGTGGACGGACGAAAATTCCAGCGTGACGATTCTCCCTTCGTCCGGCAGGGCGCGGGCGAGCCAGATGGTGGAATAGCCGCCGAGCGTCCCGATCTCCAGGATTTTTCGCGCGCCGGCCAGCCGCGCGAGCAGATGCAGCAGCTTGCCCTGCGCCGGCGACACGTCGATGGCCGGCAGACCCGCGGCGCGGTTGCGCGTCAGCGCGGCGTCGAGCGTTTGATTCAATGGGTCTTCGGCAGGCGACAGCTTCGCGACGATATAAGCGTCAACCTCGCTCCATTTCGTCTCCGTCATATCCGCCCCGTCCTGTTCCGGTGGAATGCGGCAGCATTTAACCGGAATAGCGCCGGTCCTGTCGAGCGCGAAAGCTGGCGGCTCAAACCGAGGTCGTCAGGCGGGTCAGCCAGCCGGGCGTGTGGGCGACGGCGAAGCTTTCCAGCCGATGATCCCAGCTGGTCAGGATCAATGCGCCAACCAGGCAAAAGGCCGCGCCGAACAGCATTCGCGCCGCCGCTCCGGTAGCCAGGGCCGCGCCGCGTCGCTTGCCAGCGAGACGCCCCACGCCATAGCCGAGGGCCAGCAGCGCGCTCGCCGCGCCCAGCGCGAACACGCCCATCGACAGCATGGCGAAGGGGAGGCCGCCGCCCCTGGCGGCGAGAAGAAAGGCGGCGGCGAGCGTTGGCCCCGCGCAAGGCGCCCAGACCAGGGCCAGCAGCGCGCCAGCGGCGGCGTGACCGAGGAGGCCTGCACGCGGAAGGCGGTTTTCCAGGGCGCCGCCCAGCCTTTGCAGCGGCGCCAGCGCCGCCGCGAATTTATGTCCCAGCGCAGGCGACAGCAAGGCCAGGCCAACGAGCAGAATCGCCACGGCGGCGATCTCGCGCAGATAGGGTCCATCGCCGAAATCGACGCCAATCGAAGCGAGCAAGCCGCCGACGATTGCAAAAGTCGCGGCCATCCCCGCCGCCAAGGCGAGCGGCGCACGCGGATCCTGCGCCCGCGCTCCGGCGACGACAATTGGAACCAGGGGCAGAACACAAGGGCTCGCGATCGTCAGGACGCCCGCGGCAAAGGAAAGGGGCAAGGTCCATAGCGACATTGCTATGTGGCCTTCATCATGATCGTCATTACGTCTTCCGCGGTCGCGCCCCAGGATTCGCGGGCGATTTCCTTGCCGCCGCGATAGACAATGATGGTCGCCCGTGGGCTGTGGAGCCGGTTCACGACATCCTTCTGCGCATCGTAATCGACCCGGAAAAAGGTGACGTCGCGATAGGCCGGCTCATTCTTGAGCGAATTGATCGTCGAAGCCTGCGCCTGGCAGATCGGACACCAGGAAGCGTACACCTCGACGACGACCGGCGCGCCGGAGGCGATCGCCTTTTGCGCGGCCGCTTGAGTATAAGGCTGGATTTCAAAGGCCTGCGCGCCGAAGGCGGTCAGCGCGCCGACACAAAGCGCGGCAAGGAAAATGCGGCGATTTTTCATGGCGGCCTCCAGAACGGCTTTCCCCCCATACGCGTGCAAGAAGGCGATTGTTTCAGAGAAGATGAAAAATCAGTCGGCGAACTCCTTGTTCTCAGCTTCAGCCAGAATTTCTTCGGAATCCGACGGGCCCGAGAGCGCGGCGTCGAGCCTGTCGCGGTCGAGCTCGCCTTCCCATGCGGAAATGACCACAGTCGCCACGCCATTGCCGATGATATTGGTCAACGCGCGGTTCTCGCTCATGAATTTGTCGATGGAAAAGACGATGGCCATGCCGGGAACGAGGCGCGGATCGACGGCGGCGAGGGTCGCGGCGAGGGTGATGAACCCCGCGCCGGTGACGCCCGAAGCCCCCTTGGAGGTCAGCATGGCGACGGCGACAATGATCAGCTGCTGTTTGAGGTCCAGTGGAATGTTCAGCGCCTGGGCGATGAACAGGGTCGCCAGGGTCATGTAGATATTGGTGCCGTCGAGATTGAATGAATAGCCGGTCGGCACGACCAGGCCGACGACGGAGCGCGAGCAGCCAAGATTTTCCAGCTTGGCCATCAATTGCGGCAAGGCGCTCTCCGACGACGAGGTGCCGAGCACGATCAGCAGTTCGTCCTTGATATAAAGCAGGAATTTGAGGATCGAGAAGCCGGTGAAGCGCGCGATAAGCCCCAACACCAGGAAGATGAACAGCGCCGAGGTGAAATAGAAGGTCGCGATCAGGCCGAACAGGCTGCCCAGCACGGTCGGGCCATATTTGCCGACGGTAAAGGCCATGGCGCCGAAGGCCCCGAGCGGCGCGGCCTTCATGACGATGCCGATGACGCCGAACATCGCCATGGCGACCTCGTCGATCAGCCGCCGCAAAGACGCCGCGCGCTCGCCCATCGCCATCATGGCGAAGCCCATCAGGATCGAGAACAACAAAACCTGGAGTATGTCGCCCCTGGCGAAGGCGCCGACCACCGAATCGGGAATGATGTTGACCAGGAAATCGACGGTGGAAAGATGCTCTTTCGAGAATTTGGCGACCGCCGCCGCGTCGGCGTGGCCGCCGAAGCCCGCGCCGGGCTGCACGACATTGCCAACGATCAGGCCGATGGCGAGCGCGAAGGTCGAGACAATTTCAAAATAGACCAGAGCCTTGACGCCGACCCGGCCGACCTTTCTGGCGTCCTGAATATGGGCGATTCCGGTCGAGACCGTGCAGAAGATGATCGGTGCGATCACCATCTTGATCAGCTTGATGAAGCCGGCGCCCAAAGCCTCGACGCCCGGCGTCGTCGCAAAGCCCGGAAAGGCCATGCCGACCACGACGCCCAGCGCGATGGCGAACAGCACCTGGGCGTAAAGCTGGCGATAGAGCGGCTTTTTCGCCGGCGGCGCGGCTTCGGCGCTGTTCATTCTTCAGGGCCTCCTCAGGCGTTTCAGCGTCCCCATACCAGCGACAATTCGACGTCGCCGGGAAAACCGTCAGGGAAGGTCGCGATCCGCGCCGAAAGACCGAAGCCCAGCGGCCGCAACTCCTTGTCCCAGCGCCGGTAGAAATCCGCCGCCTTGCCGCACAGGCTTCTTGGCCATTCGGGATCGGGCAGGTTGATCATGCGCCCGTCGTCGTTGCAAAGCGCCGCGGGAAAGACCAGAGCGGCGACCCCCGCTTCGCCGCGGCTCGCCGCCTCGCGCGCCAAAGCCACCAGATGGGCGAGTTCGCCATCGGTGAACTTTTCCGCCAATAGCTTCCGGACCACATCATCGCGTTTTTCATGCGCCAGCCGCAACGCGTCCTCGCGCATTTTCGACTTGTTGCGCTCGAAGGCGTTCACCAGCTCCTTGAGGCTGGCGGCGGTGATCGCGCCTTCGGGAACCGGCGCCGGCGCGGGCGCCGGAGACGCTGGAGGCCGCGGCTTCGCCACACCAGGGCGAATGTAGTTGCAGGCGGCTTCCAAAGCCTCCGCCGTCACCGGCGTCGCCGGCCGGCCAAAATCCGGCGCGAAGAATCGCAGCAGATCGGCGCGGGTGATCACGCCGACGAGCTTGTCCTCCCGCGTGACCAGGACGCGCTTGACCCGATGCGCCGTCATCAGGTCTGCGACTTCGGCGAGCGAGGCCTGCTCATCGACGAAGAGCCCCGGCCTGGACATGACCTGGCGCACGGTCTCGCCCGCGCGCTCCAGCGCGTCGAGATATTCCGCGGCGATATCCTGCCCGCCGGCCAGAATCTCCACCCAGGCTTCGCGCTGCCTCTGGCGCGTTATTGCGTCGGAAAAGCGGAAATCGCTTTCGCTGACGACGCCGAGGGGGCGTCCGTCGCGATCGACCACCGGCAGGCCGCTGACATGGAGCCGCAGCATTTCTTTCGCCGCCGCGCGCGCCGAATCGTCCGGGCCGACAGTGACGACCGGCGAGGTCATCGCGTCGCCGGCGTGTTTGTCCTCGATGGAGCGAGCAATGTCCAACACGGCGGCCTCTTGTCTCGTTACAGCGAAATTCGCCCAGGCTTCGGGCTGGATTATACGTCCGTCACGCGAAAGGGGAATGGTTCAGGCGCCCCCGCTCGCGACAAGGCCGGCGAGCAGCGAGACGCCGAGGCCGAGCACGACGCAGGCCGCCGCGACTTCGACCAGCCGCCCGAAAATTTCGGCGCCACGGCGCCGTGCGCCAAGCATGCGCGTCGCCGCGTTCTTGGCCAGAACGGCGCTCGCCGCGAGCGCCGCCGTGGTCAGAGCCGTTCCCGCCGCCATGGCGAAAGTCGCCCAGACGCCGATCGCGAAAACATTCTGCGCGGCGGCGAAGACCAGAACCAGCAGCGCGCCCGAACACGGGCGCGAGCCGGCGGCGAAAACGGTCGCCACGCCCTGGCGCCACGAGAAATCCCCGCCGAGCCGGCTCGGATCGGGCGCGACGCAATGGGCGCAATCGGGGCCATGGGAAAGCGGTTGCGACGCGTCGTCGCAACGGAAACGATCGGAGAGCGGTATCGGCGGCGCGCGCAATGCGGCGTACAGCCCCGCGCTTTTGCGCCAGACCAGCCAAAAACCGAGCGCGGCGATGAAGATATAGGCCGCGACCTCCACCATATGGGTCGCGGCGATCATTTTCGTCGCCGTCGCGCCGAGCAGGATCGAGGCGATCCCGACAATGGCGATCGCCACGATCGCCTGCAACAAAGCGGCCAGACCCGCGAGAACCATGCCGCGCCGCAAGGCCTTTTCATTGGCGAGCATATAACTCGCGATCACCGCCTTGCCGTGGCCCGGCCCGGCGGCGTGGAAAATTCCATAGGCGAAAGCGACCGCCGCGAGCGAGACCGCCGCCAAAGGACTGGCCCGCGCCGCCTCCACCGCCTGTTTCAGCGCCTCGTAGAAATGGGCCTGCTCCTGCAGCAGCCACAGGCCGACGCGCCCGACATCGCCGACGGCTCCCTCGTTCACCCCGAGCGAAAAGGGATTTTGCCGCGCGAATTGCGCGGCGGCCGGCGCGCTGGAAAAGCCAAAAAACACGAGGGAGTACAGGACCCGCTTCATGGGCAGGCCACGATCGAGCGCGGCGCCATTTTGATGCCGAAATCCGCGCCAGGCGAGAGACCGGAAAAGAAGCTTTCGCCGAGCTTTTTGGTGTCGGGCTCGTTGAGGGGATCGGGCCGCATATTGGTCACCGAACAGCCGGCGGGCGCGTTCTGCAAGGTGACGGGATTATCCTTGGCCAGTTCGAAATCGACGAAATAGGTCGGATCATAGACCATGAAGACGAAGGGTTTTTTCGCCGAGACCGGTTCTTTCAGCGGCAGAGTGAAGCGCAGGGTCACGATCTTCTTGGCGTCGGCGGTCAGCTCGTAATCCTTCGGCGGGCCGAATTCGTAATAATGCGGGCCGGCCTTGGCGACGGTGAAATATTGGAAATCCTTGAGCGACTCGACATTGGTCTTGGCGAGCGGCGCCAACTCCTCTCTGGTCGGCGGCTTGCCGTCCTTGCCAAGGCCCTGGGTTGCGAAGGCGGAATACATTTCGTCAAACGTCCACGCATGGCGGAAACCGACGATCTTGCCGTCTGGCCCGAACAGGATTTTTTCCTTGGCGGTGACCCAGACATGGGGATGGGCGAAAACCGGCGTCGAAAACAGGAGCGCCGGCAGAAGCCACGCCGCGGTCAAGAATTTCCGTTTTTCTCCCAAAGAATCGCTCCGGCGGCCTTGCGCGCTTTTTCTACACCAAACGCGCAAGTCTGGCGAAAGCGAGGCGGCGGCGCGGCGCGGCGGCGGCTGGCGAGAGCGCGCCCCGCCAGCCGGGTTCCGTTGACATTTTACTCAATCCCCTTTTCCGACCCCTTTTTGGCGGGCGCGCGCATCGCAGGCAAAATGACAACATGACGCCAAATAGGGATTCAATCACGTGTCACCGTGACCTAACTGAAATCGCAGCGTTTTTGACATTTACACTAAAGTTCGAGCTTAGATAAAATTCAGACGGTTGAAACAAATCGCGACCCTGTTCAGTTGTTCAGACGAAGCAACACCGGGAGGCTCAAAATGCTCATGAATCGGCTCGCCTTTTATGCTTTCGCGTTCGCGCTGGCTTTCGCAAACTTCAATCCCGCCCGGGCCCTTCCGGTCTCGGCTTCCGACATCGGGGCCTCCGCCCCAACGCCGCAATTGGAACTGGTGCGGCGCGGCGGCGGCGGACGCGGAGGCGCCGGCTTCCATCGCGGAGGCGGCGGCTTCAATCGCGGCGCTGGCGTGGCGCACCGCGGTTACGGCGTTCGCGGCGGCGGCATGCGGGCAGGATATGGCGCACGTGCTGGCTATCGCGCCGGATATCGAGGCGGCTATGGCGTTGGAGCCCGAGGGGCGTATCGGGTCGGCGGACGCTATTACGGCGGCGTTTGGTACGGCACTGGACGACGCTGGTATGGCGGACGGTGGTGGCCCTATGGGGTAGGCGGCTGTTGGAGGCCGAGCCCCATCGGATACGTCTGGATTTGCGGGTAAGCGCCGTCAAGAGAGGAAGAGGCGCCCGTTCTGCGGAGGGGCGCCTGTCCGCCTGCTTACCGCACCAGAATGTTGCGGAACTGCCAGGGGTCGCTTTCGTCGATGTCTTCGGGGAAGAAGCCGGGGCGGCCCTGGAGTGGCGTCCAGTCGGTATAGGCGCCGATCATCGGTCCGAGATAGGGCGTCTGGATTTCGAGGCAGCGCTTGTAATCGAGTTCGTCGGCTTCCAGAACGCCCTCGGTGGGGTTTTCGAGCGCATAGACCATGCCCGCCAGCACGGCGGAAGACACCTGAAGGCCGGTGGCGTTCTGGTAGGGGCACAAGCTTCGCGTTTCCTCGACCGACAGCTGCGAGCCGTACCAATAGGCGCCCTTGGCGTGGCCGAACAGCAGCACGCCCAGTTCGTCAATGCCATCCACGATCTCGTGTTCGTCGAGAATGTGGATCTTCTCCTGCGCCTTGCCGCCCGCGCCGAACATTTCATGCAGCGACAGCACCGCGTCGTCGGCCGGGTGATAGGCGTAATGGCAGGTCGGGCGATAAACGACCTCACCCTTGTCATTGCGCGCGGTGAAATAATCGGCGATCGAGATCGACTCGTTGTGGGTGACGAGGAAGCCATATTGGGGGCCGGGCGTCGGGGTCCAGCTGCGCACGCGGGTGTTGGCGCCCGGCTGCAGTAGATAGATCGCGGCGCCGCAGCCGAATTTGTGGGTGCGGCCGTTGTCCGGCATCCAGGTCTCATGGGTGCCCCAGCCGAGCTCCGCCGGCTGCAGGCCTTCCGAGACAAAGCCTTCCACCGACCAGGTGTTGACGAAGACGCCGCGCGGCTTGGGATTCTTGGCGCGCTGGGTGTCGCGCTCGGCGATATGGATTCCCTTGATCCCGAGACGGTGGCTCAGCGCCGCCCATTCCTCGCGGGTTTTCGGTTCCGGCGCCGTGTCGCCAAGATCGGCGGCGAGATTGACCAGAGCCTGTTTCACGAACCAGGACACCATGCCGGGATTGGCGCCGCAGCAGGAAATGGCGGTCGTCCCGCCGGGGTTCTTGCGGCGCGATTCCAGCACCGTCTCGCGCAGGGCGTAATTGGAGCGATTTTCCGGGCCGAGGTGCTTGTCGAAGTAAAAACCGGCCCAGGGCTCGACCACGGTGTCGATGTAAAGCGCGCCGATCTCGCGGCACAATTCCATGATCGCCAGCGACGAGGTGTCCACAGACAGATTGACGCAGAACCCCTGGCCGCCGCCACGGGTCAGCAGCGGCGTGAGCAGCTCGCGGTAATTGTCCTTGGTGACGCCGGCCTTGATGAATTCGTAGCCGCGCACGTCCACCAGTTCCCGATCGACATCGGTCGGATCGATCACGACGAGGCGTTTCCTGTCGAATTCGAAATGCCGCTCGATCAGCGGCAGCGCGCCCTTGCCGATGGAGCCGAAGCCAATCATCACGATCGGGCCGGAAATGCGGCCATGAACGGGCCAGTCAGTCATGATGTCACCTTGAGAGATTCGGGGAAATTCCGTGGCCGTCTGGCCCTTGCCGGGGTTAGTGGCAAAGCCCGGGCTTGAGGTCAAGTTCGGGCGTTTCACTCGTCGTCGGTTCGGCCCTGACGGTCGAGGACGGCGAGCAGCCGTCCCGCGCCGAAACGGTCGGCGCGGTCGAGTTCATGCGCCTTGGCCAGCATTTCCCGCCCGCCTGCGACGTCGCCGCCGCGCGCGCGGCAATAGCCCAGCGCGATCAGCGCCTGGAGATAGCGGCGCGGCGCGAAATCGAGGCTGGAGAAGCCGGCGCTCTCGGGCGCGACGGCGCGCCAGTCGCGTGCGACGCCGAGGTCGTCGGCGAAACGGCCCAGCAGCCATTCGGCATGAAGCGCGGCCTGATCGAGCCGGTGATTGTAAAGGTAGAACTTATAGGCTCCCATCCGCGCCCCCATGTCCTCCGGCGCCAGAGCCAGAGCCTTTTCCACCGCCTCGAGCGACGCGGCGAAGTCCGAGCGCGCGTGACGCGCGCCTTCGAGAATTTGTTCGACGCCGGAAAAGTCTTCGTTTGCGGACATGTCACCTTTACGACAAAGAGCGGGGCCTGTTGCCAGCGAAGCAGGAAACGGGCCGACACGGGAGACTTTGCCCAAGTTTCGAGACGGCGATCCGTGGCGCCAGTTCGCGACCGCTATTCTGGATCAAGCCGCGCGAAGCCAGCCTCGCTCGCGCGCCGGGGCGGCGAGCGCGCCGGTTGGCCGCAGCACGCCCTGGGCGCCGGCGAGCGCTCCTTGCTCCAGTTCGAGCGCGAGGAACCGCGCGCGGTCGACCGGGCCGGGCATGTCGAGATTTTCGGTCAGGGCCCGCGAAAAGCCGAAACGCTCATAATAGGGCGCGTCGCCGACCAGCAGCGCCGCCTTGTGGCCGAAGGCGCGGGCGCGCTCCAGCCCCAGGCGGATCATCGCGCCGCCGAGGCCTTGCGCGCGCTGCGCGGCGCTGACCGCGATCGGGCCGAGCAGCAGGGCGTCGCGGCCCTCCCCGGCTTCGATCGCCCAGAAGCGCAGGGTTCCGACCAGCACGCCGTCGCGCAGCGCGGAAAGAGCGAGGCCCTGCGCCGGCCGCCGGCCTTCACGCAGGCGTTCGCTGGTCTTGCGCCAACGACTGAGGCCGAAGGCGCGGTCGAGCAAGGCTTCGCGGGCGAGAAAATCGCGGGAAATTTCCTCGCGGATGACGATCTTGCCGGCGGCGGCGGAAGCGAAGGCGACGGAATTCATTCGGACCTCCCTCGGGTCGCGAGAGACAGCGCGGGATGACAGGAAACCGGGAACCGCACTTCAGATCACGAAGGACTGCAAGGGCGGAAAACCGTTGAAGCCGACGGCGGAATAGGTCGTCGTATAGGCGCCTGTCCCCTCGATCAGCACTTTCGCGCCGATTTCGAGACTGACCGGCAGCGGGTAGGGTTCTTTCTCGTAGAGCACATCCACCGAATTGCAGGTCGGGCCAGCCACGACGCAAAGCTCGCGCGGGTCGGCGTCAAAATCGGTGCGGATCGGGTAGCGGATCAACTCGTCCATGGTTTCGGCGAGTCCGTTGAACTTGCCGATGTCGAGATAGACCCACTTCACTTCGTCGTCGTCCGACTTTTTCGAGATCAGCACGACTTCCGCCTCGATCACTCCGGCGTCGCCGACCATTCCGCGCCCCGGTTCGATGATCGTCTCCGGGATGCGGTTGCCGAAATGTCGTCGCAGCGCCCCGAAAATCGCGTCGCCATAGGTCCGCACGCTCGACACGCGCTTGAGATAGCGGGCGGGGAAACCGCCGCCGAGATTGACCATCTGGAGGTTGATCCCCCGCTCGGCCAGTTCGCGGAACACGCCCGCGGCGCTTTTGAGCGCGCCGTTCCACTTCCGCGGATTGCGCTGCTGCGATCCGACATGGAAGGACAGGCCGAAAGCTTCGAGTCCCAGGCGATGCGCCAACTCCAGCACGCGCGGCGCCATTTCGGGCGCGCAGCCGAATTTGCGCGACAAGGGCCATTCTGCGCCGTCGCCCTCGCACAACATGCGGCAGAACACTTTCGCGCCGGGCGCGGCGCGCGCGACTTTTTCCACTTCGGCCTCGCAATCGACGGCGAACAGGCGCACGCCAAGGGCGAAGGCGTTGGCGACGTCGCGCTCCTTCTTGATCGTATTGCCGAATGAGATGCGGTCGGGGGTCGCGCCGGCGGCGAGCGCCTGTTCGATCTCGACGACCGAGGCGCAGTCGAAGGACGAGCCGAGACCGGCGAGCAAAGCCAGAACTTCCGGCGCCGGATTGGCCTTGACGGCGTAAAAGACGCGCGTGTCCGGCAGCGCCCTGGCGAAGGCGGCGTAATTTTCGCGCACGACATCGAGATCGACGACGAGGCACGGGCCGTGGTTCAGCCCCTTCTCGCGGCGGTCGCGGAGGAATTCGAGGATACGATCGGTCATCGCGGCATCCCTTCGAAGGGCGGTTTTCCGCCAGAACGCAAAGGCTTCGGAAGGACGAACGCCAGCCGTCCGCCTCGCGCGGTGGAGACGCGAGCGGCAGGGAAACGCCGTCCAGGACCGCTCTCGCGGCGTCGAAAACGCCGCATGACGGTCGGGTGCTGCGCCGTGGACGCCAAAAGCCCGGAAGGCGGATGCGCCTGCCAAGTTTTATGCGGCCTTCGTTTGGAATGGGAAAAACCCGTTCCGCACGCCCGGCAAGAAAGACTAGCCTCTTCGGTAAGCCGGCTTTGGATAGCCAGCAGAGACGAAAAAGCCCGGTCCGTCGTTGCTTCAAGTCGCGATCCCCCGTTCAGACGGGGTTCGCCGGTTCGCCTCCGGCTGCCGGTTTGGTTTCAGGCGTTTTTTCGGCCTCTTGTCCGAAGTCCCGCCAACCGACACACGACCACAGGCACGTGCGATTTGGGCAAGGCGATAGATAAGACTCCACGTCTTAAGCGCAAGTGAAAAAATCGTAATTTGCGATTTTTTTAAAGGCCGTGGCGCCGGCGCTCCCTTGCGCCGCGCCCTGTCGCCGCAAGACGCCTTGCGGAGGCCGCAAATCGCGGCTAGTTCCTAATGTCGCGCTCGCCAGACCGGCGTTTGGCGCGCCCGCCCTTGGACCGCCCCTTGGACCGCCCCTTGGACCGACTCATGCCTCAGATCGATCGCCGCTTTGTCATCAACGCCATCGCCTTTTCCGGCGCCGCCGCGCTCGCGCCCCGCATCATCTCCGCCGCGGCGGCGGAAGGCGCCGGCGCCGCGGAGGGACGGCCGCCGAAGGCTCATTTCGGCTTCGACGACGTGGTGCGGCGCGCCAGCGATCTCGCCGCCGCGCCCTATGACGGAACCCTGCCGAAGCTGCCGGAAGCTCTCAACAAGCTCGATTTCGACGCCTATCGCGACATCCGCTTCAAGCCCGAAAAATCGCCGATCACCAGCGGCCCCTATCGCCTGCAATTGTTCCATCCAGGTTTCATCTACAAGCGCCCGGTGGTGGTGAACACGATCCGCGACGGCATTTCCACGCCGATCCCCTTTTCGATCAGCCTGTTCGACTATGGCCACACGAAATTCGAGAAGAATCTCCCGGTCAATGTCGGCTTCGCCGGCTTCCGCCTGCATTACCCGCTGAATTCGCCCAATGGACAGGACGAGCTGGTGTCCTTCCTCGGCGCCACCTATTTCCGCTTTCTCGGCCGGGGCCAGGCCTATGGGCTTTCCGCGCGGGGACTTGCCGTCAACACCGGCGGCGACGACGAGGAATTCCCCTATTTTCGTGAATTCTGGATCGAGACCTCGAAAAAGACTCCCGATGTCGTGCGCATTTTCGCTTTGCTCGACAGCGCCTCGGTCACCGGCGCCTTCAAGTTCGAACTCACGCCCGGAGCCGAGAGCGTGATGGAGGTTTCCGCCACCCTCTTCCCGCGCCGCGACAATGTGAAGTTCGGCCTCGCGCCGCTCACCTCGATGATGTTCCTCGGCGAGGATCGCAACAGCGGCAAGCCCTACGACGACTGGCGCCCCGAGTTGCACGATTCCGACGGCCTTTTGATGCACACGTCGAGCGACGAATGGATCTGGCGTCCTCTGCGCGCGCCGCGCGTAAAAGTCATGTCGACTTTCCCCGAAGACAATATCAAAGGCTTCGGCCTCGTTCAGCGCGATCGCAATTTCGATCATTACCAGGATCTCGAACTCGAATATGAGATCCGCCCGACCTATTTCGTCGAGCCGCACGAGGAATGGGGCGACGGCCGGATCGAATTGCTGGAGCTCGCCACCAAGGACGAGACCGCCGACAATATCGTCACTTACTGGACGCCCGCCAACTCGCCGCCCATGGGCAAGCCTTTCTCTTTTTCCTATCGCATCCGCGCGCTGCTCGACGCGGCGGACCTTTCACCCGCCGGCCGGGTGGTCAACACCTGGAAGACATGGCCCAAGGCGCTCGGCTCCAATGAAACGGTCGACGTCGGCTCGCGCCGCTTCATCGTCGATTTCGCCGGCGGCGACCTCCCCTTCTATGCGCAGGACCCCGACAGCGTGCAGGTCACGGCCTCGGCCTCGGTGGGCAAGGTGACCCGCACCATTCTCATGCCCAACCCGCATATCAAGGGTTTCCGGGCCTTCGTCGACGTCCAGGTCCAGCCGGGGCAGAGCGCCAATGTCAGCGCCTTCCTGCACGCCGGACCGAAAAAGCTGACCGAAACCTGGCTGGAGCCCTGGATCGCGGAATAGACTTCAGCCTTTGAGCGACTCCGGGCCGAAAGCCAGGGGCAGCAGATCGACGAGCGCGAAGGTTTCGACCGCGCCCTGATCGTCCGCGAGATGAACCAGTGCGCCGGCGCCGAATTCCGCGATGCGCTGGCGGCAGGCGCCGCAGGGCGTGATTCTCTTCGATCCTGGACCGACCACCAGAATTTCCGCGATCCGCTTTTCCCCGGCGGCGATCATCGCCGAGATCGCGGACGTCTCGGCGCAAACTCCCAAAGGATAGGCGGCGTTTTCCACATTGCAGCCGGAAAAGACCGCGCCGCTTTCCGTGCGCAGGGCGGCGCCGACGGAAAAGCGCGAATAGGGCGCATAGGCTCGCTCCTGCGCCGCCCTGGCTTGCGCGAACAAATCTTCGATGCCTGACAATTCGCTGACCTTTTTCTAGAACTTCCGCCACAGGGCGAGCAGGGCGCCATTCTCGCGATAGGCGTTCTGGCCGGCGAGCGTCGTATAAGCGCCGATTTGCGCCCGCCATAGCGGGGTCAAGCGATACACCAGGCTCAATTGCGCCTTGGACTGCGCCCATTGCGGAAATTGCGGATTATGCGACGCCCCCGAGATCGTATTGAAACTTTGCGCCATCACCAGCAGATCCCGCGTGACATAAAGGCCGAAGGTCGCGTCGAAATGGCCTTCGTCGGGCGCCCCTTCGCCGACCAGCCTGTAGCCGGCCGAAAAATCGACAAAGCCGGAAAGACTCCACAACGTGAAATTATGACCGAGCAGCAGGCGAAAATCATATTCCGGCCCGCTCGGCCCCTGGAACGACAGATTGGTCGCGCCGCCGAGGGTCGGCGCGCGCACGCCCGCCAGCAGCGAAATCACCGTCGAATCGTCGCTCCAGACCCTCCCCTGAACCGCGATCTCGCTGTCGCCCAGCCCGGTGTAGCGCTGGTTCTCGGGGGAAGCGAGCGAGGAGCTCTGGACGCCCGGGCGCACGATCGCCGTCAGCCAGTCGGTGACGCCATAGGCGACATAAACATTGGCCTGGTCGCTGTGGTAGGCCGGCGTCGGGGTGAAATGGCCGGCCTGGTCGAAACTCTGGTCGGCTTCGTCGAACAAGGTCGTGACAATGAGCTCGCCCTGCCCCTGGTCCTGCGTCCAGGCGCCAGCAAAAACCGGCGCAGCCCAAAATAACGCCGGCGCCGCCGACGCGATCAGGATTCGACCGAAACGCCCCCACCCCATGCGGCCGCCCACATGTTCCTAGCCGCTTACGTGAGGTCAGTTTGCACAATCGGCGCCTGGCGAGAAAGCGCGAAACGAACATTTGCCCGATTCACGCCGAATTTTTCTCAGGCGGTTGGGGACCCGGAGGCGCCCTTCGGCCGCGCGCCCGGCCGGAGCCGCTCGCGCAAGGCCTGGAAGGCGACATAGAGCGGCGGGATCGCGAAAATGCCCACGACCGAGGCCAGGATCATGCCGCCGAACACCGGCGTCCCGACATTTTTCCGCGCAAGCTGGGAGGCGCCATGGGCGACGACGAGCGGATAAAGACCGAGAATGAAGGCGAGCGAAGTCATCATCACCGGGCGGAAGCGCAATCTCGCGCCCTCGGTCGCCGCTTCGAGCAGTTCGACGCCGCGCTCGCGCTGTTCCTTGGCGAATTCGACGATCAGAATGCCGTTCTTGGCCGCGAGGCCGATCAGCACGACCATGCCGATCTGGCCGTAAAGGTCGAGGGTCAGGCCGCTGAGCAGGATGAACAGGAACGAGCCGAACACGCCGATCGACACCGAAAGCAGGACCGGGACCGGAATGGTCCAGCTCTCGTAGAGCCCGACGAGGAAGAGAAAAGCGAAGAGAATCGCGAAGCCGAGGATGATCGCGGTCTTGCCCTCGGCGCGCTTCTCCTGGAAGGCGGTGTCGGTCCATTCGCCGGAATAGCCGGCGGGCAGGGTTTTGGCCGCGACCGTCTCCATCGCCGCCAGGGCCTGGCCTGAGGAGACGCCCGCCGCCGGACCGCCCTGCACGGTGGCCGCCATGCGGTTGTTGTAGCGGATCAGCGCCGGCGGGCCGACTGCGACCTTGACTTCCGCAAGGCTGCGCAGCGGGATCATCTTGCCCTCGCTGGAGCGGACATTGATGCGGTAGATGTCGTCCACGCTGTTGCGGTCTTCGGCCTCCGCCTGGACCTGAACCTGCCAGGTTCGGCCGAACATGTTCATGTTATTGACGAAATAGCCGCCGAGCGAGGCTTGAAGCGACTGGAACACGCTTGTCAGCGGCACGCCGAGAATCTGCGCCTTGTCGCGGTCTATATCGAGATGGACCGACGGATTGGACGCTGAGAAGGTGGAGAAGACGCGATTGAGCTTCGGGTCCTGGTTGGCGGCGACGGTCAAGCCGCGCAGAACCTGCGCCAGCTCTTTCGGGTCGGAGCCGCCGGTTTCCTTGATCACATATGTGAAGCCGCCGCCGGTGCCGAGGCCGATGATCGGCGGCGGCGCGAGCGCGACCACCGAGCCCCCGCCGATCCCGGCGAATTTCTGGCTGAGCCGCTTGATCAGGGCCGAGGCCGAATCGTCATGGCCCAGCCGCTCATCGAAGGGCTTGAGCGTCACCACGATGAAGGCGGCGTTGGGCTGCGAATAGGAATCGATGAAGTTCAGGCCGACGACCGACGTATAGTCCGCGACCGCCTTTTCTTCCTTCAGGATCGTCTCGGCCTGCCGCACCACCTCATTGGTGCGGTTGAGCGAGGCGCCGCCGGGCAATTGGGCGACGACGAAAAAAGCGCCCTGATCGTCCTCGGGCAGGAAGCCGGTCGGCGTCCTGGCGGAAAGCGCCCACACGCCGAAGCTGGCGGCGCCGACCATGACAAGGCCGGTGACGGAAACGCGCACGAGCCGCGCGACCACAGCGCCATAGCGGTCGCGCACCCAGTCGATCGAGCGCATCACCCAGCCGACCACGCCGCGCCGCGGCCCATGATGGCGCGTCAGCAGCACGCCGCAAAGCGCGGGCGACAAAGTCAAGGCGTTGATCGCCGACAACAGCATGGCGACCGAGACGGTGACCGCGAACTGGCGGAACAATTCGCCGGAAATGCCGGGGATGAAGGCGACCGGCACGAAAACCGACATCAGGACGAGGGTGATGGCGATGATCGGCGCGGTGATTTCCGCCATGGCCTTTTTCGTGGCCTCGGCAGGCGTCATGTCGGGATTTTCCTCCATCACGCGCTCGACATTCTCGACCACCACAATCGCGTCATCCACCACGATGCCGATGGCGAGAACCACCGCCAGCAGCGAAACCGTATTAGCCGAATAGCCGACCGCTTTCAGCGCGATGAAGGCGCCGATCAGGCTGACCGGCACGGCCAGCGTCGGGATCAGGGTGGCGCGGACGCTGCCGAGGAACAGGAACACCACGATCACCACGAGAACGAAGGCCTCGATCAGCGTCTTCTTCACTTCGTGAATGGTGTCGGTGACGAAAGTGGTCGGGTCATAGGTGACCTTCCAGGCGACATCCTCCGGGAAAGTCTTCTGCATGTCGACGATGCGCTGTTTCACCGCGGCGAGCGTCGTCAGGGCGTTGGCGCCGGGCGTCTGATAGATCGCGATGGCCGCCGCCGGCGCGCCGTTGAAGAAGGTGTCGCGGTCGAGATTGGCGGCGCCGAGTTCGACCCGCGCCACGTCCTTGAGCCGCAGAACCGAGCCATCGGCGGCGGTGCGGATGATGATGTTCTCGAATTCCTCGACCGAGGTCAGCCGGCCCTTGGTCTGGATATTCAGCTGGAGCTGCTGGTCGCTGCTTGCCGGGCGCGCGCCGATGCGGCCTACCGCGGCTTGCACGTTCTGAGACTGGATGGCGTTGATGACGTCGGCGGTGGTGAGGCCGAGACCCGTCAGCCGGTCAGTGTGGACCCAGACCCGCATGGCGTAATCCTGCGGGCCCCAGAGCGTCGCGTCGCCGACGCCCGGCGTGCTCCTGATCTGGTCGAGCAGATTGATGGTGACGAAATTGGACAGATAAAGCGGATTCTTGCTCCCCTTGGGCGAATAGACGGCGATCACGCCGAGCAGCGCCGAGGATTTCTTCTTGACGACGACGCCTTGTTTCTGGACTTCGGGCGGCAGCTGCGCGAGGGCGATCTGGACGCGGTTGTTGACGTTGACCGCGTTGATGTCGGGATTGGTTCCGAGTTCGAAGGACACGGTGAGCGTGTAGCTGCCGTCGTCGCCGCTCACGCTCTTCATGTAGATCGCCTTGTCCACGCCGACGACCTGGGCCTCGATCGGTTGGGCGACGGTGGATTCGACCACCTTGGCGCCGGCGCCGGGATAGAAGGTCGTGACCGAGACCTGCGGCGGCACGATGTCGGGATATTGCGCCAGCGGGATCGACAGCAGCGCCAGCAGGCCGGCGATGGTCGTGACGATGGCGATGACGATCGCAAGGCGCGGCCGATCGACGAAAACGGCGGAAATCATGCCGTCAGCTCCCGCTCTGGACGGGAGAGGCGGCGACCGGCGCGCCCGGGCGGACATTGGTCAGACCTTGGACGATGACCATGTCGCCCTGGGAAAGGCCGTCCGTCACCGCGACATCGTTTCCGACCTCGGCGCCGGTCTTGATTCGCCGCGCCGCCGCCTTGCCGTCCTCGACGACAAAGACATAAACGCCGTCCTTGTCGGCGAGCAGCGCCGACTGCGGGACGACCACGGCGTTTTTCGGCTTGTCGCTCGCCAGTTGCGCCCGCACCAGCTGGCCGTCGCGCAACACCCCGTCCGGATTGGGAAAGACCGCGCGCAAGGTGATGGTGTCGGTCGCGCGATCGACCTTGACGTCGACGAAATCCACCTTGCCGGTTTCGGCGTAAGTCGCACCGTCGGGAAAGATCAGGGAGGCGCCGACGTTGTCGAGCTTGCTTTTGGCGTCGTTGGTCACCCGCAAGAATTCGCGTTGGCTCACCGGGAATGTGACATAGATCGGATCTTCGCTGACGATGGTCGCCAGCACGCCGCTGTCGGGACCGACGACATTGCCTGCCGTGACATTGGTCAGGCCGATGCGGCCCTTGATCGGTGAGGTAATCGACGTATAGCCGAGATTGATCTTCGCGGTGTCGAGATTGGCGCGGGCGCTGAGCACGGCGCCGCCGGCCTCATTGTCCGAGGCCGCCGCCTGGTCGCGCTGGACCGCCGTGCCCGCCTGTTTGGCGAGCAGTTCCGAGGCGCGCTTCAGCTGGATTTCGGCGAGGGTTTTCGCGGCTTCGGCGCGGGTCAAGGCGCCTTGCGCCTGCTCGACGTCGGCCTTGAACAGGTCGGGCTCGATCTCGAAGAGGGGCTCGCCGGCCTTGACCGCCTGGCCTTCCTTGAACAGCACGGCCTGAAGATAGCCCTTCACCCGCGCCCGGATCTCCACCTTTTCCATCGCATCGACGCGGCCGACGAATTCGGCGCCCTTGGTCACTTCCTTCATTTCCGCCGGAACCACGCCGACCCGGACCGGCGCCTGCGCCTGCGCCCGAGCGGCGCCCGAAAAAGCGACGAGCGCCGCCATCGTCACGCAAACCATTGCGGGCGCGTGACGAGTCATCCGGATGTTGGAACGAGCGGGCATGGAACCTTTTCCTTCTTGAATCCGGAACGCTTCAGCCCGTGCGACGGGGTCAGACAAACAGCCCGAGCGGAAGAAGCGGGCGGTCGATGTTTCAAGTGTACGAGACCGCCGATGAACAGCGCAACAGGGGGGTTGACCTTTGAGCGACATCATTGCTCCAATTGACTAGCCGGGACAGTCTGGCCTGGCAAGCGGCGGGGGACGTCCACACGGAAGTCCTCGCTCGCCCGGTGGAGAGCGGGAATGTCCGACCAAGCGAAATCGAGCCTCGAAAACCTCTCCGACGACGACATTTTCATGTCGGTCAAGGAATTGAAGACCTATGTCTCCGAGATCGAAATGGCCAAAGCGAAGCAAACGCTGGAGGCGCAGAGCCGCGCCGACAAGGCCAAGCATGACCTGATCGAGCAGTTGAAGTCCGACGAGCCGATTCCTCCGGAACGCATTCGCGCCTTCACCCTGCGGGTCAGGGCGGCGGCGGAGGCCGGCCAGAACGAATTGATGATCGGCCGCTTCCCAGTCGACCTCTGCACCGATCATGGCCGCGCCATCAACATGGCCGAACCGAACTGGCCCGAGACTCTGACCGGTCGGCCCAGGCAGGCCTATCTGATCTGGAAGGAAAAGCTCCAGCCTTTGGGGTACCAGCTCAAGGCGATGATCGTGGACTGGCCGGACGGCGTGCCCGGCGACATCGGACTCTACCTGTCGTGGACCTGAGCAGGAATCTGACGACGCGTCGGAGAGACTGATTGAGCGATTTCTGGCGCCGAATGTTCGCGCTGGCCGGGCTGCTGCTCGCGCCGGGACTGGGCGCGGCAGCGTGACGTGTGTTCTCGCAGCCGAAAGTCCTGACCATCGCCGTGGGCCCGCCGGGATTGGACGACGCCCGATTCGTCGAAACCTGGAGCCGGGCGCTGGCCGATCAGGACGCCGGCGTCGGCTCAAGATCGTCGAGACCACCGGTCCGGTCGAATCGCTCGCCAAACTGAAAAGCGGCCGGGCCGATCTCGCGGTGACGCGGGCCGATCTCGCGGCGTCGGAGCGGGTCCGCGCCGTCGCTTTGCTGCACAGCGATCCGGTGGTGACCGTCGCGCCGGCCACGGCCAGGATCGACAAATTCGGTCAGCACAAGGGCAAGACTCTCGCGGTGATCGGCCTGATCAAGGCGGCGGCCAGGGCCGAGGAGCTCGATCGCATTCACGCCCGGATCGATGAGTTGGCCGAGCGCTTTTCGCAGGACGTCGTCGCGGGAAGCCTCGAGGAGCAGAAGACGGCCCCGATTGCGCTGGCGGTCGATGACCTCGGCCGCATGATCGCCGAACGGCGGCGGCGCATTTGGGGCGAGACGTTGAAATGATTTGCGGCTGGTTCCGTCACACGACATCCATGCCGCCGCGGGCGTCATCGGCCGAACGGAATCTGTCATAGAACAGGATCGCCGCGTCGAATTCCCCCGTCGGACCGCCCGGCAAGCGCGCGCCAACCCGCGAAAAATGAAACGCCCGGCGCACGGCGCCGGGCGTCTCTTTCGGTCAGGCCAGGGCGGGAAATCCGCCCCGGAACGATTACTTCAGATTGGCGCTGGTCAGATCGAAGGACAGCGTGGCGACGAAGCGATCGTCCGCATAGTTCGAGGTGGTCGGGTAGCCGACCAAGGTGTTGCCGCCGCTCGGAATGCCGGTCAGGACATAGGCCTGCGTCCTGCTCAGGTTGGTGCCGTAGTAACGCAGATCGAGGGTGACGAACTTCCAGGTGTAGGAAAGCCCCACGTTCCAGTAGGCGTAAGACGGGAGCTGACCCGAGTTAAAGACATCCCCGTACGCAGTCGTGCAGCCGATGTAGCAATAGCCTGCGGGATTCAGGCCGGTATAAACCGAATCGACCCTGCCGAGCCATTGATAGCCGAGTTCGCCGGAGAGCGAGAAGGCCGACAACTCGCCCGGGCCGGTGAGCTTGAAGGTGCCGGACAGATATTCGTCGGAAGCGCCAGTGTTGAGGTAGCTCGGCGAAGCGAAGAAGTTCGCGCCAAGGGTCAAGATGTCGTTAACCGTGTAGGTCGGCTTGACATAGATTTCGAAGAAGGTCGGGTTGCGCGGCGACAGACCGATCGCATAGACGGAGTTAAACCATGGGCTGTACACCAAGGTCGTGCCGGTCGGCGCGTCCGGATAGCCATAGACGATGCCGCCGATGTCGAAGGCGAACTTGTCGAAGGTGCCGCGGACGCCAGCGTCGCCGTCCCATTCGACCGCCGGCGAGCCGACCGGGAAATAATTCGGCGAGAACTTGATGCTTTCGGCCGAGGTGCCGGCATAGAGCTGCCAGTTGCTGTTGACGTTGTAGCGCAGTTCGGCGCGGCCCCAGACGCTCGGCTGGTGGTTGGACTGGGTGATGCCGCGGAAGAGATAGTCGCTGGTCAGCGTGGCGCCGACGTCGAAATCCCAGGGGCTGGCGACGGCGGCGGGAGCGGCCGGGGCCGACTTGGTGCTCGCCAGATCGTCGGCGAAGGCCGCGCCGGCCGAGGCGGCGAGAGCGGACGCCACAACGAGGGTGAGAAGTTTCATGTTTTGCTCCAGATTGAAAGAAACTCGATGACCGCAAATTGGCGGCGTTCGGCTGGAATTTTCAAGAACAAGACTTTTGCAACTGCCTGTTTTCTGTGCACTTCGCGCAAATTATGTGCATTTTCGCTCTTGGATTGAAAATTTGGCAAGGCATGTGGCATTTATGTAACAAGCCGATCGTCATTCTCGAAACCAGCGCCGCGACGCCAAGTCTTTTTCTGTATTCCTCCAGACTATCGCCAGTCGGCGGACGCCGCCCCGAATCACGAGAACGGCGGGGCTTTTTGGCCCCGCCGTTCCTTTTTCGAGCCGTGGGAGGATGGCTCAGTAGTTGTAGGCGCGTTCGCCATGATCGGCGATGTCGAGACCTTCGCGCTCCTCGTCGGGCGAGGGACGCAGGCCGATGACCAGATCGACGACCTTGTAGATGATCGCCGAGCCGATGCCCGACCAGGCGATGGTCAGAGCGACGTTCTTCGCCTGGATCCAGACCTGACCGAGCATGTCGTAGGCTCCGGCGTTGTTGTGGGCGAAGTTGGTGTAGTCGGTGATGCCGACGCCGCCGAGATAGGGGGCCACCAGAATGCCGGTGCCGATCGCGCCGGTGATCCCGCCGATGCAGTGGACGCCGAACACGTCGAGCGCGTCGTCATAGCCGAACTTGTTCTTCACCACCGAGACGAAGAACCAGCAGATCGGCGAAACGACCAGGCCGAGCACGACCGAGCCCATCGGGCCGGCGAAGCCGGAAGCCGGGGTCACGGCGACGAGGCCGGCGACCGCGCCCGAAATCATGCCGAGCAGCGAGGGCTTGCCCTTGAACAGCCATTCGGTGAACAGCCAGGACAGAGCCGCCGCGGCGGTGGCGACCATGGTGTTGACGAAGGCGAGCGCCGTCGTTCCGTTGGACTCCAGGTTGGAGCCGGCGTTGAAGCCGAACCAGCCGACCCACAGCAGCGAGGCGCCGATCATGGACATGGTCAGCGAATGCGGGGCGAAGCTTTCCTTGCCGTAGCCGATGCGCTTGCCGATCATCAGCGCGCCGACGAGGCCCGCAATACCGGCGTTGATATGCACGACCGTGCCGCCCGCGAAGTCGAGCGCGCCCCACTGGAAGCCGAGGCCGGCGTCGGCGTTGACCGCGTCGAGCTTGGCCTGCGCCGCCTGCTTGGCCGCGTCGGTGGTCGCCGCGGCAAGAGCCTTGGCCGCGTCGCCGATCGCGTCGGGACCGGCCCAGTACCAGACGATATGGGCGATCGGGAAATAGACGAAGGTCACCCACAGCAGCATGAACAGCATCATGGCCGAGAATTTGATGCGCTCGGCGAAGGCGCCGATGATCAGGGCCGGGGTGATCATGGCGAAGGTCATCTGGAAGACCATATAGGCGTATTCCGGAATGACCACGCCGTTCGAGAAGGTCGCCGCCGTCGAATTGGCGTCCATGCCCATCAGGAACAGGCGCGACCCGCCGCCGAAGAAGGCGTTGGCGATGTCGCCGTGGGTGAAGGCTTCCGAATAGCCATAGATCACCCAGACGACGCCGACCATCGCGACGATGGCGAAGACCTGGGTCAGAACCGAGAGCATGTTCTTGGTGCGCACCAGGCCGCCATAGAACAGCGCAAGGCCCGGAATGGACATCATCAGAACCAGGGCGCTCGATGTGAGCATCCAGGCGGTGTCGCCCTTGTTGGGCACGGGCGCGGCGGTGTCCGCGAAAGCCGCGCCGGCGCTCAGCGCCAGCCCGGCCAGCGCGAGGCCGAGCGTCTTAAGCCCGGATCGGCGGGAGGGAAAGGAATGCATTATATACTCCTGATCGAGAGGTGAAGTCAGAGCGCGTCGGCGTCACGTTCGCCGGTGCGGATGCGGATCGTCTGCTCCAGCGGAATGACGAAGATCTTGCCGTCGCCGATCTGGCCGGTGCGCGCGGCGGCGGAAATGGCCGCGACGGTCTTCTCGGCAAGCTCGGCGGCGACCGCCACTTCGATCTTCAGCTTGGGCAGAAAATTCACGGCGTATTCCGCGCCGCGATAAATCTCGGTATGGCCCTTCTGGCGGCCATAGCCTTTCACTTCCGTCACTGTCAGGCCGTGCACGCCGAGCGCCGTCAGCGCGTCGCGCACCTCGTCCAGCTTGAACGGCTTGATGATAGCCATCACAATTTTCATCCGATGTTCCCCAGTTTCCGTGTCGGACGACGCAAACGCTTCGGAATACGCCGGCGGAGCGGAGCCCGCTGACACTCGATAAACAAGGACCGTGCCAAAGCGCGCGCGGCGACGAATCCTCTGGAAATTGGCAAGGTTGAAGCTGGAAACCGCGACAGGTGATTAGATTCTAGGCATATCGCCCAAATCCTGGCCTGAGCGGCGCCAGGCGACGGCGAATGCGTCAAAGCATCGGCGTTTCAGCGTCGCGCCTTTACGCCGCAATGGAAGCGTGCACAGGGTCAAGGCGGGCGACATCGGGAGGCGAAACCATGGCGGAGACCAAGCGGGGCGAACTGAAAAAGCAATTCCGCGACATGGCGCGCGGCGCCCAGGCGCTCGGAATCGCCTATATCGGCGTGGTCAACGGTCTTTTCGTCGCGCTCGAGCGGCTGGGCAAGGCCGACGCGGCGGCGCTCGCCGCGGCGAGCGCGATGGACCCGCTCTATGTCCGGCGCTGGTGCGACGCGGCTTACGCCTTCGATCTGCTCGAAGCCGCCGGCGATTCCTTCCGGCTTTCGGACTCCGGCGCCGCCATGATCCCGGGCGCCCCCGGAACCTTGATGCCCACCGCCGCGCAAGGCGTGCTCAACATGCATATGGCCGAACGCGCCGCTGAACTGATGCGCACCGGCGAGCGCCCCGGCGAACGGGTCCTGGCCGAGCGCCAGACCCTTCTGCCCTGGTTCGGGCCAATGCTCGAAGCCAATTTCGCGCGCTTTTTCGAGGATGTGATCTGTCCCGCCGTTCCCTTCTTCGCCGAGGTCGATCGGCGCGGCGGCCTCGCCGTCGATCTCGGCTGCGGCAACGGCTGGTATCTGCGCGCGCTGGCGCGCCGCTGCGGCGGCCTGCATGGTCTCGGCGTCGACGGCTTCGACGAGAATATTTCTCAGGCGACCCGCCTCGCCGCGCAGGAAGGTTTAGGCGACCGGCTGCGCTTCGTCGTGGGCGACGCCCATCATTTCACCCTCGACCAGCCCGCCGACCTGATCGCCATGAACCGCGCCCTGCACCATGTCTGGGAGGCCGGCGGCGCCGGCTTCATCTCGAAACTGCGCGAAAAACTGCGCCCCGGCGGCGCGGCGGTGATCTGGGAGCCGGACTGGCCGGCGGATCGCGCCACCTTGCGCCAGCCCGCCTATCAGGGCCTCGCCTTCCAGAATCTCGCCGAACATGTCCAGGGCAACCATCTGCTGCGCGCGGACGAAATCGCCCAAAGCTTCGCCGCCCAGGGTCTGACCCCGGAAATCTTCCGCTTCGCCGAGGGCCAGGAAGCGATCATCGTCGCCCGCAAGCCGGACTGAGCGCCGATCGGCGCAAAGATAACGATCGGCGCGTCAGCCGACGATGGTCGGGCCGGTTTGCGCGCCAAGGCGGCGGCGCACGGCTATGCCGGCCTCATACCATGGGCGTGTCACATTGACGATTTTGACCACCGACAGCATGACCGGCACCTCGATCAGGACGCCGACGACAGTGGCCAGCGCCGCGCCGGAATGGAAGCCGAAAAGGCTGATCGCGGCGGCGACCGCCAGTTCGAAGAAATTGCTGGCGCCGATCAGCGCCGAGGGCGCCGCCACGCAATGCGCTTCGCCGGTCGCCCGATTGAGCAGATAGGCGAAACCGGCGTTGAAATAGACCTGGATCAGGATCGGGACCGCGAGCATGGCGATGATCAGCGGCTGGGCGACGATCTGCTGGCCCTGGAAACCGAACAGCAGGACCAGGGTCGCGAGCAGCGCGACGAGCGACAGCGGCTGCAAATGTTGCAGCGCCGCCCCGATGGCGGCCTCGCCGCCACGCGCCAGCAACGCGCGACGCAATGCCTGGGCGATGACGACCGGGACAACGATATAGAGGACGACCGAGAGGAACAGGGTCTCCCACGGCACGGTAATCGCCGAGAGGCCAAGCAGCAGGCCGACGATCGGCGCGAAGGCGACGATCATGATCAGGTCGTTGAGCGCCACCTGGCTCAGGGTGAAATGCGGCTCGCCGTTCGAAAGGTTGCTCCAGACGAAGACCATGGCGGTGCAAGGCGCCGCGGCCAGCAGGATCAGGCCGGCGATGTAGCTGTCAATCTGGTCGGCGGGCAGAAAAGCGCGAAACAGGCCGCCGATGAACAGCCAGCCGAGCAAGGCCATCGAAAAGGGCTTGATCGCCCAGTTGATGAACAGAGTGACGCCAATGCCGCGCCAATGCTCCTTGACCTGCGCGAGCGCGGCGAAATCGATCTTCACCAGCATCGGGATGATCATCAGCCAGATCAGCACCGCCACCGGCAGGTTGACCCTGGCGATTTCAGCGGCCCCCACGGCATGGAACACGGGCGGAAAGAAATGACCGAGAACGACGCCCGCGACAATGCAGAGCGCTACCCAGAGGGTCAGATATCGTTCGAAAGTGGACATGATCGGGCTCCGGCGCGCCGGCGACATTGCCGTCGCCAACAAACAAGAAAAGTCACGATTGGATTTCGGTTCGGCCAAAGGTCGCGCCTTCCATCTCGCCGATTTCCTTCAACCGGGAGACGAGCTTCAGCCTGTCCAGCCGGTCGATGGGTATGGCGGTAAAGGCGCCGATGCGGTTCTTGAGATAGCGGAAGGCCAGGACGAAGGCGCGCTCCTTCTCAAGGTCGGTCCCCTCGACGGCGGCGGGGTCCTCGATGCCCCAATGCGCGGTCATCGGCTGGCCGGGCCAGTGCGGGCAGACCTCGCCGGCGGCGTTGTCGCAGACGGTGAAAACAAAATCCATTTCCGGCGCGCTCGCGTCGGCGAATTCGTCCCAGGCCTTGGAGCGCGCGCCCTCGGTCGAATAGCCATAGGAGTCCAGGACCTTCAAGGCGAGGGGATTGACGGCGGCCTTCGGGTGGCTGCCGGCGGAAAAGGCGCGGAAGCGTCCGCGGCCGTCCTTGTTGAGGATGCTCTCGGCGATGATGGAGCGGGCCGAATTTCCCGTGCAGAGGAAAAGGACGTTGTAAACCCGGTCAGTCATGGGCATGCGCCTCCGGTGGACAGCAGGGTGAAAGATCGGCGATCAGCGGCGCGCAAAGCTCGGGACGGCCGCCGCAGCAATCCATGATCAGAAAGGACGCCACCTCCCGGATTCGCGCGAGATTGGCGCGATAGAAGATGGACCGGCCCTGCCGCTCGCTCTCGATCAGGCCGGCATGGGCGAGAATGGCGAGATGGGCGGAAAGGGTGTTTGGCGGAACGCCGAGCCGGCGGGCAAGTTCGCCGGCGGCGACACCCTCGGGCTCGCTGGCGACGAGACGGCGGAAAACCCGCAGGCGGGTGGCCTGGGACAAAGCGGCGAAGGCGACGAGGGCGTGATATTCATCCATATTTCTGGAATAATGGAAATATTATGCCGGCGCAAGCGCCTTCGTTTCGGCCAAGGCGGCGCGGCGCAAACTTGACTTCCGGGCGCCAAAGCCCGAAACCACGAGCAAACGATTTCAACTAGGGAAATGTCCATGCCGCACGCGCTCGCGACCATTATCGAAGCCGCCTTCGAGGATCGCGCCAGGATCACGCCCGACACCAGCGGCGACATCCGTCACGCCGTCGAATCCGCGCTCAATCTGCTCAATTCCGGCAAGGTCCGCGTCGCGGAAAAGATTCCCGGCGCGACCGGCAAGGACTCCTGGAAAGTCAATCAATGGCTGAAAAAGGCCGTGCTGCTGTCCTTCCGCCTCAACCCGATGACCGTGGTGCCCGGAGGTCCAGGAACCGCGACGTGGTATGACAAGGTGCCGTCGAAATTCGAAGGCTGGGGCGCCAAGGACCATGCGGCGGGCGGCTTCCGCTCGGTTCCCGGCTGCATCGTGCGCCACTCGGCCTATATCGCGCCCGGCGTGGTGCTGCTGCCGAGCTTCGTCAATCTCGGCGCCCATGTCGACACCGCGACCATGGTCGACACCTGGTGCACCGTCGGCTCCTGCGCCCAGATCGGCAAGAATGTCCATCTGTCCGGCGGCGTCGGCATCGGCGGCGTGCTGGAGCCGCTCCAGGCCGGCCCGACCATCATCGAGGATAATTGTTTCATCGGCGCCCGCTCGGAAGTGGTGGAAGGCGTGGTGGTCGGCGAGGGCTCGGTGATCTCGATGGGCGTCTATATCGGCGCCTCGACCAAGATCGTCGACCGCAAGACCGGCGAGGTCCATATGGGATATATTCCGCCCTTCTCGGTGGTGGTCTCCGGCAACCTGCCCGGCAAGCCCTTGCCCGATGGGACGCCCGGCCCCTCGACCTATTGCGCGGTCATCGTCAAGACGGTGGACGCGCAGACCCGGTCCAAGACCGCCATCAACGAGCTTTTGCGCGACTGACCCGACATGGCTGAGCCCAGTCCCGGCGTCGCGCTCGCCCAGGAACTGATCCGCCGGCCCTCGGTCACCCCGGCCGACGCCGGCGCGCTCGATATTTTGCAATCGCGCCTTCTGGCCGCGGGCTTCCGCGTCCAGCGCCTGCCCTTTTCCGAACCGGGCACGCCGGACATCGACAATCTCTACGCCCGGATCGGCGACAGCGCGCCCTTTCTGCTTTTCGCCGGCCACACCGATGTGGTGCCGCCCGGCGATCCGGCCAAATGGACACGTGACCCTTTCGCCGGCGAAATTTCGTCGGGCGAGCTTTTTGGGCGCGGCGCCGCCGACATGAAGGGCGGCATCGCCGCTTTCGCCGCGGCGACTTTCGCCTGGCTCGCCAGGCATGGCATGCCCAAAAAAGGCTCGATCGGCTTTCTCATCACCGGCGACGAGGAAGGCCCCGCCGTCAACGGCACGGTGAAGATGCTGCAGTGGCTCGCCGAGCACGGCGAAAAATTCGATCATTGCGTGGTCGGCGAGCCGACCAATGTCCAGGACCTTGGCGACACCATAAAAATCGGCCGGCGTGGCTCGCTCAACGGCCAGATGCTCGTCAAAGGCCGCCAGGGTCATGTCGGCTATCCCCATCGCGCCGACAACGCCGTCCCGCATCTGCTGGCGCTGTGCGCAGCGCTGAAAGAGGAAGCGCTCGATCAGGGCTCTGACTGGTTCGAGGCCTCCAATCTCGAAATCACCTCGATCGACATCGGCAACGAGGCGACCAATGTCATTCCAGGCGAGGCGCGGGTGCGGTTCAACATCCGCTTCAACGATCTCTGGACGCCCGAGACGCTGAAAGCCGAGATTCGCCGCCGGCTCGAAAGCGCGCGTCCGCCGGAAAATTTCGAACTGAGTTTCGACCCCTGCAACGCGGTGTCCTTCGTCACCACGCCCGGCCCCTTCACCGAACTTGTGGCGCAAGGCAATTGAAGGCGAAACGGGACGCCGCCCGGAATTTTCGACCTCTGGCGGCACCTCGGACGCCCGTTTCATCGCCCATTATGGCCCGGTGGTGGAATTCGGCCTGGTCGGCAAGACCATGCACCAGATCGACGAGCGGGTTCCCGTCTCCGACATCGAGGGATTGACGCGAATTTACGGGCGCATCCTCGAAGCTTATTTCGCCTGAGCTTCCCCCTGTCGCAAAACCGGCTCCAACCCGCGCGCCGCTTCGACGGCTTCACGCCAGATCGTCTCGATCAAGTCGCCCGCGTCGATCTCGCGCGCGAGGCTCGCCGTTTCGCCTGACCAGAGCGGCGAAAAATCGCCGCTGCCGCGCGATTCCGCCGCCGCGCGCAAAGGCGCCAGGGCGGCGGAGGCCATCGGGAAAGCCGGCGCCGCCGGGTTGCGCGGTCCCAGAACCTCGATCACACGATTGACCAGACCGCGCGCCGGCCGGCCGGAAAAGAGCGTGGTCAGCCGCGTTGCGTCGTCCCGCGCTTCTCGCAAAGCCTTGCGATGGATGTCCGAAATCGTCGCCTGGGGCGTCATCAGGAAAGCGGTGCCGATCTGCGCGGCGCAGGCGCCCAGGGCGAAAGCGGCGGCGACGCCCCGTCCATTGGCGATTCCGCCCGCCGCGATCACCGGAATTTTGACCGCCGCGACCACTTGCGGCAGCAGCGCGAACAGCCCTGGCTGGGCTTCCACATCCTCGGTCAGGAACATGCCGCGATGGCCGCCCGCCTCGCACCCCTGGGCGATGACCGCGTCGACCCCATGCTGTTCCAGCCAGCGCGCCTCGGCGACCGAAGTCGCGGAGCTCCAGATTTGCGCGCCGGCCTGTCGCACCCGCTCCAGCAAATCGTCCGAAGGCAGGCCGAAATGGAAGCTCACCACGGGTGGCCGGAGTTCCTCGATCAAGGCGCAGAATTCGTCATCGAACGGCTTTCGTTGCGCGGCCGGCGCCTGCGCCGCTGGATCGATCCCGAATTCGGCATAAAAGGGGGCCAGCAGATCGCGCCAGCGGGCCAGGGCGTCGGGGTCGGGCCGCGGCGCGACATGGGTGAAGAAATTCACATTGAAGGGCGCGGAGGTCGCGGCGCGGACCGCGTTGATTTGCGTGCGCGCCTGATCGGGGCTGAGCATGGCGCACGGCAAGGAGCCGAGACCGCCCGCCTTGCAGACCGCAATCGCCAAACGCGCGTCGTGAGCGCCGGCCATCGGCGCCTGAATGAGAGGCAGACGCGACAACATGGTCAATGCGCCCGCATGTCGTTGAATTGCTCGACAAAAGCCCATTCGTTGGGCCCCGGATTGTCGCGCAGCCGCCGCACGCGATCGACCAGGATCTCGTCGGCGCCGGTTGAAAATTTCGCCATCGTCTCCTCGAGGAAGTCGTCGAGCTTCATGGCGCCCGGTTCGTCGCGCGAGCCCATCAGATCGGTCTGGACCCAGGGAGGCGCGATCTCCAGCACCCGTACCGAAGTCCCCTTGAGGCGAACCCGCAGCGACATCGTCCAGGAATGGAGCGCTGCCTTGGTCGCCGAATAGACCGCCGAATGGGCAAGCGGGGTGAAAGCCAGCCCGGACGTGACATTGACCACGGCGGCCTCTGGCCTGGTCTTCAGATATTCGATCAGAGCCGAGGTCATGCGCATCGGCCCGAGCAGATTGGTCTCGACCGTCGCAACCGTCTTCTGGTCGTCCATGACCGAGCCGGTCTTGTCGCCCGACATGATCCCCGCATTGTTGACCAGGACATTGAGGTCCGGATGATGTTTCACCAGCCAGCCCGCGACGCGCTCGATGCTGGCGGGATCGCGCATGTCGATCTCGTGAGTGTCCATGCCGGGACAGGCCTCCGCCGTCTCCATCAAAGGCGCCTGGCGCCGCCCGGCGATGATCACCTTGTTGCCCAGGGCGTGAAAAGCCTTGGCGAGTCCCTGGCCTATCCCCGTGCCGCCGCCGGTGATGAAGATGGTGTTGCCGGTCATTTTCATGGAGCCTCTCCCGCTTCGTCCTGACAGATCGATCCTATGGCGGACGCTTGCAAGTTCACACGTTCCACATTAGGCCAAAAGCATGAGACGATAACGAAAAGACTGAGGAGCGCGCCTTGGAAAATTCCCTCATCGAATTGCTGAAAAGGCAGGCCGCCGAACGCGCCGCCTCACTGGTGCGCTCCGGCATGAAACTCGGGCTGGGCACCGGCTCGACCGCCGCCCATTTCGTCGATTGCATCGGCGAAAAGGCGCGCGACGGGCTCGACGTGATCTGCGTGCCAACCTCCGAGCGCACACGCATCCAGGCCGAGGGCTGGAACTTGCGCCTTTCGACGCTCGACGAGACGCCTGAACTCGACCTGACCGTGGACGGCGCCGACGAATTCGATGCAAAGCTTCGCCTCGTCAAAGGCGGCGGCGGCGCCTTGTTGCGCGAAAAAATCGTCGCGGCGGCCTCGAAGCGCATGGTGGTCATCACCGACGCCAGCAAGGAAGTCGCCATCCTCGGCCGCTTCAAACTGCCGGTCGAGGTCGATCTGTTCGGCCTGAGGGCGACGCGCATCCATATCGAAAGGGCGGCGCTCGCCTGCGGCTGCTCGGGTCCCATCGTCCAGCGCAGGGCCGGCGACAAGCCCTATCTGACCGACGGCGGCCATGCGATCTTCGATTGCGACTTCGGAATCATTCCCGACGCGGACGCGCTCGCCGCGGCGCTCAACGCCATTCCCGGCGTGGTCGAACACGGCCTGTTCATCGGCATGGCCAACGCGGTGATCGTCGCCGACAAGGCGGGCGTTCGCGTCGTCGGCAAGCTGGAAAGCTGACTTGATCGGGAGCGCGGGGCGATGAGCGAATTCGAGACCGATCTCTTCGTCATCGGCGCCGGCTCGGGAGGGGTGCGCGCCGCACGCATCGCGTCGGGTTACGGCGCGAAAGTCATGATCGCCGAGGAATTCCGCATCGGCGGGACCTGCGTGATCCGCGGCTGCGTGCCGAAAAAGCTTTATGTCTACGCCTCGCGCTTCGCCGACGATTTCGCCGACGCCCAGGCCTTCGGCTGGCGCCTCGCGCACAAGCCGGAATTCGACTGGCCAAAGCTCGTCGCCGCCAAGGAAGGCGAAATTTCCCGCCTGTCGCGCATCTACGAGGCCAATCTCCTGAAAGCCGGCGTCGATATTTTCCAGGAGCGCGCTGAAATTCTCGGCCCGCACGAGGCGCGGCTGATGCAATCCGGCCGCGTGGTCACGGCGCGGCATATTCTGGTCGCCACCGGCGCCGCCCCGCAAATGCTGCCCGCCATTCCTGGCGTCGAACATGCGATCAGCTCGAACGAGATTTTCGACCTGCCGGAATTCCCCAAAAGACTCGCGGTGGTCGGCGGCGGCTATATCGCGGTGGAATTCGCCAGCATTTTCGCCCGGCTCGGCGCCCATGTGACCCTGTTGTTCCGCGCCGACAACGTATTACGGGGCTTTGACGAGACGCTGCGCCGGGGACTGCGCGACGCCTTGGCCGAGGCCGAGGTGGATCAGCGCTTCGGGGTGCTGCCGACCTCGATCACGAAAACCGAGCACGGTTTCGAACTGACGCTCTCGGATCATTCCAGCCTTCATGTCGACCAGGTTCTGATCGCCACCGGACGCGCGCCCCACACCGGAGGGCTCGGGCTCGAAAAGGCCGGGGTCGAGATGGACGGGATCGGCGCGATCAAGGTCGATGCGCGCAACGCCACCAATATTCCCTCGATCCATGCGGTCGGCGACGTCACCAATCGGGTCAATCTGACGCCGGTCGCGATCCGCGAAGGCCATCTCCTGGCCGACCGCCTGTTCGGCGGCGCCGACCGGCAAGTCGATTACGATCTCATTCCCACGGCCGTCTTTTCCACGCCGGAGATCGGCACGGTCGGCATGACCGAGGCCGAGGCGCGCCAGACCCACGATTGCGTCGACATCTACCAGACCTCGTTCCGCCCGATGAAGGCGACGCTTTCCGGCGGCCCTGAAAAGGTGATCATGAAGATCGTGGTCTGCGGCGAGAGCGATCACGTCCTCGGCGTCCACATTCTCGGCGAGGGCGCCGGAGAAATGGCGCAACTGCTCGCGATCTCCCTGCGTCTTGGCGCAACCAAATCGGATTTCGACGCCACCATGGCGCTGCATCCTTCCGCCGCCGAGGAGCTGGTCACGCTCCGCACCCGGACGGCGCGGCACGCGCGCGACGAGGAACGATAAATGTGCGGACGGTTCGCGATCACCTCGCCGCCCGAAGCCGTCCGCGCTTTTTTCCGTTATGTCGAACAGCCTAATTTTCCGCCGCGCTACAATATTGCGCCGACAAAGCCCATTCCGATCGTGACTATGGCGCGCGAGGCGCGCCATTTCCGGCTGGCGCGCTGGGGTTTTTTGCCCGGCTTCGTCAAGGACCCGAAAAACTTCCCGCTGATCATCAACGCCCGCGCCGAAACGCTCGCGCAAAAACCGAGCTTTCGCGCCGCGCTGCGCCGCCGGCGCTGCCTGATCCCGGCCGACGCCTGGTATGAATGGCGCGCCGACGGCAAGGGCCGAAAAACGCCTTTCCTGCTGCGGCGGCGCGGCGCCGGCCTGATGGGCTTCGCCGGCCTTTGGGAGACCTTTGCCGACCCCTCGGGCGGCGAGATCGACACCGCCTGCATGGTCACCACCAACGCCAATGGCGCGACAGTCGCCGTTCACGACCGCATGCCGGCGCTGATCGAGCCCGAACACTACGACGCCTGGCTCGACCCCGACGAGACGCGTCCCGCGCCGCTCCATCTGCTGCGCCCCGCCGACGACGAGCAAATCGAATTTTTCGCGATCTCGCCGCTGGTCAATCGCACCGCCAATGACGGGCCGGAGATTCAAAAACCGGCTTAGATCGTCAAGGCGCCTTCGCCGATCCTGACGCAGGCGCCGCCGATCCGCGTTTCGACCAGAACGCCGCCGGCGATGCGCAAGGTCAGACCGATATGGCTCGGGCGGCCAATGGCGAAACCCTGCTCGATGACGATCTCATGCTCGCCGTTTTCCGGCTGCTCGAAATGAGCGGCCACCGCCGCGAAGGCGGCCGCCGCCGATCCCGTCGCCGGGTCTTCGCGCGCGCCCAAAGCGGGAACGAAGACCCTCGCCTGAACATGATGGGCCGGGTCGGCGGTTTCGCGCGCATAGACAAAGACGCCCGCGGCTTCGCGCCCGAAGGCGGCGGAAAAACGCGAGAAATCCGGAATCAATCGATTGAGCGCTGACAGCCCATTGACCGGAGCGAAGGCGAAAGGCAGTCCCGCCGAGGCGATCGCCGGCTGATGATTGTCGAAGCCGACTTCGCCTTCGCCCAGCCCAAGCGCCGTGGCGATTTCGACGCGATCCGAAAGGACGCCGCCGAACGCCGGCGGCTGCGGCGGCGCGAAACTGCCGCGCAGCACATTCCGGAATCGCGAAACCTCGCAAACCACCGCCCCGGCCTGTTCCTCCAGCACGATCTGCAAAGGCTGGCGGCCGATCATGTCCGGCGCGCGCAACGAGGCGATCAGGCAGGCGGCGCCGATTGTCGGATGGCCGGCGAAGGGCAGCTCGATGGTCGGAGTGAAAATCCGCAAACGCGCGGTATGGACCTGGTCGCGCGGCGCCAGGACAAAGGCCGTCTCCGACAGGTTGAACTCGCGGGCGATGGCCTGCATCTGCTCGGGTCTCAGGCCTTCGGCGTCGGGGATGACCGCCAGCGGATTGCCTGCGAAAGGCCGCTCCGCGAAAACATCGAGCAGGTGGTAGGCGAGGCGGATCACGCCTTGTCCGCTTCCGGCGGCGGCGCGGCGGCGTCCTGTTCCGCAAGGCGGCGATAAGCCCGCACCGAAAAGGGGATCAGAGCGAGATAGGCGAGGCTCACCACGATCAGCATTTCCAGCGGGAACGAGGCGAGCAGGACGAGGATGGCGGCGACGGCGAACAGCACGAGGATGAAAAATTCGCGCGGAACGCGGCCGATGTGCTTGCCCGAATAATGCGGAATGCGGCTGACCATCAGGCCGGCGACGAAGACGACATAGGCGGCCACCGCAAAAGTCTGCCAGCGCGAATCCGGCAGGTTGAAGGACATTTGCAAATAGAGCGGCAGCATCACGACAATGGCCCCGGCGGGCGCCGGCATGCCGGTGAAGAACCGCGCCGACCAGGCCGGCTTGTTCGGGTCGTCGATCATCACGTTGAAGCGCGCCAGACGCAAAGCCGCGGCGATGGCGAAGATCAGCACCGCCGTCCAGCCCACGGTCTTCAACGTGTGCAGCGACCAGAAGAACAGAAGCAACGCCGGCGCGACGCCAAAATCGATGAAATCGGCGAGGGAATCGAGTTCGGCGCCGAAACGCGACGAGCCCTTCAGCGCCCTGGCGATGCGGCCGTCCATGCCGTCGAGCACCGCCGCCGCCAGAATGGCCAGCACCGCGATCTCATATTTCCCGTCCGCCGCGAAACGGATCGCGGTCAGGCCGGCGCAGAGCGCCAGCAGGGTCACGACATTGGGAACGACGAAACGCAACGGCAGGCTGCGCAGGCCGCGCGACCTCAGCCCCGCATGAACCGGCGCCGACGCGGGAGTGGTTTCGCCTTCCATGTCAGCCAACCTTGAAATGACGCTCGGCCTCGCCGTCGCGATAATCCGCCAGCACGGTTTCGCCGGCGATGGCGCGCGAGCCGAGCCCGACCAGGACGCGCGCGCCCGCCGGCAGATAGACATCGACGCGGGAGCCGAAACGGATCAGGCCGAATCGCTCGCCGACCCCCAAACTCTGGCCCTCCTGCACGAAGGAGACGATGCGCCGCGCGACGAGCCCCGCGATCTGGACCACGCCGACACGGCCATGGCGGGACTCGATCACCACGCCGTTGCGCTCGTTGTCCTCGCTCGCCTTGTCGAGATCGGCGTTGAGGAACAGGCCCGGCTTGTAGGCGATGCGGGAAACGCGGCCGGTGACCGGCGCGCGGTTTACATGAACGTCGAACACGTTCATGAAGACGCACACGCGCAGCATCGGGTCCACGCCAAGGCCGAGTTCGGGGGGCGGCTGGTGCTGGCCGATGGAGCAGACCACGCCGTCGGCCGGGGAGATCACCAGCCCGTCCACCACCGGGGTCACCCGCGAGGGATCGCGGAAGAAATAGGCGCACCACAGGGTGAGGACCGCGCCGAGCCAGCCCAGCGGCGCCGAGATCCAGCCCAGAACCAGCGCCACGCAGGCGAAAATCGCGATGAAGACATAGCCTTCCGAGTGGATCGGCGTGACCTGCTTGCGGAGGGAGTTGATAAGCGTCATGGCGGCGCGGGCTCGCAAAGGAAATTCGGGCGCTTTATGGCGCCAAACGCGGCGCAAGTCACCTTGGCGCGTGAAAAGCCGGTCAATAATGCGGCGGCGGCTTCTCGGGCGCGACCGCCTGGCTCAGCGCCTGCATTTCCTCGCGCAGGCGCAGGACCTCGCGGGTCAGAACGTCGATCCGGCTCCATTGCGAGGCGACCGCGTCGCTCAATTCGGCGATGGCGCGGTCCTGATGGGCGCTCGCGGCCTCCAGCGCCTCGACGCGCGGCGCCAATTCGGGCGATGATTTCATCCTCGTTTCCTTTTATACAGTTCCCGCAAGATTGCTGCGCAATTCGCGCGGAAACGCCATGGCGCGAAAATCCTGTAAATCGCAGGCGGATTTTCGCGCCAACGGAATACGAAATCCGCTTGGATCATGTGGAATTCGCATCATCGACGCCCGAACAATTTCTCGATATCGGCGAGCTTCAGCTCGACATAGGTTGGGCGGCCGTGATTGCACTGGCCGGCGCCCGGCGTGCGCTCCATTTCGCGCAGCAGCGCGTTCATTTCTTCCGCGCCGAGGCGGCGGCCCGAGCGCACCGAATGATGGCAGGCCATGGTCGCGAGCGCATGGTCGAGCTTCTTTTCCAGCGGCGCCGCCGCGCCGTCCTCGGCCAGCGAACAGGCGAGGTCGCGCACCAAAGGCTCGATCTCGGCGGCGCCCAGCGCCGCCGGCGCTTCATGGACCGCCACCGCGCCGGGGCCGAAAGGCTCGACCGTCAGACCAAGCGAGGCGAGAAGATCGGCGGCCTCGACGAGGCGGCCGACGTCGTCGGGATCGAGGTCGACCACCAGAGGCGAAAGCAGAGCCTGCCGCGCGACGCCGCGCTCCGCCCTCTCGGCTTTCAGCCGCTCATAGACCAGCCGTTCATGGGCGGCGTGCTGATCGACCAGCACCAGTCCGTCGCGGGTCTGGGCGATGATGTAAGTCTCATGAATCTGCGCCCGCGCCGCGCCGAGCGGCGCCGAAAGATCACTGTCCCGCGGCGCCTCCCCATGCGCGCGCGCGTCGGCCGCAAGCGTGGCCTCGGCAAAGCCGGGCGCGGCAAACAATGGCGGCGCGGCGGGCGAAGAACCCCAATCCCAGTTACGGCGGCCGCCCGCTTCCGCCCACGGGCCGTTCGGATGGACGCTCGTCTGCGGACCGCCCGTGGCGGATGATGGGCTCCACGCGAATTTCGTCGTGGCCGCCGCTGCATTGGTCGGCGTCGCGCGATGAAGCGCCGCGGCAAGGCTCTGTTTCAGCGCCCCGACCGCCAGGCCACGCACCAGTCCAGGATCGGCGAAACGCACCTCGGCTTTGGCCGGATGGACATTCACGTCGACCAGGCGCGGGGGGCAGGTGATGAACAAGGCGAGGGTCGGGTGCCGGTCGGAACTCAGGTAATCCATATAGGCGGCCCGGATCGCCCCGGCGATCTGGCGGTCGCGCACCGGGCGGCCGTTGACGAAGACGAATTGCGCCAGGGCGTTGGCGCGATGCCAGGTCGGCAGGCCGGCGAAGCCCCACAGACGGAATTCCTCGCGCTCGGCGTCGACCGCCAGGGCGTTGTCGCGGAAATCGCGGCCCAGAACCTGGGCCAGGCGCGCCAGCAGGCCGTCGTTTCCGGCCGGGCAGGCCTGATAGTCGAAGCCGGCGAGCCCCTCGCCGCCAAGCGAAAAGCGCACCTGCGGATTGGCCATGGCCAGCCGCTTCACCACATCGGCGACAGCGGAAGCCTCGGCGCGCTCGCTCTTCAAGAATTTGAGCCGCGCGGGCGTGGCGGCGAAGAGGTCGCGCGCCTCGACCTTCGTGCCCTGCGCCAGCGCGACCGGCGCCGGCGCCGAGGCCGCGCCGAATTCGACCCGCAACCGCAGGCCGTTCGGCGCCTCGCGCCTGCGGGTCGCGATTTCCAGCCGCGCCACCGAGGCGATGGACGGCAGAGCCTCGCCGCGAAAGCCCAGGGTCGCAATATTGGTCAGGTCGCCGTCGGGGATTTTCGAGGTGGCGTGCCGCTCGACGCACAGCACGAGATCGGCTTCGTCCATGCCGGCGCCGTCGTCGATGACGCGAATGAGTTTCTGGCCGCCGCCGGCGATGGTCACGTCGATTCGCGACGCCCCGGCGTCGAGCGCGTTCTCGACCAGCTCCTTGACGGCCGCCGCCGGCCGCTCGACCACTTCGCCCGCGGCGATGCGGTCCGCCAGAACGGGATCGAGCCGACGGATTTTCATCGGATCAGCCGGCGCCCTTCTCCGCCGGGCTCGCCGGGCGGCCGACCACGGCCACCAGCAGCTTGCCGTCGCCGATCAGGCGTTTGGCCACGCGGCGGGCGTCGTCGAGCGTCACCGCCTCGACCTCGGCGTTGCGGCGGTCGAGATAGCCCGCGTCGAACCCCTCGCGCTGGAGCTGCAGCAGATGGCCGGCGATCTTGGTCGAAGTGTCGAAACGCAGGGCATAGGAGCCGACCAGATATTTCTTCGCCTTTTCCAGCTCCTCGGTGGTCGGCCCCTCGGCTGCGAGACGGACGCATTCGGCCTCGATGACGCTCAGCGATTCCGCCGCGCGTTCGTTCTTGGTCGAGGTCGCGCCGATGAAGGAGGGGCTGTGTTCGGCAGTGGCGAGCGTCGAATAGACGGAATAGGTCAGGCCGCGCTTTTCGCGAACCTCCTGCCACAGGCGCGAGGTGAAGGCGCCGCCGCCGAGAATGTGATTGACCACCATGGCCGCGATATAATCGGGATCGCGCCGGGAAAAGCCGGGGCGGCCGAAGCGGATATTGGCCTGCGGCACGTCGAAATCGACCACGATGCGTTGGCCAAGGCCCTGGATTTCAATCTCGGGAACCGGCTTCAGCTCGGCCTTGGCCGGCAACCCGGCGAACAGGGAATCGAGATGGCGCGCGAGGGTCGCGGCGTCGATCGCGCCGACCACCGCCACTTTCAGCGCGTCGCGCGCCAGCGTTTTGCGCCGCATATCGAGGAGATCTTCGCGCGTCACGGCGTCGATCTCGCCCAATTCACCGCGCGCCGAGCGCGAATAGGGATGCCCCGCCCAGGCGGCGCGCCGCCAGGCCTGGGCCGCCATGCTGTCGGGCTCCGCGGATTCGCGCTTCAGCACGGCGTTGATCTGGGCGCGCACCCGGGTGAAGGGCGCTTCGTCGAATCGCGGCGCGTTGAGCGCCAGCGCCAGAAGCTCGAACGCCTTGTCGGCGTGGCGCGACAGGGTCTGAAGATGGCCGGTGAATTCGTCGCGCTCGGCGGAAAAGCTGAGGCGGATGGCGTGATCGTCGAGCGCGCGATGGAAGGCTTCCGATTCGAGATCGCCGGCGCCCTCGTCGAGCAGGCCGGCGAGAAGCGACGCGGCGCCGGCCTTGCCCTGCGGATCCTGGGCTCCGCCACCGGCGAAGGAAAAATCCATCGCGATCAGGGGCACGGCGTAATCCTCGACCAGCCAGGCGGTGATCCCGCCGGGGCTGACGACATGCTGGACCCGCTCGGCGCGCGAGACTCGTGTTGCGGGAGCGTTCATGGCGGAATTTCCTTCGACGCTCACGCGGCCCGTTCCTTGAGCAGGAATCCGGAAACGGCGCGGCGCTTGTTGAGCCACTGCATCGCCTTGGCGACATCTTCGGCTGTAACCGCCTCGATCCGCGCGGCCCAGCCCAGCACGTCACGGACATTGCCGCCGCTGGCGAGAGCCGCGCCGAACCAGCGCGCGAGCGAGACCTGGCTGTCCTGGGCGTAAACCGCGTCGGCGACAAGGCGCGTCGAAGCGCGCGCGACATCTTCCGCGCTGACGCCGTCGCGCCGCAATTCGGCGAGAACCTCGTCCACGCCGCGCTCCAGCTCTTCCAAGCTCACGCCTTCGGCCGGCGTGGCGAAGACATAGAAGCGGCTCTCGTCCACGGCGTCGGAATAATAATAGGCGCCGGCGGCGACGGCGATCCGGCGCTCCAGCACGAGCCGTCGAAACAGCAGGCTGGTCTGGCCGCCGCCGAGGTGGTGGGCCAGCACGTCGAGGGCTTCAGATTCGCCCTTTTCGCCGGTGAAGGCCGAAGGCACCAGATAGATGCGCTCGAATTGCGGCTGCTCGACCTTGGCGTCGGCGAGCCGGACGATGCGTTCGGCGCGGGGTTCCGGCTCGCGCGGGCGATGGCGTTGCAGGGCCTCGCCGCGCGCCGGGATCCTGCCGTAGGTTTCACGCGCCAGAATCTCGACTTCCGGCGCCTCGACATCGCCGGCGACGACGAGAATGGCGTTTTCCGGCGTATAGAAGCGGCGGTAATAGGCGAGCGCGTCCTCGCGGTCGAGCGTCTCGATCTCATGGCTCCAGCCGATGATCGGCACGCCATAGGAATGATGGGTGAAAAGCGCTGCGTTCAGCGCCTCGTCGAGTTGCGCCGCCGGGTCGGCCTCGGTGCGCATGCGGCGCTCCTCCAGAACCACATCGCGCTCCGGCGCCACCACCTCGTCGGTCAGGTTCAGGCCGGTCATGCGGTCGGCCTCGAATTCCATCATGGTCTTGAGGTGCTCGCGGGCGACGCGCTGGAAATAGGCGGTGAAATCATAGGAGGTGAAGGCGTTTTCCTGGCCGCCCAGCTCGGCGACGAGATGCGAGAACTCGCCCTGCTTGTGCCGATGGGTGCCCTTGAACATAAGATGTTCGAGGAAATGGGCGATGCCGCTTTTCCCGCGCGGATCGTCGGCCGAGCCGTTGCGATACCACACCATATGGGTGACGACCGGCGCGCGATGGTCGGGAATGACCACCACATCCATGCCGTTTTCGAGGCGGAAATGATCGACCCGCGGGCCGGCATGGGCGCCGCCTGCCCCGGTTTGACCCGACGGCGTCTCCTGCGCCGCGCCAAAGGGGGGGAGGTGCTGCGAACGGGACAAATTGCAACTCCTCATGCGGAAAAAGCCTGTCCTGACAATATAGAATGCAAAAGCCGGAACGACAGCCCCGGCTTCGAAAATTCGCCCCCAATCGTGAGATCAGAACAGGCCGAAAAATTTCTTGTCCTTGCTGACGTCGCCCGAACGCAGACCGGAAACATTGCCGTCGGCGCCGCGCACTTTTTCGAGATAGCCTTCCGGCGGCTGAACCAGATCCGCCGGATTGGACGGCCGGGTTCCGGCCGTCCCGGCCACGGGAGCCGGCTGAGGCAGAGCGCGCTCCTTGGGCACGCTCAATTTCGGCCGGTCGGCGTAATAGATATTGTCCACGGCGTTGTGGGTGTTGAGCCCGGCGTTACCGAGCATCTGATCCCACAGGCTCGGCGCGGCGACCGGCGCCGGGGCCGGCGCCGGCGGCGCCTCGACAGGGGTCATCGCCCTGCGCTGCGGTTGTTCGACGGCCGCCTGATCGGAAGGCTGCTGCCCGTTGTGACGGCCCCAGCCGAACCAATTGGTGAGGAGATTCTGGTTGTCGCCCGAGGCGGGGGTGGGTTGCGGTTGCGGCGCGGGCGCGGCAGGCTGTTGCTGGGCGGCGTCCTGACTGGACGAGCCATTGCCGCCGAGGCCGATGGTGTTCATCGCTTTTCCCAGCAGCGAATCGTCGGCGCGGGCGGCCGGCGGAGCCAGAAACAGCGCGCAGACGATCATGGCGCCCGCCGCCCGTCCCGCCATGCGCGGCGCGGGCTTCCGCCATCGCCCAAGTCTCGTCAACGCCACATCCACTCCGAAATCCCCCAAGCTGCCGCCAAAGCCGCTAAAATACCGCGCTTATCCGCCATTCAAGGCGATTTCACGGCAGGCGCCGAAGCCGTCGCGGCGGGCGCGGACGTGGCGGGCGGCGCCGCCGGCGCGTTGTCCCCACCGCCGAAATCGAACATCTTGTTCAGCAGATAGCGTTTCGGGAAGGGATTCTGGTCGCCGTACCCGCCGACATCTTCGTCGCCGTTATCGGCGGCTTGCCCGCCACTGGCCCCCTGCCCGCCATTGGCGCCCTGACCCGCGGCCGACCCGCCGGCGCCATCCGACTTCGGGCGAGGCGGCGCCGTCATGCGGTTGATCAGAAATTGTTTCGGCATTTCATAACCGAAGGCCGTCGACGGCTGTTCCGATTCCTGCGCCCGAGCCGCGAAGCAAAAAGCCGCGCTCGCGCCCACGGCCAGCAAAACGACGGCGCCGGCCCGATTGATGGACTTCGTCCTCGACATTCTACCCGCGCTCCTAACCGTGCCCGCCGTCGCCAGCCTGGCTTCCCGACGTCGCCTCATACACCAGCGCGACGACGCCGACAAATATGGCGGCGTCGGCCAGGTTGAAGACATAGTTCGACAGCGGTCCGAGCGAGAAGGGCGTGTGAAAATAAAGGAAATCGGCCACGGCGCCGTGGGTCAGGCGGTCGCTGGCGTTGCCGAGCGCGCCGCCGATGAGAAAGCCGAAGGCGAGCGCCGAGACCAGGCTGCGCGCCCGCCACAGCCAATGGACCAGCAGGCCCGCGGCGGCGAGCGCCACGCCGACCAGGGCGAAGCGGCCCAGATCGCCGTCCGAGCGCAGCATCGTATAGGCGATGCCGCGATTCCAGCTCATGACCAGCGCCAGAAAGGGCGTCAGGGCGTAGCTCGGATGATCGGGCCGGTCGAGCAGGCCGATCGCCCAAACCTTGCTCGCCTGATCCGCCGCGAACACGAAGGCCGCGGCGGCGAAGCCTGCGAGGCGCCGGGACGCCAGGCTCACGGCCAGCGGCCCAGGGCGCGCAACTCCCGCAAGGCTTCAGCGTCGCGCGGGGTCACGTCGGGGAATTCGGGATCGGCGCCGACGAGCTTTGATATCCGCCACGAGCGCGCGCATTTGCGACCCTGGGCGCGGCGGCTGACCACCCCGACGCCGGCCGTCTCGGGCAGAGTGAAGGCGCCTTGCGGCGGCGGCGCGGCCACGATCTCTATCCCTGAGGTGATGCAGATATCGGCGAAATCGACGCCTTCAAGCGCGGCGCGCAGACTTTCGTCCGCGATGAAAACCCGCGGGTCGGCTTCGAGCGAGGCGCCGATGGTCTTTTGGGCGCGCTCGATCTCCAGCGCCCCGGTGACCACCGCGCGGACGCGGCGAAGATTGCGCCATTTGGCCGCCAGCGCCTCGTCGCGCCAAAGCCCCAGCCCGGCGGGGAACTCGGTGAGATGAACCGATTCCGCGCCCTGCGGCCGGAAGGCGAGCCAGGCTTCTTCCGCCGTGAAGCACAGGATCGGCGCCAGCCATTTCAGCAGCGCGTCGCAAAGAATGTCGATGGCGGTCAGCGCCGCGTTGCGGGTCACGCTGGAAGGCGGGTCGCAATAGAGACAGTCCTTGCGAATGTCGAAATAGAAGGCGGAAAGATCGCCGGTCATGAAGGACGACAGCAGCGCGACCACTTTCTTGTAATCGAAGGCGGCATAGGCCTCGCGGATCGGCGCGTCGATTTCGGCCAGCCGGTGCAGGATATAAAGCTCCAACTCCGGCGTATCGGCCTTTTGGACCGCTTCCGCCGGATCGAAATGGGCGAGCGCGCCGAGCATCCAGCGGATCGTGTTGCGCAGCTTGCGATAGGTCTCGGAGAAAGTGGCCAGAATCTCTTTGCCGATGCGCAGGTCGTCGGAATAATCCGAGGCCGCGACCCATAGCCGCAAGATATCGGCGCCGGCGTCCTTGATCACCGTCTGGGGCGCGACGACATTGCCGAGCGATTTCGACATCTTGCGGCCCTTCTCGTCGAGGACGAAACCATGGGTCAGCACGGAATCATAGGGCGCGCGGCCGCGCGTGCCGCAGCTTTCGAGCAGGCTTGAATGAAACCAGCCGCGATGCTGGTCCGAGCCTTCGAGATACATGACCTCGTCCGGCCCGCCGTCGTGGCGGCGGCGGACGCCGGCCAGCGTCGGGAAGTTTTTCGGGTCTTCCAGGGTGAAGGCGTGGGTCGAGCCGGAGTCGAACCAGACGTCGAGCACGTCGTCGATTTTCTCGTAACCCGCCGGGTCGTGGTCGGGCTTGAGGAATCTCTCCGCCGCGCCGTCCTTGTACCAGGCGTCGGCGCCCTCTTGCGCAAAAGCCTCGACGATCCGGGCGTTGACCTTTTCATCGACCAGAATGTCGTGACCGCCCTTCCTGACGAAAACCGCGATCGGCACGCCCCAGGCGCGCTGGCGCGACACCACCCAATCGGGGCGATTGGCGATCATGCCGGTGATGCGGTTCTCGCCGGCGGCGGGAACCCATTTTGTTCGCGCGATTTCTTCGAGCGCGATGGCGCGCAGGGTCGGTCCGTTCGAGCTGGCGCCGAGGGCTTTGGCCGCCGTCGCGTCGAGCGGAGCGGCGAAAGGCTTGTCCATCGCAATGAACCATTGCGGCGTGTTGCGGAAAATGACCGGCTTTTTCGAGCGCCAGCTGTGCGGATACTGATGCTTCATTTTTCCGCGCGCCAGCAGGGCGCCGGCCTCGATCAGGGCCTTGATCACCCGCTCGTTGGCGTCGCCCTTGGCGCCCTTGTCGTCGATGACGCGGGCGCCGGGGAAGCCGGGGACTTCGTCGGTATAAAATCCGTCGGCGTCCACCGTATAGGGAATACGCGCATCGATGCCCCGCTCGTGCAGCAGGCGGCCCGACGCCATCCAGATGTCGAAGTCCTCGCGGCCATGGCCCGGCGCGGTATGGACGAAGCCGGCGCCGGCGTCGTCGGTGACATGATCGCCGTCGAGCAGCGGAACCTTGAACGTGAAGCCGAGCTTTTCGAGCGGATGGGCGCAGGTCAATGCGGCGAGTTCGCTCGCCGGAACCTCGCGGAGCCGTTCGAACGCCTCGACCTTGGCGGCCTGGAACACGCTCTCTGCAAGCTTTTCCGCGAGAAAGAATTGATCGCCCGGCTTGGCCCAGTTCCCCTCGGGCGCGGCGACGACGCGATAGAGGCCATAGGCGATCTTGTGCGAAAAGGAGATGGCGCGGTTGCCCGGCAGGGTCCAGGGCGTGGTCGTCCAGATGACCACGCGCGCATCCGAACCTTTCACGGGAAAGGCCACAAAAACCCAATCCGAGGTGTGGTCCTCATATTCGACTTCGGCTTCGGCCAGCGCCGTCTTTTCCACCACCGACCACATCACCGGCTTGGAGCCACGATAGAGCAGGCCGTTGGCGGCGAATTTCATGATTTCGCGGGCGATGACGCTTTCGGCGGCAAAATCCATGGTGGCGTAGCGGCCCGCCCAGTCGCCGGCGACGCCGAGGCGCTTGAATTCCTCGCGCTGGATGTCGAGCCAATGTTCGGCGAAGGCCCGGCATTCGCGGCGGAACTCGACCACCGGCACCTCATCCTTGTTGCGCCCCTTGGCGCGATATTGCTCCTCGATCTTCCATTCGATCGGCAGGCCGTGGCAGTCCCAGCCCGGCACATAATTGGCGTCCTTGCCCAGCATGCGCTGCGAGCGGGTGACGAGATCCTTGAGAATCTTGTTGAGCGCATGGCCGATATGGATATTGCCGTTGGCGTAGGGCGGGCCGTCATGCAGCACGAATTTGGGCTTGCCGGCGTTTTCCGCCCACATTTTCCCGGTCAGGCCGATGCTTTCCCAATGGCCCAACAGCTCCGGCTCCTTTTTCGGCAGGCCGGCGCGCATCGGGAAATCGGTTTTCGGCAGGTAGAGCGTGGCGGAATAATCGGGGCCCGTCTTCTCGGTCATGGCGAAGAAACTCTGTGGCGAAGGGCCGCGAGGCCCGGATCGACGAAGGTGCGCGGAAAAGGCGGAAAATCCCGGCGCGCCGGCGAGCGCAAAGGCTCAGCCGCGAGCCGGGCCGATAATTCGCCGGGAGAGAGGGCGCGCGCGAAACGACATCCGGCCTTTTAGCAAAACCTGAGCCCGCGAATAAAGGCCCCGCAACAAAAAAGCGCAGGCGGAGCCATCTCCGCCCGCGCCTTTGTTCCCACGCGGTTTCGGCCTTAGTGGTTCATGGCCTTGATGATGCTCTCGACCACTTTCTTGGCGTCGCCGAACAGCATCATCGTATTGTCCTTGAAGAACAATTCGTTCTCGACGCCGGCGTAGCCCGAGCTCATCGAGCGCTTGACGAACATCACCGTCTTGGCCTTTTCGACGTCGAGGATCGGCATGCCATAGATCGGCGAGGCCTTGTCGGTCTTGGCCGCCGGATTGGTCACGTCATTGGCGCCGATCACGAAGGCGACGTCGGCCTGGGCGAATTCGGAATTGATGTCCTCCAGTTCGAACACCTCGTCATAGGGGACATTGGCTTCCGCCAGCAGCACGTTCATATGGCCGGGCATGCGGCCCGCCACCGGATGGATGGCGTATTTGACCTCGACGCCCTCGGCCTTGAGCAGGTCGGCCATTTCGCGCAAAGCATGCTGGGCCTGGGCCACCGCCATGCCATAACCGGGCGCGATGATGACCTTGGACGAGTTCTCGAGAATATAGGCCGCGTCGTCCGGCGAGCCCTGCTTGACCGGCCGGCTTTCTTTCGCGCCGCCGCCAGCCGCCGCGCTCTCGCCGCCGAAGCCGCCGAGGATGACCGAGATGAAGGAGCGGTTCATGCCTTTGCACATGATATAGGACAGGATCGCGCCCGATGAGCCGACCAGGGCGCCGGTGATGATCAGCGCCAGATTGCCGAGAGTGAAGCCGATGCCGGCCGCCGCCCAGCCCGAATAGGAGTTGAGCATCGAGATCACCACCGGCATGTCGGCGCCGCCGATCGGGATGATCAGCAGCACGCCGAGCGCCAGCGAGACCAGCACGATCAGCAGGAACAGGACGGCGGCGCCGCTCGCAAAGAAAGAAGCGATCAGCAGGACGAGGGAGAGCCCCAGCGCAAGATTGATGGCGTGGCGCTGCGGCAGCATGATCGGCTTGCCGGACATGCGGCCGTCGAGCTTCAGAAAGGCGATGACCGAGCCGGTGAAGGTGATGGCGCCGATGGCCGCGCCGAGCGACATTTCGATCAGGCTAGCCGGATGAATGTCGCCGGGAACGCCAATGCCGAAAGCCTCCGGCGCGAAAAGCGCGCCCGACGCCACCAGAACCGCCGCCAAGCCGACCAGCGAGTGGAAGAAGGCGACCAGCTGCGGCATCTTGGTCATTTCGATGCGCCGCGCCACAACGGCGCCGACGCCGCCGCCGAGGCCGAGGCCGACGACCACGAACACCCAGCCAAACAGGTCCGACGGCGGCCTGAGGGCCAGCGTCGTGAGGATGGCGATGGCCATGCCGATCATGCCGTAGCGGTTGCCCTGGCGCGAGGTGGTGGGATGCGACAGGCCGCGCAAGGCGAAAATGAACAGGACGCCGGCGACGAGATAGAGAAGGGCTGCGAGATTGACGTTCATGGATCTCAGCCCTTCTTCTTGTACATGGCGAGCATTCGCGCGGTGACGAGGAAGCCGCCGAAAATGTTCACCGAGGCGAGGACCAGCGCGATGAAGCCGAAGACGCGCGCCCAGACCGGGCCGCTGTCCAGCGCGCCCGCACCATCCACGCCGACCGCCAGCAGGGCGCCGACGACGATGACCGAGGAAATGGCGTTGGTGACCGACATCAAGGGCGTATGGAGCGCCGGGGTCACCGACCAGACCACGTAATAGCCGACGAAGACCGCGAGGACGAAAATCGCCAGGCGGAAGACGAAGGGATCGATCGCGCCGCCGCTCGCCGCATGGGCGGCGGCGCCCGCCGCGTCGGCGACATGGTCCAGATGTGAGGCCCGGTCGGCGTAAGCCTGCGCGGCGTCGGCGGCGGCCCGCGCCGTCCGCGCCGCGTCCTGCGCTCGCTCGACCAGCGTTTGTGCGTCAGTAGCCATTTTCATCGCCCCTCTCTCGGGCTTCAATCGGGTGGTTGGACCGGCGGCTCAGGCCGCCTCGAAATTGGGCGGGCGGCGGCCTCATGCCGCCGCGAAACCAGGATGCACGATCGCGCCGCCGGAGGTGAGCCGGGTCGCCTTGACCAACTCGTCCTCGCCGTCGACCTTGAGCGCCTTGCTCTCCTTGTCGATCATGGTCTCGAGGAAGGCGAACAGGTTCTTGGCGTAAAGCTGCGAAGCGGTGGCGGCGAGACGGCCGGCGACATTGAGATGTCCGACGATCTTCACGTGGTTGTCGGTGACGACGACCTCGCCCGGTTTGGCCAGTTCGCAGTTTCCGCCGCGCTCGACCGCGAGATCGACGATCACCGAGCCGGGGCGCATCGAGGCGACCATGTCCGCCGAGATCAGGCGCGGCGCCGGGCGGCCGGGAATCAGCGCGGTGGTGACGACAATGTCCTGCTTGGCGATGTGCGAGGCGGTCAGCGCCGCCTGCTTCGCCTGATATTCCTTCGACATTTCCTTGGCGTAGCCGCCCGCCGTCTGGGCCTGCCTGAACTCGTCGTCCTCGACCGCGAGGAATTTGGCGCCGAGCGATTCGACCTGCTCCTTGGTGGCCGGGCGCACGTCGGTGGCGGTGACCACCGCGCCGAGACGGCGCGCCGTGGCGATGGCCTGCAGGCCGGCGACGCCGACGCCCATGATGAAGATCTTGGCGGCCGGAACCGTGCCGGCGGCGGTCATCATCATGGGAATGGCGCGGCCATATTCGCCCGCGGCGTCGATCACCGCGCGATAACCGGCGAGATTGGCCTGCGAGGACAAAACGTCCATCACCTGGGCGCGGGTGATGCGGGGCATCAGCTCCATGGCGAAGGCCTGGACATCGGCCTTGGCCAGGGCGGCGAGCGCCTCGTGCTGGCCATAGGGGTCCATGATCGCCAGAACCGCCGCGCCCGTATTGACCCCGGCCAGCGCTTGCGCCCCCGGGCGGCGGACCGCCAGCACCACATCGGCGCCCGAGACGGCGGCTTGAGCGTCGGGCGCGATTTTCGCCCCGGCCTTTTCGAAATCCGCGTCGGTTATGCCGGAGCCCAGGCCGGCGCCGGCCTGCACGGCGACCTCGGCGCCGAGGCCGATATATTTCTTCACGGTTTCGGGCGTCGCCGCGACGCGCGCTTCATTGGCGTCGGTTTCGGCGGGAACGGCAATGCGCATGAACAACTCCAATTGGTCCGCGGCGGCGCGGGTCTCGAAAGCTCCGCCCGGAGCACGATCGCGTTGGCAGGATCTAGAGGTTGGAAACGGCGCGCGGCGAAACGAAAGAAACGTCGCCCGGCGCGCCGGCGCTGATTTCACTCGCCGCCATTATCCTCTCCTTCGTGAATTCCGTGATCTGGCCGGTCCGGCCAAGCCGGCTCCTTTTTCCAGAAGGGGCGGCCCGAAGCAAGTCGGCAAAAAGAAGGTCCCCCGAAATCACCGCATCTTTTCGGCGGCTGGCGGAGAAAATCAGAAAAAAGCCGGCGAATCGAGGCCCGCCGCCGCCAGCGCGGCAGCCTGACGCGCCGCCAGCGCGTCGAGATCGAAGTTTTCCAGCGCCTCCTCGAACAGGCTGTGGAAATTCAAGCGCGCCGCCAGATGAAGGAAGGCGCCGCCAAGGCCGATCGCGGCGCGGTCCATGAAGACGAATTCGCGCGGAATGGTCACCGGCCCCTTTTCGCGCAGCCTGCGCCGCACTTCGGCCGCCTCGCTTCGCCCATAGGCGCCGGCGGAGACCCCATCGGCTATGGTGCGAACGCGGTCGTCGAGCAACGGCCCGAGAATGAAACGCGCCCAGAGGGTGAGGATTTCGATCAACTCCCCGGTCAGATTGCGGAAGCCCCAGACCGAAAAAGCCTCGGCGACCTGATCGCGCCGGTCCTGGAGCAGGCCGCGATAGAGCTGGACCACCCCGCCGACGAAGGACGGCGGAAAGACGCGGATGCAGCCATAATCCAGCAGGTTGATCCCGGAAGCTTCCCCCTCCTCCCGGAAAACGGCGTAATTGCCGAGATGCGGGTCGCCGTGGATCACGCCGTAATGGGCGAAAGGCGACCACCATGCCCCGAAAATCGCCCGCGCGACCCGGTTGCGCTCGGCCTCGGGCGCCTCGACCAGCTTCAGGATCTTTTCCCCCTCCATCCAGTCCAGGGTCAGAAGCCGGCCGGTGGAAAGAGCGTCATGGACGCCGGGGACGCGGATGTCGCCGCGCCCCGCCAGCATCGCTGCGTAAAGACGGGCGTGCTTCGCTTCGCGGCGATAGTCCAGCTCCTCGCGCAGTCGCTCGGCGATTTCCTGGGCGGCCTCGCGCGCGTCGATCGCCGGCTCGATGCGCTTTTGCAACGCCAGAACCATGTCGAGCTGGGCGAGATCGGCCTCCACCGCCGAGGCCATGTCGGGATATTGCAGCTTGCAGGCGACCTCGGCGCCGTCGAGCGTGCGGGCGCGATGAACCTGGCCGAGCGAGGCGGCGGCGGCGGGATGGAGGTCGAAAGCCGCAAATTTCCTTTGCCAATCCGGCCCGAGTTCGCTCGCCATCCGGCGGCGCACGAAAGCTGCGCCCATCGGCGGCGCCTCGCTTTGCAGGCTGGCCAGGGCTTGCGCATATTCGTGCGGCAAGGCCTCGGGAATGGTGGCGAGGAGCTGGGCCGCCTTCATCAGCGGGCCTTTCAGCCCGCCGAGCGCCCGCGCCAAAGCCTCGGCGTCGCTGTCCCGCCCGCCGTCCCGGCCCAAAAGCCGCGCGCCGGCGAGCCGCGCCGCGAACCCCCCCGCCTGCGCGCCCACCGCGAGGTAGCGGGCGGCGCGGGCGCCAAAGCGATTGGCTTCATCGTCCTTCATGCGCCAAGCCTTCGCATCCCTCAGCGCCCGTAGGTTCCGGTCAGGCCGGCCTTGCCCAGGGAATTGGCGTTGATGATGAATCCGGCGACCGAGGCGGTGGCGTGCGGCGGCAAAGCGAGCTTGTCCACCTTCAGAGCGTAAATCGTGAAATTATAGTGGTGCGGCTTGTCGCCCCTCGGCGGACAAGGGCCGCCATAGCCGGGGGTTCCGAAATCGGTGCTGACCTGTTTCGCCCCCGCCGGCAGGCCGGCGCCTTTCCCGTCGCCCGCTCCCTGCGGCAGGCCGGTGACATGGGCGGGAATGTCATAGACCACCCAATGCCAGAATCCCGCGCCGCCAGTCGGCGCGTCGGGATCGTGGACCAGGACGGCGAAGCTTTTCGTTCCCGGCGGCGGATCGCGCCAGGCCAGGGCCGGCGAAAGATTGCCGCCCGCGCAGCCGAAGCCATTATATACAAAGGTGTCGGCGATCCTGCCGCCGCCCGGCATGATGTCCGGGCTGCGCAATTCGAAAGCCATGGCGGGCGCCGCGGCGCCCGCGAGCAGCAGGATCGACGCCAGAAGCTGTTTCAACGCCATTCCCGTCTCCTTTCATGGCTTCTGACTCATTCGCGCCAGAACCTTGCGAATGAAATCCTCGGTTTCGGCCAGGTGGGTCAAAGGCAGCATATGGCCGCCCGGAATCCTGGTCATCTCAGCGCCCGGCGCCTCGGCGCAGAAATCCGCGCCCTGACGTTCGGGGTCGAGCAGCCTGTCGCTTTCACCGTAAAGCACGCCGATCGGCAGGTCGAGCGCGCCATAGCGCCGGACCATCCCCGGCAATTCGCGCGGCTGCGTGAGAATATCGCTCGCGGCGGCCAGCAAAGCCGAAGGCCGCGCGCCAAGCAGGCCGCCGCCCCTGGTCCAGAACCGCGCGGGCATGGGATCGGGCGCGAAAGTCAGTTCGCGCGCCACGCCCGAGCGCAAAAGCGTCAGGACTGGACCGATGCTCCAGGCCGCGAGCCACCATATGAAGCGGCTGCGCCAAGCCAGACCGCCGAGGATTTTCGACCGTGCGGCGACGAGATGGGTGAGCGGCGCGACCAGCGCCAGGCCGCCGATCCTGTCGCGATGATCGAGCGCCAGCGCCAGGGCGACCGCGCCGCCAAGCGAGTGGCCGACGACCAAAGGCTTTTCCAAGTCGAGCGCCTCGATCGCCTGCGCCATGATCCCCGCCTGTTTGGCGAGCGTCTGGGGATGCGCCGTCTGGGAATAGCCCGACCCCGGCCGGTCGATCAGCACCACGCGGCGTTCGGGGAACCACGCCGCAAGCGCATAAGCGAATTCGTTGAGCTGGCCGAGCAGGCCATGGATGAAGACGAGCGGCGGCTCGCTGAGGCCGGGCCGCGCGCCGCTGTCCGCCACATGAAGGCGGAGCGGGCTTCCTTCGCCGCCGACCTCGATGAACCGGCCGATGGGCGGGACGAGCAATTCGATGAAGCGGACCAGCGCCAGATTGAACAGGATCAGGACGCCGAACGCGATCAGCCCGTAAAGGACCAGCCACAGCGCGGCGAGGATCAGCATGGGCTTTCCCGGTTCAGGCGGGCAGGCTTTCCAGTTCGTCGATCAGCCCCTCGATCATCGACAGGCCGATGTTCCAGAAAGCAGGATCGCGCGCGTCGAGGCCGAAGGGCGCGAGCAGTTCCGAATAATGTTTCGAGCCGCCCGCCGAAAGCAAAGCGAAATATTTTTCGACAAAGCCGGGCTCGGCCTTCTGATAGACGCCGTAAAGCGAATTCACCAGGCAATCGCCGAAGGCGTAGGCGTAGACGTAGAACGGTGAATGGATGAAATGCGGAATATAGGTCCAGAACGTCTCGTATCCCGGCATGAGCTCGACCGAGGGTCCAAGGCTCTCCGCCTGCGCGGCCGTCCACAATTCGCAGATGCGCTCGGCCGTCAATTCGCCCTGGCGGCGCTCCTCGTGGAAACTGCGCTCGAAGGAATAGAAGGCGATCTGCCGCACCACCGTATTGAGCATGTCCTCGACCTTGGAGGCCAGCAAGGCCCGGCGTTCGCGCGGCTCCTTCGCTTCCGCCAGGAGCGCCCGGAAAGTCAGCATTTCGCCGAAGACCGAGGCGGTCTCGGCGAGCGTCAGCGGCGTCGGGGCCATCAGCGGGCCATTGGGCGCCGCCAGAACCTGATGCACGCCATGGCCGAGTTCGTGGGCCAGCGTCATCACGTCGCGCGGCTTGCCCTGGTAATTGAGCAGGACATAAGGATGCACGGACGTGCTGGTGGGATGGGCGAAGGCGCCCGGCGCCTTGCCGGGCCGCACCGGCGCGTCGATCCACTGGCGGTCGAAGAATTGCTGGGCGATTTCCGCCATTTCCGGCGCGAAGGCGCGATAGGCGCCAAGAACGGCGGCGCGCGCCTGGGACCAGTCATAGACCGCCCTCGGCGCGTCGGGCAGAGGCGCGTTGCGGTCCCAATGGCGCAGCTTTTCCTTGCCGAACCAGTGGGCCTTCAGCCGGTAATAGCGGTGCGACAGGCGCGGATAGGCCGCGCGCACCGCCGCGACCATGGCGTTCACCACTTCCGGCTCGACGCGGTTCGAGAGATGGCGCGAGGCGGCGACGTCCTTGAATCCGCGCCACTGGTCGGAAATCTCCTTGTCCTTGGCCAGGACGTTGGAGATCTGCGTGAAGACGCGCAGATTGTCCCTGAGCGTGGCGGCGATGGCGTCCGAGGCCTTTTCGCGCATCTTCTCGTCGGGATCCTGGAACAGGTTGAGCGCCGGCTCGAGCGTCATTTCCTGGCCGTCGATCTCGAAGCGCAGCGAGGCGATGGTCTCGTCGAACAGCCGGTTCCAGGCGGAATGTCCCGTCACCGATTTTTCGTGGAAGAGCCGTTCGATGCGGTCGTCGAGCTGATAGGGCTTTTCGAGCCGCAGATCCTCGATCCAGGGACGGTAACGGGAAAGCGGCTTCCGCTCCATCGCCTTGGCCAGGGCGATGTCGTCGAGACGGTTCAGCTCGAGCTGAAAGAACAGCAGGTTGGTGGAGGCCGCCGTCACCTTCTCCTGCGCGTCGCCATAGAATTTGGCGCGAACCGGGTCGATGGTGTTTTCGGCGTAGGACAGGCCGGCGAAGGACATGATCCGCGTCGCCAGATCGTCGATCGCCTCATAGCGCGCGATCGCCTCGTGAAGCTTTTCGGACGCATCCGGCGCGGCGAGCAGCCCCGCGAGCGCGCCGCGATAGACCGCGGCGAATTCCCGGCACTCGTGGCCTAGACGCTTCAGATCCTCGGCGAAGCGCGGACTGTCCAGTCCTTCATAGAGATCGTCCAGCCGCCAGCGCGGCAAATCTTCAGCCGGCGCGGCGCCGGAGGCTTGCCTGCTGTAAACGGGCGTCTGGAATGCACGGAACATGGCGCTGCCAAGCCTCTGCAAGAATCATCTGCAATGACAAATCACAATATTGGGCGGAGGCCGCCAGGATCAACCTGTTTCGACGTCCGAAGCGTTCAAACTCGCCGGAAAATCATTTGGTCGCGATCACATAGGCGAAACTTGAAACCGCGCGCCAGTCGCGGCGTTCGGCGATGCGGTTGAACGCCGCGTCGATCTGCCTCAATCCGGGAATTTTCCAGAAATAGGCGTATCCCCAGAAAGGCAGGATGACGGCGTCGGAAAAGCCCGCCTCGCGAAGCATGGGCATGATCTTGCTCTCGCTGCTGAAGCAATGATCGTAATAGGCGGGGAATTTCGGATCGTCGCCGTCGGGCTTGCGCTCAGGAAACAGGGTTTCCAGAATGAAGCGGGACATGCGCTCGGGCATCAACCGGTTCAGCGTATAGGGAACGGCGTAGAGGGTCGGGAAAAAGGACAGGGCGACGCCGCCCGGCGCCAGCACTTCGCCGATGTTGCGCCACATCGCCGGAACATCCGGCACATGCTCCATCACCATACGGCAATAGGCGAGGTCATACTTGCCGCGTCCCAGAATTTCCGGGGCGCGCGGCGAGGTGATGTCGCATTTTATCTTGCCATAGCCCGAAGGGGCCAAGGCAAGTTCATGGGCCGAAATATCGTTCAGGGTGATGTCCAGCCCGAACTCGGCGGCCTCGATCGGCTGGAAAAGCGGATCGCGCCCGGCGCCGATTTCGAGATGGCGGCGCAACCCGCGCTCGCGCGAAAGCTCGACGATGGTCGGTTTGTAATTCTCCCAGCACCAGTGCCAGTGCGAAGGATAGCCGAGATCGGCGACGATCCTGCGGACGTCGTCGGCGGCGGGCGAGGTGTTCAGGACGAGAGCGTCGGTCATTGCGGCTCCGGAAACAGGCTTGGCGCGATCCTAAGACAGCCGGTTTAACGGCCTGTTGCCGAATATGGTCACCGGCGGCTTTCGATCCGGCGCGACGGCTGGCGCGTTCAACGAAGAATAAGACCTTTGCGCCATGCTCGGCGGCCAGACAGATGCGACAGGCAGGAAAGAGGATGGGCGCGAAGCTTCATATTGTGATCGTCATCGACCACGCCTCGATCACGGGCGGCCAGGCCAAGGTCGCGCTGCAAAGCGCCATCGCCCTCAAACAGGCGGGGTTCGAGCCGATCGTCTTCGCCTCCGCCGGCCCGGCCGATCCGCAACTGGCGGAGGCCGGGGTCGAGGTCGTCTGCCTCGGCCAGCACGATCTGCTCGGCAATCCTTCGGTCGCAGCCGGCGCGGCGCAGGGAATCTGGAATTTCGCCGCCGCCCGCGAGATGAAAAAACTGCTGGCGCGCCTGCCGCCCGGACGCGCCATCGTCCATGTCCACGGCTGGGCCAAGGCCATGTCGGGGGCCTTCGCCCCGGCGGTCCGCGCGGCGGGCGTTCCGGCGGTCTACACGTTTCACGAATATTTCCTGTTCTGCCCCAATGGCGGCTTCTACGATTATCGGCGACATCATGTGTGCGGCCTGGAGCCGCTTTCCGCCGCCTGCTGGGCGCGCAATTGCGACACCCGCGGCTATTCCGGCAAGATCTGGCGCAGCGCCCGGCACGTGGCGATGGAAAGTGTCGCCGGAATGCCGAAGCTTTTTTCGGATTTCATCGTCATTTCGGATTTCCAGTCGGCGATCGTGACGCCGCGCCTGCCGACGGGCGCGCGCGTGCATCACATTTCCAACCCGATCGACGCCGAGGATTTCGGACGCAAGCCGGCTCCAGCCTCGGGCGACTTCCTGTTCGTCGGCCGGCTTGGGCCGGAAAAAGGCGTGTTCTATTTCGCCGAAGCCGCGCGCAAGGCGGGCGTGACGCCAGTTTTCGTCGGAGACGGCCCCTCGGCTGGCGAAATTCGCGCGCTTTATCCCGACGCCATGCTGCTCGGCTGGAAATCGCCGGCCGAGGTCAGGCAATTGATGAGGAACGCCCGCGCCCTCGCCTTCCCCTCGCTCTGGTACGAAGGCCAGCCCCTGACCGTTCTCGAAGCCAAGGCGACCGGCCTGCCGATCGTCGTCTCGGACGCCTGCGCCGGCCGCGACGAAGTGGACGACGGTGAAACCGGCTTCTGGTTCAGGAGCCAGGACGCCGATGATCTGGCGGACAAGCTCGAAAAGCTCAAGGACGACGAGCTGGTCGCGAAAATGTCCAACGCCGCCTATGACCGCTTCTGGGCCGATCCGCCGACCATGGCGCGCCATGTCGCGCGCCTCGGCGCGGTTTACGAAAATATGACCTCCCGGCGCGGCTGACGTTTTTCGCCCGTGCAAGGGATCCGAACGGGCGCCGCCGGACGCGGCGCTGGCGTTTGGCCGGCCTTCGGCGGAAACGCCCATTAACACGGCATTTACCCTAATCGCGCAGCATGTTGGCCGCGCCGGCGCCGCATAGCTGAAAGAAAGAAAATGATTTCAACCGTCCTGATCGCAGATGACGATCCCGTCCAACGCCGCCTGCTCGAAGCCATGGTGCGGCGATTCGGCTACGAGACGGAATGCGTCGAGGGCGGCGAGGCGGCGCTGGCGCGGATGCTGGCCGTCGACCGGCCCGGGATTGATCTGCTGATTCTCGATCTCGTCATGCCTGACCTCGACGGCATGGGCGTGCTGTCGCGGATGCGCGAAAGCAAGATGACGACCCCGGTCATCGTCCAGACCGCCCATGGCTCGATCGAGGCGGTCATTTCCGCGATGCGCGCCGGCGCGCTCGATTTCGTGGTCAAGCCGGTCGGCGCCGAACGCTTGCAGATTTCGATCAAGAACGCCCTGCGCTTCGAGGCGCTCGAAGGCGAAATCCGCCGCATCGGCCGCCGCGCCTCCGGTCAGATGACCTTCCGCGACATTCTGTCGCGCGGCGAGGACATGGCGCGGGCGATCCGGCTCGGCGAGCGCGCCGCCAAATCCAATATTCCCGTGCTGATCGAGGGCGAATCCGGCGTCGGCAAGGAATTGTTGGCCCGCGCGATCCTGGGCGCGTCGGAACGGCGCGGCAAGCCTTTCGTGGTGGTGAATTGCGGCGCCCTGCCGCAGAATCTGGTCGAGTCGATCCTGTTTGGCCACGAGAAAGGCGCCTTCACCGGAGCGACCGAGAAACACGCCGGCAAATTCGTCGAGGCCAATGGCGGCACCTTGTTCCTCGACGAGGTCGGCGAATTGCCGTTCGAAACCCAGGTCAAGCTGCTGCGCGCGCTTCAGGAGGGCGAAATCGATCCGGTCGGCGCCCGCAAGCCGGCGCGGGTCGACGTCCGCCTGATCTCGGCGACCAACCAGAACCTGATCGAACTGGTCAAGCAGGGCCGCTTTCGTGAAGACCTTTATTACCGACTCAACGTCTTCCCCATTTCCATCCCGCCCCTGCGCGCGCGCCGGGTCGATATTCCCGACCTCGCCCGGCGCTTCCTCGCCCGATTCGCCGCCGAGGAAGGCAAAAGATTGCGCGGGCTTTCGTCCGAATCCCTGGCCATGCTCTCGACCTATGACTGGCCGGGCAATGTGCGCCAACTCGAAAACGCCATTTTCCGGGCGGTGGTGCTGGCCGACGGCGACGAGCTGACGGTCGCGGAATTTCCCCAGATCGCCGCCCATGTCCAGGGTTTCGACGTCCGCGTGCCTCCGGCGCCGCCGCCGGTCGGCGCGCGCGAGATCCAGCGGGAAATCGTGCGCGTCGAGATGCGCGACCCCAATGTCCTGAAACTGCTCGACGAGAATGGCGACGTGCGCCGCCTCGACTGGCTGGAGGAAAAGGCGATCCGCTTCGCCTTGACCCATTATCGCGGCCAGATGTCGGAAATGGCGCGCAAGCTCGGCATAGGCCGCTCGACGCTCTATCGGAAAATGAAGGAATATGGCCTCGCCGAGGACGCGGCTGGCGGCGACGCCAACGCCGCGTGAGCGTCCGGCCGGAGACGTAACATTCCCGTGATCCGCGCGATTTTGCTGAAAAGGCAGGTTGCGTCGAAACGCCGGGCGCCTCTAAGCACTGGCGCGACCTGACAGGAACGGGACCGGGAGCGCGACAGTTCCCCGGCCCGATTGACGTTTCCGGAGCGTGCGGCAAACTCGTGGAACAGGTTTGAAAGGCTTCGGAATGGTCTCGTTCGGTTCCTCCGCCGCAAGATTACGGACGGCGGCGACCCTCGCGGCGCTGGCGGCCGCCGGCGCGGCTTTCGCGCAAGGCCCGGCGCCCGCGGCCGAACCGGTCAGACCCCCGCCGACCGCAACCCAACCGCCGGCGTCGCCTCCCGCGGCCGCGGCCGCTCCGGCTCAAGCCCAAACCCCGTCGCCCCAGCAACCCGCGCAAGCCGCGCCGCCGCCCCCGCCGTCGCCGCGCCAGGTCTGGACCACGCCGCCTGGGCCGAACAAGCCGACCCTGAACCAGGCCATTCGCGACGCCCTCGCCCGCGACCGGAAACAAGCGGGACAGCTGACCGAACAGCAAGGCGCCATTCGCCGCGCCGTCGACGTTTTTTACGCCAGCCGGGGCGACGCGCCGGTCTGGCTCGACCATGGTCAATGGACGCCTCAAGGGCGGTCCGTTTTCGAACGTTTGCGGCATGCGCCCGAAGACGGCCTCGACCTGAGCGCCTATCGCGTCTATTCGCTCGGCGCCGGCCCTGATTCCTCCCTCCCGCTCGGCGACGTCGCTTTGTCCGAAGCCGTCGCGGCCTATGCCTTCCAGGCCAGCGGCGGCCGGATCGACCCGGCCAGGATTTCAAAAATGATCGGCGCGCGGCCCCCGGTCGTCCCGGCGGCGCAGGCGCTCGACGAGACGAGCAGATCCGCCGACGCGGGCAAGGCCTTGCAGGCCTATAACCCGCAGCAGCCAGGCTATCTGGCGCTGAAAGCGAAGCTCGCCGAGTTGCGCGCGCGGCCCGCCCGAACGGCTCGGCTCGCCCTGAACGGGCGCGGTCGCTGGATCAGCGACGGGACGGCCGCCGCGCCGCGCGAGACGAGGCTCGAGGACGAACTCCTGACCAATATGGAGTTCTGGCGCTGGCTGCCGCGCGATCTCGGCGCCGACCGGGTCATGGTCAATGTGCCGGAATTCACGGCGCGGCTCTACCGCAACAACGAGCCGGTCCTGTCGATCCGGGTCATCACCGGCAAACCGGGCAAGCCGACGCCGCTGTTTTCCAACCAGATCCGTTACATCGTCGTCAATCCGTCGTGGAATGTGCCGCAGTCGATCATCAGAAATGAAATGCTGGCGCATCTGGGCGCCCTGCGCGAGCAGGGCTACGAGATCCGCTATGTCGGCGGCCGGCTTCATATCCGTCAGCCGCCGGGCGAACGCAACGCCCTAGGCCGGATCAAGTTCCTCTTTCCCAACGATTACTCCGTCTATATGCACGACACCCCGACGCGCCGGTTGTTCGCCGCCTCGCGCCGCGCTTTCAGCCATGGCTGCGTGCGCGTCGATCAGCCCTTCAAACTGGCGGTGGATCTGTTGCAGCCGGAAAACGGCTGGGACGAAGAGCGGATCAAGAAAATGCTCGGCCCGCGCGAGCGCTGGGTGACGCTGCCGCGGCCGGTGCCGGTCCACATCGTCTATTTCACGGCGGCGGTGGACGACACCGGCGCGCTCAAGCAGTTCGACGACATCTATGGCTACGATCGCAAGGCCCGCGAAATGCTTGGCCTCGGCGGGTGATTGACTCAAGAACGATCACGCAATCGTGATCCTGCCCCAAAATCGCCGCGAAATTGGATCATTTCGCCACGCGCGGCAAAAAAGCGCGGGCTGGAGAATTTTTCATCCGGGCTGTGGCTTTGCCGACACAGATCTTATAGGAACAGGCGCCTGCGACAACGCTCGCGGGCCGACGCCCTCGACGGGATCGTCACACTTTCGGTCAAGTTGCGTCCAGACCCGGAACCTGAAGGCAAGCAACTGGGAGAGCGTCCGATTTTGCCAGCACGCGCCGCAAAACTCCTGCTTCGGGCCAAAAGCCGCTTCCACGGCGGGCGGCGTTGCGCCGCCATTCTCGGGCTTCTCGCGCTTCTGACCCCCAGTGCGCTGGAATCGGCCGCCGCCAATGGCGACACCCGCACGCTCTACCTCTATCACGCGCACCGCAAGGATTCGATCGCGGCGACCTTCCGCGTCAACGGCCATTACGATCCGGCGGTGCTGAAACAGCTGAACTGGTTCCTGCGGGACTGGCGCAACGACCAGGAAGTCAACATGGACCCGCGGCTGTTCGACGTGCTGTGGGAGGCCTATCGCTCCGCCGGCCGCATGGCGCCGGACGATCCGGTCACCGTGCTCTCCGCCTATCGCAGCCCGGAAACCAACGCCATGCTGCGCCGACGCTCCCATCGCGTCGCCGAACATTCGCAGCACATGCTCGGCAAGGCGATGGACACCACGATTTCCGGCCTGTCGATGGAGAAGCTGCGCGAGGTCGGCATGCGCATGCAGCGCGGCGGCGTCGGCTATTATCCCGGTCTCAACTTCGTCCATCTCGACGTCGGCGGCGTGCGCCATTGGCCGCGCATGAACTACGACCAGCTCGCGCGCCTTTTTCCCGACGGCAAGACGGTCTTCATCGCCTCCAACGGCAAGACCCTGCCCGGCTATGACCAGGCGCGCGCCGAGATCCTGGAGCGCGGCGGCGAGGCGCCGACTGTCGAGGAAGCCAATTCCGGCGGAATATTCGGCTTTTTCGCCAAACTTTTCGGCGGCGGCGCCGACGAGCAGGAGGACCGGCAGGTCGGCGGCGCGGCGGCGCCGACCGCCGTCGCCTCGGCGGAGACGGAGTCCGACCAACCGGCCGAACCGCCCCAGCGCCAGATGATGGCGGATGCGGAAGCCAATCTGCCGCACGGCGAAACCTATATGGGCGCGCCGGACGCTCCCGGCCCCGGCCGGGAGGCGATCACGTCGCAACAGGCCGGAGCTCCCGTCCCGACGCCGCCCGAACGGCCCGCGACGCCTGAGGAGCCGGCGCAGACCGCTGACGCCGGCGCGGCCGGCCAGGTTCTCGATATTCCCGCGCCGCCGCGCCGCCCGGACGATCTCGCCGTCGAGCCCGACGCCCCCCTGCCGCCGCCGCGACCCGCCGAATTCGCCGCCCTGCCGGATGTGATCAGGAACGGTTCGGCCCTCGACGCGCCCTTGCCTTTGCGCCTCTCGGCCGAGGACGCCAGGCCGGGCGCCGCGGCTCTCGCCTATGCGACGACCCTGCCGGCCGCCGCGCCCATGCCGCCGCCGCGTCCGCCCATGCCTTCGCTGCGCGACGCCGCGCGTGGCAAGGCGGCGGAGCAAGGCGCCGCCAGGGCGGTCGCGGGCGAAATGGTCCCGGCCCGCCTCGACCGCGCCGCGATCGCCGCCCTGGCGGCGCCGACGCCGCAAGACGGCGCGCCCCCCGCAGTCCGCGGCGGTTTCGCGCCGGCGCTGCGCGCCGCCGCCAGGCTCGATCCCTTCGCCGCCAACATCGCCGAGGACGGCGTCCAGACCGGGTTCAAGTCCAAAGCGACGCGTTTGAGCGCCAACGTCTTTTCCAGGCCGAATTAACCCGCATTTTTCATCGGCGGCGCTACGGTTATTTTAATGTTAACCACTCGGAGCGAAGCTTGCTTCCGGCGGGAAGAAATTGGTTCCCGCCGCGAAGCGCCAGGGCGCTCGTGGGCGTCGTGGACGCCGCGCCGCCCTCGCGCCCTTCCGATCCGGGAAGTCAAGCCATGATCCTCGAGCCGATCCAGGCCAGCGAATTCGCCAAAGCCCGCCCGCGCCGCAGCAATCCCGCCGCATGCCAATGGCGCCCCCTGCTGCGGCTTTCCGTCCTGGTCGCGGTCGGGATCGGAGCGGTTTCGGTGACGATCAATCCGGGCCGGGTGATGACCGCCGGCGCCGAAGCCGTCCAGGGCGCCAATTCCGTCTGATCCCCCGCCCCTCGCCCGGCGCGGCGAAATCGGCTAGACTGAAAACATGCCGTCCGATCGCCGCCTGAAAAACTCCGGCTCGTCCCGCGCCGCGTCCGTTCGGGCGTTGCTCGCCGCTTTGCTGGCGTTCGCCCTGTGCGCCGGATGGGCGCCGCCAGCCGCGGCGCAGAATCCGATCGCTGATTTTTTCGGCTCCCTGTTCACCCCGCGGGGCGCAAGCCAGCCGACCGAGCGGCGCGCGCACAAGCGTTACCGCCGCCCGCCGCGCCCGGCCGCCGCCGCCCGGCGCACGCCCGAGGGCAAGGCGGCCGAAACGCCGAAACAGCCGCCAAGCTTCTTCATCGCCGTGATCGGCGACAGCCTGGCCAACAGGCTGGCGGGCGGCCTCACCGAGGCTTTCGCCGACGATCCCCGCGTCGCGGTCATCAACCAGACCAAGGAAGACTCCGGCATGGTGCGCGACGATTTCTATGATTGGCGCGCCGCCGCAAAGGCTTTGGTCGACGGCCCTCAGCACATCAATGTCGCGGTCGTCGAGATCGGCGTCAACGACAACCAGAAGTTCCGCCAGGCGGACCTGCGCGCGCTCGACCCCCAGAGCAAGCCGTTCAACGACGTCTACGCCAAGAGGGTCGAGGAGCTGGCCCGGATTTTCCGCGACAAGAACATTCCGCTGATCTGGGTCGGTCTGCCGATCATGCGCAGCCACACCATGTCCAACGCCGCCCTGGTGTACAACGACATCGATCGCCAATACGCCGAGGCGCAGGGGGCGCATTACGTCGATTTGTGGGAGGCGTTCTCGGACGAAAACTCCGCCTATCGCGCCTCCGGCCCCGACATCAACGGCGAGATCGTAAGGCTGCGCTCGGTGGACGGCATCCACTTCAACAAGGCCGGCTCCCTCAAGGCGGCGCATTTCGTCGAGCCCGAAATCCGCAAGATGATCGAAGCCGCGCTTAAGCCGCCCGAGACGCCCGCGACGCCCGCCCTGCCGGCGGCGCCCGCGACCGCTCCCTCCGTCCCCCCGCAGGCGGCTGCGCCCGCCGCGCCGGCGCCGAAGCCGATCGCCGGCAAGGTCGAGAACCTGACCGACGCCGCCGTCTCGCCGGGCGGCGCGCTCGCCGCTGCGCCCTCCGGCCCGCCGCCGACCGCGCCGGAAGCCTCCCCGGTTCAGCCCGGACGCGCCGACGATTTCAGCTGGCCGGCGAAATAGGCGCGAAAATCGAAGCGTAGAATTCGAGCGCGACCTCGCCGCGCTGATTGACGCCGAGATTGCGGCTGGTGATCAGGCCCAGACCCGGTTTCGAGGTTTCACGCTTGGCGATGACCTGGGTTGAAAAGGCGATCCGGTCGCCGACCAGCACCGGCCGGCGCCAGAGCATGTCGCGAAAGCCGGGCGAGGCCCGGCTCGGCAACGGGCCGAGACGCTGGCGCGTCGCGATGAAATGACTCATCCAGCACGAGGCCGTGTGAAGGCCGGCGGCCGACATCGCCCCGAGCGCGTGGGCGCGTCCGGCCGCCTCGTCGATGTGAAACGGCGCGGGATCGTATTTCAGCGCATAATCGCGGATCAGCTCGGCGGTGAACAGGGTTTCGCCCAGTTCGGCGAAAGCTCCGATTTTCGCGTGCGCATAATCGTCCGGCATGGCGCCGGCCGGATCGTCGATGCGCCCGGGCGGCGGCGGATGGGGCGCGCGCCGCGCCGCGGCGGCGGGGCCATCGCGCCGCGCGCGGCGCCCGAAGAGCATCGAGGTCGTCTGGGTCATGACCTCGCGCCCCGTCTGGTCGCGCAGCGACGTGGCGAATGTGACGAGCCCCGAATCGGGGCGGGAGCGCAGATCGTTCTTGGCCACGGTTGTGGTTCGGGCGCTCAGCCGGTCGCCGGGCCGCGCCGGCGCGAGCCAGCGGTTGTCCTCTATGCCGACGCCCGCCACAACGGAACTGTCTCCGAGCCAGGAATCGATCATCATCCGGGTCAGCGCCGAACAGACGTGCCAGCCGGACGCCGCGAGACCGCCGAGGATCGTGTCTTTCGCGGCCAGGGCGTCGAGGTGGAAAGGCTGCGGATCGTAGGCGGCGGCGAAAGCCAGAAGCTCGGCTTCGTCGATGGCGTAATCGCCATAGTCGCGCGTTTCGCCGATCCGGAAATCCTCGAAAGCAAGATGACCCATCGCCGTCTCCGCAGCCTGAACCGGCTCCGCCGCCGGCCTCGTCCCCAAACGCCGCCGGAAAGGCGCAAGTCAAGTCATGCATTGGTCGCATGGCAGCTTCGCGGTTTATGAAATTGTGCGGCGCCGCACAATCCTGCATAAGGTTTTCACTCCACCAACGGACCGGCGCTCCTCCCCTGCCGCATCCGGTGGAAACAACTCGCTGAGCGTTTGGCGCCAGCATGCCGGACGTTCTTGCGTCCGGCTTTTTTTTGGGCGATTTTTTCTTTTCCACGCTCTTGCCCAGCGGCGAGCCATGCGCCAGAAAGCCAGACAGTTGCTCTATTGAGGAAATCCGTCCCATGACCAAAGCGATTCTGGGCGTCATCGGCGGCTCCGGTGTCTATGACCTGCCGGGCCTTGAGGACGTGCGCGAGGAAATTGTCGCGACGCCCTGGGGTGAGCCGTCGGACGCCCTGCGCTTCGGACGGATCGGAACCACGGAAGCCGTTTTTTTGCCCCGCCACGGCCGGGGGCATCGTCTGTCGCCCTCGGGCGTCAATTACCGCGCCAATATCGACGCGCTGAAACGGGTCGGCGTCACCGACGTCATTTCGGTCTCGGCCTGCGGCTCGTTCCGCGAGGAACTGCCGCCCGGCCTGTTCGTCGCGGTCGATCAGTTCGTGGACCGCACCTTCGGCCGGCAATCCTCCTTTTTCGGCAATGGCTGCGTCGCGCATGTCTCCATGGCCCATCCGGTCGCGCCTTTGCTTCAGCAGCGCATCGTCGCCGCCGCTCATGCCGAGAAAATCGAGATCTTCAAAGGCGGAACCTATGTCTGCATGGAGGGGCCGCAATTCTCCTCGCGCGCCGAATCGCTCGGCTACAAGGCCGCGGGCCATCATGTGATCGGCATGACCGCCTTGCCCGAGGCCAAGCTCGCGCGCGAGGCGGAAATGTCCTACGCCACACTCGCCATGGTCACCGATTTCGACTGCTGGCGGGAGGACGAGGCCGCCGTCGAAGTCCACAATATCGTCGACGTCATGCGCTCCAACGCCGAAAAGGCCGCGCGCCTGCTCGCCCGGCTGATGCGGGATTTCCCCGCCAAACATCAGCCCTGCCCGATCGGCTCCGACCGCGCGCTGGACCACGCCCTCATCACCGCCCGCGACGCCTGGGATCCGGAACTGCTGAAAAAACTCGACGCCATTCTCGCGCGCGTTCTGGCCAAGAAGTGAGCGGACGCGCTTTTTCCCGGCGCGCCTTTCTCGCCGGCTCGGCGGCGCTGGCGACGATCGCGCGCGACCGGGCCGAGGCGCGGGCGCAAGCCCCCGATCCGCACATCGAGGATCTGCTGCGCCAGATGACGCTGGAGGAGAAGGCCGCCCAGCTCTCGATCTTCCGAAGCCCGACCTCGTCAGCCGCCATCAATCCGCAAGGCCCGCATGAGCCGACGCGCGAGCAGGCCTTGGCTGACGCCCGTCGCGGTCTGGCGGCGGGTTTTTTCAACGGTTTCGACCCCGCTTTCAATCGCGAGGCGCAAAGGCTCGCGGTGGAGGAATCGCGCCTGCGCATCCCTCTGATCTTCGCCGCCGACGTGATTCACGGGCTGAGGACGACCTTTCCCATTCCGCTCGCGGAGGCGGCAAGTTTCGATCCCGAACTGTGCCGACGCACCGCCCGTGCTTCCGCCGAGGAGGCCACCGCCCTCGGCCTGCACTGGACTTTCGCACCGATGGTGGACGTCGCCCGCGACGAGCGCTGGGGCCGGGTGATGGAAGGGGCCGGCGAGGATCCCTGGCTCGGCGCGCGAATCGCCGCCGCACGGGTTCGCGGTTTCCAAGGCGACGACCTGCGGTCGGAAAATTCGCTGCTCGCCTGTCCCAAACATTTCGCCGGCTATGGCGGCGTCGAGGGCGGCATGGAATATAACACCGTCGAACTTTCCGAAACCGCCCTGCGGCAGATTCACCTGCCGCCGTTCAAGGCGGCTTTCGCGGCGGGCGCGCTGACGACCATGACCGGTTTCAACGATGTCGCCGGCGTTCCCAACACCGCCAACCGCCATCTGCTGACCGAAATCCTGCGCGGGGAATGGCGTTTTCCCGGGGTGGTCGTTTCCGATTTCCAGTCGGTGCGGGAGCTGGTCGTCCACGGCTTCGCCGCCGACGAGGAAGACGCCGCGCTCAAGGCGCTCAATGCCGGCTGCGACGTCGCGCTCGGCGACGACATCTATCGCCGCCACATCCCGGCGCTGGTCCGCAGCGGCCGTCTCGCCGAGGCGACGGTGGACGAATCCGCGCGCCGCATGCTGCGCTTGAAAAAGGCGATCGGCCTGTTCGAAAATCCGTATCGGTCGCTCGATCAGGACCGTGCGACCAAAGGCGTTCGCCGCCCCGAAGCGATCGCGCTCGCCCGCGAGGCGGCGCGCAAGTCGATCGTGCTGCTGAAAAACGAAGGGAACCTGCTGCCGCTGCCGAAAGCCGGGAAATCCTTCGCCTTCATTGGCCCCTATGTGTCCGACAAGGCGCAAGCGCTCGGCAACTGGTCGCTGTCCAGCGCGCCGGAGCTTGCCGTGTCGCTGGAGGAAGGCGCGCGCGCGGCGCTCCCGCCCGGCGCGCGTTGCACGTTCACAGAGGGCAGCGCGGCGGAACGCGCGATCCCCGGAGGGATCGAGGCCGCCGTCAAGGCGGCGGGCGACGCCGATGTCGCCGTGCTTTATCTCGGCGAGCAGGACTTCATGTCGGGCGAAAGCGCCGCGACCACCGCGATCGTCATCCCGCAATGCCAGCAGGATCTGGCGCAAGCGGTCGCGGCGACCGGCAAGCCGATGGTGGTGGTTCTCAAACATGGCCGGGCCCTGGCGCTGCAAGGCGCTGTGCGCGACGCGCCGGCGATCCTGTGCTCCTGGTTCCTGGGCTCGGAATCCGGCCACGCCCTCGCCGACATCCTGTTCGGCGATTTCGCGCCGCGGGGCCGGCTGCCGGTGAGCTTTCCCCAGGCGCCGGGGCAGGAGCCGTTCTATTACGATCATCGTCCGACCGGCCGCCCGCAGACCGACGGCGTCGCGGCTTTCAAGGCGCGCTATCGCGACGTCGCCAACGAACCGCTCTACGCCTTCGGCCACGGCCTGACTTATTCGACGATCGAATATGGCGCAACCAATGTCAGCGCGCCGCGCCTGGGCCGCGACGGCGCGGTTAAAATTTCAGCGCGGATCGTGAACAGGGGGAGCCGGGCCGCCCATGAGGTGGCGCAGCTCTATATCCATCAGCGGGTCGCCGCGATCACCCAGCCGGTCCGCCAGCTCAAGGGCGTGCAGCACGTCGCGCTCGCGCCGGGCGAGACGAAAGAGGTTGTTTTCGAACTGCGCCCGCCCGACCTCGCTTACGTCCAGCCCGATCTCTCGACGCGCCCCGACGCCGGCCTTTTCGACGTGTGGATCGCGCCTTCGGCCGAGAGCGGCGAAATGGCGAGCTTTTCCCTGATCTGAACCATTACGCCGCTTCCCTCCCTCTCCCAAGGCGATGGCCGCCATGTCCTCGAATGTCATGAAAGACAGAGCTTCCGCCGCCGACGGGATCGCGGCGGTCGACGCGCCGGAGCTGCGCGTCTTCGTCATGGCCCTGTTCTTCATCTTCGGCGGGGTCACCAGCCTCAACGACGTGATCATCCCCAAGCTGAAGGAACTTTTTTCTCTCGACCACATGCAGGCCATGCTGGTGCAGTCGGCCTTTTTCGCCGCCTATTTCACCGTTTCCCTCCCGGCCGCCGCCCTGGTGCGGCGGCTCGGCTACATGCGCGGCGCCGTCGTCGGGCTGCTGCTGATGATGCTCGGCTGCCTGTTGTTCGTTCCGGTCTCGGCCAGCCCGCGGTTCGGCCTGTTCCTCGGCGCCCTGTTCGTGCTGGCGAGCGGCATCACCATCGTCCAGGTGGTCGCCAATCCCTTGATCTCCCTGCTCGGCCCGCCGGCGACCGCGCATAGCCGGCTGACCTTCGCGCAAGCCTTCAATTCTCTGGGCACGACGGTATTTCCTTATTTCGGCGCGATCGTCATTCTCGGCCGCCTGGCCCATGAAAACGCCGCGCAACTGTCCGGCCCGGCGCTCGACGCCTATCGCGCCGCCGAAACGCAAGCCGTGGCGCGATCCTATCTCGGGCTCGCGGCGGCGCTCGCGATCATCGCCGGGGCGGTCTGGCTCCATCGCGACCGCCTCAAGGGCGAAAGCCACGAGGGCGCCTCGGTCTTTTCCGGCTTCGATCTCTTGAGGCGGGCGCGCTTCGCCTTTGGAACCGCCGCGATCTTTCTTTATGTCGGCGCGGAAGTGGCGATCGGCTCGCTGATCGTGCTCTATCTCGAACAGAGCCATGTGCTCGGCCTCGACGAACAATCGGCTGGCAAATTGATTCCGGTTTACTGGGGCGGCGCGCTGATCGGGCGCTTCATCGGTTCGGCGGCGCTGCGGCTGGCGAGCCCCGGCAAGGTCCTGGCCTTCAACGCGCTCGGCGCCGTGACGCTGATCGCGATCTCCGCCAATGCGACGGGGGCGCTCGCCGGCTACAGCCTGCTCGCCATCGGCCTGATGAATTCGATCATGTTCCCGACCATTTTCAGCCTGGCGAGCGAGGGACTGGGACAGCGGGCGGCGGAAGGATCGGGAGTTTTATGCGTGGCGATCGTCGGCGGCGCAGTGATCCCGCCCCTCACCGGCCGGATTGCCGATCTCTCGGGAAGCCTGTCGGTCGCGCTCGCCTTGCCGGCCTTGTGCTACGCGATCGTCGCCGCTTTCGGTTTTTGCGCACGCCGACCCGTGGCGGCGTGAGAATATTTCATTTTCGCCTCTCGTTCCCGTCGGCTCTTCGCCCGATGAAACGGATCGAGAGGGGATAGCCCGGCGCGCTTTCCGCCATGGACGGCGAAAAGCGCAGCGGAGTGCATTTTCTCACCGCGGCGAGAATCGACGCGCGCACCTCCTCGGCGGACTGGCCCGCGCCCGCCTTGACATAAGCGAACCGCGGCGCGCCGCCGATGACCGCCCCCCGGCTGTTGAAGGAAAAGCGGATGGTCGCCTCGACCGTGTCCCCCTTTGGCGGAAGGGGCGGCGACCAGCAGGCGGCCAGACGTTCCGCCGCCCGTAACGGGCGGTCGATCGGCGGCGTCTCCGCCCCGCCGTCGCTTGTTCCGGGCAATTCCCTTGTGACCGTGATCGACATGCCCTGCGGAAGGAGCGTTTGCGACGCCGATGGCGACGCGCGACCCGGCGGCGCCGGCGAAGCATTGGACGCCGGCGGCGGGGGAGCCTCGGGACCGGGCAGCGGAGGGGCGGAAGGCTCGGGAACGCCGAAACCGAACGGCTGGTAGGGCGGCGGATAGGGGAGGCCGCGGCAATAAGGCCAATGACGGCGACAGGCCCAGCCCGGCGCATGAGGCCCGGCAGGACGCCAAGCCTTGGGGGGCTCCGCTCGAAGCGGCGTGGCCAAGGCCGCGACGGCGAGCACAATCGCCAGGCGAGAACGAAACATCGGCGCGACGATAGGTTCGGGCGCGGGAGAGCGTCAACTCCTCCCGGGCGGGTCTAACAAGCGCGAGCGATCACCTCCGTCGGCGCGATCAGCCCGCGCTCCAGGCCGTCGATCATATTGGCCACTTTTTGCGCCGTCTCGGCTCCCATCAGAATATGGAGGCCGAGCGGCGGCGGCCCGCCGGGCGCGGCCAATCGCGCCTGCATCCGCCGGAAGAAGTCGAGCGCGAACTGGGCGCGATTTCGCTCCTTCTCCACGACGAAGCTGGCCTCCGACAACAGCCGCCGATAGGTCGCGGCGCTGGCGACGAAACTCGTCTCGGGACCGGACGCCCAGGGAACCGGAAAGGCGAGCGCCTCCACTTCGCCCATGACGTCATAGATGGCGAAGATTCCGCCGGGTTTCAGCGCGCGGCGGACTTCGGAAAAGGCCTTTTGCTTGTCGGCGACATTCATCCCGACATGGAGCATGTAAGCGCCGTCGAACGTCCCGGACTCGCAAGGAAGCGCAAGCGCGCTGCCGGCATGATAGCTCACCGCGTCGCCTGAGCCGACCCGCGCCGCAAGTTCGCGCGCGACCCTGATGTAATCCTCGGACAGATCAACTCCCGTCACCCTGCATCCCATCTCGCGCGCGAAAAAACGCGAGGCCCCGCCCAGGCCGCAGCCGATGTCGAGCAGGCGCGACCCGGGCGCGAAGCCCGCCTGCGCCGCGAGATCCATCGTCGCCTGCCGCCCGCCGATGTGGAATTCGTCCACGGGCGCGAGGTCGTCGCCCGTGAGGGCCGAAAGATCCTTGCCCGAGGCCAAGAGCGCGGAAAAAATCGCCTGTTCCAGCGCGCCATGGGCGTAGTGACGGGCAATCGCGCTGTCGTCGTCCATGGCCGCTCCCTCACTGAATCCGCTCCCGACGGGATCATGCGCCCGGAGCCGAGGCCAGTAAAGGCGAGCGGCTCAGGCCACCGCCGGGGCGCCGGCGGCGACATGGAAGGTCACGCCCGCCGCAAGCAGCGCCGAAAGCGGTTCCGTGAACTGCATCTGGAGACCGGAACCCGCGCCATTGGCGTTCCAGGGATTGTCGAGCGTGACCGTTCCGGCGGCGGCATTGACCGCGATGACCGCATACATATGGTCGCCGACCAGGTTAAGCGCGCTATCGTCGCCGCTGGTGCTCATCAGCACGTCCTCATCGCTGCTGAACGCCGAGCCGAGCGTGTCGAGCAGGCCGGTTATGGAAGACGCGCTGGTATAATCGCTCGAGGAATAATCGGTGACGCTTTGGCCGGTGATCGCGGTCAAGCCATTATCCCAGCCGCCGCTGATGTCGGAATAGGCGTTGACTCCATCGGTCTGCTCGCGAAATTCGACATAGGCCTTTTCCACTATCGCCGACCAGAGCGCGCCCGAGGCGCCGCCATTGTCGAATTCGAGCGTGGAGCCGTCATACCATTGATAACCCCCCTGCATATTGGGCAGGTCCATGTTGACGGTCACATAATCATTCTGGCCGTTGAGCTGGAAATCGACGGTATACACGCCGTCGCCGTCGGAGGTGATCATGTTGCGGATCAGCGACGGGTCCTGAAGCGCGGTTTCGGCCAGAGCCGCTTCGAAATAGCAATCGCCGACCTCGCCCTGGTTGACATCGGTGAACAACGGGCCGGCGGCGGAGAACAGATTGCCGCTCGCGACCTGGTAGACGGCGGCGACCGGCGAACCGGCGAGCGACGGGTCGTCCGCGCCGAGGAACCACTTGCCGATCAATTCATCGACCTGCGTCTGCGTCGATGTCGCGCTCAGGTTTCCGAGCGCGGTCGCCGTGGACGATCCGCCGTTCCAATAAGCGTTGGCGGCGTTGCCGAGCACGACATCGTCGAACAATTGCTGGACCATCGCGCTTGCGGAGATGTTCGAGGCGCCGCCGGCGTCGATCTCCTGCGCGACGGCCTGCAGCGCCGCGAATTTACCGGCGCTCATGCCGCCGCTGGCGGCGTCCTCCAGGATGGTCTGGGCGGCGGCGAAGGTCAGCGTTCCGCCGCTGAGATGGGCGGAGACGTCGTTCATGACGGCGTTGTAGTCGGCGTTCGATCCGGACGGCGTCGACGTCAGGGCCGCGAGCTGCGCCGCCGTCATGGCCGCGAGCTGCGTCGAAGAGAAGCTGGCGGCCTCGGCCGGGGTGAGCGAGGACAGTTCGGCGACCGTCAGACCCTTGACCGCAGCTACGCAGAGCGAGCCGAGGTTCGGCGCGACATAATTGTCGAAACTGGCCAGCGAAAGCCCGCCGACCTCGGAGGCGGTGAGCCCCGCGATTTGCTGCGCGCCGAAATAGGACAGGTTCATCGCGGCGAAGGCGGAAGAGGAAAGGCCGCCGATCTGCGCCGAGGTCATGGCCGCGACCTGATCCTTGGTGAAGGCCCCGATCTGCGAAGGCGACAGCCGATTGAGGAAGGCGTCCGACAATGTGGCGACCGCCGGGGTCGAGATCGCGGCGATCTGCGCGGCGGAGATGGCGGCGGCCTGTTTGGCGTTCAAGGCGGACAGGACAGCGCCGTCGAGCGTCGCGAATTGACTGGCGGAAAGATAGGAAATGTCGGCCGTGGTCAATTTCGCGGCCTGCGTCGCGGTGAGGTTGCCGAGCGCCGTGGTCAGGCCGACGATCTGCGTCTCGGTCAGATAAGCGACGTTGATGGCCGCGAAATTGGCCGCGCTGAGGCCATTCAGCTGGGCCGGGCTCAACGCGTCGATCTGCGCCGCCTTGAAGGAGGCGAATTGCTTCGGGGTCAGGGCGTTGAGCTGCGCGACGCTCATGGCGGCAAGCTGCGCGGGCGTATAAGAGGGCGTAAGAATTATGGGCATGGCTGATCTGGCTCCGGACTCCTGCAACCCGTCGAACCGCGCCGAAGTCAGCCACATCGACAACCGCGGTCCATCATGGACGTGGCGAGGTTCGCGAAGCATTATGGTCGCGATTTCTTGAATCGGGCTTAAGCCGGCGTGCGGAATTGCCAAGAAATGCTTGAACCTTCGTTAACCCGCATTTCTTACTCGAAGCCGTCCGCCGGCGATGGGCGCGAAAGGCTCCCCCGCCTTGCCTTTCCGGCTGGCCGCTACTATAAGCCCGGCTTCGCGCCCGTTTCCGACACCCCTGGAGGCGTGGGCGCGTTTCGTCAAAAAAGGATAGAACCCATGGCCGAGATCAAGACCCTCGCCGCCACGGTTCGCAGCGGGACCGGCAAGGGGGCCGCCCGCAGCGTACGTCGTGAAGGCAAAGTTCCAGCCGTCATCTATGGCGGCGGCGAAGCGGCGACGCCGATTTCGCTCGCCTACCGCGAAGTTCACAAGCTGATCTACGGGGGGCACTTCCTCACCACGATTTTCGAGATCGACATCGACGGCAAGAAGGAACGCGCAATTCCGCGCGACTACCAGCTCGACGTCGTGCGCGATACGCCGATGCATGTCGATTTCCTGCGCCTCAAGGCCGGCGCGAAGCTCAAGATCGCGGTCCCGGTCCATTTCAGCAATCACGATGCGGCGCCCGGCCTCAAGCGCGGCGGCTCGATCAATGTGGTGCTGCACAATGTGGACATGATGGTTCCGGCCGACAACATCCCGGAATTCATCACCGTCGATCTCACCGGCCTTGACTTCAACGACTCGGTCCACATTCAGTCGGTGACCCTGCCGGCCAATTGCGCGCCGGTGGACAAGTCGAACTTCACCATCGCCTCGATCTCGCCGCCGGCCGGCGGCGCGGCGGCGGCGGCCGCGGAAGCCGCTGCGGCGGCCGCGGCGGCGGCGGCCGCTCCGGCCAAGGCCGGCAAGAAGTAAGCCACGCCTTTTTACAACCTTCGCCGCCCGCTCAAAAAGCGGGCGGTTTCATTTCGGACGCTTTTTCATGCTGCTCTTCGTCGGCTTGGGCAATCCCGGGAAAAGCTATGCCGGCAATCGGCACAATATCGGCTTCATGGCGCTCGACGCCATCGCGCGAAGCTGTGGCGCCGCGCCCTTCCGCAGGAAATTCCAGGGCGAGACGACCGAGGCGCGGATCGGCTCCGAGCGCGCGCTGCTGCTCAAGCCCGAAACCTACATGAACGAGAGCGGCCGCGCGGTGGCGGAAGCCGCCCGCTTCCACAAGATCCCGGTCGAGGACATTGTCGTCCTTCACGACGAACTCGACCTCGCGCCCGGAAAGCTCCGGGTCAAGCGCGGCGGCGGCGACGCCGGCCACAACGGCCTGCGCTCGATCACCGCCCATATGGGCGGCGCCTATCGCCGGGTGCGGCTGGGCATCGGCCATCCCGGCGACAAGGCTTTGGTCCATGCCTTCGTCCTGAGCGATTTCGCCAAAGTGGATAAACCCTGGGTCGAGGTCTTGTGCGACGCGGTGGCGCAAAACGCGGAATTGCTCGCCAGGGGCGACGACGGCCTGTTCCAGACCCGCGCGCATGAGGCGATCCAAAAGGCGGGTTTCTGAAAACGGGCGTCCGGGGTTAAGCTCCGGCGCGACATTTTTTGGGCCGGAACCGCTTCATGGACGACTTTCCCATCCGCTATGTCGAGCCCGTCTATCGCCCGCCGAGCGAAGCCGACTCGCTCATCCTGCCCCTGACCGACGGCTGTTCGTGGAACCGCTGCACGTTCTGCGAAATGTACACGGCGCCGCAGAAGAAATTCCGCCCGCGCGACGAGGCCGAAATTCTCGAAACCGTCCGGCGCTGCGGCGAGGCCTTTGGCGACAAGGTCCGGCGCGTCTTTCTCGCCGATGGCGACGCCATGACCCTTTCGACCCGGCGGCTCGTCTCGGCGCTCGTAGCGATTCGTCGTGAGATGCCCGGCGTGCGGCGGGTGTCGAGCTATTGCCTGCCGCGCAACGTCGCCCGGAAATCGGTCGCGGAGCTTCGCGAACTTGCCGCGCTGGGCCTTTCCCTCGTCTATGTCGGCGCGGAATCGGGCGACGACGAAGTTCTGGGCCGCGTCAACAAGCGCGAGACGTTCGCCTCGACGCTCGAAGCGCTGGAGAAACTGGGCGCGGCCGGGATCAGGCGCTCGGTGATGATCCTCAACGGCCTTGGCGGGTCCGCGCTCAGCGCGCAGCACGCCCTGAATTCGGCGCGGCTGATGAACGCGGCCCAGCCCGAATTCCTGGCGACCCTGGTGGTCAGCTTTCCGATGGGAGAAGCGCGGTTCCGCGAAAAATTCCCCGATTACGCGTCGCTCGACGTCATGGGCCTGCTCGAGGAGATGGAGCGCTTCCTTTCCGCCCTGGAGCTCGAACGCACGGTGTTCCGCAGCGACCACGCCTCCAACTGGCTGGCGCTCAAGGGCGTGCTCGGCGCCGACAAGGCGCGCCTGCTCGAACATTTGCGGGCGGCGCTGGCGGCGCCGGACAACGCTCCCCTGCGCCCGGCCTGGGCGCGCGGCCTTTGAACGAAGCTCAGGGATTCGCCGACAGGCTGCGTTCGGCGCGCTCCTCGATCACGAAATCGGGTTTTTCGGTCGCGACCAGCTGGTCGAACTGCTTGTCGGTCGGCCTGGTCCATTTGGCGTACATGTCGCCGAATTCGGCCGCCAGAAAGGGAACCAGCGCGTCGCCGAAGGAATCGTGAATCACCAGAACCTTGCCCTTCGCCCCCGGACAATGGGTGCGGGTGAACAGCTTGCGGCCGGCGGAGTCCCAATCCTTTTCGACGACCTGGAACTTGCAGGGCATGCTGCTTTCTTTCAGCATCGGCGCCGTCTCGCGGCGGTTGATCAGCGCCATTTCGGCGAGGTCGCCCGGGGCTAAGGCCTTCATCTCGAAATCCCCGTCCGTGAAAACCGGCGCCTGACGGTCGAATTTGGGCGCCATCGCCGCGAGGATCGGCCCCATCGCGGCCGAAACGCCGATGTCGTTCCAATGGGTGTCGTCGCGCAGATAGACCTGGGCGTGGGCCTTGGCCGCGAGCAGGGCGGGACGCAGATCGACCACCGGCAGGCCCGCCGCCTTGGCCATCTCCATGGTCTGGGAATATTGCGACGGCCGCGGCCGGCGCAGATAACGGTCGGACATGAATTCCGGATAGATCGTGTGCTTGTCGGGCGCGATCACGAATTCATAGCCAACGCCCTTGGCCGCGAGGCGGTCGCGCCGGCCTTCGATGCGCTCCTTCATCACGGCGAGGTCGCTGGCGCTCAAGGGCAGCGCGTTCTGGTAGAGTTCGAGCGAATGTTCGCCGGTATAGAACAGCCAGTCGTTCTTGCCTGGCGTCACCTGCTGGCTCGGCAGACGTCCCAGAAAGGCCAGCGACACTTTGGAATCGAGCCGGATCAGCGCGGTGCGGAAACCGAAATTGTCGTTGAAAAAGGCCTCGAAATTTCTCGGGAATTTTTCCCATTGCCGCAGGCTAATCGGGAATTCCAGGCGCGCGAGCCGGCGCTTTTCGTTGGCGAGCGGATCGGGGTTGCCGACAAAGGTCAAAATCCCGCAGAGCGAGGTGGCGACGGCGCAGAAGCCCAGAAGCAGAACGCCATAGAGCCGGGCGATGCGGTCATGGTCGAGACTGAGGCGCATGGTCAGAACCGGAAATAGATGAAGGGATTATAGGCGCCCGTCGCCATCCGGGCGCTGGAAAAGACCGCGATGGCGACCAGCGCGGCAAGACGGAGGAACAGGATCGCCGTTCCGTCGGCGCCGATGCGCAGGGTTTCGATCCCCGGATGAATCACGCCGCGCGCCTGATCGGCGCGCAGGCGCCAGTCCGCTGTGACCCGTGTGAACAGGCCGGCCGAGACCGCGGCGCCGAGCACGAACGTCAACAGAAGCTGGAGGTCGATCATCTCGCCGGCCGAGACGCCGCCGGAGGCGCCGCGCCCGGCGAGCGCGGCGAGATAAGTCCAGGCGGAGGCGAGATCGTTCGCCCGGAAAAAGACCCAGGCGAAGGTCACGACCGCCATCGCGTAAGCCCATGACACGGGCCAGGGCAGACGCGCCAGGCTCTTGCCGAATCCCGCCCGCTCGACGGCCAGGAAAAAGCCGTGCAGCGCGCCCCAGGCGACAAAGGTCCAGTTCGCGCCATGCCACAGGCCGCAAACCAGAAAGACGAAGACGAGATTGAACCAGACCCGCCATTCCACGACCCGATTGCCGCCGAGCGGAATATAGAGATAGTCGCGGAACCAGTTCGACAGCGAAATATGCCAGCGCCGCCAGAATTCCTGGATCGAGCGCGACAGATAGGGATAGTTGAAATTTTCGAGGAAATTGAAGCCGAAGATCCGCGCGATGCCGATCGCCATGTCAGAATAGCCGGAAAAGTCGAGATAGATCTGCAAGGCGTAAGCCGCGAGGCCGAGCCAGGCGACGCCCGTCCCCAACTGGTCTCCCGGCAGGGAAAAAACCCGGTCGGCGACCTCACCGAGCGGGTTGGCGAGCAGGATTTTCTTGCCAAATCCGGCGAGCGCCCGCTCCGCGCCGGACACCGCGAGGTCGAACTTTTCCTTGCGCCCCGAAAGCTGTTCGCTGATGTCGTGATAGCGCACGATCGGGCCCGCGATGAGCTGCGGGAAAAAGGCGAGATAGAGCGCGAAATCGACCGGATTTTCCTGCGCCTTGGCGTCGCGGCGATAGATGTCGATGACATAGGACAGGGCGTGGAAGGTGAAGAACGAAATGCCAAGCGGCAGGTGCGGGGCGTTGAAATTCACCGCCGGCCAGCCGAGAAGCGCTGTCAGATCGTTGAACTGGGCGACGAAAAAACCGGAATATTTGTAATAGCCGAGCAGGCCGAGATTGACGACGACCGCGCCGGCCATCAGCAGATGCGCCGTCGCCCAGCCCCGGAAACGTTCGAGGAAAAGCCCGAACAGCCAGTTGACCGCGACCGAGGCGAGGATGACGAAAACGAAAAGCTGCTCGCCCCAGGCATAGAAAACAATGCTCGCCGCGAGCAGGACCGCATTGCGCGCCCGCCTCGGCGCGAGGAAGTAGAAAAATCCCGTCAGCGGCAGGAACAGAAAGACGAAGATCGGCGAACTGAAGACCATTTTTGCCTTTTCTGCCGATCGCGACGGGTCGCGGCCGACAAATCCCACATGAAGACGCGCGCCGGCCGCCGGCGCGGCGCGCGAGAAAGCGGACGCCGGTCTTTTGCGTCAAGCCGAGCGAAAAGGGAACCCAGGGCCGGCGCGAACGACGAAAGACGGCAAGGCGAAGCTCAGAAGTTTCCGCCGTCGATTTTCGCGCCGATGATGGCGATCGCCTGTTGATAGACCGTGGCGGCGTTCCAGGCCTCGATCGCGGCGAAATTGGGCTCGCCGGGCTGATAGCCGGCGCCGCGCTGCCAACCGTGGGCCTTGAGATAATTGGCGGTGGACATCAGCGCGCCGGACGAGGTTTCGAGATTGCCGACGCCATATTCCAGAACGGTCTTGGGCATGAATTGGGTCTGGCCGACCTCGCCATGTTTCGAAGAGCGGGTGCCGGCCGAAAACGTGCCGCGGTCGATCAGGGTCAAAGCCGCGTAGAGCTGTTCGGTGAACATTTCGGGCCGCCGGCAGTCATAGGCCAACGTCGAGACGGCGGAAATCATGTTTTCATTGCCCCGCTCCGCGCCGAACGCGGTCTCCATGCCCCAGATCGCGATCAGCGGTCCCGGCGGCACGCCATAGCGCTGCTCGATCTCACTGAAGAGGCCGGCGTCGGCCTGCTTCAGCTTGCGCCCGCGCGCCGCGATGATCGCGCCGCCGCGCTTGGCCATGAAGGCGTCGAGCGACAGGTGGAAGCTCTTCATGCCGCGGTCGGCGTTGATCGTCGGCTGGTTGTAATGGGCGCCCATCAGGGCGGAAATACCCTGCTCGCCGACGCCATGCGCCCGGGCCTCCTGGGCGAACTCCTGTTTCCAGGCTTCATAGCCCGCGCTGGACGAACCGCATCGGGCGGCCGCCGCCTGGCGCGCCGAGAATGCGAGGGACATAACGGCTATGACCAGCGTTGCGAATTTCCCGGCCTTCATCCTGCGGGCTCCTGCTGTTCTGACGGAAGGGGCGCGCCGGCGGAACCGTCCGGACGCCGCCTTCGCGCCTGCGAAATGGCGCGGCATAATCGCAAAATGAGGCTCCGGCGCCTAGCCCGGAATTCATGCTATTTCAGGCTTTCCGCGACGGCGACGAGATTGGCGGGTTCGACGCGGATGAAGCCCCCGCGCGGGCTGTCGATCTCCGCGATGAGCAGGAAGGACACGGAGATCGTGGCCGGCACGACCACCAGGAGAAAGGCGTTGAAGCGCGCCCCGCCGAAGCCGAGCAGGCCGCTGCACACGGCGGCGATCAGCGCCATCAATTGCCAGGCGGGGACGGGGATGCGATTGGCCCAGGCGGCGGCGACATAGCCCTGGGCGTTGAGCACGTCATTGGCCCCGCCGACGGCCAAAGCCATGACGGGCGTCGGCTGGGCCGCCGCCGCGTCGCGAACGATCGCCCAGATGTCGGCCTGGAGTTTTGCCTCTTCCCGCGCGAGCCGCGCGATTTCGGACGGCTCCTTGCCGGAATAATAAGCGATCCGGCGATCGAGATAGGCGCGTAGCGCCTTTTCCAGCGCCGTGCGGCTCGCCGGCGGCAGCAACTGGGCGCGGACGAATTCCGTCCCGATGGCGTTGGCCTCGGATTCTTCCAGATTCTTGCGCTGATCGTAGCGGCTGACCGACATGGAGAATGTGAAGCCGACGATCAGGCCGAGCAGGGTCAGGGTCGCGCCCTGCACGGCCGTGAACTCTTGCTGCTCCTCGCGCCGCAGCGGCCGCCAGATCTTCTGGCCGAAAAATCCGACGAGGGCGATCAGCCACAGGCTGATCAGGGTCACGGCGAACAGGCTCAGCGGGGTGTCGAGCAGCGGGCTCATGGGTCTTGCCAGTCAGGGGCGCGACTCGGCGCGCGCGTCGAGATGATGCCGGCCTGCGAGGCGCGCGGCAAGCGGGTCGGATGACTTCCAGCCGGCGCAAGCCGTGCTATGCTGCTCTGGCGCGCGGTCGGGAACGTTCCGGGAGGGGAAAATGGCCAAAAAGAACAAAGGGCAAGGGCAGGACGAGGCTTCGGCCGGACCGCAAGCCAAGCTCAAGGCCAAAGCCTATGAGAAGGAGCTGCAAAAACTCCATGTCGAGCTGGTGAAGCTCCAGCAATGGGTGGTCGCCAAGGGCCTCAAGGTCTGTATCGTTTTCGAGGGTCGTGACGGCGCCGGCAAGGGCGGCTGCATCAAGGCGATCACCGAGCGCGTCAGCCCGCGCGTCTTCCGCGTCGTTGCGCTGCCGGCGCCGACCGAACGGCAGAAATCGCAGATGTATATCCAGCGCTATGTCGAGCATTTCCCCGCCGCCGGCGAGGTCGTGATCTTCGACCGCTCCTGGTACAATCGCGCCGGCGTCGAGCGCGTGATGGGCTTCAGCACGCCGGAACAGACCGAGCGCTTTTTGGACCAGGCGCCGGGGGTCGAAAAGGCTATGATCCAATCTGGGATCATCCTCCTCAAATATTGGCTCGAAGTCAGCATGGAGGAACAGGAGCGCCGCCTCGCCGCCCGCATCGACGACGGCCGCAAGATCTGGAAGCTTTCGCCGATGGACCTCAAGAGCTTCAGCAAATGGTACGATTATTCGCGGGCGCGCGACGCCATGTTCGCCGCGACCGACACCGCATGGGCGCCTTGGTATGTCCTGCGCTCCGACGACAAGAAACGGGCGCGGCTCAACATGATCGCGCATCTCCTGCGCCATATTCCCTATGAGGACCTGCCCCGCGAAAAGGTGAAACTGCCAAAGCGCGACGGCCGGAAGGGCTATATCGAGCCGGATTTCCCGTACAAATATGTGACGGAACACGCCTGGGACGCGGAGTAGGTCAATCCTCCTGCGCCAGCAGGCCGGCGTCGCCGCCGAGCGAGGCGCGATTCACGGTCAGGGTCGCCTCGCGATAAAAACGGCGCAGATAATCGGGACCGCCCGCCTTGGGGCCGGTTCCGCTGAGGCCGAAGCCGCCAAAGGGCTGGCTGCCGACCACCGCGCCGATCATGTTGCGGTTGACGTAAATATTCCCCGCCGGCGCCTTGCGCGCCAGTTCCGCGATCCGGGCCTCGATGCGGCTGTGCAGGCCGAGCGTCAGCCCATAGCCCGAGGCGGCGATCTCGTCGATCAGTTCGGAAAATCTTTCCGCGCGCCAGGTCGCGACATGGAGCACCGGGCCGAAAATCTCGCGGGTCAGGTCGCGCGGGGAATCGAGCCGGATGATGTGGGGCGCGACCAAATCGCCTTCCTTTGGCCCTGCTCCGGCGTAAAGCACCCGTCCCTCGGCGGCGCGGGCGGCGATATAGCCGTCGAGCGCCGCCTTGGCTTCCGCATCGATCACCGGCCCGACATGGGTGGCGATATCGCGCGGATCGCCCACGCGCAATTCGGCCGCCGCGCCGATCAGCATGTCGAGCGCGGGCGCGAAAATGTCCTCCTGCAAACAGAGAAGACGCAGGGCCGAACAGCGCTGGCCGGCGGACCGGAAGGCCGAGGCGAGAACGTCGTCGGTCGCCTGTTCGAGAAGCGCGGTCGAATCGACGACCATCGCATTGACGCCGCCGGTTTCGGCGATCAGCGGGATGATGGGGCCGCCCCGCGCGCTCAAAGCGCGCTGGATTTTTTGCGCCGTCTCGACCGAACCGGTGAAGGCCACGCCCGCCACGCGCGCATCGGCGACCAACTCGGCGCCGAGCGCGCCATCGCCGGGCGCGCAGACCAAAGCGCCGTCCGGAAGGCCCGCCGCCGTGAAAATTTCCGTCGCCGCAAGGGCGACGCGCGGGGTCTGTTCCGCGGGTTTGGCGACAACGCAATTTCCCGCCGCGAGCGCCGCGGCGATCTGGCCGGAAAAAATGGCGAGAGGAAAATTCCACGGCGAAATGCAGACGAACACCCCGCGACCAAAGCGGCGCAGGATATTTTCCTCGCCGGTGACGCCCGGCAGCGTCTCGTCGGCAAGAATCTTTCGCGCCTCGGCGGCGTAATAGCGGCAGAGATCGGCCGCCTCGCGGACTTCGGCGACGCAATCATCGAGGGTTTTTCTCGCCTCCTCCTGCAACAGGGCGATCAGCCGGCCGCGCTCGGCTTCGAACCGATCGGCGACGCGCAGGAGAATTTCCGCACGCTCATCGACCGGCGTCGCGCGCCACGCGGCAAAAACATTTTCCGCCTTGGCCAGAGCCGCATCGGCGGAAATCGGCGCGGGAAGCGCGGCGCCTGGCGGCACCGCGATGCGGCGCGATTTCCGCCAGCAGGCCGGCGAGCGCCGCATCGCAGCCGAATTCGACCCCGGCAGAATTCTTGCGCTCGGGCGCGAAAAGATCGCGCGGCAGAGGCAGGCGGGCGTGACGGCAACGCCCCGATTCCCGCAGGCTTTCGAGCGGATCGGCCAGCAGTTCGGTTTCGCCGGCCTCCGGCTCGGCGGCGCGGGCGACGAAGGAGGCGTTGGCGCCGTTCTCGATCAGTCGCCGCACCAGATAGGCGAGCAGGTCACGATGCGGCCCGACCGGCGCATAGACCCGACAGACGACTCCGGAATGCGCGCGCAGCGCCTCGTGCAGCGCCTCGCCCATGCCGTGCAGGCGCTGGAATTCATAATCGCGCCGCCCTTTTCCGCGCGTCAGGATGGAAGCCGCGGTCAGGGCGTTGTGGGTGGCGAACTGCGGAAAAATCGAATCTTCCGCGAGCAGGCGCTCGGCGCAGGCGATGTAATTCACGTCGGTCATCGCCTTGCGGCTGAAAACCGGATAATCGGCGAGCCCGCGCTCCTGGGCGCGCTTGATCTCGCTGTCCCAATAGGCGCCCTTGACCAGCCGCGCCGTGACGCGGCGGCTTTTTCGGCGCGCCAGTTCCGCGACGTGATCGATCACCGCGCCCGCGCGCTTCTGATAGGCCTGGACCGCGAGGCCGAAGCCCTCCCAGCCAGCTAGCGAATCATCGCCGAGAACGCGGCCAAAAACGTCGAGCGACAGCTCCAGCCGGTCCGCCTCCTCGGCGTCCACGGTCAGGCCGATGTCGCTCTCCCGCGCGAGCCGCGCCAGTTCCAGCAAGCGCGGCGTCAGTTCGGCGCGAACCCGCTTCACCGAGATCGCCTCGTAGCGCGGATGGAGCGCCGAGAGTTTGACCGAAATTCCTGGCCCTTGCGCTGGGCCTTCGCCATGCGCCGCCTTGCCGATGGCGTCAATCGCTTGCGCATAGGCGTCGAAATGGCGGATTGCGGATTGCGCCGTCCGCGCCCCCTCCCCCAGCATGTCGAAGGAATGGAGATCGCGCCGGCAGGCGGGCGTTTGCGCGCGGGACAGCGCCGCCCCGATCGTTTCCCCGAAGACGAAATGGCCGCCGAGCAGGCGCAGGGCTTTTCGCGCGGCGGCGCGTAGCGCGGGAACGCCGAGACGCCGGACGAGGCCGGCGACGACCCGGCGCGGCGAGAATTCGGCCTCGACCAGCCGCGCCGAAAACCCGAGGGCGAAGGCGCAGGCCTGGATCAGCGGCGCGTCGGAATGGAGCGCGTGATGTTCGAAATCTCCCGCCGCGAGCTTGTCGACGAGCAGGAGGTCGGCGGTCGGATCGTCCGGCGCGCGCGCCAGCGCCTCGGCGAGCGCCATGAGGGCGAGGCCCTCGCGCGAGGACAGCTTGAACTCATGCAGGAAATCCTCGACGCCGACGACGCCCGGCGCGCGGGCGCGGATCGCGCGCAGGAGTTTCACGGCCAGCGCCGTTTCCTCGGCGCGCAGATCGTCACGCGCCGGCGCCGCAAGCCACGCCCGCGCAAAATCCTCGTCGGGTGGCGAATAAGGCGCCGAAAAAGATTTCTGATCGTTCATGGAGCGCGGGCCGAAAGTCAACGTTCGGCACTATAGCAGATTCGTCGCGCTCAGACCGAGGCGACGACGCCGTGGTCGCGCAGATACTGGACGATGCGGCCGGCCATTTCCTCCGCGGTCCCGTTTTCGGGGGTCAGGACGATTTCGGCGTTCTCGGGCCGCTCATAGGGCTGGTCCACGCCGGTGAAATTCTTGATCTCGCCGGCGAGCGCCCGTTTGTAGAGCCCTTTGCGGTCGCGCTGGATGCAGATCTCGATCGGCGTATCGACGAAAATCTCGATGAAATCGCCGAGCGGCAGCAATTCGCGCACCATGCGCCGCTCGGCCTCGAAGGGCGAGATGAAGGAGCACAGCACAATCAGGCCGGCGTCCGCCATCAGTTTCGACACTTCGCCGACACGGCGGATGTTCTCGACGCGGTCGGCGTCGGTGAAGCCGAGGTCGCGGTTGAGGCCGTGGCGCAGATTGTCGCCGTCGAGCGCGATCGTATGGGCGTGCTGGGCGGCGAGCTTGACCTCGACCAGATTGGCGACGGTCGATTTTCCCGAGCCGGACAGGCCGGTGAACCACAGCACCACGGGTTTTTGATATTTCAGCTCGGCGCGGACCTCCTTGGTCACGCTCATCGGCTGGAGATGGACATTGCTCGCGCGCCGCAGCGGGAAGGCGATCGTCCCGATCGCGACCGCGACGCTGGTCGCGCGGTCGACCAACCGGAAGGCGCCGGTCTTGCGGAAATGCTCGAAGGGATCGACAGGGATCGCCCGCGCGGCAGCGACATTGCAGAAGCCGATCTCGTTGATCCGCAAGGTCTTGGCCGCCAGTTTCTGTTGGCTCGCGACGTCGAGCCGATGCTTGATCTCGGTAATGCTCGCCGGGACGGCGCGTCCGTTGACCTCGATGAGATAGGAGCGGCCGGGCAGCAGCTTTTCCTCGCCCAGCCAGAGCAGATGGACGGCGAATTGCTCGACCACCGCCGGCCGTTCGGCGACATGGCAGATCATGTCGCCGGACGAGGCGCCGATGTTTTCGCTGAAGACGAGGGTGACCGCGTCACTGGGCCTGGCGCTTTCCACATCGCCGTCCGTCGTGACGATGCGCGCGACATGGGTGGTGAGCCCGGTGTCGGCGATGCAGATTTCATCGCCGGTCTTGACCAGGCCCGACATCACCACGCCGCTCACGCCGCCGGGATCGGAACCTAGCTGGCCGATCGACCGGACCGTGAAGCGCAGGGGCGCGTCGGCCGCCTCGTCGGCGATGTCGACGGTTTCGAGCGTGTCGAGCAGGCACGGCCCATGACGCCAGGGCATGAGGGTGGACGGCGCGGCCACATTGACGCCCGGGCGCGCCGACATCGGGATCGCGGCGAATGTGTGGAAGCCCATGCCGCTGGAATGATCGGTGAAATCGGCGACGACGGCGTTGAACACGGCCTCGCTGTAATCGACCAGATCCATCTTGTTGACCGCCAGCACGATATGGCGGACGCCGAGCATGGAGACGATCGCCAGATCGCGCAGGCTCTGTTCGACGACGCCCTTGCGGGCGTCGACCACCAGGATCGCGAGATCGCTGCTCGCAGCGTTCATCGCCATGTCGCGGCTATGCTGCTCGCCGGCCGGCGCGTCGGCGATGAGGAACGAGCGCCTTGCGGTCGAGAATCGGCGGAAAGCGCCCTCCTCGCCGCCAGCGCCGCAATGCTCCAGAATGCGGCCGACCAAAGTGGATTTTCCGTCACCCGCCGCGCCGCAGACCAGAAGCCGCGGAACCGGCCGCCGGGCTGAATCGTCGGCGCCGCCCGCCGAGAGCGTCATTTTCGGAAGGTTCATCGGAAACGTCCCTCGCGCTTGTTCTTTTCCGTCGAGCCGGACCCGCCGCCAGCGGCCAGCCAATCCTGGCCATGTGAAAAGCCGGTCGGGCGCGACGCCGGAACGTCAATCGTTGAAGCATAACCTTCTTCGCCGCGTCTGCAAATTTCCGCAAGCTGGCCGATCGATCGCAACAGACGTCGCCGCCGGGAGCGAAAAATTTTTGTCGCGCGCTTGCCCGGAAGCGACGCCGCCAGTATGTTCCGCCGCCAATGCCGGCCGGGCCGGAGATTGGGGCGTCGCCAAGCGGTAAGGCAGCGGATTTTGATTCCGCCATACGTAGGTTCGAATCCTGCCGCCCCAGCCAAAGCCTTGCATGTGTGAACCGGTCGCTGATTTCTCGTGGGCCGGGAGGGACTCGAACCCCCAACCAGACCGTTATCAGAGTTAGCGCTGAGCGCCCGGCAGGTTCGGGCGACGAAAAGCTCAGAAAGGATCTCGAAAAACGCATCCGAAAATGTACCGATCGGCTCGAAGCAGCCGCCGGCATGGTCCGGGCGGAGGTCTCAAATTGGCCCAACGCGGAAATTCGCGTGTCTGATCCTCATCGGCTCCGATGGGCGGGGCGGTCTTGGACCGAATGCCCGGTCGAGTAGGCAAGGCGGCTGGCCGCGCGCCGGCAAGTTGAGCGGCGCTCCGACGGAGGGCGCGGAGCTTTGATCGACGCGCCGCGCGCCCCGGGAATCAGGCGGATTTGACTTCGATCTTTTGCTCCGGCTTTTTCGCCTCGGCGGTTTTGGGCAGAACGACGGTCAAAACGCCTTGTTTGAATGTGGCCTCGATCTTTGCGGCGTCCACGCTCTCCGGGACCGGGAATCGGCGCTCGAAAGAGCCATAATGGCGCTCCTGGACGTGGTAGTTCGGTTTTTTCTCCTCCTTTTCTTCGGTCTTTTCGCCCTTGATGGTGAGGATATTGTCGTTGAGGGTCACTTCAACGTTTTTATCATCCATGCCCGGCAGTTCTGCGGTCACCTTGAACTCGCTGTCGGTCTCGGTGACGTCGGCGCTGGGGGCCGCCGGCCATTTGACTTCGGCGCGGAAGAACGGCTCCAGCGACCACGCCGAACGGAAGGGGGATCGCCAGAATCCGCGGTCGAAATCTTCGAACAAGCGGTCGATTTCCCTGCGCAGCACCTTGAAAGGCTGCAGCGACGACGCGGTCGTCAGCTCGGACGGCTCGGATTTCGCGGGGGTTTTGTTGGGCTCATCGGTCATGACAAGTTCCTCCTCGGCAACGCGGAAAGACGTTACGAATTCAGTTGATCGCGGGCGTGCGACACTGGACTTCGGGACGGCCCGCGAAATCAGTCTGCGCAAAGCGCCAACTTGCTCTATGCTGGGCGCACGTCCGAATTTTTCCGGGCGCGCCGCGAAAAAAAACCCCTCCCGCGCCCGCAAAACGATGAAATCGCTATTTCCGACGTCGCCCGCCTCGTCCGCCGCAGTCCGGTTATGACCGCGGCGCGACCAGTCGCTCGTCAATGGCTCCCTGAGGCTAAGCGATGTGCGCGCGGGCAAACTCGCCGCGAGCAATCGACACCCCGGCGAGAATCTCGACCTCGCCGGCGGGGTTGGTCACACGAATGCGGGTCCCCGGTTCATCGACCGCCTTGGCCAGTTCGGACACATGCGACCATGCCGCCTTCAAATCGGGAAGCGCGATAGACTTCATCGCCGCGACCGTCTCGTCGGCTTTCACAACCGCGAAATCATAGCGCTGCATCTGGCTGCCCTCTCTCCGAATGCGCAATGTGGAATCCTGGCCGCCGCGGCGGGCGGCGGCCCCTTGGGGTCGTTGTCGTTGGCCGGGGCCGACTGGCGCCCGGGCTTTCCAGCTTGGCGTGGCGCGACAATGGTCAGGATTTTCGCGATCATCGTCATCTCCGTGTCTCACGCCCACTGCGACCCGCGATCCGATCTGCCTCCTGATCCTCGTTGCAGACCGCGTCGCGGCTGCCAGAACAACTCGGGCTTGAATCGCATCGTGGCCGAATGGACCGCCTGGAGATCGAGTTCCTTGAGCGCGTCCATGACGTCGTCCCAACTTGCGGTCCTCCCGTCGCCGGTCTGACGCAGCAGAGGATTGGCCTCCGCGGCGCATGCAGTCAGAAGCCCATGACGCTAGGATCGCCCGCTTTTCGTAGAGCGTCAGGTCGGGGTCGTCGACGACGTCCGATGGCTGGGCGAAAGCCCGCGCCGGATGAAGCAGATCGTCGAAGCCGCCCTCATCGTCGCGGCGGCAAGCGCCGTCTCGATCTGTGGCTTTTCGAAAATTTTGGTTCATTTCTATCGCTCCATGTCACGTTCATGGCGGCCCGGGACCTTTGTCCGAGCCGTCATTTGGCTTACGCAGCCTCTTTTTCAGGCTGCCTTCACATGATCGATGGTCTTGACGCTCTCGCCCTCGGCAGGCGCCTTTTTGACGCCCACCTCGATATAGCGGGGCTTCATCGCCTCTGGCACGCGACGCACAAGGGCGATGTGGAGAAGTCCGTTCTCGAAAGACGCGTTCTCGACCTCGACATAGTCGGCGAGGTTGAAACGGCGCTCGAAGGCGCGCCCGGCGATGCCGTGATAGAGATATTCGGTCTGCTCGGTCTTCTCCGACGGGCGTCCGACAACGGTCAGCACGTTCTGATGCTGGGTGACGCCGATCTGTTCCGGCGTGAATCCGGCGACCGCCAACGTCACCCGGTAGCTGTCCTCACCGATGCGAACAATGTCGTAAGGGGGATAGCGATCCTCAGGTTCGAACCTGAGGCTCTCGTCCATCATGGACAACAGCCGGTCAAAGCCGATGCTCGTCCGCCAGAAGGGGTCAAAGTCGATGTTCCGCATAGCCACATCCTCCAATGAGCAACATGGATTTGTAGAACGCCGGACGCTTGCCGGCGCCGGTTGCGTCAAGCCGTTTAGCGCCCGACGACAAGCGATTTAGAAAGACAAAAATCCGCTTCAAGAGGGTCGCGGAAAAATTTTATACCCGAATTAATTTATTGATATCGTACGCATTAATCGCCGAATCTGGACGGCGCTCTCAGAGCCGCCAGACGTTCGGCGCACGTTGCCGCGCCGACTTTGCCGGCGACCCCCGCGGTCTTCCGCTTTCCGCCGAAAGCGCCCCCGTCGTTTTGAGAAACGCGTCTGAGCTGTTCAGAGCTGGCCGAATTTCATTGGGTCGTGTTTCAGAAAATTGCGGAAATCGTTGGTGGGCCGGGAGGGACTCGAACCCCCAACCAGACCGTTATGAGCGGCCGGCTCTAACCATTGAGCTACCGGCCCCACCTGGCCCGCAACGGCGTAGGGCTGTTTAGACCGATTTCCTCGCCACTGGCAACGCGCCCGTCGCCGGCGTGACTTGTTGCGACGCAAAAACGCTCTATTTATAGCCTGTCCGTCGGGAGGCCCCCATGACTTCGAAGGTTTTCAAGGTCACGCGAAGCGACGAGGAATGGCGCGCGCTGCTCACGCCCGAGCAATATGACGTGCTGCGCGGCCACGGCACGGAGCGTCCGGGCTCCTGCGCGCTCAACCACGAAAAGCGTCCCGGCGTATTCCGCTGCGTCGGCTGCGGGCAGGAGCTGTTCCGGGCAAAAGAGAAATTCGAGAGCGGCACCGGCTGGCCGAGCTTTTTCGATCCGCTGCCCGGCGCGATCGAAACCAGCCGCGACCTCAGCCATTTCATGGTCCGCACCGAGGTCCATTGCAGCCAGTGCGGCGGCCATCTCGGTCATGTCTTCGAGGACGGGCCGCCGCCCACCTATCTACGTTATTGCATCAATGGGGCGGCGCTGGATTTTCAGCCCGATTGAACGCCCGACGAAGGGCGTGCTGGCAATTCCGCGCGAAAACGTATAAGAGCGCGGCAAGGTTGAGGCTCCATCAGCTTCAGGGACGGTCAATGCGAAAGGTTGTCGGCGCCAAGTTGCACGGAATCCACGTGACGGACGCCAATATCGACTATCACGGCTCGATCACGCTCGATCCCGACCATTGCGAGGAAGCGGGGATCCTGCCGCTCGAATTCGTCGAGATTTGGAACAAGAATTCCGGGGCGCGCATCTCGACTTACGTCATTCTCGGCGAGCGCGGCTCGCGCTGCTGCATCCTCAACGGCGCGGCGGCGCGCACCTGCCAGCCGGGCGACCAGATCATCATTTGCAGCTCGATCTATATCGACGCCGACGAAATCCCCTCGTTGCGGCCGAAAGTGCTCGCCTTCGACCGCGACAACCGCGTCATCGACCGCCTGTCCTATCAGGTCGACGTCGATGAAACCGGACGCTATCGCTTCTCCATCCTCGACGAGAACGGCGCCGCGCAACCGATTCCGCTGAAGGCCAAAACGTTCTAGGTCAAGACGTTCTGACCTTTCGCGCGGCCGGCCCCAGGAGCCAATGATGACCGCAAAATTGTCCCTGCCCAAAGACAAGATCAAGATTTTGTTGTTGGAGGGCATTCATCAGACCGCCGTCGAGCTTTTCCGCGCGGCCGGCTACGAGAACGTCACCCGTCTGACCAAGGCGCTGGACGGAGCGGAGCTGCGCGAGGCTCTGCACGGCGTGCACATGGTCGGCATCCGCTCGCGCACCAAGCTCAGGGAAGAAGTGTTCGAGGCCGCCGACCGGCTGATCGCGGTCGGCTGCTTCTGCATCGGCACCAACCAGGTCTCGCTGCCCGCCGCGCGCATCCGCGGCATCCCGGTCTTCAATGCGCCGTTCTCCAACACCCGCTCGGTGGCGGAGCTGACGATCGGCGAAATCGTCATGCTGATGCGCCGCATTTTCCCGCGCTCGGTCGACGCCCATCAGGGCGGCTGGGACAAAAGCGCCGCCGACAGCATGGAAGTGCGCGGCAAGACGCTCGGGATCGTCGGCTACGGCAATATCGGCGCCCAATTGTCCACGCTCGCCGAAGCCATGGGCATGCGGGTGATCTATTTCGACGTGGTCGACAAGCTGCGCCACGGCAACGCCGAGCCATGCAAGACGCTCGACGAGCTTCTGGCCCAGTCCGACGTGGTCAGCCTCCATGTGCCGGAAACGCCCCAGACCAGGAACATGATGGGCGAGGCGCAGTTCCGCGCCATGAAGCAAGGCGCCTATTTCATCAATAACGCCCGCGGCACCACGGTGGACGTGGAAGCGCTGGCGCGCGCGCTCAAGGACAAGCATCTGCGCGGCGCGGCGGTGGACACTTTCCCCAAGGAGCCGGCGGGCAATGCGGAAAAATTCGTCTCCGCGCTCCAGGGCATGGACAATGTCATCATCTCCCCCCATATCGGCGGCTCGACCGAGGAGGCGCAGGAGCGCATCGGCGCGGAAGTCGCACGCAAGCTGATCGATTATTCCGACATCGGCTCGACGCTCGGCGCCGTGAATTTCCCGGAAGTCCAGCTGCCGCCGCGTCCCCAGGGCACGCGCTACATGCACGTTCACCGCAACGTGCCGGGCATGATGGGCAGGCTGAACGAGATTTTCTCCAAACGCGGCATGAACATCGCCTCGGAATTTCTGCAAACCGACGGCGATGTCGGCTATGTGGTGATCGAGGCCGACGGCTCGCACGAAAATTGCGAACAGGCTCTCGAGGAAATCCGCGCGCTGGACGGCACGATCCGCGCCCGCATCATCTACGAGCGCTGATCTGCTTGAAAGAACGGTTCGGGGGCGCCGTCGCGCGACGGCGCCCTGGTTTTTGAGGAATTTCTGGCCTGGAACGCCTTGCCAGCGGCGGGCAAAACTGCTAGCCGACAACCTTCGCGGAATTTTACGCGAAAACCCCGCTCCCGACCGCCGGCCCGCGCCGGACACTTTCGAGTGAGGCGCATCGAAGCAAGATGCGCGCCGGCGGACAAGGAGCCAACGCAACGCTAACCCAACCGGCGCCGCCCGACCGGGCGTTTCAGGAGAAAATATGTCCTCTGCCAACAACGCGGGTATGAACCCATCGCGTGACGATTTTGCCGCTCTGCTCGCCGAATCCTATGGCGAAAACGAAGCTTTCGAGGGCTCCGTGGTCAAGGGCCGCGTCGTCGCCATCGAAAAGGATGTCGCGGTCATCGACATCGGCCTCAAGACCGAAGGCCGGGTCGCGCTCAAGGAATTCACCGGCCACGGCCGCGACGGCGCCCCGGGCGTCGGCGACGAGGTCGAAGTCTATCTCGAACGTGTCGAGAACGCGCTCGGCGAAGCCGTGATCTCGCGCGACAAGGCCCGCCGCGAAGAGAGCTGGGTCAAGCTCGAAAAGGCCTTCGAGGCCGGCGAGAAGGTCGAAGGCGTCATCTTCAACCAGGTCAAGGGCGGCTTCACCGTCGATCTCGACGGCGCCGTGGCCTTCCTGCCGCGCTCGCAGGTCGATATCCGTCCGATCCGCGACGTGACGCCGCTGCTCGGCGTGCCCCAGCCCTTCCAGATCCTGAAAATGGACCGCCGCCGCGGCAATATCGTCGTCTCGCGCCGCACCGTGCTCGAAGAGAGCCGCGCCGAACAGCGCCACGAGATCGTCGCCAACCTCGAAGAGGGCGCGGTGATCGAGGGCGTGGTGAAGAACATCACCGATTACGGCGCCTTCGTCGACCTCGGCGGCATCGACGGCCTGCTGCATGTCACCGACATCGCCTGGCGGCGCGTCAACCATCCGAGCGAAGTGCTCAACATCGGCCAGACGGTGAAGGTGAAGATCATCAAGATCAATCACGAAACCCACCGCATTTCGCTGGGCATGAAGCAGCTGCTCGACGATCCGTGGCAGGGCATCGAGGCCAAATATCCGATCAACGCCCGCTTCCACGGCCGCGTGACCAACATCACCGACTATGGCGCCTTCGTCGAACTGGAGCCGGGCATCGAAGGCCTGATCCACGTCTCGGAAATGTCCTGGACCAAGAAGAACGTCCATCCCGGCAAGATCGTCTCGACCAGTCAGGAAGTGGACGTGCAGGTGCTGGAGGTCAATTCCGCCAAGCGCCGCATTTCGCTGGGCCTCAAACAGACCCTGCAGAATCCCTGGGACGCCTTCGCCGAGAAACATCCCGTCGGCTCCGACGTCGAGGGCGAGGTCAAGAACAAGACCGAATTCGGCTTGTTCATCGGCCTCGACGGCGATGTGGACGGCATGGTCCATCTCTCCGATCTCGACTGGAACCGCCCCGGCGAACAGGCGATCGAGGATTACAAGAAGGGCGACATGGTGCGCGCCCGCGTCCTCGACGTCGATGTCGAAAAGGAGCGCATCTCGCTCGGCGTCAAGCAGCTTGGCGGCGACCCCTTCGTTACCGCTTCGGCGGGCGAGGACGGCGAGCTGAAGAAGGGCGCGGTCGTCACCTGCGAAGTGCTCGAAGTCAAGGACGGCGGCGTCGAGGTGAAGATCGTCGGCACCGACCTTCAGGCCTTCATCAAGCGCAGCGAACTCGCCCGCGACCGCGCCGACCAGCGGCCCGACCGTTTCGCCGTCGGCGAGAAGGTCGACGCCCGCGTCACCCTGTTCGACCGCAAGGCGCGCAAGGTGGCGGTCTCGATCAAGGCGCTCGAAGTGGCCGAGGAGAAGGAAGCCATCGCCCAGTACGGCTCGGCCAACTCGGGCGCCTCGCTCGGCGACATTCTCGGCGCCGCGCTCAAGGCCCGCGAGACCAAGTAAGCCTCTCGCGGCATCACATTGGCCCCGCGCGAAATTTTTCCGCGCGGGGCTTTTCTTTGCGCCGCGATAGACATTGTGCTTTCGAAGGCGTCGGCCTAAACAGGAGCGACCGGAGCGCCCCGCATGACGCAGATCACGCCTGTTGAAACCATTCTCGATCGGCGGCAATTGCGCCGCAAACTCACCTACTGGCGTCTTTTCGCCCTGGCGGCGACCGTCGTCGCGATCGTCGTCGCGGCGGGCCGCCTTGGCGGCGCCGAGACCCATCTCACGCCCCATATCGCGCGGATCGAGATCAAGGGCCTGATCACCGGCGACAGCGAAACGCTCAAGCTGATCAAGGATGTCGGCGAATCCCGCGCCAGCGCCGTGATCGTCGATATCACCAGCCCGGGCGGCACCGTGACCGGATCGGAACAGATTTACGACGCTTTGCGCCGCGTCGCGAAAAAGAAGCCGGTCGTCGCGGTGGTGGACAGTATGGCGGCTTCGGGCGGCTATATCGTCGCGCTCGGCGCCGACCGTATTTTCGCCGATGACAACGCTCTGGTCGGGTCGATCGGCGTCCTGGTGCAAATCCCCAATTTTTCCAAACTGCTGGACACTGTCGGGGTGAAGGTCGAATCGATCAAATCCTCGCCGCTGAAGGATGCCCCGAATTTCTTCGAACCGACCAGCGACGCCGCCCGGGCGGCGATGAATTCCATCATTCTCAACTCCTACGACTGGTTCAAAAGGAAGGTGAAGGAACGCCGCAACATGACCGACGCGGAGCTGGCGGCGGTCTCCGACGGCCGCGTTTTCACCGGCCATCAGGGCATGCCCTTGAAATTGATCGACGCCTATGGCGGAGAGCGCGAGGCGACAGCCTGGCTGGAAAAGGAAAAAGGCGTCGCCAAGGACCTGCCTGTTCGGGATTGGAAGAAGCCCGGCGCCGCAAGCCGGTTCGGCTTGTTCAGCATGGCGGCCGGCGCCCTTGCGGCAATGGGCTATCCGCAGGCGGAGGAGCTGGCGCGTAAAGCGGACGACGCTCAAGCCGCCTCGGCGCTTGACGGCCTTCTGGCGATTTGGCAGGCTGACCCGCAAAATTAACAGGCAAATCGAAAGCGCGTTTTCGCGTGGAACCGGGACGACTTCAGTGATCAAATCAGAACTCGTTCAGCGCATCGCCGACCGCAATCCGCACCTCTATCTTCGCGATGTCGAGAATATCGTGAACGCCATTCTCGACGAGGTGACCGAGGCCTTGTCGCGCGGCGATCGGGTGGAGCTGCGCGGTTTCGGCGCCTTTTCGGTCAAGAAGCGCGATTCGCGCGTCGGGCGCAATCCGCGCACCGGCGCCCAGGTCGATGTCGGCGAGAAATTCGTGCCCTTCTTCAAGACAGGCAAGGAATTGCGCGAGCGTCTCAACGAGCAGGAAAAGTTCTGAAAGAACGCCGGTCGGCGGCTGGCGGACAATGGGGCGGAACATGCGCAGCTTCCTGAAACTTCTCGTTCTCGCCCCCCTGGCCCTGATTCTGGTGGCGTTTTCCATGGCCAACCGCCAGATCGTCGTTCTCCATTTCGATCCGGTCACCGGCGGCGATCTGCCGTCGCCGCAGTTCCCCGCGCCCTTGTTCATGGTGGTGATCGCGGCGGTCATGCTCGGCGTCATTTTCGGCGGCGCCTCGACCTGGCTCGGACAGGGCCGGCATCGCAAGGCCCTGCGCGCGTCCAAGGCCCAGATCGAAAGCCTGCGTCACGAGAACCAGACCCTGCGCGCGCAGAACACGGAACTGCGTCTTTCCCCGAGCGCGTCCACCGCCGTCGTCCCGACGCACGCCGCCTGACGCGAATGTCCCTCATCGTCAAGATTTGCGGCCTGAACCACCCGGAGCCGCTTGAAGCCGCTTTGTCCGGCGGCGCGGACATGGTCGGCTTCGTCCTTTTCGAGAAGAGCCCGCGCCATATCGACCTCGACCGGGCGCGCCGCCTGTCGGAACAGGTCCGCGGCCGGGCGGAAAAAGTCGCTTTGGTGGTGGACGCCGACGATGCGCGGATCGCAGAAATCGTCGAGGCCTTGGCGCCGGACTGGCTGCAGCTTCATGGCGCGGAATCGCCCGAGCGGGTCGCCTCGTTGCGCAAGATCTTCGGGCTGCCGATCCTCAAGGCGCTCGGCATCGCGGAACAGGCTGATTTTGCCCGCGTCGCGGCTTACGAGGCGGTCGCCGACCGCCTGCTGTTCGACGCCAGGCCGCCAAAGGGCGCCGTGCTTCCCGGCGGCAATGGCCTGAGCTTCGACTGGACCCTGCTTCAGGAGGGCGCCCGGAGCCTCACAAAGAAGGATTGGATGCTCTCGGGCGGGCTCGATCCGCAAAATGTCGCCGCGGCGATCCGCCTGACCGGAGCCCCCGGCGTGGACGTGTCCTCCGGCGTCGAGGCGGCGCCGGGCGTAAAGAGCGTCGAGAAAATCCGCGCCTTCATCGCGGCGGCGCGCGCCGCCGTCTGATCCGTTCTATTTCGCCGCGGCCTTGCCCTTCGAGAAGAAACGGATCATCATCGAGCAATTCTTCCGCGCAAAGGTTCGCGCTTGAGCGAAACTCCGTCCGAAGCCAACCTCCATCCCTTTCGTCCGCCGCCCGCCGGCAGGCTTACCGACGAGGTCGTCGGCTTCGACCGCGGCGAGTTGCAGGCGGTCTTCGATATTTACGGGCGGATGGTCGCCCGAGGGATCTGGCGGGATTATGCGCTCGATTTCTCGGCTCAGCGCGCGATCTTCTCGATCTTCCGGCGCAGCGGCGAGGCCGCCTTTTACCGGATCGTCAAGGAGCCCAAATCGGCGCGCAGACAAGGCGCCTATTTGGTGATCGCCCAGACCGGGCTGATCCTCAAACGCGGTTCCGACTTGCGGCGTGTGCTCGACGTTCTGGAGAAAAAGACATTATTTCAGACGGTTGGATAGGGTTATAATTTGCGCAGCGCGACCGCTTCGATGCGGTGGCTGGCGTCCTTGGTCAGGATCAGGCTGGCGCGAACGCGCGTCGGCAGAATGTTTTCATGCAGGTTGCGCAGGTTGATGCGCTTCCAGATGCTGCGCGCGGTCGCCTCCGCCTCCTCGTCTGAGAGATCGGCATATTTCCTGAAATAGGACCGGGGGTCGCGGAAAGCGGTCGAACGCAGCCGCATGAAACGGGAAACATACCACGTTTCCAGCAGGTCTTCGTCGGCGTCGAGATAGACCGAAAAATCGAAGAAATCCGAGACAAAAGGCGTTTCCTTGCCGTCGCGCGGCAGACGGCTGGGGAGGAGCACGTTCACCCCTTCCACGATCAATATGTCCGGCCGATCGACGCCGGCTTTCTGATCCGGCACCACGTCATAGGTCAGGTGCGAATAAACCGGCGCTTCGACATGGCTCCGGCCGGCTTTGACATCCGACAGGAAGCGCAGAAGCTTGTTGGTGTCGTAGCTTTCGGGAAAGCCCTTGCGGTCCATCAGGTCCAGGCGCTCCAATTGCTCATTGGGCAGGAGAAAGCCGTCGGTCGTGATAAGATTGACCTTCGGCGTGTTCTGCCAGCGCGACAGCAGGGCCTGGAGGACGCGGGCCGTGGTTGACTTGCCCACGGCGACGGAGCCCGCGACGCCGATAATATAGGGCACCTTGCCGTCATCCGCCCCGAGAAAACGCTGGGTCGCCTTGAACAGGCCTTGTGTCGCGGCGACATAGAGAGCCAGCAAACGGGACAAGGGCAAGTAGATGGCGATGACTTCTTCAAGGGATATGGGATCGTTGAGCGACTGCAATCGCTTCAGATCCTCGATGGTCAGCGTCAAAGGCGTGTCGGCGCGCAGCTTGGCCCATTCGTCCCGCGAGAAATGACGATAAGGCGAAAAATTCGGGCCGGCGGGTTCGCTGGAAAACGGATCATCGCCGCTCCGGGCAACGCTTTCACTCAAAGGCCGCCTCCAGGATGCGCCGGGTCCCTAGCTCTGTCGGGACGCTTTCTCCTGATGCCCCGACTGGCGAGTGCGCCGAGCCAGTTCATCGATCACATCCTGCAACGAAACGCCGCCGTCTTGAAGCAAGACCAATAGGTGATAGAGAACGTCGGCGGCTTCCAGCGTCAAGGCGTTCCGATCCTTTTCGACGGCCGCTATGACGGCCTCGACGGCCTCTTCGCCGAATTTTTTCGCGATCCTGCCGGTCCCCGAAACCAGAAGGCTCTTGGTATCGGATTCGTCAGCCGTCGAACGCGCGCGCTGGTCGATCAGCGCCGCGAGATCGTGAAGGGTGAAGGTTTCTGTCATTGCTTGGCCGCGCCCTGAACGTCCGGCGGATCGAGCCGCATCGGCAAGCCGGCTTTCGCCATATAGGCCTTGGCCTCGCCGATCGAATATTCGCCGAAATGGAAGATCGAGGCCGCCAGAACGGCGCTGGCGCCGCCGTCGCGCACGCCCTCGACCAGATGTTCGAGCGTTCCGACCCCGCCCGAAGCAATGACCGGCACCGAAACAGCGTCGGAGACCGTCCGCGTCAATTCGATGTCGAATCCCGAGTTCGCGCCGTCGCGATCATCGAGGTCGGGGGATTCCGCCCGCGCCCAAAGCGACGACTTCCTTCGCATATTCGACCGCGTCAATGCCGGTCGGCCGGCGCCCGCCATGGGTGAAGACCTCCCAGCGACCGGCTGAGACGGTCTTGGCGTCGATGGCGACGACGATGCACTGGCTGCCGAATTTCTCCGCCCCCGCGCCGTACGAAATCGCGGTCGTGGACGGCGGCGGTCATGATCGAGACCTTGTCGGCCCCGGCGCGCAGCAGGTTGCGGATGTCGTCGACCGTGCGCACGCCGCCGCGACGACAGAGGCATGAAGCAGGCTGCCGCCGTTCTCCGCACGACGTCGAGCAGGAGCGTGCGCTCCTCGTGCCTGGCGGTGATGTCGAGAAGCACAGTTCGTCGGCCCGGCGGCGTCATAGGCTAGGCGCACTGCACCGGCTCCCGGCGCCGCGTAGATTGACGAATTGACGCCCTTGACCACCCGGCGTCCTTCCGTCGAGGCAGGGAATGACGCGGACCTTGAGCACGAAAACCCTCCCTCAGGCGGCGCGTTTCGACTTCGATGAGTTTCAGGGCCTGCTCAGGATCGAGCCGGCCGTCATAAAGCGCGCGGCCGGTGATGGCGCCGGCGAGACGCGCGCAGTCGGGCTCCAGCAGCCACTCAGATGTCGGCGATCGAGGCCAGCCCCCCGGACGCGATCACCGGAATGGACGAACTGTTCAGCGAGAAGCGAGCATCGACCTCGATGTTCAGCCCTTTGAGAACGCCGTCGCGCGCGATGTCGGTATAAATGATGGCGGCGACGCCGGCGTCCTGGAATTCTCCTACCAGTTCGACCGCGGTCAGCTGGGACGATTTCGGCCCAGCCCTCGACGGCGACCAGGCCGTCGCGCGCGTCGACGCCGATGGCGATCTTGCCCGGATGGCGACGCGCGGCCTCCCGCACCAGGCCGGGGTCGCGAACGGCGGCCGTGCCGATGATAACACGCGCAACGCCCTTTCCCAGCCAGCCGTCGATCGTGCGCATGTCGCGGATGCCGCCGCCGAGCTGGACCGGCACCCGCGACAGGGCCGCCAGAACCTTTTCGACGGCTTGCGCGTTCATCGGCTTGCCGGCGAAGGCCCCGTCGAGATCGACGACATGCAGATATTCAAAGCCCTGACGTTCGAAAGTCAGGGCCTGCGCGGTCGGATCGTCGTTGAAAACGGTGGCGAGCGCCATGTCGCCATGGACCAGCCGGACGCATTGCCCGCCCTTGAGATCGATTGCCGGAAAAAGGATCACGGACGCCACCTCAGGAAATTGGAAATCAGCCGCAGGCCGAAATTCTGGCTCTTCTCGGGATGAAATTGCACGCCGACGATGGTGTCGCGCCCCACCGCCCGCCGTCAGAGCCCCGCCGTAATCGGTCACAGCGATCACGTCCGCTCATTGGAAGCGACGAAATGGA